>FNQX01000057.1 GCA_900107575.1 Lachnospiraceae bacterium NK3A20 | reverse complement strand
TACAGCGCAGTGGTAAATGGCTACGATGTGACCAACACGCATACACCGGGCAAGACCAGTGTCAGCGTCACAAAGACATGGAATGATTCAAATAACCAGGATGGAAAACGCCCGAACAGTGTCACGGTTCATCTCTATGCGGATGATGTGGATACCGGAAAGACGATTACCTTAAGTGATGCAAACCACTGGTCTGACAGCTTTACCGATCTTGATGAAAAGAAGAATGGTCAGAAGATCAACTATACGGTAAAGGAAGACGAGGTTACAGGCTATACATCTGTGACAAGCGGAGATGCGCCGACAGGATATACCGTAACCAATACGCATACGCCGGAAACTGTTGCGGTAAGTGGTTCCAAAACCTGGGATGACAACAATGACCAGGACGGTGCAAGACCGGAGAGCATTACGATCCGCCTGCTTGCCAACGGAGAGGAAGTACAGAGCAAGGAAGTTACTGCTTCTGACAACTGGTCCTGGACATTCAGTGATCTGCCGAAATATAAAGACGGTGCGGAAATTGCCTACTCTGTGAAAGAAGATGCCGTTGCAGATTACAGCGCAAGCTATGAGGGTGCGAACGTGACGAATACGCACACTCCGGGCAAAACCAGCATCAGCGTATCCAAGGCATGGGAAGACAGCAACAATCAGGATGGCAAGCGACCAGATAAGGTTGTGATCCATCTGCTGGCGGATGGGACAGATACTGGCAGGACGCTGGAGCTGATGGCAGACAATCAGTGGACTGGCAGCTTCACAGATCTTGACGAGTATGCAAGCGGAAAGAAAATTGTATATACGGTTTCCGAGGATGGTGTCAATGATTATGAGGCAACCATTTCGGGTGATGCCGCCGCAGGATATACCGTAACTAATACGCATACGCCGGAAACCGTTGCGGTAAGTGGTTCCAAGACATGGGATGACAACAATAACCAGGACGGTGCAAGACCGGAGAAGATCACAATCCGACTCCTGGCTGACGGCACAGAAGTTACGAGTAAGGAAGTCACCACAGCAGACAGCTGGAAATGGTCATTCGACAATCTTGCCAAGTACGATAACGGGAAGGAAATCGTCTATACCATCACGGAAGATGCAGTTGAAGATTATACAAGTAAGGTCAATGGCTATGATGTGACGAATACCCATATACCAGGTAAGACCAGCCTTTATGTCACCAAGGCATGGGAAGACAGTAACAATCAGGATGGCAAGCGTCCGGACAGCGTCGCTATTCATCTGCTGGCGGATGGAGAGGATACCGGTAAGACTGTCACGCTGAACGAAGCCAATGGCTGGACTGCTTCCTTCGAGGGACTGGATGCGAAGAAGGCCGGTAAGGATATTGCTTATACAGTAAAGGAAGATGCTGCCGCAGGATACGATGTGACCATCACAGGAGATGCGAAGACTGGATATACCGTAACAAATACGTATACACCGCAGACTACCTCAGTGAGCGGCGCAAAGACTTGGGAGGACAACAATAATCAGGACGGCATAAGACCGGCAAGCATCATGATCCGTCTTCTTGCTGATGGAAAGGAAGTACAGCGCAAGGAAGTTACTGCTTCTGACAACTGGTCCTGGACATTCAGCGATCTGCCGAAATATAAGGATGGTGCGGAAATCACATATTCTGTAAAAGAAGATGCTGTCGCAAATTACAGCACTGGTTACGAGGGAGCGAATGTAACGAACACATATACTCCGGGTAAAACCAGCGTCAGCGTATCCAAGACATGGAATGACAACGGCAATCAGGACGGAAAGCGGCCGGATAAGGTTGTGATCCATCTGCTGGCAGATGGGACAGATACTGGCAGGACGCTGGAGCTGACAGAAAACAATCGGTGGACTGGAAGCTTCACGGATCTTGATGAATATGCAAACGGCCAGAAAATCACTTATACGGTCTCTGAGGAGCCGGTTGAAAATTACAGCACGGCGATCAGCGGAACGGCGATGACCGGATATACCATCACCAATACGATCACAGGAAAAGTTTCTATCCCGGTTACCAAGGTATGGTCCGGCGGAACCGGAGACAAAGCGGTTGTCCATCTGTTCGCTGATGGCAGAGAAATTGCGAAGCAGGAGCTGAATCCCAGCAATAACTGGCAGCATACATTTGAAAATCTGGATAAGTTTAAAGACGGGAAGGAGATCAGTTACACTCTGACTGAGGATGGTGTTTCCGGATACAGTACATCGATCACATACAGCCAGGAAAAGGGATTTACTGTTACCAACGCTAAGACTCCAGATAAACCGCATGAGGGCGGTGAAGGAGGTCCCGGATCTGTCAGCCTGTACAAGGTGGATGCCCAGACAGGGGAATATCTTGCAGGAGCAGAGTTTGCTCTTTACCGGTCGGATGGAGTGTATATTGGAACCTACACAACCGACAGCCATGGATATCTGAATGTCCAGAACCTGCCGTACAGCAGTTACTATTTCAAGGAAACGAAGGCTCCGGAGAACTATGTAGCGAATCCTGGATATATCAGATTTGTACTGGATGCGGCACACAGCGCAGGAAATGCATATCCCTGGAATATCAAGGTCACCAACACGAAACCTGGAGTTCCGATTGTAGTGATCGGCGGCACTAAGACGTGGGATGACAACAATAATGCAAAGGGTATCAGACCGGAGACGATTACGCTTCATCTGCTCGCGAATGGAATAGAAATTGCGAACACGCAGACGTCGGCGGAGCAGAACTGGAATTACAATTTCGGTACGCAGCCACTCTATGATGCGGCAGGCAAGGCCATCTCCTATACAGTTACAGAAGATGCAGTAGCGGGATATATATTCTCGCTGGATGATCCGGTAGCAGGGAACGGTAACATCGTGATCAATGTGAAAAACACTTTGGCACCGGAAAAACCGGCAGATAATAACAAGTCTGAAAAGCTGACGGGCAGCAATCCGAAAACTGAAAGACCAACCGTTACAAGGAATGCGGCTACGGGAGATGATTCCAACATGATGCTGTATCTGATCCTGATGATCGGCGGCATAACTGCACTTGTTGCGTATCTGATCTTTATGAAGAAGCGACAAAGAAAAACAGAGTGAAACAGCTAAAGAAAATAGACAAAATTAAAAGGAGGGCAGGCGTGAAGCCTGCCCGGAAAGGAGAAAGCTGAACAGGAAAGAGATGTTTTGTTTCTGCAGTTATTTTGCAGAAAGAGTGAGACGTAGTATGGTATGGCGAAGGAGATGAAAACACTTCATGTAAGAATGTTTGGTGAGTTCGCATTGAACTACGCCGGAAACGAAATCATACTTGGCAGGAACATTGTCTCGAAGTTTACGCAGCTGCTGCAGCTGGTGTGGCTTCATGGTGACAAGGGGATCTCCAAACAGGAGCTTATCCGTAATCTCTACGATACAGATGAACTGGCTAATCTGAACAACAGCTTTAACAATCTGCTCTTCCAAGCGAGAAAACAGATGGTACGGGCAGGTCTGCCTGAAGAAAACTACATTGTAAAACGAGGCAAGATCTACGTTGCCGATCCGAAGGTACCGTTGGATATTGATGTGATGAACTTCAATAGACTTTGTACGGAAGCAGAGGAAGAAACCAATCCGATTATTAAAAATGAGTTGTACACAGAGGCATTAGAACTGTATCGTGGCGAATTGCTTCAGGAAAATAAAACCAAGTCCTGGGTACTCACTAAACGGGGTATCTTTCGTGACATGTTTAATCAGGCGGTTCATTTCGTTGGAGATTATGCTAAAGGGCAGAAGGATTATGACACCATGTTCTTCGTCTATGAAAAGGCTGCAAAGATTTATCCGGCGAATGCATGGCAGGCGGGCCAGATAGAAGCTCTGATCTGCAAAGAAGAGTATGAACAGGCATATCGGTTGTATAACAAGACAGCTTGTTTTTATTCAGATGAAACGGACCTGTCACTTTCAGCTAAGATGGCGGACAATTATAGGAAAATCAGCCAGAAATTTAATTTTCCTATGAAAAATCTCTACGAGATTCAGTCCGTCCTAAAAGAGAAGGACCTGGCAAACGGCGGTTACTACTGTACCTACCTAGGGTTCATAGATATCTATCACGCGTTTGAGAGAAATATGAAGCGAATAGGCTGTTCTGTATATTTGCTTCTATGCACCTTGGTTGATTATGAGGGAAAGCCATTTCGCAATCAAGATAAACTCAGTAGGATAAGTGAAGAGTTATGTAGTGCCATCAATATCAGCCTGCATCGTGAAGATATTTTCACAAAATTAAATGCTTCTCAGTACCTGATCCTGTTCATTGGCAGCGATAAGGATAGTTGCAAAACTGTATCAAACCGAATTAGCAAAAAACTTAAGGAGCAGACGGGTAACAGGGCGAAAGTCCATTGGAGCAGTATTTCATTGGCAGCATACTAAATTAGTCGCTCGATTCTATAAAATAAAACAGATCGAACAAAGCAATCACATATGAAATCAGCAGCACAGCAGTTATTGAATCTTTATTGATTCAATAGCTGCTTTTCTTATGGTGCGCCCGGCGGCGCACGTTTCTAACGGGTGAAAGTCCCGAATCTGCCCGGTAGTGGGAAGGATATAGCCGAAGGCAAGGGTGTCCATCGCGAGGTGGGATCTGAAGGAAGCCGGATGTGGGAACAGACTAACCACGGGCAAATCTCTGGTCTGACGAACAGAAATCACATATAAGGTCTCGCATGAGGGTAAGACTGCCACTCAAGCCGAAGCCCAGTAACTACACGGAATCATGCGGGATAAATGTGGCAGATGGATGGAGAGAAAGAAACGTGTGGTACCCGGGGAGACCTGTGCGGCACACTCTGAAAGGAGTAACCGCCGCCACAAGACGGCGCTGAACGCACAGGAGTCAGCCGAAGCCATAGTAGTGGCATAGCCGCGAAGGACCGAATCAACAGGAGTCCAAAGTACAACCCGGAGAGGAGGAAAGAGCGAATGAGTACAGAAAACGCCAGCAATGACGGCTGCTTACAAAGAGATAGCGCGGAACGCAAAGGGCATGTAAGAGCGCACCGCTCTTTCAACCGGATATGGAAGGAAAGGGACAGTGCAGAGCCGGACATTCTCGGAAAGATACTGGATAAGGATAACCTTAACCGTGCCTATAAGAGAGTGAAGGCGAACAAGGGAGCACCCGGAATAGATGGAATGACCATCGAAGACGCGCTTCCATGGCTAAAGGAGCATCAGAGTGAACTCATAGAGAAGATAAGGAGCGGACATTACACTCCCTCTCCCGTGAGACGCAAAGAGATCCCGAAGCCAGACGGCGGAGTACGTAAGCTTGGTATTCCGACGGTAATCGACCGCATCATTCAGCAGGCAATAGCGCAGCAGCTAATGCCCATCTATGAGCCGCTGTTCTCGGACGGGAGCTTCGGCTACCGACCGGGAAGAAGTGCAAAGGATGCCATTCGGAAGATAAAGGAGTATGCGGAGCAGGGGTACACGAGAGCCGTAGTTCTCGACCTGTCCAAGTATTTCGATACGATCAACCATGTAAAACTGCTGGGCCTCTTGCGGCAGAACGTAAAGGACGAGCGGGTCATACAGCTGATCAAGAGATATCTGAAGAGTGGAGTGATGGAAAACGGTGTTGTGACTCCGACAGAAGAAGGCTCACCACAGGGCGGAAATCTTTCACCCCTGCTGGCGAACGTATATCTGAACGAGTTTGACCAGGAATACAGTAGACGCGGCGTGCCGTGTATCCGCTATGCAGACGACATCGTCCTGCTGGCGAAAAGTGAACGGGCATCGCAAAGGCTACTGGAATCCAGTGTGAAGTATCTTGAGGAAACCTTGCAGCTGAAGGTGAATCGGGAGAAAAGCAGAACGGTCAGCGTGTTTGCAAGCCGAAATTTTAAGTACCTTGGCTTCTGCTTCGGGAAAGGAAGGAAAGACGTATTCATTAGGGTACACCAGAAATCCATGAAGAAGTTCAAGGACAAGCTGCGCAGTCTCACTTCCCGGAGCAGATGCGGCAGCATAGTCAACACCATGAAGCGTATTGAATTGAGTGCGCGGGGATGGCTGAACTACTATGGTATTGCAGACATGAAAAGCAACATTGAAGACATCAATGGCTGGCTGTACAGGAGAATTCGCATGTGCATCTGGAAGCAGTGGAAACTGCCAAAGACGCGCAAACGAAAACTGATTGGGCTTGGCGTGGCGGAGCATTATGCGGCGACGATAGCCTATGACAGAAAAGGGTACTGGTTTAATGCCGGGAACAAGGCGGTTAACTGGGCTTTGAATAAAGAAAGACTGATACGCTGGGGATTCTATGATCTATCCTCAGCATACCAGTCTATGCATGTCAACTGTTGAAACCGCCGTGTACCGAACGGTACGCACGGTGGTGTGAGAGGACGGCGGCTAATCACCGCCTCCTACTTGAT
>FNQX01000016.1 GCA_900107575.1 Lachnospiraceae bacterium NK3A20 | reverse complement strand
AATGAAACAGTCATTAATCCCCCAGCAGAGCTGGGGAGACTAACAGATGCGCGGTGCGGTGAGCGGAGGAACAGATAAAAAGCCTCCACTGTATAATGAAAGCAGGTCTAGCAAACCGTTTTCTTACAGTGGAGGCATCCATGGATAATCAAAGTCTAGCACATAGCAGATACAATTGCACATACCACATCGTGTTCATACCTAAATACCGCCGCAAGGTGATGTTCGGGCAGCTTAGAAAGGATGTTGGAGAAACGATCGGAAAAGTATGCAAAATGGAAGGGGTCACGATTTTAAAAGCCGCAACGCTGCCAGACCATGTGCATATGTATGTATCGATCCCACCGAAAGAGAGCGTGGCCAAAATGGTGGGAAGGATCAAAGGTAAAAGTGCGCTGATGCTGTTCGACAAATATCCACAGTATCGGGAAAGATATGACCGCCATTTTTGGGCACGCGGATATTATTGTGAAACAGTCGGTAACGTCAATGAAGAGACGATAAAGAAATATATCGCAGAGCAATACGAGAGGGATCGACTGGAAGGAGATCTCAAGAAGTAAGAAATGTAACAAGCCGCTTTTAAGCGGCAACCAGTAACAAGAAGAATGGTTTACTAGACCGCCTTTAGGCGGAAACGCAATAACGCCCTGGAAGGGCGATCACAAACCACCAGCAGAGCTGGTGGTACTGACTTTGAATTGCCTGACGCCAGATTCGACTGGATGCCAGATTAGACTGGCAGCGGCAGAAACGCGGGAAATCCTAAGGAGAGAAATCTATGGGGGTAGCTGCAGCGGGTAACATCATGAACGTGCTGGGAATGTATGGCATGAACATCATGAACAGCGATGAGTTCCGGAATGCTTTCCAGCAGGTACATCACAATGTGACGACCGTAGGAGATCACTCTTTAAACGTTGCGGTGTCCGCCCTATGTATCTGTGCTTTTCTCTCGAAGCTCCACATCAATACGAAACAGAAAGAGCTGACGCAGGCAGCGCTCTGCCATGACCTTGGCATTCTCGGCAGATATGAGAAATTCGAGAATAACCGCGTCTGCTGCAGACAGCATCCGGTTGATTCCGTAGATGTTGCGAAGAAGCTGGTGCCTGACATGGATGAGCGGACGCAGAAGATGATCCGCACGCACATGTGGCCGGCAACGCCGCTCAACATCCCGACGAGCCGGGAAGGGCTCATTATTTCCCTCGCGGATAAATACTGCGCGATTCGGGAAGTGACGACAAGGCGCCCCGGTGGATATCACGCGGAGCATATCATGATGCGCGCCGAGAGAGTCAAAGCTTCGGCAGCAGCAAATCTGTAAATTTCGCTGAATAAATATTATAGAAGCCGGCAGCGACGCTGCCGGCTTCTTGCTGTCCTGCGAATATCTGCTCTGACACAACCGGATCAGCCAGTGCTTCGGCCGGTGAGAACCAGATCTCTTCGATCTCCCTTACCGGCTGAGGCTGTAAGGGATGGCGTCCGTCATGTCAATGGTGCCGTCCGTTGTGACGATGCGGACCATGCAGGTGATGTCTTTGTTGCCTTCCAGGTAATCCGGGGAGAAAGAGACTGCATAGCTGCCGTCAGGCTCCCGCATCAGCTTCGGCAGGAAGATGGAGAGCTGATTCGCGTTGCGGATGTGGAGATAGACATAGTCGACCACGTCGCTGTAGGAGGAGAGATCCTCCAGTCCTGTGACTCTGCAATACAGTGTTCCGTCATCCAGTTCCTTGATGCTGAGCTTCGGGTTCATTTTCTCTATGGCTGCTCTGGTTGCGAGTGCCTTACGGCTGACGCCGGAGCGAGCCTCCATGAATTCGGACCTTCTGGAGAGCTCCAGATTCATCTGCCTTGCACCGTCCCGCTCGGTTAGCGTCTCCTTCCCGGAGAAAAGGTTCGTGCCAAGGCCGAGCCGCTCACCCTCAATCGTGCAGCCGAGGGCGGAGAGAGTGGTCGGGAAGTCATCGAAGGTCGTGTAGTCTCTTGTTTTCTCTGGAGCCGCATTCTTCGCGGCGGCGTTTATGTAGCAGGTGTAGACCCGGCGCTCGTAATCATCCGCCACATTATCACAGAAATCCGCATCCATCGTGAGGTGATCGCCGGAGATCACGATCGTGGTATTGTCGTACCAGGGCTGCTCCTGACACCAGGCAACGAACTCGCTCACCTGACGCGAAGAGCAGTGGAATACTTCCGCGTACTGGTTGCCCCCAAACTCTTCGGGATCACACTTCTCACACAGGTATCCGTCCGGGAAATGTGTGTCGGCGGTCAAAAGAGTCAGGTTGAAGGGAGTGTCGGGATCATTAGAGAGCTCGGTCAGGCGCTGCCTTGCAAAGGCGAACAGCTTCTCATCCTCATACCCCCACCAGACTTTATAGTCGGATGGAATGAGGCCGTACTGCTGCGCATAGACATAGTCGCGGATATCGTACCCTCCGTGCTCTGTGAAATACAGACGCCGACCGCCGAAGCTTGCGTTGGAGCCGATCATCAGTGTCTGCCGGTAGCCGTTGTCCCCCAGGATGTCGCCAAGCGTGGTGATGCCGGGGAAGAAAGAGGACTGTGAGCTCATGCCGTTCGTGTCGAGGCCGGTCTTCAATGGGAGGCCGGAGGTCTGCGCGAACATGGCGCCAACTGTCCAGGTTGCACCGTTCATGGCGCGCCCGCCGTTTAAGGTGAGAGCGGAGCCGGAGAAATCCTCGTTCTCTTTCGCGAGGGCAGTCAGTTCCGGAATGCAGTTCTCCTCGAAGGCGCCGCCGCTTTTGGTATCCGCGAAGGTGGCCTCTGTGGATTCCAGATAGAGATAGATGAGGTTTCGCTTTTTCCTGGGGAAAGTAATGCTGACAGAGCGGGGATCGACGTAGTTGTCTTCAATATAGGAAGAGTCTTTGCCTGCGTTCGCCAGGTATTCGCCAAGGTCCAGCTGCACCCAGCCGTAGGCAAAGGCCTCGATTGCGATCACAATGGAGAGGAACATACCGATCCTCGATACCTTCCGGACCGCGTCGCTGCGGCGGAACAGAATGAGGTAGGCAGTGACCATGGCGGCGATGACAAGACCGGGAACCAGGCACTTGTAGATGTATTTGGCGATGATGTCGTCTCCGGTGCCGGTCAGAGGCTGCGAGAGTTCGAAGATGATCTCCTCTGCCTTGAGATTGCTCCAGTTGTTAAAAGCCCAGAGCTCTGAGAGGATCAGCCATACCGAAAGGAATGAAAATGCCACGAACGGAATGGCGTACCAGTTGAATTTACCTTTTTGTTTCATGCTGTTGCGATCTGTCTTTTCTAATATAAAATGCCCGATAATCCTTGAAAAACACTATCATTCTACTCCGGCCGTCAAGCTTTTCCGGGAGCCCGCGAAAATTTTTGCAGGAATTTCAAAAAAGTGCTTGCAATGAGAATGGACATATAGTAATATCCTAAATGCGCCACGGAAAACAGCGCGGGACACATGGCTCGTTGGTCAAGAGGTTAAGACGTCGCCCTCTCACGGCGAAATCATCGGTTCGATTCCGGTACGAGCTACTAGCTATCAAATGAATAGCCCAACCCACAAAGATCAGGCGGCCGCCTGATTTTTTTGTATCATAAACTGGAGATTCGTTACGGGTACCTGCAAAAAGTCTGAAATTTCATCTGAAAAACTTGCAATCCTGACGGCAGTGTGTTATTCTAGCTTCAGTTTTGATTGACTGGTTGTTTAAGGAGTGGTCCGAAAGGCCCACTCCTTAAATTATGTGCGATTCCATCACGGGGCCCTGGAATGAGCGGAGGAGTCATGGCAGCATCTGATATTGAGAAGAGAGTGGAAGACCTCCTGACGCCGATTGCCAAAGAGTACGGCTGCAGTGTTTATGACGTCGATTTCGCGAAAGAGGGGCGGGAGCTGTATCTGACCTGCTATATTGATAAGGAAAGCGGCGTGACGATCGACGACTGTGAGGCGGTCAACAATGCCATGTCAGCGGCGCTTGATGAGGACGATTTCATTTCGGAAGAATACACCCTGGTGGTGTCAAGCCCGGGCCTTGGCAGGACACTGACGAAAGATCGGCACTTTGCGAACAGCCTTGGCGAAGAGGTGGATGTCGAGACGAGGGAGCCCGTCATCACGGATCCTCTGACGGCAGCCATCGAACTCTCGACGAACGCTGACGGGACGCTCACGAAGACCGCACAGAAGAAGGCAAAGGCGAAGAAAAAGGCCGCGGCCGGAGAGCGCCGGTTCACGGGTATCCTCCAATCGTTCGATGCGGATGCGATCACCATTACGATAGAAGATAAGAAGGGCGGACACGACATCAGCGTACCGCGCAGCAATCTTGTCAAGGTCAGCCTGACACTCGATTTCTGAGAGGCAGCGATGCCGCAGATTGGCAGTATAGATCAGTACATGGAAAAAGGTACACAAAGGAGAACAGAATGAACACAGAACTCAAAGCCGCAATGGACGCACTGGAGAAAGAGAAGAACATCTCATCTGACGTGCTCTTCGACGCCATCGAGTCGGCGCTCGTGACCGCCTGCAAGAACAATTTCGGCAGAACCGAGAACATCAAGGTCGAGGTGGATCGCGATACGTTCGAATTCCATGTCTGGGCGGAGAAGACCATTGTTCCCACGGCAGAGGATGTGGAAGATCCCCAGATGCAGATCAGTGCGGAAGACGCGAAGATGCAGCATATCGGCGGCAATGTCGGCGAAGTAGTCAGAGTGGATGTGAACAGCCAGTCCTTCGGCCGCATTGCGACACAGATCGCCAAGAACGTCATTCTCCAGAAGATCCGTGAGGAAGAGAGAAATTCTGTTTACAACTACTATATCGAGATGCAGAAGACGGTCGTGACCGGCGTCGTACAGAGACAGAACGGCACGAGCTGGTCTGTCAACCTGGGCAGGAGCGACGGTATCCTGAATGAGAAGGAACAGGTACCCGGCGAGGAGCTGCACCCCAATGACCGTATCAAGGTTTACATCCTGGATGTGCGCAAGAATCAGAAGGGCGCAACGAGAATCCTCTTATCCCGTACGCATCCGGACCTCGTGAAGAAGCTCTTCGAGGAAGAGGTTTCCGAGATCAGAGACGGCGTGGTCGAGATCCGCTCCATCGCAAGAGAGGCAGGGAGTCGCACGAAGATCGCTGTCTGGAGCAACAACCCCAACGTGGATCCTGTCGGCGCCTGCGTCGGACTGAACGGCACCCGTGTCAACCACATCGTGGATGAGCTGCGCGGCGAAAAGATCGACATTGTCAACTGGGACGAGAACCCCGGCAACCTGATCCAGAATGCACTCTCACCGGCCAAGATCGTTGCGGTATTCGCAGATCCCGAGGAGAAGAGCGCGAAGGTTGTCGTACCCGATTATCAGCTCTCCCTGGCAATCGGCCGCGAAGGACAGAACGCCCGTCTCGCTGCAAGGCTGACCGGCTACAAGATCGATATCAAGAACGAGACTCAGGCCAAGGATACGCCCGGCTTCCGCTACGAGGATTACATGGGCGTGGACGAGGTTCCGGAAGAAGAGCTGGAGAACGGCGAGACCGAAGAGGAGATCGTCGAGTACGTGGACGAGAACGGCAACCCTGTCGATGCGAACGGCAATCCCATCGACGCTCCCGCCTATGAGAACGAGGACGGCGAAGAGGTTGAGATCGAGTACGTGGACGAGAACGGCAACCCCGTTGATGCGAACGGCAATCCCATTGAGCCCGAAGAGGATGCAGAAGCTGCCGCAGAAGAGAACGAATAACAATCCTGAGACTGTCTACCCATATCACAGAAGGAAGCAATGCCTAAGAAAATACCGATGCGCAGCTGCACAGGATGCGGCGAGAAAAAAGAAAAGAGCAGCCTGATCCGCGTGATCAGAACGCCGGAGGGTACCGTGAAGCTGGACCCTACTGGAAGAGCACCCGGCCGCGGAACTTACCTTTGCCCGAACCCGGACTGCCTGCAAAAGGCCCGGAAGAAACACGCGCTCTCGAGATCCCTCGGAGTCGAGATCCCCAAAGAGACGCTGGATCTTCTTGAGACTGAGCTCCGGAACATGTCAGGAGGCGCGAATGGAACCTAAGGATGAGCAGAAGATTTACGCGCTCCTGGGCCTTACGCAGCGGGCCGGTCGTGTCGCCAGCGGCAATTTCCAGGTAGAAGAGGCAATCGCCAAAAGGAAGGCACGCCTTGTCATTGTCTCGAAGGATGCGGGGGAGAACACGAAGGATCTCTTCCGCAGGAAGTGCGAAGCGCAGCATCTTCCGCTTCGTTTCTTCGGAGAGAAGGACAGTCTGGGACACGCGATAGGAAAAGAGTTACGCTCCTGTACCGCCATTACTGATGCGGGATTTGCAGGCAGCCTTGTGAAATTGATAGACAATGCAGAAAGAGGTCAGAATGGCGAAAACGAAAATCAGTGAACTTGAGAAGAAGTTCGGCGCAGACCGGAAGGAGATTATCGCGTTCCTGAATCAGCAGGGAATTGATGCGAAAACAGCAGGCAGCAGCGTGGATGATGCTGCCGTGAAGCTCGTTGCGGACAAATTCGGCAAGGCTTCTTCTGCAGAGGGAAGATCAGCGAAGGAAGCGCCCGCAAACGGCGCGACTGCAAAGGATGCGGCTGCGGCTAAGGAGACGGCGAAAGAGGCAGGGGCTGAGAAGCCTGCGGCAGAAGCAGCGCCTTCGGAAGGTAAGCAAACGCCTTCCGATGGGAAGTCAACGCCTTCCGATGGGAAGGCTATGCCGCACGTCGTGAAGAAGAAAAAGATCATCATTGTCACCAATGCGAGCAAGGGACGCCAGGGCTCCTCTTACGTGAGCGGCCAGGGACGTACCGGCGCGCGCACGGGACAGGCGGCACCGAAGAGGGGCCAGCGCTCCTCGCAGGGTGGCAGGAATGCCATTGGCGGCGCTACCGGCGGCTACCATCCGATCAAACCAAAGACCGCGCCTTCCCAGATGAGCGTGGACTTCCACAAGGAGACTGTGACACCTGCAAGGAAAGCGGAGCCGCAGGCAGAGGCAGCGAAGGAGACGGCAAACATTCCCGCGACAGAGGAGATCAGGTCGGAAGCTGCCATGCAGAGCGCGGCACAGATCGGGAATACGAACCAGACTGCTGACGCTTCGAAGGTGAATGCGGCAGCTCCCGTGGAGAAGACGCAGGCAGCGAAGGCGGAAACGCACGCAAAGGAAGAGACAACGCCCAAGGCAGAGACCAGCGCGGCAGGGACGGCTCCCGCACAGGAAGAGGCAAAGCCTGCCAAGCCGACGCACTATGATCTCTCCGGCAATACGATCTATACGAAGGATGGTGCGAAGAAGGTCATCCGCAATACGAACACGACACCCAGGAAGGGCGAGCGTCCGAATGTTTACCGCAATGCGGCGAACGGGCAGCGAAACGGCAGAACCGACAGGAACGGTCAGGGCGCACAGCCTGGACGCGGCAGATTCGGTCAGGGAGGACGTCCCGGCGTCGGTGGCCCCGCAGGTCACGGCAGGGTTGTCATGAATGATGGCGCGAGGGATGCCGGCCGCGGCGGCAGAGGCCCCGCGGGCAGAGGCAGAACCGGCGGCTACAATGCACAGGCGGCGCCTGCACCCGGTTTCGGCGGTCGCGGCAAGTGGGACAAGACGAAGGATAAGAGAAACCGCAAGGACGCTGCCTTCGCTGAAGAGGATCTCAAGGAGAAACGCGGCAAGAGCGGGCGCTTCATCCGTCCTACTATGGAGACCAAGGCTGAACCGGAAGAGACCATCAAGGTGATCACGATCCCGGAGAAGCTCACGATCGGTGATCTGGCGGAAGCGATGCACATGAAGAGCGCAGAGCTCATCAAGAAGCTCTTCCTCGCCGGCAAGATGATGACACAGAACTCCGAGATTACCTACGAGGAGGCTGAGAACATCGCCGCGGATTATGACATCCTCTGCGAGAAGGAACAGACCGTCGACATGATCGAAGAGCTCCTTCGCGAGGATGAGGACGATCCGGCAACGCTCGTATCCCGTCCGCCCGTACTCTGCGTCATGGGTCACGTCGATCATGGTAAAACTTCCATCCTCGATCTCATCCGTATGATGGCGAGCACCGGCAAGGATGCGGCAGACGCAGCAAAGGTCATTCAGAAGGCGAAGGATGACAGAAGATCCAGCGTCAATGCCATTACGGTAGCTGACAAGGAGGCAGGCGGCATCACACAGGCCATCGGTGCCTACACCGTCAAGACAAAATCCGGCCGTGTGATCACCTTCCTCGATACGCCCGGTCATGAGGCCTTCACAGCCATGAGACTTCGCGGTGCGCAGTCCACCGATATCGCGGTGCTGGTAGTCGCGGCCGATGACGGTGTCATGCCGCAGACCATCGAGGCGATCAACCATGCGAAGGCTGCCGGCGTCGAGATCATCGTTGCCATCAACAAGATGGACAAGCCCGGCGCGGATCCCGACAGGGTGAAACAGCAGCTCGCCCAGTACGGTCTCCAGGCTTCTGACTGGGGCGGACAGACGGAGTGTGTTCCGGTTTCCGCAAAGACAGGCGATGGCATCGAAGACCTGCTCGATACGATCCTTCTGCAGGCAGATGTCATGGAACTCAAGGCCAATCCCAACAGACTGGCGAGAGGTATCGTGGTCGAGGCAAGGCTCGACAAGGGCCGCGGCCCCGTTGCCAACGTCCTCGTTCAGAAGGGTACACTCCACGTGGGAGACTTTGTTTCCGCGGGTCCTGCCTACGGCAAGGTGAGAGCGCTCATCAACGACAGAGGCGAGAACGTAAAGGAAGCCGGCCCGTCCATGCCGGTGATGGTCATGGGTCTGTCCGATGTTCCCTCTGCAGGCGAGATTATCGTAAGCCACGCTTCCAATGATGAGGCGAAGTCTTACGCGGATACCTACAAGGAACAGCACAAGGAAGAGCTTGTCGAGGAGAACAGAATGTCCATGAACGTGGAGGATCTGTTCGACCAGATGAGAGAGGGCAAGATGAAGGAGCTCGAGCTCATCGTCAAGGCCGACGTACAAGGTTCTGTCGAGGCACTTGTACAGTCTCTGAAGAAGCTCTCCAACGACGAAGTCGAGGTCAAGATCATCCACAGCGCCGTCGGCAATATCACGGAGTCGGATGTCACCCTGGCCGAGGCATCGAATGCTGCCATCATCGGTTTCAACGTGCATCCTGATGCGACGGCGAAGTCCATCGCGGACCACGGCGGTGTATCCATTCACCTCTACAAGGTCATCTACCAGTGCATCGATGATGTCGATGCGGCATTGAAGGGTATGTTGGCTCCTGTTTATGAGGAGAAGGTGACGGGCCACGCAGAGGTGCGCCAGATGTTCAAGGCCGGCAGAATCGGCAACATCGCAGGCTGCATGGTGCTGGATGGCATCATCGAAAGGGATGCTTCTGTCCGCGTGACGAGAGACAAGGACAAAATCTTTGAAGGGAGCCTCGCTTCCCTCAAGAGATTCAAGGACGATGTCAAGGAAGTCAAGGCTGGCTACGACTGTGGTATGGTATTCGAGGACTGGGATGCGATGAACATCGGCGACCAGATCGAAGCTTACAAGATGGTCGAGGTGCCCAGAGAAGAAGTGGAGAGAAGAAAGGCTGCGGAAGCGAACAAGGCAGCGAAGGCAGCAGAAGCCAACGCATGATAATACAGGGAAGGCGCCCTTTGCGGGGCGCCTTTCGTGAACTGGATCAGGTTGCAGCCATAAAGGAAGATCATGAGAAAAAACAGTGTGAAAAACCGTCGGATCAATGATGAGGTTCTGCGTGAACTGACACAGATTATCCGCGGAATCAAGGATCCCCGCGTCTCCCCCATGGCGAGTGTCATGGCGGTGGAGGTCGCACCGGATCTTAAGACCTGCAAGGTCTGGATCTCTGTCCTCGGCAGTGAGGACGACAAGAAGAAGACCATGGAAGGACTGAAAAGTGCGAAGGGGTACGTTCGCAGCGAGCTCGCCCGCACCGTCAATCTGCGCAATACGCCGGAGCTGACTTTCATTCTGGATGACAGCATCGCCTACGGCGTGGAAATGTCCCACAGGATCGACGAAGTCATGGCAGAGGATGAGAAGGCAGAGGCGGACAGGGAAGAAAAGGGCATTGATATCAATGACACCAGCGCCTATGTCGAGGACCCTGAGGAAGGGAATTAGGAATAACAGGTATAAGATTGAAGATATTAGATGAATTAAGGGACTGCGAAACGATTGCGATCAGCGGACATGTCCGCCCGGATGGCGACTGCGTCGGCTCCTGTATGGCAATGGCGCTATATCTCAGGGACAATCTGCCAGACGCAAGAGTGGATGTGTTCCTGGAAGATTTTTCCGAAGAGCTGGAGAAGAATATCGCGGGGACAGACACCGTCAATCACGACTATGTAACGGATGTCGAGCACTATGATGCGTTCCTGTGCCTTGACTGTGAGAACACAAGGCTGGGAGATGCGATGGGGTTCTACGCTGCGGCGAAGAAGACGATTAACATCGACCACCACAAGACCAACCCCGGTTGCGGCATGGTGAATTTCGTCGTGCCGACCGCGAGCAGCACCTGCGAGCTGGTCTATCAGGTGATGGACGATGAGAAGCTCACCAAAGATATCGCGAAGAATCTCTACATCGGCATGGTGACGGATACCGGAGTCTTCATGTTCTCGAACACCTCGAGACAGACGATGGCGATCGCGGGGCGTCTCATGGAGTTTGGCTTCGACTACCCTACCATTGTCCGTGAGGTTTTCCACGAGAAGAGCTATGTGCAGCAGCAGATCCTGGGACGGGCTCTCCTGGAGAGTATCCTGTTCCTGGACGGCAAATGCATCTTCAGCAGGATCGACCGCAAGACGATGCAGTTCTATCAGGCGACGTCCAGCGATCTGGACGGGATTTCCTCGCAGCTCTCGAATACGAAGGGGTGCCTCTGCGCGATCTTCATGTATGAGGTGAAGCCTCTGACCTACAAGGTGAGCCTGCGCTCTACGACGGACGATGTCGATGTCGCGAGAATCGCGGAGAAATTCGGCGGCGGCGGTCACATCCGTGCGGCGGGCTGCACGGTCAACGCGCCCTACCACGACATTATCAACAACATGTCCGAACTCATTGAGCAGCAGCTGACAGATCACGGCATCCTGTAAAGATCAGAGGACAAGGAGCGATTGTGCCAGACGGAATGATCACGGTCCGCAAAGTGGCCGGATACACATCCAGCGATGTCGTTGCCAAGCTGCGCGGCATCCTGCATATGAAAAAAATAGGACATACAGGAACGCTCGACCCGGCAGCGGAGGGAGTGCTTCCTGTATGTTTGGGTAATGCGACGAAACTCTGCGATCTGATCGCGGATCACGACAAGGAATACGAGGCGGTGCTGCGCCTGGGCGTTACGACGAACACGCAGGATATGACGGGAGAGATTCTCTCTGCCATGGAGCCTTCCGGGGTGCGGGAGCAGCTGGAGGCTGCGGCCGCGCAAGAGGGCAGCAGCGTTGCAGAATACATCGCGGCTGCGGCATCACGCTTTACGGGGGAAATCGAGCAGACCCCGCCGAAGTTCTCCGCGGTGTGGATCAACGGAAAGCGCGCCTACGATCTCGCGAGGAAGGGCGTCGATTTCGAGATGCCGAAGCGCCGCGTTACGATCGAGCGCCTTACGATCACAGACATCACCCTGCCTTTTGTCACTTTCCGTGTCACCTGTTCCAAGGGCACCTATATCCGCACGCTGTGCGAGGATATAGGGCGCGCGCTGGGCGTCGGCGGCGCGATGGAGCACCTGATCCGGACAAGAGTCGGGATCTTCACGCTGGACCGGGCTCTGACGCTGAACGAGCTGGACATTCTCGCGCACTGGCAGCCGGAGAAGATCACAAGTGACTATCTCTATCCTGTGGACAGCTTCTTCGAGTCTGCACCGAAGCTGTACGTGAATGCGGAATCCCAGCCGTATCTGGACAACGGCAATCCCCTCTCTTTCGCGAACATGGAGGACCACGAGGACAGCCTTGTGCGGGATGAGAGAGTTCGTGTGTTCCGGAACGAGACGAAGACGCCGGGGAGCCCCGTGCGCGTCTACAACAAAGAGGGAGAGTTCTACGGCATCTACCGCTACGACTTTACGAGGAAGCGCCTTCTGTGCATCCGGATGTTCCACGAAGTCGCGGGCGCACGTAACAACCGATAAGGAGCGTATCCATTCCCCTTGCGGCTCCCCGTTGCAGTAAGTTTAGTTCTGTGTCAGTTCCCGTCGCTTTAGGGAGGGGTTGGAAGGCTGCACGTCAACTGTGCGAAATCCGGTCATAACCTGCGCGCCCGGGGCCTGCCTGGCGAAGATGCGGGCGCCCGCTTTGCAGGCCCGGTAACGCAAATTGTGGCTATAACGCAGGGAGCAGTCCTTTGCTTCCTGCGTTATGACCGCAATTCGCGTCGCCGCAACGCGGGTCCCGCACTTTGCCAGACAGACCCCCGGGCACGCGGGTAATAGCCGGATTTGGCACTACGGGTCTCCAGCAGCCCTCCAACCCCTCCCTAAAGCGGCGGGACGGACCACCGGAATGAAAATGCTGCGGCGGGGAGCCGCAACAGGGATGGATACGATACTGATATGAGAATTATTAGCGGCACAACTGAATTTGAGGCACCCGGCAGAACCGCGGTCGCGATCGGCAAGTTCGACGGCGTACACCTGGGGCACAAAAAACTCCTCGAGGAGCTGCTGGCACAGAAGGCGGACGGGCTGCTCTCCTGTGTATTCACCTTCGAGCCATCACCCGAGGTGTATTTCGGCTTCGCGCCGGACCGGCAGCTCTCGACCAGGGGAGAGAAGAGGAAGCTCTTTGCCTCAATGGGGATTGACCTTCTCATCGAGTTCCCGTTCGATGGCAACACCGCAGCGATGCCCGCGGAGGAATTCATCCGCAGGATACTCGCAGAGAAGCTCCATGCGGCCTACGTCGTCGCGGGCGCGGACCTCTCGTTCGGGGACAAGGGCTCCGGCAACTTCGAGCTCCTCACCTTCCTCGCCTCCAGGTACGGGTACGAGACCAGAATGATCCCGAAGGCCGTATACCGGGGACAGGACATCAGCTCGACGCTGATCCGATCCTACGTTTCCCAGGGGAAGATGGAGGATGCGGCGGCCTGCCTTGGCAGCCCCTACATGATCCGGGGCGAAGTCATGCACGGCAACGCGATCGGCAGAACGATCGACATCCCGACCCTCAACCTCATCCCGGAGGAAGAGAAGCTCATGCCGCCGTACGGCGTGTACTACTCCATCGTCAACATCAACGAGGCGGACGATGCGGATCCCGTGGCAGGCAACATCTCGAAACGCACGAGACAGTATTACGGCATGACGAACATCGGCATGAAGCCGACGATCCACGAGGAGAACAAACGCATCACCGTCGAGACCTATGTCTACGATTTCGATGAGGATGCCTACGGCAAGAATGTGACCATCTCACTTCTCACCTTCCGAAGGCCCGAGATGAAGTTCGACTCCATGGAAGAGCTGCAGCGGGTGATGATGGACGATGTCGCGGCGGGGCGCAGCTACCACGGCATTGCGGGCGCGAAGCGTTAGAGCCTGATCCGGGGCGAAATCCACTTTACTTTGGATGGCCTCTATGCTAGACTTTGACTGTTGTGTTTATTACCGATACGCAGGTTTCGGACAGAATCCATGCCTTGGTACCGGCGGATGACTTTAAAAGGAGAAACAATGATTACCAAAGAGAAAAAGACAGAGATCATGCAGAAGTATGCCAGAAGCGAAGGCGACACCGGTTCTCCGGAAGTTCAGATCGCAGTTCTGACAGAGAGAATCACAGAGCTCACCGAGCATATGAAGCAGAACCCGAAGGATTTCCATTCCAACAGAGGCCTGCTGAAGATGGTAGGTAAGAGAAGAGGACTTCTGGACTACTTAAAGAGCAAGGACATCACGAGATATCGTACACTGATCGAACAGCTCGGCATCAGGAAGTAATTCTTCAGTCAACAAGGCGGCGCGGAATCAGACCGGAGGTCTGATTTTTCGTCGCTTTATTTTTTAGCCGGAACGGACAAAAACCACCGGGGCCGGCTGCCAACTATTTGCGGACGAAGCTCCCGCAGGGAAGAAGAGGACAAGACAATGGCTGAATTTAACGTAGAAAAAAAGGACGGTTACACAACTTACTCGACAGAAGTTGCCGGCCGCAAGCTCTCCGTAGATATCGGAAGAGTGGGTAAGCAGGCGAACGGCTGCGTTCTGATGCACTATGGTGATACCACGGTACTGTGCACGGCGACCGAGTCCGCACAGCCCCGTGACGGCGTGGATTTCTTCCCGCTCTCTGTGGAGTATTCCGAGAAGTTCTACTCCATCGGCAAGATGCCCGGCGGTTTCAACAAGAGAGAGGGCAAGGCTTCCGAGAACGCTGTCCTGACGAGCCGTGTCATCGACAGACCGATGCGTCCCCTCTTCCCCAAGGACATGAGAAATGACGTTACCTTAGAGTGCATGGTGATGTCCGTCGATCCCGCGTGCCGTCCTGAGCTCGTTGCCATGATGGGCGCGCCTCTTGCCGTGTCCATTTCGGATATTCCTTTCGCGGGGCCTGTTGTTTCTACCCAGGTAGGCCTTGTGGACGGCAAAGTCATCCTCAACCCTTCCCAGAAGGAGTGGGATGAGGGCGATCTCGAGCTGACTGTATCCTCCTCCCACGACCGTGTCTGCATGATCGAGGCGGGCGCGAACGAGGTGCCGGAAGCCGACATGATCGACTACATCTACCAGGCGGACGCTGCCAACAAGGAGCTCCTTGGCTTCTATGACAAGATCATCGCGGAAGTCGGCAAGGCGAAGCAGCCTTACGAGTCCGTTGCCGTTCCGGACGCGATGTTCGAGGATATGAAGAAGATCGTTACTCCCGAAGAGATGGAAGTGGCTGTTTTCACGGATGATAAGCAGCAGAGAGAGGCCAACGTTGCCGCTGTCACGGAGAAGCTCAAGGAAGCCTTCGCGGACAACGAGACATACCTTGCAAAGCTGGGCGACGCCGTTTACCAGTATGAGAAGAAGACTGTCCGCAAGATGATCCTCAAGGATCACAAGCGCCCCGACGGCAGAGAGCTGACACAGATCCGCCCGCTGCACGCAGAGGTCGGCCTGATCCCGAGAGTACACGGCTCCGCGATGTTCACCCGCGGTCAGACACAGATCGTTGACATCTGCACCCTGGCTCCCCTTTCCGACGCACAGCGCGTCGAGGGCCTGGACCCCAACATCACGGAGAAGAGATATGTACATCAGTACAACTTCCCCGCTTACTCCGTAGGTGAGACGAAGGTCTCCAGAGGACCGGGCAGAAGAGAGATCGGCCACGGTGCACTCGCAGAGCGTGCTCTGAAGCCGGTACTGCCTTCCGTTGAGGAGTTCCCTTACAGCATCCGCTGCGTCTCCGAGACCATGGAATCCAACGGTTCCACTTCCATGGCTTCCACCTGCGCTTCCTGCATGGCCCTCATGGATGCGGGCGTTCCGATTAAGAAACAGGTTGCCGGCATCTCCTGCGGCCTTGTCACCGGCGAGACACCGGACGACTTCGTCCTGCTCACCGATATCCAGGGTCTAGAGGACTTCTTCGGCGACATGGATTTCAAGGTGACCGGCACACACGACGGCATTACGGCCATCCAGATGGATATGAAGATCCACGGCCTCACAAGACCCATCGTTGAGGGTGCGATCGCAAGATGCAAGGATGCACGTGAGTTCATCATGAACGGCGTCATGCGCGACGCCATTGCCAGCCCCCGTCCTACGGTCGGCGAGTACGCGCCCAAGATTGACATGGTACAGATTGATCCCGAGAAGATCGGCGACGTGGTCGGCCAGAGAGGCAAGACCATCAATGAGATCATCAAGAGAACCGGCTGCCAGATCGACATCACAGACGACGGCAAGGTATCTATCTGCGGCACAGACGCGGACGGCATGGCCCTTGCGAAGAAATACATCAACATCATTGTCAACGATTTCCGCGAAGGTCAGATTCTCGAGGGCACAGTCGTTTCCATCAAGGAGTTCGGCGCCTTCCTCGAGTTCGCACCGGGCAAGGAGGGCATGGTTCACATCTCCAAGATCGCGAACCATCGCATCGACCACGTCGAGGACGTGCTGACACTCGGCGACAGAGTCCGGGTGGTATGCCTTGGCAAGGACAGACTCGGCAGAGTTTCCTTCTCCATGAAGGACGTGAAGAACGCGGAGAGGAACAGCGCAGAGCAATAATATCGAATCATGTTCGCTGGTTTTCCGGAAAACAGCAGGCGCGCCTGTAATTTTCCGGGAAACCGGCATTTTGTCCTGCGCGGAAGATTCTGCGCGGGACAAAATTTTGTGAGAGAAGATTTTGAAAGGAAGCTTTATGTCCCGCATTGCCATTATCACTGCCCGGGGCGGCAGCAGGAGAATACCGAAAAAGAATATCCGGGACTTCTGCGGGAAGCCGATCATCGCCTACTCCATCAAGGCGGCGCTCTCCTCCGGCATCTTCGATGACGTTCTCGTTTCCACGGACTCGGAAGAGATCGCGGAGATTGCGAAGGCGGCGGGCGCGAGCGTCCCGTTCCTTCGCTCGGAGGAGACCTCCGGCGACTTTGCGACGACGGCTGACGTCATCGCGGAAGTGCTGGATCAGTGCGCAGATCGCGGAAGGGAGTATGACAGCTTCTGCTGCATTTACCCCACCGCGCCGTTCGTGACGGGAGAGAAACTGCAAAAGGCGGCGACTCTTATGGAAGAGAGAGAAGCCGATGCCGTGGTCACGGTGGTGCGCTTCTCCTTCCCGCCGCAGAGAAGCTTTGTGGAGAAGAACGGCTTCCTTGCCTATCAATGGCCGGAGTACGCACAGCGCCGCTCTCAGGATCTGGAGCCGTTCTACCATGACGCAGGTCAGTTCTACCTGGTGAAGACAGGGGCATTTCGGAAGGAGCGGACGGTCGTACCGGCAAGAACCTGCCCCCTGATCCTGCCGGAGACCGAGGTGCAGGATATCGATACCCCCGAGGACTGGGAGATCGCAGAGATCAAATACAGGATGAGCCATGGATAAATACTATTTCAGAGTCGATGCCAACGACAGGATCGGCATAGGCCACATGATGCGCTGTTTCTCCATCGCAGGGGAGATGAGAAAGAGAAGGTGTGAAGCGACCTTTTTCGTGGCGGACAGAACGAGCGCCGCGATGGCTGCAGACGCCGGCTTCGGATACTACCTGCTGAATACGGACTACGACCATCTGGACGTCGAGGCGGACCGCCTTCTGCAGGTGATGCGCGACAAGGGAGCGAATAACCTTCTGGTCGACTCCTATTTCGTCACGGAAAATTATCTCAAGAAGATCCGTGAGGTGGCAAATGTCGTCTACATCGACGACATCGACAAGTTTATTTACCCCTGCGACCTCCTCATCAACTACAACATCTACGCGGATTCGCTGCACTATGAGGAGAGGTATCGGGCGGCAGGGCTGAACACGAAGTTTGCGCTGGGACTCGACTACATGCCCCTTCGGAAGGAATACATAGGTCTTGCTCCCGTGCCGCACGATGGTTTCCGCGTGCTCGTTACGACGGGGGCGACGGACTCCATGGACATCTGCGGACACCTCCTTCGGAAGGTGATGGCAGAGGGCCTCAACAAAGACTGCGAGTTCATCTGCATTCTCGGAAGGTACAATCACAACCGCGAGACGCTCCTTCAGGAGTTTGGTCAGGCGCGGAATATCCACCTCATCGACCCGCAGAAAACGCTGGCGGACCTCGTCGCAAAATGCGACATGGCGGTCACGGCGGGCGGCACCACAGTGTACGAGCTGTGCGCGGGAGGTCTGCCTTCCGTCATGCTCACCCTCGCGGACAACCAGATGAACGCGGCGAGGACCTTCTCGGAGCGCGGCATCATTCCCTACGCGGGAGACGTGCGTTCCGGCATGGAGGAGACGATCGAGTCCATCGCGGATGCCATCCGGGATTACCATGCCCACCCGGAAAAGCGGGCGGCGGTCTCAGAGAGAATGAAGACGGTCGTAGACGGCAGAGGCGCGGAGAGGATCGCGGACATGCTGATCGCGAACATGCGTCAGAACGACTGACAAGGAGAAGAATTAATACATGAGTTCATTACAGGAAGAGATCGGCAGACGGCGCACGTTCGCTATTATTTCCCACCCCGATGCCGGCAAAACCACACTGACAGAGAAGTTCCTTCTCTACGGCGGAGCCATCAACACGGCGGGCTCCGTCAAGGGCAAGGCTACAGCGAAGACGGCAGTCTCCGACTGGATGGAGATCGAGAAGCAGCGTGGTATCTCTGTCACATCATCCGTGCTGCAGTTTGAGTACGGCGGCTATTGCATCAATATCCTCGATACGCCGGGTCACCAGGATTTCTCGGAGGACACCTACCGCACGCTGACGGCGGCGGACTGTGCCGTCATGGTCATCGACGGAGCGAGAGGCGTGCAGGCACAGACGAAGAAGCTGTTCAAAGTCTGCGCCATGAGCCACATCCCGATTTTCACCTTTATCAACAAGATGGACCGTGATGCGCTCGACACCTTCGAGCTCCTTGACGACATCGAGAACAACCTTGGCATCGACACCTGCCCCATCAACTGGCCCATCGGTTCCGGCAAGGATTTCAAAGGCATCTTCGACAGGAAGAGCCGGCAGATCATCCAGTATTCCGACACGCAGAAGGGCACCAGGGAAGGCCACGAGATCGCGACCGACATTGATGACAAGGACGCGGTGATCGCGCACATCGGAGACGACGCCTGCGACAAGCTCACGGAAGAAATTGACCTTCTGGACGGTGCCTCCGCGGAATTCGATCTGGAGAGAGTCAGGAAAGGTCAGCTAACGCCGGTATTCTTCGGCTCCGCGCTGCAGAACTTCGGCGTCGAGATCTTCCTTCGTGCCTTCATCGGCATGGCGACACCGCCGACACCCCGCGTTGCGGACATCGGACCGATTGATCCGGTAGAGCATGGATTCTCGGCTTTTATTTTCAAGATCCAGGCGAACATGAACAAGGCGCACCGCGACAGAATCGCCTTCATGCGTATCTGCTCGGGCAAATACGAGGCGGGCATGGAAGTGAAACACGTCCAGTCCGGCCGCGTGCAGCGCCTCTCCCAGCCGCAACAGCTCATGGCGCAGCAGAGGAAGATCCTGGACGAGGCCTATGCGGGCGACGTCATCGGCGTCTTCGATCCGGGGCTGTACCGCATCGGCGACACGCTCTGCCTCAAGAATGACAATTTAAGATACGCGGGGATTCCGACGTTCGCGCCGGAGCACTTCGCACGCGTTCGGCAGATCGACACCATGAAGCGTGACCAGTTCGTCAAGGGAATCCGGCAGATCGCGCAGGAAGGTGCGATCCAGGTATTCCAGGAGTACAACACAGGCATGGAAGAGATTATCGCGGGCGTCGTGGGTGTGCTGCAGTTCGACGTTCTGAAGTTCCGCCTGAAGTCGGAATACAACGTCGAGATCCGCCTGGAGGAGCTGCCGTATGAATACATCCGCTGGATTGAGAACCCTGCGGAAGTCGATGTGCAGCACCTGGTCGGCACGACGGACATGAAACTTGTCAAGGACATGCACGACAATCCGCTGCTCTTGTTCGTCAATGAGTGGAGCCCGCAGATGGTGCTCGATCGGAACAAGGGACTTGCGCTCGCGGAATTCTCACGGTAGTCAGAACGGTATTTCTTTGCTAAAATACAGGGGAGTATCAAAGGAGGTAACAGTCCTATGGATGAGAACGAAAGAGTGAACGGCGAAGCCAGGGAAGAGAACGAAGTTGATCTTGGTACCGTCAGAATCGCGGATGACGTCGTTGCCATGATCGCGGGCTATGCGGCCAGAGAGGTCGACGGCGTTGCGGAAATGGCAGGCACGAATACATCCAATTTCCTCAAGGCCGGCTACAGAAGGCCCACCAGGGGCGTCAGAGTAGAAGTGCAGGATGGCAATGTCAGGGTTGACCTTGCCGTCATCATGGACTACGGATATAACATTCCCGCGACCAGCAGCAAGATTCAGGCAAGGGTAGACCAGGCCATCGAGAACATGACCGGTCTCAACGTGCAGGACGTGAATGTCCGCATTGCCGGGATCCGTATGCAGGACCAGGAGCAGCAGTAAGGATAGTGTCATAGAAGATATTCAGCAGCATTGACGCTGAACTGAAAAGTGAAAGGGAGAGGGGGAATCACCCCTGTCCCGGATTCGCTGTGCAAAGCTGTGCGGCCACAGTGGTTCCGGCCGCGCTGGATATTTTCGCAGCAGGGCAGCTGCCCTGCAACATTTCACAGAAGGAACAGGACTTCGCCGCGACTGCGGTGGGAAGGCAACAGGTATGAAGAGAAGCAGCTTGCGGGAACAGATTTTCAAGATTCTGTTCCGCGTGGAATTTAACCCGGTCGAAGAGATGCCGCGGCAGGAGGAGCTATTTTTCGACAGCGGCGACCTTGTCGCAACAGAGAAGGACCGGCTCTACATCACGGCCAAATGCAACAAGATCGTCGGGAAGCTCCCGGAGATTGACGCGCTTCTCTCCGAGAAAATGAAAGGCTGGACGCTGGATCGTGTCGGCAGGGTAGAGCTTGCAATCCTGCGCCTCGGCGTCTATGAGATCGTCTACGACGATGAGATTCCGGCTGGCGTTGCGATTTCCGAGGCAGTGGAGCTCGCGAAGAAATTCGGCTCCGAGAACTCCGGCGCCTTTGTGAATGGCGTCCTCGCACGCTTCGTTCCAAAGGCCGAAGAGAACACAGCCGTGGGAGAGAATTAGCCTATGGCAGCCCGGAATGTATATTCTGTCGGACAGGTCAACACCTATATCAAGCACATGTTCACGGAGGACTATCTCCTTCGCAACATCTGTGTCAGAGGCGAGGTTTCCAACTGCAAATATCACTCTTCGGGTCATATTTACTTCACGTTAAAGGATGCCTCTGGCACACTGAGCTGCGTAATGTTCGCAAGCCGTGTTGCGAGAGGCCTTTCTTTTCGCATGAAGGAAGGCGACGAGGTTCTGGTCGAGGGGAGCGTAGATGTCTGGACCAAAGGCGGCAGCTACCAGCTCTACGCGAACCGGATCACGCCGAACGGTGCGGGGCTTCTCAATGAACGGTATGAGACGCTGAAAAAGAAGCTCGAAGAGATGGGCATGTTCTCGGAGGAGTATAAACAGCCGATCCCGAAGTTCATCCGTAGGCTCGGTGTCGTCACGGCACCGACCGGCGCGGCAGTGCACGACATCATCAACATCGCAACGAGACGAAATCCCTACATCCAGATTGTCCTCTATCCCGCCATTGTGCAGGGGGAGGAGGCACATGAGAGCATCATTCGCGGGATACGAACGATCGACAGCCTTGGGGATAACGACCCTTCGCAGAAGATCGATGTCATCATCGTCGGCAGAGGCGGCGGTTCCCTGGAGGATCTCTGGGCCTTCAACGAAGAGGATGTGGCGCAGGCAGTTTTTGATGCGAAGACGCCGATTATCTCGGCGGTAGGGCACGAGACGGACACAGTGATCACGGACTATGTCGCGGACCTTCGGGCGCCGACGCCGTCGGCTGCGGCGGAGCTGGCCGTATTCGAAGAGGCGAAGTTCGAGGAGCAGCTCATGTCTTTCCGGCAGGCGCTCACACAGAGCATGCTGCGTAAGACCAATTCCCTTCGGGAGAGAACGGAGGCATTCAAAAGAGAGTTCGTCCGTTCCTCACCAGAGTCCCGCATCCGGGAGCAGAGAATGCTCGCGGCCAGCTTCGAAGAGAAGCTCTCCCGCGCGATGCAGGCGAAGATCGACACATGGAAGATCAAACTGGACCTTGTCGAGCGCTTCCGGAATGAGATGCAGCGCATGATCGAGAATCGGCGCCATACCATGCAGCTTCTCGCCGCAAGGCTGGACCAGCTCTCCCCTGTCAAGAGACTGTCCGGCAGCTACGGCTTTATCACGGGCGATAATGGCAGGGGGATCACCTCCGTCACATCTGTTGCGGCAGGCGATCCTGTGCTCATCCGCATGAAGGACGGCAGGATTAGGGCGAAGGTGCAGGAAGTTGCAAGAGACGCCGATGCGTCCCTTCTGAACGATTCTCGGTGATGCAAGCGTCCCCGAGGACCCGATTCACGAGAAAGCGCCTTCGCGAGGAATCGCCTACGAGAGTAACCACGAATGCGAGACGTCGCACATGCGATTTACATTTGCGTATGCCACAACTTTATGTGACATGGGTGTGAGTTGTGAGAGATGAGAATCACTAAGGTATCCATATGACAGATGAGATGAATATGAACGATAACGGTGCGACCAAGCCGCAGGAAGAGATCAGCGTAGAGGCTGCCTTCCAGCAGTTGCAGGCCCTCCTCCAGAACATGGAGAAGGACGATACGACACTTGAGGACTCCTTCCGCAGCTATGAGGAAGGCATGAAGCTCATTCGGATCTGCAACGACAGGATTGATCGCGTCGAGAAAAAGGTCCAGATGATGAACAGTGACGGCACCACGCAGGATTTTGAATAAGTCTGGCGCTGGCACGCAGTAGTGGGACGTCTGATATTTACAAAGGAGCACGGCTATGACGGCTGCGGAATTCAACAACTGGCTAATGGCCAGAACGGCGGAATGCGAGCAGGTGATCGCATATTACCTGCCGAAAGAGGAGGGGAACGCGAGGAAGGTGCTGGAAGCCATGAATTACAGCGTCCGTGCCGGCGGCAAGCGGCTGCGCCCGATGTTCCTCCTCGAGGTCGCGAGGATGTATCACGCAAAGGAAGCGCTGTATCAGCCATTCATGGCGGCGCTCGAGATGATTCATACGTATTCCCTCGTGCACGATGATCTGCCCGCCATGGACAACGATGAGTACCGGCGCGGGCGGAAGACGACCTGGGCGGTGTATGGCGAAGGAATGGCAGTGATCGCAGGAGACGCTCTGCTCAACTATGCTTATGAGACGGCGCTGACTGCTTTCGACGGCGCGGACAACGAAGAGGAACGGTCCCGTGTGATCCGTGCCATGAAACGCCTTGCTGCCAACGCGGGGCCCTCCGGCATGGTCGGCGGCCAGTGCGCGGACATTGAGACAGACCGGGATTCCACACAGTTGGACGAGGCGATGCTTCGCTACATTCATGAGAAAAAAACAGCCTGCCTCATCGACAGCGGACTTACGATCGGCGCAATCCTTGCGGGGGCGCCGGAAGACGACATTGATAAGCTGGCCCAGGTTGCCGTCAGGGTTGGTCTCGCGTTCCAGATCGAGGACGACATCCTCGACGTGACGAGTACGAAGGAGGTCCTTGGCAAGAGCATCGGCAAGGACGCAGCCGAGGGCAAGGCGACGTATGTCTCCATGCACGGGCTGGACGGCGCAAGAGAGAAGGCGAAGGAGCTGACAAGTGAGGCGCTCGATCTGATGGACAGCCTTTCGGTACAGAATCCGTTCCTTCGCGAACTGCTGCGGCAGCTGGCAGAGAGAAATAAATGAACAACCGGTGAGAAAGCTATGGAAAAATTACTGGATAAGATCAATAAAACCGGGGACATCCGCAGGATTGACCCTTCACAGTACGATGAACTGGCGGCAGAGATCAGGCAGTTTCTCATAGAGAACGTCTCGAAGACGGGAGGGCACCTTGCGAGCAACCTCGGCACAGTCGAGCTGACCATGGGTCTGCACCTGGCACTCCATTTCCCGCAGGATCGCGTGGTCTGGGACGTCGGACACCAGTGTTACACACACAAGATCCTGACCGGCAGGAAGGATGGCTTCGAGCACCTTCGCCAGTACGGCGGTATGGCGGGTTTCCCCAAGAGAGCGGAGAGCAATACGGACAGTTTCGACACGGGACACGCCTCCAACTCCATCTCGGCCGGACTCGGCCTCGTGAAGGCCAGGGATCTGCAGGGCGAGAAGAGAACGATTGTCTCCGTGATCGGCGACGGTGCGCTGACGGGTGGACTCGCCTATGAAGGCCTGAACAACGCGGCGAGCCTCAAGACCAATTTCATCATCATCTTAAATGACAACAACCACTCGATCTCCGACAATGTCGGCGGGATGCACCAGTACCTGAACGGCATCCGGACGAGTGATGCTTACCTCTCTTTCCGTGACAAGGTTTACACGTCGCTGAAGGACAAGAATCCGGCCGCGATGCAGCGGGTTCGAAAGGCGAAGAATCTCTTCAAGTCCCTGTTCGTGCCGGGTATGCTCTTCGAGGAGATGGGGCTGACCTACCTTGGCCCCATCGACGGCCACGACGTGAAGGCGGTACGCAAGGCCATCACGGAGGCGAAGCGGGTGCCGAAGGCGGTGGTTATTCACGTCCTCACGAAGAAGGGCGACGGGTATCTGCCCGCGGAGAAACATCCCGCGAGATTCCATGGTACGGTGCCGTTCGAGATCGAGACAGGCCTTCCCACCAGGGGATCAAAGGTCGGCTACACGGACGTCTTCTCGACGGTGATGATCAAGATGGCACAGCGCGATCCGAAGGTGGTCGCGATCACGGCGGCCATGGCGGACGGCGTGGGACTGAAGCGCTTCCGCAACATTTATCCGGACCGCTTCTTCGATGTCGGTATCGCGGAGGAGCACGCGGTGACGTTCGCCGCGGGCCTTGCCGTCGGCGGCCTCCATCCGGTCGTTGCAGTCTATTCGACCTTCCTGCAGAGGGCATTCGATGAGATCGCGGAGGATGTGTGCATGCAGGATCTGCCGGTGGTCTTCGCGATCGACAGGGCAGGCCTGGTCGGCGCGGACGGCGAGACGCACCAGGGCATCATGGATCTGAGCTATCTCTCCGCGATCCCGAACATGGTCATCGCCGCACCGAAGAACAAATGGGGCGTTTCCGATCTCATCAAGTTCGCGCTAAAATACGGACATCCGATCGCGGTACGATATCCGCGCGGCGCGGCATACGAGGGACTCTCGGAGTTCCGCGCACCTGTGGAGCTGGGCCGCTCCGAAATGATCGCAGAGGGCAGCAGGATCCTTCTCTTCGCGGCGGGTTCCATGGTGGAGACGGCCATGGCGGTGCGGGAGAAGCTGAAGGCTAAAGGGTATGACCCGACGGTTGTCAACGCAAGGTTCATCCGCCCGTTTGACACGGAAATGCTCGATGCGCAGCTGCCTTCGCACGAGCTGCTCGTGACGATGGAGGAGAATGTGTTATCCGGCGGCTTCGGCGAGCATGTCAGCGCCTGGGTTGCCGCGCACCATCCGGGGCAGCAGGTTCTGAATATTGCGATCCCGGATCACTTCGTGCAGCACGGCAATGTCGACCTTCTGAAGGCGGAGTGCGGCATCGACGCGGACAGCGTCACGGCGAAGATCCTGGACCTCATGGACTGACCCTGTGTCTGCTCCCTTCGCCGCAGTGCTCCTTACATTGCGCCCGCCGTACCCGCTTCGGGGCCTTCGGAGCTGCCACGGCAGTACCTAATCCCTGCGCCTGCCGTGCCCGTCCCGGGAGCCTTGCGGAGGCTGCATGCCTCTGGCGCGGATGGCGGTCATATTCTTCCGGGCGAGGGAAGGGCGTAGACAGAGCGAAGATGCGGGAGCCGCTTTGCAGTTCGCAATGTGGATAGCGGCTATAAGTCACATCCTTGGTGACTTATGACCGCTATCCATATAAAAGCAACGCGGCCTCCCGCGCTCCGCTCTGCCATAGCCTTGACAGCGCCCGGAAGAAATAGCCGCAATCCGCACTCCGGGCCGGCAGGCAGCTCCGAAGGCTCCCGGGATGGACGCGGCAGGCGCGGGCTTTACAGAATGGATGACGGTGGGATGCGGTCCGCGCCGTGGAGACAAAGATTTCATGAAAAAAAGACTCGATGTGCTGCTCGTGGATCAGGGGTTTGCGCCCTCCCGCGAGAAGGCCAAGATCATGCTGATGAGCGGCATTGTCTACGTGAACGGGCAGAAGGAAGACAAGCCGGGCACCGGCTTCGACCCTGAGAAAGCGAAGATTGAGGTGCGGGGGCAGACCCTGCCCTATGTGAGCCGCGGCGGCCTGAAGCTGGAGAAGGCGCTCAAGGTGTTCCCGATCGACCTGCACGGCAGAACCTGCATGGACATCGGCGCTTCGACCGGCGGCTTCACCGACTGCATGCTGCAGAACGGTGCTGCCTTCGTCTACTCCATAGACGTCGGCTACGGCCAGCTCGACTGGAAGCTTAGAAATGACGAGAGAGTCTGCTGCATGGAGAAGACCAACTTCCGCTACCTTACGAGAGAGGATCTCACGAAGGACGGCGGGAAGATACCGGACTTCGCTTCCTGCGACGTTTCCTTTATCTCCCTTCGCAACATCCTCCCCGCAGCCTTTGACATCCTCGCTCCGGGCGCGGAGATGGTGTGCCTGATCAAACCGCAGTTCGAGGCGGGACGGGAGAAGGTAGGCAAAAAGGGTGTCGTCAGAGACCCGAAGGTGCACGAAGAAGTCATCGCGCACACGCTGGAATTCACGGCAGAGGATGGCTTTGCCATTCTGGGGCTGGACTTCTCCCCGATCCGCGGACCGGAGGGGAACATCGAATATCTCATGTATCTGAGGAAACCCGTAGAAGGAGAGATGCAAACGGCAACGGCTGCGGCTGCACTTGATGCTGCGTCTGCCACTATGGCAACGGCTGCGCCTGCTGTTTCTACGGAAATGATCCGCGATCTGGTGATAAGATCCCACGACGCGTTCGGCGATCATGCCATGTGAATGTCCTGCGAATGCAGACACCGAGCTATTGAGGTGCAAGGGTACCATGAATCATTACTACGTCATCACCAACAGCATCAAGGACCCGGGGCTGGAGTTCACGAAGAAGGTCTGTGAGTTCCTGTCTGCGCGTGGCTGCGACGTCGTCCCGGGGCATGTCCATCCGGAGATTCCGGACGACTGCGAGTGTGTGATCGTCCTCGGCGGCGACGGGAGCGTGTTGCAGGCAGCGGCCAAGGTCGGCGAAAGGAATATCCCGATTCTCGGCATCAATCTGGGAACGCTCGGCTACCTTGCGGAGATTGAGAAGAAAAACTACGAGACCGCCCTCCAGCAGGTGATCGCAGGCGACTTCGAGATCGAAGAGCGCATGATGCTGGATGGCAGGGCCGGGACAGACGGCAGGACGCACAGCGCGCTGAACGATGTTGTTTTCGCGCGGCGCGGTCCGCTCAGAATTCTCAACTACGACGTTTACGTCAACGGCCAGTTCCTGAACTCGTTCAACGCCGACGGCATCATCCTGTCCACGCCGACAGGTTCCACGGCCTACAATCTCTCTGCGGGCGGCCCGATTGTCGAGCCTTCCGCGAAGATGATCCTCGTGACGCCGATCTGCCCGCACACGCTGAATAACCGCTCCATCATACTCTCGGCGGACGACAGGGTAGAGGTGACCATCGGCAGGACGAGCACGGACAGCTGCCTCGAGGCGGAGGTTGATTTCGACGGGAATGACAGTGTCTCCTTAAGAACCGGCGAGAGCATGCAGATCTATCAGTCGGAGAAGACCGTGAGGACGATCAAGCTCTCGAAGAGAAGCTTCCTCGAGACATTGCACAAGAAGATCACCATGTAGAGAAGATACACACGCTTGGGGGGATGAGTGTATGCCCGGGAGAAAACAGAGACTGCAGGCAATCCGCAGCATCATTGAATCGAGTGTCATTGAGACACAGGAAGATCTGGCGAAGGCACTGACGAATACCGGCTATCAGGTGACGCAGGCGACGGTGTCCAGAGACATCCGTGAGCTGGGGCTCGGCAAGGTCCGGCTGCCCGACGGCCGGCAGAAATACGCTGTCATGAGCAGCACGGAGCACGGGGAGACGGACCGCTTCGTCCGCGTCATGAAGGAAGCCTTGATCTCCATGGATCAGGCGCAGAACATCCTCGTGATCAAGACGGTATCCGGCATGGCGATGGCGGTTGCGACTGCGCTGGATGCGCTGAAATTCCATGAGGTTGTCGGCTGTATTGCGGGCGATGACACGATCATGGTGGCGGTGCGGACCGTGGATGACACGACACGGCTCATTGCGAAGATCCAGGCGCTGCTGCGCTGACAGAAAAGAGGGGGAGCATGTTACTGGGCTTGCATGTGAAGAATCTGGCTCTCATTGAAGAGGAAGAGGTATCTTTCTCCGACGGCCTGAACATCCTGACCGGAGAGACGGGCGCCGGCAAATCGATCATCATCGGCTCTGTCAATCTGGCGCTTGGCGCAAAGGCGGACAAGGGCTTCATCCGGACGGGCGAAGACTATGCGCTGATCGAGATGACGTTCTCTCTGGACAACGAGAGACAGAGACAGAAGCTGCGGGAGCTCGAGATCGCGCCGGAGGAGGATGGCACGCTCCTGATCAAGCGCAAGATCTATCCCGGCAGGAGCGTGTGTACGGTCGGCGGCGAGACGGTCACGACGAAACAGATGCGTGAGATCGCGGAGCTCCTCATTGATATCTATGGACAGAGAGAGAACCAGAAGCTCCTCCGAAGGGAGGCGCAGCTGGGCGTCATCGATGATTTCGCGGGAGAGCAGGCAGCAGGAGCGAGGGAAGAAGTGAGAGTCTGCTGGCAGTCGCTGAAGGCACTGGAGAAGGAGTACGCAGGGTACGACATCGACAACGCGGAGCGGACGAGGGAGATTGACCTTCTGACCTACGAGGCCGCGGAGATTGAGAGTGCACAGTTAAGAGACGGCGAGGATGAGAAGCTGGAGAGCGACTACAGGCGCCTCTCGAATTTCCGCAGGATCACGGAGGCGGTGCAGGCAGCAGGCGGCCTTTCGGACGATTCCGACGAAACGGCGGCGGGACAGATCTCGCGTGCCCTTCGCGCCATGAACAGTGTCGGCGGCCTGGATCCCGCGCTCGATGGCATTGCGGCACAGCTCTCTGATGTGGACTCCCTCCTGTCGGATTTCGACAGAGCGCTGTCGGACTACATGGCAGAGCTCTCCTTCGATCCGCAGGAGTTCGAGGAAATCGAAGAGAGGCTCAACCTCATTAACCATTTGAAGGACAAATACGGAAGGACCATCCCTGACATTGCGGCAGCGCTGGAGAAGAAGCAGAAACGCCTTTTGGATCTCTCCGATTTCGAGGCGGCAAAGTCCCGGATGGAGGCAGAGATCGGAAAGGAAAGAGATGCTCTCCTTCGCAGCTGCGAGAAGCTATCAAAGATCCGAAAGGCTGCCGCGGATGAGTTCACGAAGAAGATGACGGAACAGCTCCTGGACCTTAATTTCAATCAGGTCGATTTCAGGGCCCGGCTGACCTCCGGACCGGAGCAGGCGGGGCCCGACGGGTACGACAAGGTGATGTTCCTCATCTCCATGAACCCCGGCGAGAAGCCGCGGCCTCTCGAGAATATCGCATCCGGCGGCGAGCTCTCCCGTATCATGCTGGCGCTCAAGACGGTGTTCGCCAGCAAAGATGAGATTCACACCTTTATTTTCGATGAAATCGACAGCGGTATTTCCGGCCAGACGGCGTGGAAGGTCGCACAGAAGATGGGGAAACTCGCCCGCGATCACCAGATCCTGTGCATCACGCACCTGCCGCAGATTGCGGCGATGGAGGATGCGCACTACTGTATCGAAAAGTCGACCGACGGACAGCGCACCGTAACGCATATCAGGCGCCTTACCAATGCCGAGTCCCTGGAAGAGATGGGACGGCTCCTCGGCGGCTCCAGGATCACGCAGGCGACGCTGGACAATGCGAAGGAAATGAAGGACATGGCCGCAGACTGGAAACGCGGCGCATGATGGTGCACCAAGATGAAAGACATCCGCACACTGGAAGAAGAATTTCATAAGCTTCTCTCGGATTTTCGCTATATTCACGCGGAAGACATCCCCGACATCGACCTCTACATGGATCAGGTGACGACATTCATGGATCAGAGGCTGTCTCCATACGCGCGCGATCCCGGCAACGACAAGATCCTCACGAAGACGATGATCAACAACTACGCGAAGAATGATCTTCTGATCCCACCCGTCCGGAAGAAATACGGCAGGGATCACATGATCCTGCTCCTTCTCATTTATTACATGAAGAGCTTCCTCTCAATCGGCGACATTGAGGAGATTCTGCGCCCAATCCGCGAAGATTACACGAAGATCGGCAGGGAGCAGAAGGCGGAGAAGGAGAAGAGGGAAAACAAGAAGGCCGCGCCGCGGGGACAGGCGACGGATCCCGGGACTGATGCTGCAAAAGGGCAGGGAGAAGCTCCGTCGCCTGAGCTGCAGGAAATTTATGGCGAGCTCGTCCGTGAACTCGAAGAGCAGCTGGAACGGATCGGGGAAGAGACGGACGAAGATTTCCGTGCCGCTGCCGCATCGTTTGCCGACTATCCCGAAAAGGACAGGGAACAGCTGCAGCAGTTCGACCTCATCCTGCGCATGAGCGCCGAAATCTATCTGAAGAAGTTATTCATCGAGCGTCTGATCGGTGAAATGAAAGAGAATCAGGAGTCAATTTGAGCATTTACGATACACTGAACAGGGAACAGTACAAAGCCTGCATGCGGACGGAGGGTCCGGTACTCATCCTCGCCGGCGCGGGCTCGGGCAAGACCCGGGTCATCACCCACAGGATTGCGTATCTCATGGAGGAATGCGACGTCAACCCCTGGAACATTCTGGCGATCACCTTCACTAACAAGGCAGCGGGAGAGATGAGAGAGAGAGTCGACAGGCTGATCGGCTTCGGCTCGGAATCCGTCTGGATCTCCACCTTCCACTCAATGTGTGTACGTATCCTCCGGCGGCACAGCGATCTCATCGGTTACGACCACAACTTCACGATCTACGACACGGATGATCAGAAGACGCTGATCCGCCAGATCTGCGCGCGGATGGGCATCGATACGAAACAGCTGAGAGAGCGTACGATCATGTCTGCTATTTCCGCTGCGAAGGATAAACTGCAGACCGCCATCAACTACAAGGACACGCACAAGATCGACTTCGAGCAGCAGCAGATCGGCGACGTCTACGAGGAGTACGAGCGGCAGCTGAGGAAAAACAACGCGTTCGATTTCGACGACCTGCTCATGAAGACGGTCGAGCTCTTCAACGCGCGCGAAGAGGTCCTTGCGAATTACCAGGAGCGCTTCCGCTACATCATGGTCGATGAGTACCAGGACACGAACGAGGCACAGTTCCAGCTCGTGCGCATGCTGGCGGCGAAGCACAGGAACCTCTGCGTGGTCGGTGACGACGACCAGTCAATCTACAAATTCCGCGGCGCGGACATCCGCAACATCCTGGATTTCGAAAAGGTGTACCCGGATGCGATGGTCGTGAAACTCGAGCAGAATTATCGCTCGACACAGACGATCCTGGACGCGGCGAACCACGTGATCCGCAACAACGCAAGGCGCAAGGACAAGAAACTCTGGACCGATGCGGGGAGCGGCGCGAAGATCCATTTCCGCAGCTTCAACACCGGCATTGAGGAAGCGTCCTTCATCGCGGAGGATGTGAAGAAGAGAATCCACGAGAACCCTTCCCTCCATTTCAGGGACTTCGCGGTGCTGTATCGCACGAATGCACAGTCACGTCTTTTGGAGGATCGTTTCGTGCAGGAGTCCATTCCGTACAACATCGTGGGTGGACACAACTTCTATGACCGCATGGAAGTAAAGGACATTCTGTCTTATTTACGCACGATCGACAACGGCAGGGACGATATCAATACGCAGAGAATCCTCAACGTTCCGAAGCGGGGCATCGGCAAGACGACTTCCGACCGGGTGATGGCCTATGCGCAGGCGATGGGCATCAGCTTCATGGAGGCGCTCGAGAGGCTGGATGACATCCCGGACATTACGAGGGCGAAGACAAAACTCCAGGCCTTCACGGACCTCATTCATCGCCTCCGGGATGAGGCTAAGACGTCCAGTGTCGGGGATCTCATCAACGCTATCGTAGAAGAGACGGAGTATGAACAGTATCTGAAAGACTACGATGAAGAGAACAGCGAAGACAGGATGGACAACGTCGGAGAACTGATCTCGAAGGCGGCCGCCTACGAACAGGATGCCGCGGAAGACGCGGAAGGCGACGGCCCCTCTCTGTCAGGCTTCCTCGAAGAGGTGGCACTTGTTGCGGACATCGACCAGCTGGGAGACGACGATGACAGGGTGCTGCTCATGACTCTGCACTCGGCAAAGGGCCTGGAGTTTCCTTTTGTTTACCTTGCGGGTATGGATGAGAACATCTTCCCCAGCTACATGTCGATCAATTCGGATGATGAGGACGGCATTGAGGAAGAGCGAAGGCTGGCCTATGTCGGCATCACGAGGGCGAAGAAGGATCTCACACTGACCCACGCGGCGAGCAGGATGATGCGTGGAGAGGTGCAGTTCTACGGCGTGTCGAGGTTCGTGCTGGAGATTCCGGAAGACCTTCTCGATGAGACGCCGCGCGCGGGCAGGAGAGTCTTTGGCGAAGAGAAATCGCCGGACGACGATGCTGACATGCCCTGGAGCGATGGCTACAGGGAGCACCGCACCCCCTTTGCGGGGCGTGGCACGGAGAGAGCGAAGGCATCGGCAAAGAAAGACACCCGCCTGAAGGCCGTCTATGTCAAACCGCACACGAGTGAGGGCAGGAAGCCTTTCATCGCGAAGATGGGCAGTCTGGACTCGCTGCAGAAGGGTCTGCCCGCCGGAGTGAAGCCGGACTATGACATCGGAGACAGGGTCAGCCACGTGAAATACGGGGAGGGTACCGTCCTCTCCCTCGAGAAGGGGCCGAAGGATTACAAGGTGAAGGTGGACTTCGACGAGGCCGGTCAGAAGGTCATGTACGCCGCGTTCGCGAAGCTTTCGAAGGTATAAACCCCGTGACAAGGAAAAGTTGTTGTTGTAAAATACCGGTAGTTGTACATTTCCAGGAGGTCAGGATATGGATAAGGTTCAGGACATTGTGAATGAGATCACCAGCGGCGTTAAGACCCAGCTTGCCAAAGATACCAGGAAGAAGAGCAACACCATGGTTCGTGTGCTGGCTGTGATCGGCTTCATCGTAGTTGTCGCAGGCGCCTGCTATGCGCTCTACCGTTTCCTCCGGCCTGACGAGTACGAGGATTATGATGACGATGTGTATGATGACGACTACGAAGACGAGGACGGCACAGTCGACTGAGAGACGTTCAGCAGATCCTGCATGATGACCTGATCCGCAGGAGATTGCATTGATGTCACGACTGCGTGGCACGGGACATAAATAGCAGGCTGTGCAAAACCATTGAGATTGCAGGCGCACAGCTCACAGAGCAAGCTGATTCGGGCGGCCCGGGCACATGTCCGGACCGCTCTTCTTATATGTGATACGATCGAAGAATGCATGATACCGCGCTCGCGCGAGCGGGGGCTTCGGGCTGATGCATGAAATCGTGAAAAGGAGCGAGATGAAAAAGGGCGACATTATCGAGGGCGTGATCGAAGAGGTGAGCTTCCCCAACCGGGGCATCCTCCGGAACGACTGGGGCGAGATCCAGGTGAAGAATGCCATCCAGGGGCAGAAGGTCCGCGTAAGGGTGGGCAAAAAGCGAGCAAAGAAGGCGGAGGCTACGCTCCTGGAGGTCGTAGAGCCGTCGCCGGATGAACTTCCATCGCCCTGTCCGCAGTTCGGCAAATGCGGCGGCTGCACCTACCTCACGCTCCCGTATGACAAGGAGCTGGCACTGAAACAGGTGCAGGTCATGCGACTGCTGCAGGCGGGGCTGGATGAGGGCAGGAGGCGTCTTGCGGCGCAGTCTGCGACAAGAGATGCGGAAGACGAACAGACGCTGTCCTCGGAACCTGGTGGACTTGGGCATTTGGATGAGCCTTGGATGCATGTGACCAGGTGGTTTGAAGGAATACACGCCAGTCCCAGGATCTTCGGTTTCCGCAACAAGATGGAATTTACCTTCGGCGACGAAGTCAAGGATGGACCGTTGACGCTGGGAATGCACCGGCGAGGCAGTTACCACGATATCTGTGACGCGGGAGAGTGTGTCATCGTGGACAGCGACTATCGACAGATCGTGAATGAGACGAGAACCTTCTTCGCGGATCGCAGCGTGCCGTTCTATCACAGGTATCAGCAGGAAGGGTATCTGAGGCACCTCCTGGTACGCAAGGCTTCCCACACGGGAGAGATCCTCATCGACCTCGTCACGACCTCGCAGACAGGCGTCCTGCCTGGCATGGAGGAAGAGACACTGCTCCGTGACTATGTGAGCTGCATTCAGGATTTACATCTGGAAGGGGAGCTTACCGGTATCCTCCACACGAAATGCGACAGCATCGCGGATGTGGTGAGCGATGAAGGAACGGAGATTCTCTATGGCAGAGGGTATTTCGAGGAGAGCCTCCTGGGACTGAAATTTGTCGTGACGCCTTTCTCCTTTTTCCAGACCAACAGCTACAGCGCGGAGATACTGTACACCATTGCAAGGCAGTACATCACAGAAGCCGTGAAGCCGGAACAGCGTGGGACCGTACCAAACGAGGCAGGCAGGCCTGTTATTTACGATCTTTACTGCGGTACGGGAACCATTTCGCAGCTGGTTGCACCGGTCGCGCGCAAAGTCATCGGCGTCGAGATCGTGCCTGAGGCGGTGGAAGCGGCGAGAGAGAATGCGATCCGAAACCACGTCGGCAACTGCGAGTTCATCACCGGTGACGTACTGAAGGTGCTGGATGAGATAGAGGAGAAGCCGGATCTCATCATTCTGGATCCGCCGCGCGATGGCGTGCACCCGAAGGCTCTGCCGAAGATCCTGGACTACGGTGTGCAGTACATTCTCTACATCTCCTGCAAGCCGACCAGTCTGGCACGCGATCTGCCCGTCTTCATTGAGGCAGGATACCGCCCGATCGCGGGCACGAGTGTCGACCAGTTTGTCTGGAGCGCGAATGTAGAGACGATTGTGCTGCTGGAGAAGGGAAATTTTTGCAGGCATCTTAAAGCAGCTAAGCATAGCATTTCCGGTGTTTTACAAAGGTTCTGAGGGTGATACAATTCGATTGTTTAAACAAAACAAAGGAGAGACGATCGTGCGCAGGTGCCGCAAATACGCGGCACTGGGTATAAGTTTGATGGATAGCAAATATGCTGACAGACAGGGGGACTATGGCTTCAGGGAGAATGGAATTTGCTTCACAGGAAATGGCACAGCATACGAATTTCTGTTTCGTGCTGCCAAACGATGTATCACCGGAGGAGAGAGCGGGGAATCCCTGCTATGACAGGCCCGCGAAGACGGCGATCCTCCTGCACGGTTACACGGGAACGGACACGGACTGGATGTACGGAGGCTGCGCGCAGCAGCTGGCCATCGACTATAATCTCAATGTTTTCATGCCGACGGCCGGCAATAACTTCTATCTGAACCGCCCCTGGCAGGGAGAGCGCTACTGCGATTTCGTGGGCGTCGAGTTCCCAAAATATATCCATCGCACGTTCGGCGTTCCGATTGAGAAGGAGAATCTCATTGTCGGCGGTTTCTCGATGGGCGGATATGGCGCGCTGCATACGGCACTGTCCTTCCCGGAGAGGTTCGGCGGCTGTATTGCCTTATCTTCGGCGGACATCGTGGAAGAGATCTCCGGCATGAAACCGGGCGACGCGAGAGGCATTGCGCCCTGTGAGTATTACAGTGAAGTGTTCGGCGATCTATCGAAGGTTGCGGACACGGAGGCGAATCTTCGGGTGCTGTATGCGAAGAAGGCCGCTGATCTGACCAGAGAGCAGCTGCCTCCGATCTATATGGCGATCGGTACGGAAGATTTCCTCTATGAGCACAACCAGCAGCTTCGCAGGTTCCTGGAATCGGAAGGCGCGCGCTTTACCTATGAGGAGGGGCCCGGCGTTCACAACTGGGCGTTCTGGAAGGAGTATGCAGGGCGGGGTCTTGCCTGGATCCTGGAGCAGCTGGGGAGTAGAAGCAGTTTGGGGTGTTGAAAGACCTGTGGCGCCTACTGCGAACAGCCTGTGTTCGAGACAAATTCCCGGCGGCTGCCACATTGACAGCAAGTAATGGTTCACATTGCCACAGAATGCTGGTAAAATACAGGCATATGTGTTTATTTTTTAACAAACAAAGGAGTGAGAAAGCTATGGATATTTCACCGCTTCAGAAAGAAAGGCTTCAGTATCAGCCCAAGCTTCCCGGAATGCTGCGCGACGGCATCACGAACATTACGGTAGAAGAGGGAGAGGAGACACAGTCTGTCGCCGATCAGGACAAGATCCGCGCACTGTTCCCTCACACCTATGGCAAGAAGGAGATTACTTTCGTCAAGGGTGCCAATACCTCTGCCGGCAAGCGACAGGTGGTCGGCGTCATCCTCTCCGGTGGTCAGGCGCCCGGAGGACACAATGTCATCTCCGGCCTCTATGATGCTCTGAAGGCATCCGGCAAAGACAATGTTCTCCTCGGCTTCAAGGGCGGTCCTTCCGGTCTCGTAGACGATGAGTGTGTGGAGTTCACGGACGAGTTCATCGACGCCTACAGGAATACCGGCGGTTTCGATATCATCGGTTCCGGTCGTACGAAAATCGAGACACCGGAGCAGTTCGCAGCAGCGGAAGCTACGGCGAAGAGACACGGTCTGACAGCCGTTGTCATCATCGGCGGTGACGATTCCAACACCAATGCTGCTGTTCTCGCGGAGTATTTCGCAGCACACGAGACCGGCGTACAGGTCATCGGCTGCCCCAAGACCATCGACGGCGATCTGAAGAACGATGATATCGAGTGCTCCTTCGGCTTCGATACCGCGACCAAGACCTACTCCGAGCTCATCGGCAACATTGAAAGAGACGCCAACTCCGCGAAGAAATACTGGCATTTCATCAAGGTCATGGGCAGAAGCGCTTCGCACGTAGCGCTCGAGTGCGCCCTGGAGACCCAGCCGAACATCTGCCTCATCGGCGAGGAAGCGGCGGCGAAGAAGCTCTCCCTCTCCCAGATCGCAGACCAGATCGCGGACTCTGTTGCAAAGCGTGCGGCGAACGGTGACAACTTCGGCGTTGCCATCATCCCGGAAGGCATCGTAGAATTCGTACCCGAGTTCGGCACCCTGATCGCGGAGATCAATGAGCTCCTTGCCGGCGGGAAGGCAGAGGCGTTCAATCAGCTGCCCTCCTGGACAGAGAAGAAGGAATTCATCAGGAGCGGCCTGAGCAAAGAGAGCTACGCCGTATTCGAGATCCTGCCGGAAGGCATCGAACAGCAGCTTTTCCTCGAGAGAGATCCGCACGGCAATGTACAGGTATCCCTCATCGAGTCCGAGAAACTCTTCGCGGAGCTCGTGAACCACAAGCTCGAAGAGAGAAGGAAAGCCGGCACCTACAACGGTTCCTTCAAGACGCAGCACCACTTCTTCGGCTATGAAGGAAGATGCGCGTTCCCGTCCAATTTCGACGCGGATTACTGCTATTCCCTGGGTTACAATGCCTTCATGCTGATCCAGTACGGTTTCAACGGGTATCTCTCCAAGATCTCCAACCTCTCGAAACCCGCCGCTGAGTGGGCAGCAGGCGGTATGCCGATCACCAAGATGATGAACATGGAGAGAAGAAACGGTGAGGACAAGCCCGTCATCCGCAAGGCGCTCGTAGAGCTCGACGGCAAGCCGTTCCGGTATTTCGCGGCCCACAGAGACGCCTGGGCGGTCGAGACGGATTACACCTATCCCGGCGCGATCCAGTACTATGGCCCGTCGGATGTCTGCGATCTCACGACGAAGACACTGGCACTGGAGAAAGGTGAATAAGGCGGATCGCCGGATCCTCCCGCTCTTTATGACTTTTCTGAAGATCGGCGCCTTCACCTTCGGCGGCGGCTATGCCATGATCCCTCTCATCCGGGAGGAGATCGTGCACCGGCACCGCTGGATGGAAGATAAGGATATTCTGGACATCACCGCGATTGCGGAGTCGACGCCCGGACCGATTGCGATCAATTCGGCCACGTTTGTCGGCTCCAGGGTCGCGGGCCTGCCCGGTGCCTTCGCTGCGACCTTTGGCGTGGTTCTGCCGTCGTTTGTCATCATCTACGTGATCTCGTTCATTCTGCGGCAGTTCGAGAATTTTGCTGCGGTGCGGTATGCGTTCTTCGGCGTGCGTGCCGGGGTTCTCGCGCTCATCGTCAACGCGCTGGTGTCCATGTATCGGCAGTGTTCGCACGATGTCTTCTCCTGGTGCGTCATGGGTGCGGCGCTGGTTTTGGTTGCATTCGCGCGGGTGAACGTTCTCTGGGTCATCGCAGGCTGCGCGGCGGCGGGGCTCCTGCGGACTGGGATCTTTGAGAAAACAGGAAGGCCTCCGGAAGGAAGTGAGAAGGAGAGCAGCGTATGATTCTCCTCGACCTGTTTCTGACATTTTTCCGGATCGGCGCCTTTACCTTCGGCGGAGGATACGCCATGCTGCCGCTCGTGCAGCAGGAGGTGGAACACCACGGCTGGATGAGCAAAGAGCAGCTCGTCAATTTCATCGCGGTCAGCGAGTCGACACCGGGGCCGTTCGCGGTCAATGTCTCGACCTATGTGGGGGCTGTGACGGGAGGCCTGCCCGGCGCCTTTGCTGCGACACTTGGCGTGGTTCTGCCTTCATTCCTGATCATCCTGATCATCGCGAAGTTCTATGAAAGGTTCCGGAAGGCAACGGCCGTGGAAAGTGCCATGCGGGGGCTTCGCCCCGCGGTCGTGGGTCTTATCGGTGCTTCTGTATGGTCGATCGGAAGAGAGGTTTTCTTTCGTGAGAGGATAGAGCAGGCAGACTTTGCGGCGCCGCAGCTGTATCTCTCGCTGGGGATCTTCGCTCTTGCGATTTATCTCTCCTTCGGGCGGCACCTGCACCCCGTGAAGATTATCCTGATCTCTGCGGCATGCGGCATTGCGGCAGGCGTTGCGGGACTGTTATAATGTATAAGGTTTTTCATCATCATACGGGGGCGGATTCCCCAAGGAGGATACCATGGCAGATCTGAAAAATTTCGGCGACCAGCTCAAAAAGGATCTCACCAATAAGGCGGTAGAGTCCGCAAAGAGCGAGGTGGGCGATGTGATGAAGGGCGAGTCCGTCAAGGATTCCGCGAAGGATGTCGCAACCGACGTTGCCAATGAGGCAGCCAGCAAGGTTAAAGGGCTGTTCGGCAAGGACAAACAGTAGCTGCGATCTTGTAATACTATCTGGGGGGAGGAAACAGCGTCTTGCCATGCTGTTTGCTCTCCCTTTTCTTATGGATAACGAATGAATAACAGAACACTCAGAATCACATATGGTGCCATGCTGGCTGCTGTTTTCGCCCTGCTCCTTCTGCTGAACCGGCAGACGGGCGGGATGCTGGAGGGACTGCTTCTCTTTGTCCTGCCGATCCCGATGACAGCCTACGCGGTGTATTACGGCGGCAGAGCGAGCGTGGTCGTATTCGCAGTCATGGTCATGCTCAGTTTCCTGTTCGGCGATCTCACGTCGATTTTCTATGCCGTCAGCGCGGCCCTGGTCGGCCTTGTGCAGGGAACGAGAATTTACCATAAAAGGAACATGACGCATACGCTGTTCCTCATCATGCTGATGGACATGGTGGCGGAGCTGATCGCCATGGTCGTCCTCGCGCGCCTGGTCACGGGCGTCGGGCTGGAGGCGGACGTCAAAGAGATGCAGACCATGTTGGAGAAGACGTTCCAGATGAGCGGCGTCAAGCTCCCCTCGGGAGTGAGCCCTGCGACGCTGTTCCCGAAGGATGCGATCCGGCGGCTCGTCCTCATTTCTATTGCGCTCACCGGCGCACTGGAGGGCTTTATCACGTTCGAGCTCTCTGTCATTATCCTCAAAAAGCTCCGCGTTCCGGTACCTCGCCAGCAGTCGCTGCGTGATTATTTCCCTCCAAGGTGGCTGGGCTTTCTTGCAATCGCAGCCTTCCTTGAGTACAATATTACCTTCGCAAGGCCACTGGCGAATGAAACGCTGCAGGGAATCGCGCAGACGGTTGGCATCATCGGATATTTCTACCTGATGATCTTCGGTATTATCGCACTCTCCGGCGTCCTGCGCGCATGGGTTACGAAGTCGAAGCCGGTGGTGATCCTGTTCACGATCCTTGGTATGTTCCTCGTGCCTTTGCTCATTCTGCTCCTCGGGGTTATGTACCTTGTGGGTGGGTTGCATGAGAGGATCCTTGAGAGAGAAAGAGGTGACAATGAGAGACGGTAATATCATCGCGAAAATTTGGAAGCTTGCCTGGCCGCTTCTGGTGTTCTTTATGATCCAGGCGCTCACGGGGGTAGTGGGAGGAACTGCGGTCAGCTTCCTTGGCAGCAGCAATCCTGCCTATGCCTTTTTGGAGGAGCTCCTGGAGTCCCCTTCACTCATCATCCTGCTCCTTGCCGTATCGAGCATTGTGACAGCCTTTATTTTCTGGCTTGTATACCTTAGGGACAACAGGCGGAGGAAGAAATTCGCACCGCAGCGCCTTCTGACCTCCTATGAGCTGACGATTCCAACCGTTATCTTCATGCTGCTGTTCTGCGTCGGAGGAGTCCTCATCTCTTCCTGCATTATCAGTTTCCTGCCCGAGAGTGCAGCCTATGACGAGCTGACAGATATGATTATAAGCAGCGGCCGGATACCGGTGTACCTTGCCGTCGGCGTGCTGGGACCGGTGTGTGAGGAGCTGTTGTTCCGCGGGCTCATCTATCGCAGAAGCCGTGATTTCTGGGGCGTCCTTCCCGCAGTGCTCATCAGCAGCGCTGTGTTCGGTATCGCGCACATGAACGGCATTCAGACGGTGAACGCCTTCATCCTGGGAATCCTCCTTGCCGTCTGCTATGAGCACGGCGGAACCATTCTCTTCCCCATGCTGGTGCACATTCTGAACAACAGCTTCAGCGTGTGGGAGTCGTTCCAGATGGCGAATCTTCCCGCGGAGGAGATGGAGAGCGCTGCGCCGTACCTTGTGCCGGAGTTTATCGCAGGCGTGGTTCTGACGGTTGTTTTCGGCTGGCTGGTATTCGCCCGCTCAACCAGAGAAAATCGTATCTAGGAGCAGCGCGGAATCGTGACTTACGTGCTTGCAAATTTGCGGGATTCAGATAATAATGATGATACAGTATCTGTCAGTACAGCCCGAAGCAAAAGCCCAAGGGTTTGCTGCTGAGGGCGTATCATGGTAGATATTCAGCAGGCAGGCCGCACTTTTGCGCAGCAAAATTTGCATGTGCGGCCTGCGTAGCAGTTCAGAAACGATAGTTCTGAACTGCTACATGATACATAACTTTCCGAGCTATCAATGGCCCGGAGACAGCGAAAAGGAGAGAAACTATGGACAAGTATATGTGCAATCCCTGTGGCTATGTTTATGATCCGGAAGTCGGCGATCCCGATAACGGCATTGCTCCCGGCACCGCTTTCGAAGATCTTCCGGAGGATTGGGTTTGCCCGATCTGCGGCGTTCCCAAGAGTGAATTCTCGAAGGTTGAGGAGTAATCCTGCTTCCACAATGAACGAACGGCGGCTCGCTTCCACGGCGTGCCGCTATTTTATATTACAGGGAAATGGTGAATGAAACGATATGAGAAACCCTATGTGACAGGCGCGCTCATAGGCATTAACATCCTGATCTTCCTCCTCGAGGAGGTGAGTGGCGGGAGCACCGATACGAACACAGCGCTGCGCTTCGGCGCGCTGTATGTGCCGCTTGTCAGGGACTACGGGCAGTGGTGGCGCATCTTCACTGCCATGTGGCTGCATTTCGGCATTCAGCACATTGGCGTGAACATGATCGTGCTGTTCGCCATCGGGCGCTATGTCGAGGCATATTTCGGCAGGATACGGTACCTTTCTCTGTACCTGTTCTCGGGACTGTGCGGGAATCTCCTGGTCCTCGCAACGGATTGGATCACGGGCAACTACGGAGTCTCTGCCGGCGCTTCCGGCGCGATCTTCGGTCTCTTTTCCGTACTCCTGATCTTCGCGATGACGCCCGGGATCAAGCGGCAGTTCCCGATCCGAAGAGTCCTGTTCTCTATTTTGCTCATGCTCCTGCCGGGCTTTTCCGACCGCTCCATCAGCCTTGCCGCACACCTGGGCGGCCTTGCGGGCGGCTTCGCGCTGGCCTTTCTCATGAACTATTTTCGAAGGCTCCGCCTTCGCGCAGAGCGGCAGAGAAAAATAACAGGCAGTGACCAAATCTAACAAAGCTGTAAAACGGTAACAGTTCATAACTATCGTATTTGAACTTCTACGTAGAATGATAAGAGAGTCAGACTTGCAATGATACAGAATATTTCACCTGAAGTTTTCGATAACCACTTCCCCGATCATGAGATGACCTCGCCTTCTCCATACGATACGGTTTTCGCCTACGATGGCAGGACGATCCTCGTGCGCAAGGCAGAGGATGGGACACTCGCCTTCCCCGGTGCCGGGGAAGTAATCGCAAGAGGGCACGCGGCAGCGGAGCTCATCTATCTTTTCTCCATTGATGAAAAGCACTTTTTCCTGTTCACTTCTTTCGATAAGGGCAGCATGCCACTGGAACTGGAAGGTTATACATACGAGAAGAATTCGGTTCTTCGTGCCGCGGCGCCAAGGGACCTTCGCTTTGCGGCAGTGACCGGGTATCACCTCTATGTCTGGTACCGTGACAACCGCTACTGCGGCAGGTGCGGGCATGAGGTCTCTTACTCCCGCACGGAGCGGGCCCTTGTCTGCCCGCAGTGCGGCAATACGATCTATCCACGGCTCAATCCCGCGGTCATCGTGGGCGTGACACGCGGCGATTCCATCCTGATGACCCGGTATGCCGGCAGGGAGTACAAGGGACACGCGCTCGTCGCGGGTTTCTGCGAAATCGGCGAGGCGTTGGAAGAGACAGTTGCGCGGGAGGTGCTGGAGGAGGTGGGCCTCCATGTCCACAACATCCGCTATTACAAGTCACAGCCATGGGGTTTCGAGCAGGATCTGCTCGCGGGATTCTACTGCGAGGCGGACCCTGATGAGGAGATCATGCTGGATAAGATGGAACTCGCAAAGGCCAGGTTCGTTCCGCGCGAGGAGATCGGCGACGAGGACGCAGACCTCTCGCTCACGGCAGAGATGATCATGCGCTTCCGGGACGGGCTGGAGTAGATACAGGAGGTGACAGCTATGGCTAACATGATGTTCGATTTCAGCAGCAGCCCGGACACTCCCGCGGGACAGACTGCCGTATCGGGACCCATTTGCACCTATACGGAATTCGCGGGTACAGCGACAACATCCGACCCGGAGCATCCGATGATGGTTCTCTTGAATGAGAATGGCGCCCTGCCGGAGGAGATCGCGGGCAGGTTCTTAAATCCCGCCAAGCGCACGGCATTTTCGTATACGATAGACAGAGAGGATGCCACCGCGGATATCGTGCGGATTGACAGCCGTTTCGTCGCCCTCCTTGGTTGGCTGGGCGAGAACGGGATTCTCGTGCGTCTCTCAGGCGTGGCAACGTCGGACGGCTTTGCCGTCTATGGCATCCGCGAAGTGGATTCGACCGGCTCCTCAAAGCTCTCTGCGGAGGATGGTTTCCTCCAGTTTGTGATCCAGCGCATTCTCGAGAGTGCGGTACAGGAAGAGGATGAGAATACGGCAGACGATGACGCGATGAAGCTCACCAGTATGCAGTCGATCACGGATTTCCTCTCGAGCGCTGCGGCGACGCTCCCCGCGAACATTCGCAGCTGGGCGAGGAGAAACCTTGCCGTCGCAAGGTCCACGGAGGTGAGCCCGGACGAGAGGCGTCACGCGCAGCACGCACTCTCCATCATGCTGAACATCCAGTGGAAGAGCACTTATTTTGAGCCGATTGATCCTGTGGCGGCGCGGAAGATTCTGGATGAGGAACTGTACGGGATGGTTTCCGTGAAGCAGCGCATTATTGAGACGATCATCCAGATCAACCGAACCCACACCTTACCTGCCTATGGACTCCTTCTGTGCGGCCCCGCCGGCACCGGCAAATCACAGGTGGCCTATGCGGTCGCGAAGATCCTGCGCCTTCCCTGGACGAGCCTGGACATGAGCAGCATCCACGATTCGGAAGCGCTGACCGGCTCCTCCCGCGTGTACGCGAACGCAAAGCCCGGCAGCATCATGGAAGCCTTCTACATGGCGGGTCAGTCAAACCTTGTCTTCATCATCAATGAGCTGGACAAGGCGGAGGCACAGTCCTCCGGCGGCAACCCCGCGGACGCGCTGCTCACCCTCCTCGACGGCTTCGGCTTCACCGACAACTACATGGAGTGCACGATCCCGACGGGCGGCGTCTATCCCATCGCGACTGCGAATGACAAATCGAAGATCAGCGAACCGCTCATGACAAGGTTCGCCGTGATTGACATCCCGGATTACAGCCACGAGGAGAAAAAGGTGATCTTCCAGAAGTTCGCCCTGCCGAAGGTACTGCGCCGCATGGGAATGCAGCTCTCAGAGTGCACTGTGACGGATGAGGCCGTGGATGTGATCGTGGACCAATACGCAGACCAGCCGGGTGTGCGCGATCTGGAGCAGGCGGCGGAACACCTCGCGGCGAACGCGCTGTACCGGATTGAGACGCAGAAGATCACAGGCGTTATGTTCGACGCGGCGCTTGCGAAGGAAATCCTGAGCCAGTAAGTTGATTTAACAAGGGGAGTGTATGAAGCTCGTACATCTGTCGGACCTTCATCTGGGGAAGAGGGTCAACGAATATTCCATGTTGGAGGATCAGAAATTCATCCTCACGCAGATTCTGGACGTCGTGAGAGGCGAGGCACCGGATGGCGTCATCATCGCGGGCGATGTGTACGACAAGTCGGTGCCGAGCGCGGAGGCAGTCGAGCTCTTCGATGACTTCCTGAACCGCCTGGCTGCCCTGCATCTGCAGGTCTTTGTCATCAGCGGCAACCACGACAGCGCCGAGCGGATTGCCTTCGGCGGAAGGCTCATGGATAGAAGCGGCGTTCACATGGCACCGGTGTATCACGGCAAGGTGGAGCCTGTGGTCTTATCGGATGCCTTCGGCCCTGTCAATATCTGGATGCTGCCCTTTATCAAGCCCGTGAACGTGAGACGATTCTACGGAGAAGGGGGGACGCTCGTGCCGGAAGGCGGGGAAGGCGAGCCGTGCGATACATACGAGTCCGCCCTTGCCACCGCGGTACGCCATATGGATGTGAATGCTGCGGAGCGCAACATCCTCATTACGCACCAGTTCGTGACCGGAGCATCCCGTACCGATTCCGAAGAGCAGTCGGTCGGCGGCACGGACGCGGTGGGGTCTGCTGTTTTCGCTCCATTTGACTATGTGGCACTGGGACACATTCACCGCCCCCAGAACATGGGACGGGGAGAGAAGCCGGGGCAGGCCATGATCCGCTACTGTGGAACGCCGCTCAAATACTCTTTCTCGGAAGCGAAGGATGAGAAGAGCATCACGATTGTCGAGATCGGAGCGAAAACAGAAGTCGCAGCCCCTGCGGATTTCATCACGCTGCGCACGGTGCCGCTGGCGCCTCTTCGAGACCTTCGGGAAATCCGCGGCAGCTATTCCGAGGTCACAGACCGCTCCTCATACGAGGGGACGAATACGGAAGACTATATTCACATCACGCTCACGGATGAGGGGGATGTACCGGATGCCTTCATCAAGCTGCGGCAGATCTACCACCAGCTGATGCGCCTCGACTACGACAACACGAGAACGAGGACGGGCGGCACGATCCTCCGGGAGGAGGCGGACCTTACCAAATCGCCGATGGAGCTGATGTCGGATTTCTACGAGCAGCAGAACGGGCGACCGCTCGGGGAAGAGCAGAGGGCATACCTTGAGAAACTGACAGGAGCTGTCTTTGAAGGAGGTGCCAGGTGAGGCCATTAAGACTCGTTCTGTCCGCATTCGGCCCTTACGCCGGGCGGACCATTATCAACATGGAACAGCTGGGAACCAGCGGCCTGTATCTCATCACGGGCGATACCGGCGCGGGCAAGACGACGCTGTTCGACGCGATTACGTTCGCACTCTACGGGGAGCCGAGCGGCCGCGCGCGCAGCAATGCCATGCTGCGGTCGAAATACGCAGAGCCTTCGACGCCGACCATGGTGGAACTTACTTTCTCCTATGGGGCCAGATACTACCGTATTACGCGCAATCCCGAGTATGAGCGCCCCAAGGCAAGGGGAGAGGGAATGACGAAGGAGCATGCGGACGCGAGTCTCGAATTCCTCGAACGGATCGGGGAGGACGAGCACGGCGAGGGTGTGTATCAGGTCCTTCGCACAATTTCCCGCATGAAGGATGTCGACGCTGCGATCGCAGAGGACATTATCGGGATTGACAGAAACCAGTTCTCGCAGATCGCCATGATCGCGCAGGGTGACTTCCAGAAGCTTCTCTTATCCGGCACGAATGAGCGTCAGCTGATCTTCCGCAAACTCTTCCGTACGGAGAACTACGATATCTTGCAGGATAAGGTGCGCCGCGATTTCCTGACGCTGCGCTATAACAGGGAGGATGCGAAGAAGGCGATCGCAGAGCAGCTGAAAAACGCCGTGACAGCCCCGGAGGATCCGCAAAAGGTTCTATTGTCTGAGGTAAAGGAAGACGCCGATCCCGACACGGAGCGCGTCACACACCTTCTGCACGGGATCATCGAAAGGGATGCGGCGAGGGAGAAAGAGGCAGAGGCTGCCACAGGCGGACTGGAGAGAGAGCTTGCGGGTGTCAATCAGCGTCTCGAAAGAGCCCGCGCGCAGGAAGCCGCCACGAAGAAACTGGCGGCCGTAAGAGAGGAGAAAGAGCGCCTCTCATCGCGCAGGGCACAACTGGATGAGGCGCTGAACGCGGCCGTGGCGAAGGAAGGCAGAATAGAAGAACTCTCCCGCGAAATGGGTGCGATCGAACATCAGCTGCCGCAGTATGAAGAACTGGATGCGATGCGGGCGGCACTGCAGGAGGCGGAAAAGAGCTTGAAGGAAGCCACCGCGGCGCAGCAGGCAGCCGTAGAGAAGCTGGAGAAACAGATCGCCTGGCTGGAGAGAAAAAGGGCGGAGCTTCTGCAACTGCGCGGGAGCGGAGCGAAGAGGGCGGAGGCAGCGGCAGCGGTAGAAAAGCTCACAGGAACAGGGAAACTTCTGACGGAACTTTCGGCTGAGCTGCAGCGCTATGAAAAGTTACAGTTTGCTGCGGCTGCGGCGAAGAAGGCATATCTAGAGTCAGCGCAGCAATCCGCACACGCCGGGGAGCTCTACAGCGAGAGTCGGAGGGCCTTTCTGAACGCGCAGGCAGGAATACTCGCGACAGGACTCCGGGAGGGTGCGGCGTGCCCTGTCTGTGGGAGCATCTCGCACCCGCACCCCGCCACGCTGCCGGAGGGGGAGATCCCCTCGGAGGATGAGCTGAACGCGCGGGAGCAAGAGCTCAAAGGCCTGCAGGAGACAGAGAGGGCAAAGAGCCGGTATGCGGGCGAGCTGGACGGGCAGGTGAAGGCGCTCAGGGAGAATCTGACAGGTGCCCTTGCTGCGCAGGGAATGGACCTTGCACCGGAAGAAGCCCTGCAGCCCGTAAAGGCACGCCTTCTGGAGAACGGAAAGGAGCTGCAAGAGAAGGAGAAGGAGCTGGCCGCCCTGGAGAGGGCGGCGAAGCTGGAAGCCGATCTGGATCAGAATCTTCCGGGGTATGAGGAGCAGGAGAAGGCGCAGGATGGGCTCGTGCAGAAGCTGCGACAGCAAAACGCGGCTGCGGCCGCCAGCCTTGCGGAGCAGCAATCTGCCATCGAACGCCAGGAGAAGTCCCTGCCTTTTGCGGACCGGAAGACGGCCATGCAGCACGGCAGCGCACTGAAGGCGGAACAGGACAGTCTTCGCGGCGCCATTGAGGCGGCGAAGAAGGCCGCGGAAGAGAACCGGAACGCTATCAGCACGGCGGACGGCACGATCACGGAATTGACTACGCAGCTTGCGAGCGAGGAGTTGGTCGATGGCGGCAAAGAGAGAGAGGTGCTGGCCGCTCTGAACGAGAAAAAGCGCACCCTTTCGGACGCGCAGAAGGAGATTCACGCAAGAATTCACACGAATGAAATCGTGATCACAAGGATCGCGGAGACCAGCAAAGATCTGACTACCCTCAATGATGAGTACCGTTGGATGCAGCCGCTGTACGCGACCATCTGCGGAGGATTGTCCGGCAAAGACAAGGTCCAGCTCGAAACTTATATCCAGACTACCTATTTCGACAGGATCATTCGCAAGGCGAACATCCGATTCATGATCATGTCGGACGGTCAGTATGAACTGAAAAGGAGCGCGGAGGCGTCCGACCGAAAGAGTCAGTCAGGGCTGGAGCTCTCTGTCATCGATCACTACAATGGTTCGGAGCGCTCTGTCAGATCCCTTTCCGGAGGAGAGAGTTTCCTCGCTTCCCTCTCCCTGGCCCTTGGCCTGTCCGATGAGATCCAGTCCTCGGCGGGCGGCATCCAGCTCGACACCATGTTCGTGGATGAGGGCTTCGGCTCTCTGGATGAGACGACGCTGGAACTGGCGATGAAGGCGCTGACCGGACTCTCTGCCGGGAGCGGGAGACTTGTCGGCATCATCTCCCATGTCTCGGAACTCAAAGAGAGGATCGACCGACAGATCGTCGTGACCAAAGAGCGTACAGGCGGCAGCCGGGTAGAGATCATCGTATAAAGGTAACAGGTCAGCTCAAATGAACTTCTCGGCGTCGGTCTCTTCATATTTCTCATCACAGTATTTGCAGCGGTAGATTTCCTTCTGCTCGTCTGCGAGATAGAAAATCTGCGGAAGGTTCGTTTCCGTATAGGTGATGCAGCGGGGGTTGGAACATTTCATGACACCGCGAATCATCTTCGGGAGCGGGACCTTCCGCTTTTCTACGATCTCACCGCCTTTGATCACGTTGATCGTGATGTTGCGGTCGATGAAGGCGAGGACATCCATGTTGAGAGAGTTGATGTCGCATTCGACCTTTAAGATGTCCTTTTTGCCCATGGCATTCGAGCGGGCGTTCTTGATGATGGCGACGGGGCAGTCGAGCTTATCCAGCCCAAGGTAGTGGTAGATCCGCATGGCCTTCCCCGCGGGAATGTGGTCGAGGACGAAGCCCTCTTCAATTTTGCCGATATTCAGCATGTATTTTTCCTTTCTGACGCCGGACGGGGCGATATTGTTCTGTCCGATATTAGTAGTCCACATGAGGCAATCTCCTTCAAGAATGGAAAAAGGTTCAGATGTTGCCGGAAGGCTGCGGAATGGACGGATCCACCTGGATGTTCAGCAGAGTGAGGATCAGCGCCATCCGGATGTAGACGCCGTACTGCACCTGGCGGAAATACGCAGCCCGCGGATCGTCATCGACGTCGACGGCGATCTCGTTCACGCGCGGCAGAGGGTGCAGGACGTAGCAGTCCGGCTTCGCCTTCTGGAGTTTCGCCTCATCGAGGATGTAGTAGTTCTTGAGTCTTACGTAGTCCTCCTCGTTGAAAAAACGCTCCTTCTGGATTCGCGTCATGTAGAGGATGTCCAGGTTTTGGATGACGTCCTCAATCCTGGTCACTTCTTCATAGGAGATTGCCTTCTCCTCCAGCATCTCCGTGATGTAGTCGGGCACACGCAGCTCCGGCGGGGAGATGAAGATGAAGCGGACATGGGGGTAGCGCACGAGTGCGTTGATCAGGGAGTGCACCGTGCGGCCGAATTTCAGATCGCCGCAGAGGCCGATCGTGAAGTTGTCGAGATGTCCCTGCAGTGACTTGATGGTCAGAAGGTCCGTCAGGGTCTGCGTCGGATGCTGATGACCGCCGTCTCCCGCGTTGATCACGGGGATGGAAGCGTAGTGGGCGGCAACGGCTGCGGCGCCTTCCTTGGGCGAGCGGATGACGCAGATATCCGCGAAACAGGAGATGACCCTTGCGGTGTCAGCCACCGTTTCTCCCTTCGTCGCGGAGGAGACGCCGCCGTCGGGGAAGCCCATGGTCCTGCCGCCGAGATTCAGCATGGCGGTTTCGTGGGAGAGCCTTGTCCTCGTGGAAGGCTCGTAGAAACAGGCCGCGAGTTTTTTGCCCTCACAGGCGTGAGCGTATTTCTCCGGGTGATGTTCAATGTCCTCGGCGAGGTGAAAGAGCTCGTCGAGCTCTTCCACGGTGAAATCCATCGGTGTCAGAAGATCTCTTTTCATTCGTGCCTCTCCTATATTCATTCTATTCGTAACAGTTCAGATCCATCTGCCGAGAAAAAACCTGAAACCATGACGGCGATGCCGCCATGGCTCAGGTTTCTCTCTCGAATTCGATTCCTTTGGATGTCAGGAATCTTTCTATGGTTCTGTCCCAGGCAGGCTCCGCGCTCTTGTCCAGCGTGAAAGTCTTCATGGAGATGCCGGTCACGATGTGAATGTCGCCCGCATTGTTCTGCGGCAGTGCATCCTCATCGGAGAGCGGGGTGCTCATGCGTATGTTGATCGCCAGTGAGCTGACGGCGGCCTTCGTATTTTCCGGGACATCGGAAAGCGATGCGGAGACATATTCCGGCTTCAGCTGCAGGATGAATCGAAAGCCCGCAGGTGCCTTCCTGCCCTTGATGCAGTCGTGACAGTAGCCACGCACATGGGACCAGGGACTCAGTTCATACGGACGCCTCTCACTGTCCTTCCACTCGTCGCTGTCGAAGAAGTCCCTGTTCAGACGGCCGTCGATGCGGAACGTGACTGCCATCTGAATCGTTGCCTCCTCTAACAGAAATGAATCGAAACAATCTGAAGAGAGAAGCTTCGACATAAAGGATCCCTTGTTGTTGACGAGCAGTGATACCATCCATCCTCCCGATTTGCAGCCCTTGCTGCATTGCTATGAGTGTAGCACATTATCGGAGGATGCTGCTATAAAACCTTACAGGTTGTGGACGTTATTTTTCTTCTCAACTTCCTGCATCTTCATCGCCCTTACCTTGGTGGAGAGGCCGAAGAGGTTGATGAAGCCGATCGCATCCTTGTGATCGTAGAGGTCTCCGGTCTTGAAGGAAGCGATGGACTCGTTGTACATCGAGTAGGGTGAAGTCTCGCCGGCGCGGATGATGTTGCCCTTGTAGAGGCCGAGGCGGACGGTGCCGGTCACGTACTGCTGCGTACTCTCGATGAAGGCCTGCTCCGCCTCGCGAAGAGGAGAGAACCACTTGCCCTCGTAGATGATGCCCGCGAATTTCTTCGCGATGATCTCTTTCTCCAGCGTGGTCTCGCGGTCGAGGCAGAGCTCCTCGAGCTGCTGATGCGCCTCGTAGAGGATGGTGCCGCCGGGAGTCTCGTATACGCCGCGGCTCTTCATGCCGACGACACGGTTCTCCACGATGTCAATGATGCCGATGCCGTTCTCGCCGCCGAGCTTGTTGAGCTTGCGGATGATGTCGGAGAGTTTCATCTTCTCGCCGTTCACGGCAACCGGCAGGCCCTTCTCGAAATCAATCGTCATGAAAGTCGTTTTGTCCGGCGCCTTCTGCGGCGTCTGAGACAGCATCAGGACGTGGTCATAGTTCGGCTCATTGGAGGGATCCTCGAGCTCCAGCCCCTCGTGGGAAATGTGCCAGAGGTTGCGGTCGCGGCTGTAGGACTCGTCAACAGCAAAGGGCAGGTCGATGCCGTGTTGATGTGCGTACTCGATCTCGGACTCACGGGAGTCGAGCTTCCAGTTGGGATCGCGCCATGCGGCAATGATGCGCAGGTCCGGCGCCAGTGCCTTGATGCCCAGCTCGAACCGGATCTGGTCATTGCCCTTGCCGGTTGCACCGTGGCAGATGGCAACGGCGCCTTCCTTGCGCGCGACCTCGACGAGCTTCTTCGCGATGAGAGGACGCGCCATGGAGGTGCCGATCAGATATTTATTCTCGTAGACTGCGTGCGCCTGGATGCAGGGAGCGACGTACTCATCGCAGAACTCATCAATGACATCCAGAATGTAGAGCTTGTCGGCGCCGCAGTATTTCGCTCTCTCTTCGAGACCGTCCAGCTCCTGTTCCTGGCCGACGTTGATGCAGCAGCATACGACGTCATAGTTGTAGTTCTCCTTGAGCCAGGGAATGATGCAGGTGGTGTCGAGACCACCGGAATACGCCAGAATAACCTTGTCCTTTGCCATGATGAATTCCTCCTGATGGAATAGGTAATTGTGATGCGAGCCTTACCTCTCGCCTTTTGTTGTCGTAACGCGGAAAGCAACCGCGCTGACAAGAATATACATCCGGACGCATTGGATTGCAAGGGTAAATATATACATAAAATTGCATATAAGGCCTGCATAATCGAATATACATGCATAATTACGAAATATAACTGCATAAATATTAAAATTGTGATTGCATTCTGCCTGCCGCGGCGATATAGTGTCAGTCAAACGGCGGGTGCGTTCTGCGGCTGCGGGGAATGGGAGAAGTTTATGGAAGGTTCGGTTTTGATCCGTCCTATGAAAATAGCAGACTACGAGGAAGTTCATGCCTTGTGGCTGACGATCATCGGCTTCGGGATACGGAGTCTGGATGATTCGAGAGAGGATGTCGAACGATTCATCAGAAGGAATCCGAAGACTTCTGTCGTGGCCGTGACCAACGGGCAGATTGTCGGCTCGATCCTGTGCGGGAATGACGGCAGGCAGGGGACGCTGTATCACGTCTGTGTCGCCAGGGACTATCGAAGAGAGGGGATCGGCCGCCAGATGGTCGGCTGCTGCATGAAGGAGCTCCGGGATGAAGGGATCAACAAGGTCTCTCTCGTCGCCTTTGCGAACAACGATGCCGGCAATGCCTTCTGGCGTACGATCGGCTGGAAGAAAAGGGAAGATTTCAACTACTACGATTTCATATTGAATGAGAAGAATATCACACACTTCATAGGGGAGGAAGGATAATGAGTGAGATCACGATCATCGAAGGCGGTGTGACGGCTGCCAAGGGGTTTGAAGCGGCCAGTACGGCAGCGGGGATTAAATATGAAGGCAGGACCGACATGGCTCTCGTTTACAGTACTGCCCCCTGCACCGCGGCTGGCACGTTCACGAGCAATGTCGTGAAGGCAGCGCCGGTCATCTGGGACCGGGACATTGTCCGGAAGACGGATGGGACGGTACAGGCCGTCGTCGTGAATTCCGGGATTGCCAATGCCTGCACCGGAGAGGAGGGCATGTCGATCTGCAGGGCGACAGCCGAGGCAGCCGGGAAGGCACTGGGGATTCCCGCGCGGTCCGTCCTCGTTGGCTCGACCGGTGTCATCGGAATGCAGATCCCGGTCGATAAGATAACCAAAGGAGTCCGGGCACTCGCGGCAGCGAAGGCATCCGGCGCTGATGCCGGTACCGCGGCAGCCAGAGCCATTATGACGACAGACACCGTGAGCAAAGAGGCCGCTGTCACCTTCGAGATGGAGGGAGAGGGCGGCATGGTAAAGGTCACCGTCGGCGGCATGAGCAAGGGCTCCGGAATGATCCATCCCAACATGTGCACCATGCTGGCCTATATCACAACGGACGCGGACATTGACAAGGACTATTTGCAGGAGCTGGTATCGGAGACGGTGGACACCACGTTCAACATGATCTCGGTCGATGGCGACACCTCGACAAACGATACGCTCCTCGTTCTGGCAAACGGCCTTGCCGGCAACAGGAAGATCACGAAAGAGAGCGGAAACGGCGAAGCGTTCCGGCAGGCTCTTGTTACCATTTCGACGACACTCGCGAAGATGATGGCAGGCGACGGGGAAGGCGCAACGAAGCTCATCGAGTCCACAGTTCTGCACGCGGACACACAGGAACACGCGAAGGTGCTCGCGAAATCGGTCATCTGCTCGAACCTCACCAAGGCTGCTATTTTCGGCAGGGACGCCAACTGGGGGAGAATCCTCTGCGCGCTCGGTTATGCGGGAGTCGACTTCGACCCGGACAAGGTCGATCTCTATTTCGCGGCGGGAGATCACAAGCTCCTGATCTTTACGAATGGCGCTGCGGCGGACTATTCCGAGGAGGAAGCGAAAGAGTTGCTCTCCGGGACCGAGGTGGACATCATCTCGGATCTTCACATGGGTGAGGAGAGCGCGACGGCGTGGGGATGTGATCTTACGTATGACTATGTGAAGATCAACGCAGATTATCGCTCGTAAGGCGCGCTGCGGAGCAAAGATCAGAGGCAAAGTCGCAGCAGTTCGGAAGGGGATTGCCAGACTGCTGCGGGAAGGGAACCGGAATGGAAGATTACCAGCTGGAAGCACAGAAAAAGGCAGAGGTGCTGATCGAGGCGCTGCCCTATATTCAGAAATTCAACCACAAGGTCATCGTGGTGAAATACGGCGGGTCCGCGATGGTGGACCCTGCGCTGCAGAAGAATGTCATCAAGGACGTAACGCTGTTGAAACTCGTCGGCTTCAAGCCGATCATCGTCCACGGCGGCGGCAGGGAGATCTCGAAGTGGGTCGCAAAGAGCGGGAAGGAAGCGAAGTTCGTTAGCGGTCTTCGCGTGACCGACGAAGAGACGATGGAGATCGCGGAAATGGTGCTCGGGCGGATTTCGAAGAATCTCGTTACCATGGTGGAATCGCTCGGCGTCAAGGCGATCGGCATCAGCGGCAAGGACGGTGGTCTCCTGAAGGTGCAGAAGCGCTATTCGGGCGGCGCGGACATCGGTTTCGTCGGAGAGATCACCGAGGTCGCCCCGAAGATTCTCACCGATCTCATGGATCAGGACTACCTGCCGATCGTGGCGCCGATCGGGCTGGACGAGGCGTTCCAGACTTATAACATCAACGCGGACGAGGCGGCCTGCGCGATTGCCAAGGCGGTCGGCGCCGACAAGCTCGTCTACCTCACCGATGTGGAAGGCCTGTACAAAGACTTCGAGGACAAGTCGACCTTCCTCTCGCGCATCAGCGTATCTGAGGCAGAGAAACTGATCAGCGACGGCGTGATCGGCGGCGGGATGCTGCCGAAGCTCTCGAACTGCACCGACGCTGTCCGCGGCGGCGTGAAGAGTGTCCACATCCTCGACGGCAGGAAGCTCCACAGCATTCTCCTGGAGATCTTCACGGACAAGGGCAACGGCACGATGTTCTATGACGAGAATGAGTAGGGGGAAAATGAAATGGATGTCATGAAACCAATGATCGAAGAGGCAGAGAAGGATCTTCTGCACACTTATAACCGCTACCAGATCGTGCTGGACCATGGCGACGGCGTGTATCTTTATGACGCCAATGGCAAAAAATATCTGGATTTCTGCGCCGGCATCGCCGTTTTCGCTCTGGGCTACAACAACCGGGAGTACAACGACGCGCTGAAGGCACAGATCGACAAGCTCCTGCACACGTCCAATTATTTCTATAATGAGCCGGCGATCCGGGCGGCGCATCTGCTCAAGGAAGTGTCCGGCATGGACCGCGTCTTCTTCACGAACTCCGGCGCGGAGTCCATCGAGGGCGCGCTGAAGGCGGCGATCAAATACGCTTATACCAAAGACGGCGGGCAGCATCACGAGATCATCGCCATGGAGCACTCCTTCCACGGGAGGACCTACGGCGCGCTCTCTGTGACGGGCAACGCGCACTATCGGGAAGCGTTCGGCACGATGCCCTGCGACGTGAAATTCGCAACCTTTAACGACCTGGATTCCGTGAAGGCGCTTGTCAGTGAGCAAACAGCAGGCATCATCTTAGAACCTGTGCAGGGCGAGGGGGGGCTCACTCCCGCAACCTTTGAGTTCCTCGAAGGGTGCCGGAAGATCTGTGACGATGCGGGCTGCCTTCTTATTCTCGATGAGGTGCAGTGCGGCATGGGCAGAACGGGATCCTGGTACGCCTGGCAGCGATACGGCGTCAAGCCGGATATTATGGCGACGGCCAAGGCACTCGGCTGCGGCGTTCCGGTCGGCGCGTTCCTTCTGACGGAAGAGGTGGCGCAGCACTCCCTCGTTCCCGGCGACCACGGCACGACCTACGGCGGCAATCCGTTCGCGACCGTGGCGGTGGCCAAAGTGCTTGAACTTTACCGTAAGGACCATATAATAGAGCATGTGACAAAGATTACTCCTTATTTCGAGGAGAAACTGGATGGCATCGTCGCAAAATACGACTGCGTGGCAGAGCGCCGGGGTGCCGGCCTTATGCAGGGGCTGTATTTCGACCGGCCGGTAGGGGCGCTGATCACCGATATGATGGATCACGGACTGATCACGATTAACGCAGGCTCCAATATCCTGCGCTTCGTGCCGCCGCTGATCATCACGAAGGAGAACATTGACGAGATGATCTCCATTCTGGACCCTGCGATAGAACGATTCTCCGGGTCGCCGCGTTAAGACGGCACTTATCATTTTGGAAGGAATAGATACATGAGTTTCAGGACAAGGCTGATTTCTGCTCTGGTAGTGATGGCGTTGTTCGCGGGACTGATCGGGGTTTCGATCCTTGGTACCGGCGATGCCGGCAGCAGCTCGGAATCCCTTTTTTCTCGCAGAACGACGCTCAATTTCTGGTATGAGGACGCTGCGCTGACAGACTATCTCAACGACGCGGCGGTCGCCTGGAATGAGTCGCAGAGCGAATACCGGATCGAGCCGAAGCGAGTGGACGATACGGACTACATCCGCACCATCAACGATACGAGCGTTGCGGGATCGGACTTCCCGGACCTGTACATTACGGGCAACAACAACCTGGAACGCATGTACAAGGGAGGACTTGCTGCCATCATTCACGACGATGAACATTTCAAGGCCAACAAGGTCTATCCACAGGCTGCCATTGACGCGGTAACCTATCAGGACAACATCGTGGCCTATCCGTTCAGCTTCGAGACGAGTGCCTTCCTCTACAACAAGGACCTTCTGCGCAGCATGACGGAGTCCCTTGCGGCTGACGATTCCGACACGATGGAAGAAGAGAGAGAGACGCAGGGAACCAACGCTCCTTCCGGGGAGCAGGCCGACCTGTCGGCACTGGTGCCGGGCACCATGGTTGATATCATCAATCTCTCCAATAAATACGACGCACCAGAGGGGCTGTCTGCTATTTTCAAATGGGACGTCTCAGACATCTTCTATAACTACTGTTTCGTCGGCAACTACATGAACGTCGGCGGACCCGCGGGCGACGATCCGGACCAGCTGGACATCTACAACGACAAGGTCATTCAGTGCCTGCAGGTCTACCAGCAGTTGAACCAGTATTTCTCCATCGACACGAGGTCGGATGATTACAACGCGGTGATCCAGGATTTCATCGACGGGAAAATTATCTTCACGATTGCGACCAGCGATGCGGTGGAGAAGATTCGTGACGCGGTAGCGAAGGGGGAGAGCACGCTGGATTACGGGGTCGCGAACATCCCGGACTCGACGCATGAGCTCCTGAACAAGACGATGTCTGTCACGGACTGTGTCGTCGTCAACGCGTACGGGGAACATCAGGCGGCGGCCAACGATTTCGTTCAGTACATGCTCTATCACAGAACGTCGGATTTCTACGACAGGACGGGCAAGGCGCTGGCGCAGGCGGGTTATGTCTACAGCGATCCTCACATGAACGGGTTCTACGAAGCCTATGTGGATTCGATTCCGATCATGAAACTGCGCGAGGCATCGAATTTCTGGATGCTGCTGGAGAACACGTTCGCGACGGTCTGGGACGGTGCGGACGCCAACACGGCGCTGAGATCGCTCACGCAGCAGGTGATGGTGCAGATTTCCGGCACGGAGAACTACCAGGTGCCGGAGCTTCCCGATCCGAAGGAGATCAGTATCCGGAGCGAGCTGGAAGAGGAAGACTAAAGCGTAACAGCTCAGAAGTGATTGTTCTGAACTGTTGCTAAAAGGAAAGGAATCAGGCGGAGGTCTGGTTCCTTTTTTATCCGTAGTTTGTTACAAAAATGTTACAAATTCGTTGAATTCACTCCGGCATTCAGATACAATGGAGTCGGCATAGCGGGGTCTGGGATTGATGAGGCTATGCGATGAAAAATTGGATGAAGGAACACCCGAATGCGGTGAGAATGCTGGCGCTTGCGGCTGTCGTCATCGGTGTGAACATCACGTTCTCTGCCTGCGGCGGTGAGTCGGTGACACTGGATGAGACTGCGATGGCAGGCGATACGATGGCGCCTGCCGAGGGTGAGACGCTGCCGGACCGCGGCGGGACCGAAGGCTATGGTTCGGAGAGGACCAATGCGAACGGAGACGCAGTAGAGCAGGCCGCTTCCCCAGTGAATAGCGCGGGGGATCTGGAAGGCTCCAAGATGGACGGCTCTGCAGGACAGGCGAACAGCGCCGGCAGCCCGGGGATTGCCGCTTCCAAGGCTGCAGTTGCAGATGCCGGCATGGCCGCTGGCATCTACGTAGATGTGCGCGGCGCCGTGGCTACTCCCGGCGTCTATGAAGTCCCCTCCGGTGCGAGAGTGTATGAGGCGGTCGCTGCGGCGGGAGGCCTTTCGGACGATGCCGCGGCGGCTTATATCAACGAGGCGAGGCTCCTCGAAGACGGCGAGCAGATTTACGTTCCGACACTGACGGAGGCCCAGGATATGACGCCGCCTCTTCCGGCAGCAGGCGGGATTTCTCCCGCTGCGGCGGACAATACAAAAGAGGACGGCAAGGTCAATATCAATACGGCAGATGAGGCGGGGTTGCAGAAGATTCCGGGTGTCGGAAAGGCACGGGCCGCGGCGATCCTGACTTATCGGAATGAGCACGGTGCATTTCGGAATATTGAAGAACTGATGCAGGTGCCGGGGATCAAATCGGCCCTGTTCAATCGGATGAAAGAGAGCATCACGGTAGGATAAGACGCGATGTGTTGTTATAGATAGAAAGAGAGAAGACGATGGCGAAGAGGGTATTGGTAGTCGATGATGAGAAACTGATCGTGAAGGGCATCACTTTCAGTCTGAAACAGGACAATTACGAGGTCGATACTGCCTATGACGGCGAGGAAGCGGTAGAGAAGGCGAAGGCGGGCAAATACGACATTATCCTCCTCGATCTCATGCTGCCCCGCATGAGCGGGTTGGAAGTATGTCAGCAGATCCGCGGCTTCTCCAACGTTCCGATCATCATGCTGACGGCGAAGGGTGAGGACATGGACAAGATCCTGGGCCTCGAGTACGGCGCCGACGATTACATCACCAAGCCATTCAACATTCTCGAGGTGAAGGCGAGGATCAAGGCAATCCTTCGCCGCACCGCGGACCAGAAGGAGAGTCAGGAGGACAGCTCCGTCATTGAGAGCGGGGATCTGCGCCTCGACAAGGACAACCGAAGGCTCTCGATTGCAGGCAGGGAGATCAATCTCACTTCGAAGGAGTTCGAGCTCCTGGAATTTCTGGTATCCCATCCCGGCAAGGTCTATGGCAGGGCAAAGCTTCTGGAACTTATCTGGGGCAAGGATTATCCCGGCGATGAGCGCACGGTGGATGTACACGTGCGCCGCCTTCGCGAGAAAATCGAACCCGATCCTTCCTCACCGAAATACGTGCAGACCAAGTGGGGCGTTGGCTACTACTATCAGGAGCACAGGTGAGCGAAGAGAGGGTCAGACTGATCCATGCCAAAAGAGCAGAGTTTATTCCATAAAATCAGAGAAGCTTATTTCCGTTACCCTTTTTTCCGGAGTCTGAAGCTTCGCATTTTCCTTCTGACCTTTCTTGTCGGCGTTTTCCCCTCGCTGATTCTGACGAGGGGAATCCTGGCCAACTATGAAGACCGCGTTGTAAACGTCCGCACGAGTGAAGTGCAGACGCAGCTTCGCGTGCTGTCCAACCACCTTCTCCTCTACGGCTATCTGCAGAATCCCACGTCCGACATCGTGAACGCGGAGCTGGCACAGTTCGCTTCCTTCTATGACGGCCGGGTCCTTGTGATCGACGATGACCTGCGTGTCGTCAAGGATACGTATGAAATGGCGACAGATAAAACAGCAGTCTCCGCCGACGTCGTGAACTGTCTGAAGAAGGGCTCCGAGGCCAATATTTCGCGGTATGTGAAGGCGGACGGCTACATCGAGGTCATCATGCCGATCCTGGAGACGGCATCTCTCGAGGACAGGGATTATTCCGGCCTCTCGACTGCTACGGACACACAGGAGATGGTCTCCGGCGTGATCCTCGCCAGTGTCTCGACGGATTCCATGATGGCGATGCTGGAGGTGCTGGGGCGCAGGGCGACGCTCCTTGAGATCGTTCTCTTCGTTCTCGTGTTCTCTATCGCGATGATCATGGCAACGCTCCTCGTCGCACCGTTTGACCGCCTGACCAAAGCCATCAGCGACGTCAAGTCGGGTTTTACCTCTTCCGATGTACAGGTGAGCGACTATCTCGAAACTCAGCACATCCAGGACGCGTTCAACGAGGTGCTGGGCCGGATGCGCAGGCTCGACGAGTCCCGTCAGGAATTCGTATCCAATGTTTCCCACGAACTCAAAACGCCCATGACCTCCATGAAGGTACTGGCGGATTCCCTGCTCGCGGATCCGAATACACCCGCCGAAATGTACCGCGAGTTCCTTGGTGATATCGACAACGAGATCGACCGCGAGAACAAGATTATCGCAGAGCTCCTCAATCTCTCCAAGATGGATCGCAAAAAGGTGCAGATGAATGTGGCTCCGGTGAACATCAACGAGCTCATGGAGAACATCATGAAGCGGGTGCGCCCGATTGCGCAGCAAAGAGACGTGGAGATGACGCTGGTGTCCGAGCGTGAGGTCACGGCGGAGGTAGATGAGGTCAAACTCTCCATGGTATTCACGAATCTCATCGAGAATGCTGTGAAATACAACAAGGAACACGGCAAGGTGCAGGTGACGATCAACTCGGATCACAAGAACATGATCGTCACCGTAGAGGATACGGGCGTCGGCATCCCCAAGGAGAGCCAGGGGCGTATTTTCGAGCGCTTCTATCGCGTGGATAAATCGAGGTCGCGGGAAGTCGGCGGCACGGGACTTGGCCTTTCCATCACCAAGAGTGCCGTGCTCCTGCACAGGGGAACCGTGGAGCTTGAGAGCACGGAAGGAGTTGGATCGAAATTCACCGTGACCATCCCGCTGAACTATATCCCGGAAACTGCGCCTGAGGCGCAGGAGGAAGTAGATGCGGCGGCCCTCACCATGGATGCGCCGATGAAGAAAGCGGATCAGGACAAGGAGATCCGGACGGAGTTCGGGAACAACAAGGGCTATATCAGCGAGGGGAGCCTTCGCATCCTGGGAGTGATCGCAGCCTCAATCCTGGCACTGGGGCTACTCGCTGGCTGCGGGAAAGCAGGAGAAGATACGGGGAGCCTGTCTGTTTACTATCTGAATCAGGACGGCTCGAGCATCACCGCGCTTCCTTATGAGCCCTCCCGGGAGAAGACACCGGAGACTGCGAGTACAGGTGAGAGCGGCGATACATCGGAAGATGCACCGGAAGATACACAGAAGATCCTCTCGGAGCTCATGGAGCAGCTCTCTTCACCGCCTTCTGATGTCACTCTGGAATCGCCGATCCAGAACTTTACGGTGAACTTCTGGGTGGTGAACGAGGGCGTTGTCACGATTGATTTCTCGAAGGAGTACCGGAAACAGGACAAGATTCATGAGATTCTGGTGCGCGCTGCCATCGTCAATACGCTGTGCCAGAACAACCTTGCGGGCAGCGTTACCTTCACCTGCGAGGGAGAGCCGCTCACCGATGCGGACGGCGTGCAAATAGGAGCGCAGACGGCCGATATGTTCATCAACAACACCGGCCGTGAGATTCAGAACTACGAGCGTGTGCACCTGCATCTGTACTTCGCGAATGCGAATGGGGATCAGCTGGTGGACACGTACCGCACTGTCGTTTACAACAGTAACATTTCCCTTGAGAGACTGGTCGTCGAACAGGTGCTCAAGGGCCCGAACAGCGACATCGTTTTCCCGACGCTGAATTCGGATACCAAGATCCTCTCTGTCACGACACGCGACGGCGTGTGCTATGTCAATCTGGATCAGACATTCCTGACAGAGCCGTACAATGTCACACCGCAGGCGGCGATCTATTCCCTCGTCAACTCTCTGACCGAGCTGAACACGGTGCGCTACGTACAGATCTCCATCGACGGCAATACCAATCAGAAGTTCATGGATAATATCCCCCTGACGACGGTCTTCGACCGGAACCTTACCATGGTTTACGAGCAGGAGGAATGAACAGTTAGTATCATAATTATTATGTAGGCAGTCCCGGCCTGGAAAGGCAAAGTCATGCGAAGACCATTATGTCTTGCGTGCCTTATGGTGACTGCCTTTATCTTTGTCTGCAGCCGGCTGTTCCCCGCAGGGGAGCAGGGCGACTATACGAAAGATCGGCAGACGGTCACCATAGCGGGCAGGGTGAAGGACAAGGAATACCAGCTGCGGAATGCCGGTACCGAAGCGGAGGAACTCTTCCTCATTCTGACGATACAGGATGCAGCGGAAACTGACGGAACAAATGCGCAGGCTGCGTGCGGCTGCGTGCGCTGCCAGATAGACTGGGAGAATCGCACGGCAGGAGGGCCAGCGGTCCCCGCGATCGGCAGTGGGGTGCTGGTCCGCGGGAAACTTCGCATTTACCGCCATGCGACGAATCCCGGCGAGTTCGATCAGAAACTGTATTACAAGACACTCAGGATTGACTGCGCGCTGAATGACGCCGAAATTCTGGCAGCAGACCATAGATGCAACCCTGTCAGAGAGAAGCTGTGGCAGTTTCGGGAGAAGTTAGCCGCAGTACTCGACGCTACGTGTGAGTGGGAGGACGCGTCGATCCTTAAGGCCATTCTCCTGGGAGAGAAGGGATACCTGACGGAGGAAATCCGCGACCTGTACAAGGAGAGCGGCATCATCCATATCCTCGCGATTTCCGGCCTGCATATTTCGGTGATCGGTATGGGAATCTACCGCCTTTTGCGGAAGGGGAAGCTGCCTGTTCCGGTCTGCTGCATCATATCTGTGGCGGTGATGCTCCTGTACGGGGAGATGACGGGATACAGTGCCTCTTCTTTCCGCGCCATTGTCATGTTCCTTCTGCACATGTGGGCGATTCTGATCCACAGAACCTATGACCTGTTGACGGCAGTCAGTGTTGCCGCAGTGCTCATTCTCATCGAGCAGCCACTGTATCTGTACAACAGCGGATTCCTGTTCTCTTTCGGCGCTGTATACGCGATCGGCCTCCTGCTGCCGGCTCTTCCAGGCAAGGCGATGAAGATCTTTTCGGTGCCCCTGTTCACGCTGCCGGTCTATCTCTCTTTCTATGGCACCTTCCCGCTGCTGTCGCTCCTTTTGAATCTGTTCGTACTGCCCCTGATGACGGCGGTGATGCTGCTGGGGCTGCTGATCTTATCCTGCGGCTCGATCTGGCTGCCGCTGGGGATCCTGTGCAGCCTGCCGGAGCATCTCATCCTGTGTTTCTACAGAGAGATTTGTCTGCTATCGCGCGGCGTGCCCGGCAGCACGATCGTGCCGGGGGAGAGCGGAATCTGTCAGATTCTGGTCTACTACCTTCTCCTGTGTCTCTGTGTCTATTGGAAGGACACAGCGCCTGACCTTGTCCGTATCCTGATCTGCGCAGAGGCGGCAGCACTTCTCCTGCTGCGCGTCAATCCCGGTGTGACACTGGAAGTGCTGGATGTCGGGCAGGGCGACGGGATATTTATCAGCTATGATACCTTTGGCGCGGATCATTATGATGTTGATGGATTATGGGATCACGGCTTTTCTGACCCGGGCAGGAGCGGGATGCAAGGACATGCACAGACAGGTCGTTCGAAGGAGCCCCTGGCGAATGGAACCGGTGGCCTCAGGTTGATGATCGACGGCGGCAGCACAACGAAAACGGATGTAGGTCAATACGAGATCCTGCCTTTTCTGGAGAACCGGGGCGCCGGAGTGATCGATCTCTGGATTATCACCCATGGAGACGAAGACCATACAAGTGGACTGTTAGAGCTCCTGGAAGAGGAGAGATGTCCAATCCACATCCGCAGAATTCTCCTGCCATCGGATGCTTCCGGCACTGGGAATTCCGGAGAGAATATTGCGAAGATCAGGCGGCTCGCAGCGCAGCGGGGAATTCCAGTCGGGTATCTTTGCGAGGGCATGGAGATTCGGGCAGAGAGAAATGGATGGAAGATGATGGACGGGGAAAATGATACGGGATCCTTCGAGAGAAGGAATGCTCTCTCGTTACTCTGTCTGCATCCTGAAGCGGACGCGGTGTACGCGGACGCGAATTCCTATTCCTGCACACTCCTTGTGCGATACGGCAGGTTCACGGCGCTTCTTCCCGGTGACCTGGAAAGGGAAGGGGAGGCGCGTTGCCTCTCCTATATGACTTCTCACCCGGAGCTCTTTCCGAAGGCGGCGGACAAGGATCCCGGCACGGCAGATGAGATTACGCTGCTGAAGGTCGCGCATCACGGTTCGTCCGGAGCCACGAGCAGTGCGTTCCTGTCTGCAATTCACCCGCGCCTTTCGGTGATCTCCTGCGGATGGAACAACCGCTATGGGCATCCGCACCGGGAGACACTGGATCGTCTCCGGGAGACAGGAACGAGGATCTATGACACGAGATACTGCGGCGCCCTTCGTTTCCACTCCGATGGGAAGACGCTGCAAGTGCAGGGATATACCACGCTGCGGCCACTTGAATGATACCTGCCGGCCTGAGATAATCGTGGAACAGACGAACTGGGAATAAATAAGAACTGGCAGGGGAGAGCGAATGCAAACAATTCCTTATGAATATCACAATCTGCCGATTCCGGGCGGCGGCTATGTCACCGGAATTGTTTTCCACGAGGCAGTACCGGGACTGTTATATATCAGGACGGATATCGGCGGCTGCTACCGGTATGATTGGGAGAAAGAGCGGTGGGTCTCACTGATCGACCATGTCTCCATGCAGGATCTTCGGGAGACCTATCCAATATCACTTGCGGTCACAGCATCACACCCTGAACGGCTGTACATTGTCTGCGGCGTCCGGGATCCGGCGCAGCGCGCGAAGCTGTGTATTTCTGATGACTATGGAGAGACGTTCCGGTATGTCGAGCTGCCTTTCTATGCGCATGGGAATCTGGGCGGACGGGCAGCGGGAGAGCGTCTCATCGTTGACTCCTGTCATGAAACGGCCCTTTATTACGCGAGCCAGAAGGATGGCCTCTGGAGATCAGCGGACGAGGGGACGACCTGGCTAAGACTCCCCGCTATGAAGGAGCAATACCTCACCTTTGCCGTGAAGATTTACGGAGATGACAGGGATACCCGCGGCGCGCTCATCGTTGGAACGGCGGGAGTTACGACGGGGGATGGGAAAAGGCGCGGACACAGCCTCTTCGTCTCCTATAATGACGGAGAGACTTTCTCACCGCTGAATGTTCCGCAGAGCCATGACATTCCCGGAGTATACCTGAACGGACATGCTGCCATGCGGGCAGCGGTGGACGGGCAGTTCCTGTATGTGACGTTCGAATCCGCGGGCCCCGGCAATTATCAGAAGGAGCTGGGGTATGGCTGCGATGGAGGACAGACGGCAGACGGCAGGGTTCTGCGCTATCCGATTCTGTCGAACAGCCATGCGCTGCGGATCGGGCCGGGTGAAGATATCACACCGGTCGAACTTGTTCGGAACTACGGGGAGATTCTGCCATTCGGACTCTGCGGTGTGACCTGTGCGGCAGAGAGTGCGACGCCTCTTCTTGCGATTTCTACGGTTTCGAAACAAGACGATGATGTGATCTACATTTCGAGGGATCGAGGCCTTCGCTGGCGCTGTGTTCTCCGGGGACTGAGCGTTGGAGAAATGCGGTTCCATACGCCGTATATGAGACCGGAGTGCAACGGGGGCAGGAATCTCATTCATTGGATGAGTGATCTTAAGATCAATCCCTTCGATCCTCGCGAAGCCTGGTTCACGACGGGAACCGGGATATTCCGCTCGATGAATTTCACTGACGAGAATGTGTGCTTCTCCGACTGCTGCGGCGGACTGGAAGAAACGGTACACCTGGGCGTTTACGCGATGCCGGAGGGGCCGGGCCAGGTGCTGGATGTAGTCGGTGATCTCGGTGGTTTTGCCTTTACGGATATCGACAAGCCCTGTCCGAACTCCTTCGCCAATGAAGATAACGACAGATACATCACCTGTATCAACGCGGACTTCCCGGACAGGGACTGCCGCTATGTGCTGGTGACGCCGCGAGGCAGCTGGAGAGGGGAGACAAAGGGAGGCCTGATATTTTCCAGGGACTATGGACAACACTTTGAGAGAATTCCCATGCCCTGGGGACTTTCGGATGAGCTGGATGCGGTGATGCGTCATATCGAAGAGCCCAACGTCAATTCCGGTTGGGCGGCGCTATCTTCGGATCATCAGACATTCGCGTGGACGATGGCGGACAACAACTTCCTTCCGATGGCACGACTCATCGTATCCAATGACGGGGGCAGAAACTTCCACATCCCGAAAATGTATGATCTGCGGGGAGATCGGATCAGAGAGAGCAAAGAGTTGGAAAGCCGCGGGATCAAGGTGTTCGCCGACAGAATGGACCGGGCGCTCCTGTACGGTTTCGGTGAGAAGGGACAGATCTATCTCTCTAAGGATTGCGGCCGCTCCTTCTGCGAATACGCATCCCCTTTGCCCGCCTGCAACTGTGCGGTGATCGATTGCGCGGATCCGACTGAGATAAGGGGAGAAGCGGGCAGGAGCGGGATATTCTACCTGGCGCTGGGGGAACACGGACTGTGGAAGCTGATCTATGAGGCGCAATCAGACGAGTTTGCAGCCAGGCGACTGACCGGGGATGGTGTCGTGATCTACCGCGCGGGACTGGGGATCATGCCGGGAGTCACGGACTATGCAAAGAGTCCAAAGGCTATTTACTGCTGCGGAATTGTGGACGGAGAATACGGGTTCTTCCGCTCCTTCGATGACGCAGAGACGTTCGAGAGGATCAATACGGCGCGCCAGATGTACGGTGAGATCAACTGTATTGACGGCGACCGCCGCGTGCCGGGGCGGTTCTATCTCGCGACGGGCAGCAGGGGACTCCTGTATGGGATGTGTACGGGCGGCAGTAAATGAAGTAAAATAAGAGACAGGCTCCTTGGGAGCCTTGGGAGTGTGAATGGCAAGGAAGAATGAACCCGGTTACAGGGAATACAGGGCGGAGCTGGATCGGCAGATCGCGGCAGGAGAATTCCGGCATGCGACGCTGATCTGCGGGAACGAGGACTATCTCCGGACGAGCTGCAGGAATGCGCTGCGCACTGCCATCCTCGGAGATGGCGATGCGATGAACGCCAGCTATTTCCACGGGAGTGACATTGATATTACCGAGATCCTGGACATCGCGGACACGCTGCCTTTTTTCGCGGAGCGCCGCGTCATTGTCATGGAGAATACGGGGCTGTTCGCGAAGGCAGGAGGCGAAGTGACCGAGCGCCTTCTCACCTATCTGACTCATGTGCCGGAGACGACCTATTTCATCTTCGTGGAAGAGGAGACGAACGGCACGACGAAACTCTATAAGGCGGTTAAAAAGGACGGGTTTCTCTGCAAGTGCGACACACCGGATGACAATGAGCTGCGCGCTTTCATCCGCAGTGAAATGAGGGAGAACGGCGTAGGGATCTCCGGCGGAACGGCGAGCCTTCTCCTGTCTTATGCCGGGACAGACATGCTCAACATTCAGAGCGAATGCAGGAAGCTTGCGGATTATTGCTACGGTCGGCAGGAAGCAACAGATGAGGATGTGCGCGCGATCTGCTCCGTGACGGTGAAGGACAGGGTGTTCGAGCTTATCAACGCGATTGTCACCGCCAACCGACCGGAGGCGATGAAGATTTACATGGATCTCATTCGTATCCAGACGCCGCCGCAGGTCATCCTCTCACTCATGCTGCGCCAGTTCAATCAGCTCCTGCAGATCGGAGAACTCCTGGGAGAAGGGAAGACTTCGCAGGAGATCGCGCAGCTATTGCACCTGAATCCCTGGGTGCTGCAGAACAGGCTGCAGCCGCTCGTTCGGGGCAAGTCAGCCATGGGTCTTACGCGTGCGCTGCAGGACTGTGTACAGGCGAACATGGACTACAGGAGCGGACGGATTGACGCGCGCATCGCGGTAGAGAAACTGATCATTACCTATTCCGCGAAGGATAACTTAACGATCCGGAGAAAATAACGGGCGAAAGATAAAATTACAGGCAGGAGAAGCGGGGATGAAAGAGCCGAAGGCATGGGAACAATACAGGCATTTTAAGGGCGGGAAGTATCAGATCATCTGTCTCGCACAGAAGGAGGATACGGGCGAGACGCTCGTTATCTATCAGGCACTGTACGGAGACTGCAGGATATTCGCAAGGACACTGGATAACTTCACAGAGAAGCTGGACAGGAACCAGTATCCCAAGGCGCAGCAGACTTACCGTTTCGAGCGCATCGGGGAGGAAGCGGCAGCTCCACCGCAAAGTGTGGCAGATGCAGCGGCACCCCCAACGCAAAGCGCAGCAGATGCAGCAGCGGCAGCTCCAACGCAAAGCGTAGCAAGTGCAGCCAAGACGGTCGTTTCAGAGAATGTGGAGTCAGATCTGGATCCTCTGATGGAGCAGTTTCTGGATGCGGAACTGGTGCGGGACAGGATTGAGATTCTGCAACAGCTGCGCCCGCACCTGACCGATCAGATGATCGACACTATGGCGATGGCTGCAGGCGTGGAGATCGGCGAAGGATCTCTGGATGAGAGATATGACGATCTGCAGCAATGTCTTCGTACGATCGACCGCTACGAGATGGAGCGGGAGAGACTGCGCTGAATACCAGGAGGATGGGAATGAAGTTACTGACAATCTGCGTTCCGTGTTACAACTCGGAAGCTTACATGACAAAGTGTATTGATTCGTTGCTCATCGGCGGCGACGATGTAGAGATCATCATCGTGGACGACGGCTCGAAGGATCGGACAGCTGAGATTGCGGACCGCTATCAGGTTCTCAATCCGAACATTGTCCGCGTCATCCACAAGGAGAACGGCGGACACGGGAGTGCCGTGAATACAGGCATTGAGAATGCGACCGGTCTCTTTTTCAAGGTGTGTGACAGCGACGACCATTTAAAGGCGAGCTCTTACCGGAGAGTCCTGGAGACGCTCAAAACCCTGGCGGGCGGCAGTCCACAGCTCGACATGATGCTGTGCAACTACGTCTATGACAAAGAGGGAGAGACGCGACACAAGGTCATTCAGTACAAGGGAACGCTGCCGGAGAACCGTATGTTCTGTTGGGATGACTGCGGTCACTTCCGGAAGGGCCACTATATTCTGATGCACTCTGTTATTTTCCGCACGCAGCTGTTGCGAGACTGCGGCCTGAAACTGCCGGAACACTGCTTCTACGTCGACAACCTCTACGTGTTCAACCCACTGCCGTACGTTCAGAACATGTATTACCTCAACACGAATCTCTATTATTATTACATCGGCAGAACGGACCAGTCAGTCAACCAGCAGGTCATGATCTCCCGGCTCGACCAGCAGATCCGCGTGAACAAGCTCATGATCGACTACTACACGGACAAAGAAATGCAACCAAAGATCAACGAGTCCCACAAACGTAAGGCCTACATGTACAACTATCTCGAGATCATCATGACGGTTTCCAGCGTCCTGAGCATCCTCTCCAAGACGCCGGAGAATCTGGAGAAAAAAGACGAGCTCTGGGCCTACTTAAAATCCAAAGATTACCTGCTGTATTTAAAACTCAGGAACGGCATCTTCGGCATTGCGATGAATCTTCCAGGCCGTGGTGGCAGGGCACTGACGGCGGAAGCGTACAAGATCGCAAGACACTTCTTTAATTTCAATTAAGGGTGCCAGAGGATCTGTTCAGTACAGTTCAAGGCACTTGCTGCCTCGGGCATATTATCTGTTCGGGAGGTAGCGCTTCGAATACCATGTATTCTCATTTACAAGCGAGGAAGGTATGTTATACTGACACTTGATGCGTCACTTTACTGCTTTAAATCAATAGAAGATTATGGCTGGAGGTAAGGGAACATGTATTCATTTGAGGAAGTCAGAAGAGAAGACCCGGAAATTGCGGCAGCGATCGAGAGTGAGATCAAAAGGCAGAATGATCACCTGGAACTGATCGCTTCGGAGAACTGGGTCAGCAAGGCGGTCATGGCGGCCATGGGCAGCCCTCTCACCAATAAGTACGCGGAAGGCTATCCCGGACACCGTTACTATGGCGGCTGCCAGTGTGTGGACATCGTCGAGAATCTGGCGATTGAGAGAGCAGAGCAGCTCTTTGGCTGCACCTATGCGAATGTTCAGCCGCACTCCGGCGCGCAGGCAAACCTTGCGGTCGAGTACGCGCTCCTGCAGCCGGGTGACACGCTGATGGGGATGAACTTAAACCAGGGCGGACACTTAACCCACGGCTCGCCTGCCAATATCTCCGGTTCCTATTACAAGGTCGTGCCCTACGGCGTGGATGAGAACGGTTTTATCGACTATGACGCGCTCATGCAGTTGGCGGTAGAGAACAAGCCAAGGCTCATCATCGCCGGCGCCTCCGCTTACGCGAGAACCATTGACTTCAAGAAGTTCCGGGAGGCAGCCGACGCCTGCGGTGCGATTCTCATGGCGGATATTGCGCACATCGCGGGCCTCGTTGCGGCAGGCCTTCATCCGTCTCCGTTCCCGTGGTGCGACGTCGTGACAACAACGACACACAAGACACTGCGCGGACCCAGAGGCGGCCTGATCCTCTCCTCCGCAGAGTTCGCGAAGGAGCATAAGCTGAATAAGGCAGTTTTCCCCGGCATCCAGGGTGGCCCCTTAGAGCACGTCATCGCAGCCAAGGCTGTCTGCTTCAAGGAAGCGCTGCAGCCGGAATTCAGGACCTATCAGCAGGGCATTCTGGACAACGCGAAGGCACTCGCGAATGGCCTGATGTCCCGCGGTGTTGACATTGTCTCCGGCGGCACGGACAACCATCTGATGCTGATCGACCTCACGAGAGATGATCTGACCGGCAAGGAGGTGGAAGCGTGGCTTGATGAGGCGCACATCACGGCGAACAAGAACACGATCCCCAATGAGCAGAGATCTCCGTTCGTTACCTCCGGCATCCGCCTCGGCACGCCTTCCGTGACGACAAGAGGCCTTACGACGGATGACTGTGACCAGGTTGCACAGGCGATTGCCTGCGTCATCAAGGAGAAGGAAGAGGGCATCCCGAAGGCGGCGGCTATCGTCGCGGACATCACGGCGAAGTATCCTCTGACCTCTTACCTTGCAGAGTAAGTGACAGAATTGACACCACTATTACGAAAATACAGATAATATAAATACAGGCCTTCATTAGATTGACAACTTATCCGGCGGGGATTATATTATAGACAACAAGAGAGAAAACAAATAAGAACAAAGGTTTTCCTCATCCTCGAGGTCAGCTCCGGAAACATCTGAAACAGGTGAGCGGAAGAGGAAATAGTCAGGAAAGGAAGGTATAATCCCCCCGAATAGTCAAGGTCCACAGAACCATAACAAGAACAGACAAACACTCGGAATTCAAGTACATTAATCTTCGTGGTGGTAATCTTCCAGCGGACAGCTCCTAAGACGAGTACCGTATGAAACATCCAGGCGATGATCACATTGAGAGGTGAGACCTCTGATGAAACGATCCTACGGATGATAACAGAAGGAAAACAAAGGAGAGGCCAGGAGCGGAGACATCACAGTTCAATCAGAACAATGAGAGCGAGAGCGTAATGGAACGAAAGCCGAAGTCATAAGATCACAATCCAAAAGGAGGTCGTTACCGTTGGACAGTGAGCAGTAAAAGGGACATCAGTCACGAATATGATTGATGTCCCTTTGCCATGAGTTTTCTTATGAGTTTTGTGAACTTCTATGATGCCTGGCGGTCTATGATGCCTGACGGTCTGACTCTTCCTTCTGCGTGTTCTCTTCCTGCTTCTGCAGGTTTTTCTGTGCGCCGGCGAGCAGGAGCTTGATCCGGTTCAGCTGGTTGACCTCGGACGCACCGGGATCGTAGTCAATCGCGGCGAGATTCGTCTCGGGATACATGCGCCGCATCTTCTTGGCGACGCCCTTGCCGACCACGTGGTTCGGGAGACACCCGAACGGCTGGATGCAGATGATGTTCGGCACGCCGCTCTTCACCAGCTCGACCATTTCTCCTGTCAGGAACCAGCCTTCTCCGGTCTGGTTGCCGATGGAGACGATGGGCTCTGCGTATTTCACCAGCGTGTAGATGCTGGCGGGGCGCTCGAAGTGGCGGCTCTTCTCATAGGCCTTGTAGATCGGCTTTAAGATGATGTCTTCGATCGCGTGGATCGAGGCACTCATGCCAATCGCTGTCTTTTTGCTGGTACCGAGGTATTCCGCCTTGTAAATCTGGTTGTAGAAACAGTAGAGCATGAAGCCCATAAGATCCGGAACGACGGCTTCCGCGCCCTCTTTCTCCAGGGTCTCCACGAGGTGGTTGTTCGCCGCGTAGCTGTACTTGACCAGGATCTCTCCGACGACACCGACGCGGGGCTTTCGAAGATTCTCGTTGATCGGAATGTTATCGAAATCGTGGATCATTTCGATACACAGCTTCTGAACCTTGCGTACCGGAATGCCTTTCGTGTTTTCCAGGAAATCAATGCAGCGCTTCTGCCATCTGTCGTACATGGCCTGTACCGAGCCCTTCGTGAGTTCGTACGGGCGCATGCGGTACACACACTTCATCAGCACATCCCCGAAAACAACAGCAAACGCAAGTCTTGTGACAAACGGCAGCGTGATCTTGAAGCCGGGATTGCCCTCGAGGCCCGAGAGATTCGCGGAGATCACCGGTACCTGCTCCATGCCCGCCTTCTTGAGGGCACGGCGGATGAAGCCGACATAGTTGGACGCACGGCACCCGCCGCCTGTCTGAGACATGATGACCGCGGTGTGATCCAGGTCGTATTGGCCGGAGGAGAGCGCCTCCATCACCTGCCCCACGACGAACAAGGAAGGGTAGCAGGCGTCGTTGTTCACGTATTTCAGGCCGTAGTCCACGGCCGTGCGGTTGTCGTTGCGCATGAGCACAAGGTTGTAGCCGCAGCTCCTCGCCGCGGGCTCAATGAGATCGAAGTGAATCGGGCTCATCTGCGGGCAGAGGATTGTGTACTTCTCTTCGAACATCTTCTCGGTGAACGGTACCTTCTTCACCGCGGAAGAGTGGAGCTCCCGTTTCTGATGTTTCTTCTTTCGGATGCGGATCGCGGCGATGAGAGAGCGGACACGAATTCTCGCGGCGCCAAGGTTGTTGACCTCGTCGATCTTGAGACAGGTATAAATCTTGTCCGAGCCGGAGAGGATATCGTTCACCTGGTCGGTCGTCACGGCATCGACGCCGCAGCCGAACGAGTTCAGCTGGATCATGTCGAGGTCATCCCGCGTCTTCACAAAGCTTGCAGCTGCATAAAGTCTCGAATGGTACATCCACTGGTCGAGGACGACGAGCGGGTGCTCGGCGTGGGCCAGGTGGCAGACAGAGTCCTCGGAGAGCACAGCGAATCCGTAGGAGTTGATCATCTCGGGGATGCCGTGGTTGATCTCGGGATCCAGGTGGTAAGGGCGGCCGGCAAGGACGATGCCGGGCACGTGGTTCTCTTCACAGAAGCGCAGAATGTCCTCGCCCTCGTGCTGGATATCGGTCCGGCACTGCGCGAGTTCGTCCCATGCCTTCTTCGCAGCATCCGCAACTTCCTTTGCAGGCAGCTCGCCGAACTCCTTTTTGAGCGCGGAGGTTACCGTATCGAGATCGGTGAAGGCCATGAAGGGCTGACTAAAGCGCACCTGTCCCGACATGATCTCCTCAACATTGTTCCGTATGTTCTCCGGGTAGGAGGTCACGATCGGGCAGTTGTAGTGGTTGTCGGCTTCCTTGAACTCGGGCCGCTCATAGAACAGGGACGGGTAGAAGATGAAGTCAACATTCTGCCGGATCAGCCACTGGATGTGGCCGTGGGTGATTTTCGCGGGATAGCATTCGGTATCGGAAGGAATGGATTCGATGCCGAGCTCATAAATCTTGTGTGTGGACGGCGGGGAGAGGATCACGCGGTATTTGAGCGCAGTGAAGAACGTGTACCAGAACGGATAGTTCTCGTACATGTTGAGGACTCTCGGGATGCCGACCGTGCCGCGCACCGCTTCCTGTTTCGTCAGCGGCTTGTAGCCGAAGATGCGCTGCATCTTGTATTTATAAATATTCGGAATGCCGTTGTCGGTTTTCTCGATGCCGAGGCCTCTCTCACAGCGGTTGCCGGAGATGAACTTCCTGCCATCGGAGAAATGGTTGACCGTAAGGCGGCAGTTGTTGTTGCAGCGTCCGCAGTTCGAGAGGGTTGTCTCGAACGTGAGATTCTCCATCTCTTCGAAGGAGAGCATGGAGGTCGGCGTGTCTTTGTCGAACCGCTCCCTCGCGATGAGGGCAGCACCGAACGCGCCCATGATACCCGCGATGTCGGGACGGATGACCTGGCCGTCTGCTATTTTCTCTAAAGCGCGCAGCACGGCATCATTGTAGAAGGTGCCGCCCTGGACGACGATGTTGTTGCCAAGCTCCTCGGCGGAGGAGACCTTCATCACCTTGAACAGCGCGTTCTTGATGACAGAGTAGGCAAGGCCCGCGCTGATGTCGGGCACGGAAGCACCTTCCTTCTGCGCCTGTTTCACCCTCGAATTCATGAATACGGTGCAACGGGTGCCGAGGTCGATCGGGTGCTCTGCGAACAGCGCGGCCTTCGCGAAATCCTGCACCGTGTAGGAGAGGGACTTGGCAAAGGTCTCGATGAAGGAGCCGCAACCGGAGGAGCAGGCCTCGTTCAGCGTCACGGAATCCACCGCGCCGTTTCGGATGCGGATGCACTTCATATCCTGACCGCCGATGTCGAGAATGCAGTCGACCTTCGGGTCGAAATAGGAGGCACCGTAATAGTGTGCAATGGTCTCGACTTCTCCCCAGTCCAGCTTGAAGGCACTCTTGAGCAGGGCTTCGCCGTAGCCGGTGGAGCAGCCGCCGGAGATCGCGACATCCTTCGGCATCTTGTGGTCGAGCTCGGTGATGCCGCGGATCGCGGTCTTGATGGGAGAGCCGTTGTTGGAGGAATAGAAACTCCAGAGGAGCTCGCCCTGCTCACCCACGAGCGCGAGCTTCGTCGTCGTAGAGCCGGCATCAATGCCGAGGAAAGCCGTGCCGTGATAGTGTTTCAGATCGCCGGTCTTCACCTTGTACTGACCGTGGCGCCGGGAGAACGCGGCATACTCCTCCTCGGAATCGAAGAGGGGCTCCATGCGGTGGACTTCCATCTCGATCTTCAGAGGGCGGGAGGTCTTGTCAATGAGCTCGGAGAGGCCGATCGAATTCTCTTCCTTTGCGCTGAAGGCGGAGCCCATGGCAGGGAAGAGGTGCGAATTCTGAACTTCGATGACGTGCTCCTTGTCGAGGTGCAGCTCCCGGATGAAGGCTGCCTTCAGCTCGGAGAGGAAGTGCAGGGGACCGCCGAGGAAGGCCACGTGGCCGCGAATCGGTTTGCCCTGGGCAAGGCCGGAGATCGTCTGGATGACAACGGACTGGAAAATGGACGCCGCAAGGTCCTCTTTCCTTGCGCCGTCATTGATGAGGGGCTGGATGTCGCTCTTTGCGAACACGCCGCATCTGGCCGCGATGGTATAGAGGGACTCGTAGTCCTTCGCATACTCGTTGAGCCCTGCTGCGTCAGTCTGCAAGAGGGCTGCCATCTGGTCAATGAAAGAGCCTGTGCCACCGGCGCAGGTGCCATTCATTCGCTCTTCGACATTGCCATTCTCGAAATACATGATCTTCGCGTCTTCGCCGCCAAGTTCGATCGCCACGTCGGTGAGGGGCGCGAGCTGTTCGATCGCGGCTGCCTCGGCGACAACCTCCTGGACAAAGGGGATGCCGAGGGCGTTCGCGATGGAGAGGCCGCCGGAGCCCGTGATGACAGGGTGAACGACAACATCGCCCAGCTGTTTGTGCGCATCATTCAACAATGCGTAAATCGTCTCGCGGATTTCCGCGTGGTGACGCTTGTATTCGCCGAAGCATAAATTCCTGTCGGCATCCATGACAGCCACCTTGACTGTGGTGGATCCGACGTCAATTCCTAAGGTGTAATCTTTTGATATCACTGCGTATAACTCCTGATCGTCTAAATGAATCTCAAGGCTAATTGTGAATTATAAGTCGCGCACAATCATTTTACAATGAAACCCAGGGTGCCAAAATCTTAAAAGTGTGTAAAGACAATGGCTGCAGGGGCCTTGCCACAAGCGTTGGCGTTGCCTTTTTATTTTCACGATGATAGACTTTGACAGAAAGATGGGGCGGTTGCTACCAAATATATAGAGCCCCAGGATATGGAATTCATATGATCGATCACATCATCAACTGGCTGGAAAAACATTTACGGAGGTACGCGGTCAGCAACCTCTCGCTCATTGTCATCATCTGTTATGGTTTCGGGTACGTGCTGCAGGCGGTGAACGCGGATTTTCTCTCCTTCCTCACGCTGAATCCGTACGCGATCCTGCACGGACAGATCTGGCGCCTGATCACCTGGGTACTGGTGCCACCGGACGGATCCAATTTCGTCTTCGTGCTCATCGCGATGCTGTTCTACTACTCGATCGGCACGGCACTCGAGCGCGTATGGGGCACCTGGGAATACAATCTCTACATTTTCTCGGGCCTGTTCTTCACGATTCTCGGCGCCTTCCTGCACATGGGCATGGCCTATCTGACGAATGGGGAAACGCTCCTTGCCTCCACGGAGGCTGCGTCGTCGTATTTTGCTCTGACCTCGTACTATTTCAGCACTTACTACGTCTGCATGTCGATTTTCTTCGGGTATGCCGCGACTTTCCCGGACGCGACGGTGCTGTTCATGTTCATTCTGCCTCTGAGGGTGAAGTGGCTTGGCATCGCCTATGCCGTGATCCTGGGCTACGAGTTCATCACTTACGCGGTCAGCGGCTACTATTTCGTCTGCATCGCGATCGCGGCGTCCCTTGTCAATTTCCTGATCTTCTTCTGGCGAACGAGACGGAGCACTCTTCACAGGTTCAACCCAAAAGAGATGAAGCGACGGGCAGACTTCCGGCGTGCGGTATCCGGTACCTGGCGCGGAGCGCAAACAACAGGCGCCCCGCATACAACTGCGACGGGCAGGCAGAGTGCATCCCGGCCCACGGCAGCACAGATGCGGCCGGCCGGCAGAACCCACCACAGATGCGCGATCTGCGGCAGGACGGAGCTGGATGATCCGACGCTGGAATTCCGCTACTGCAGCAAGTGCGAGGGAAGTTACGAATTCTGCCAGGATCACCTGTTCCACCACGTACACGCGGTGAGCGGGCAGGGACCGAAGGCAATGGATTGATTATAAGGAAAGATGGAATATGAACGAAATGGACAGACAGGCGGCGTTCACCAGGATGCTCGAGGCACTGGTGCGCGCGGCCGGCAAGAATCACAACATGATCACGAATGATCAGCTGCAGAAGGCGTTCGAGGGGATGGATCTCTCGGACGATCAGCTGCAGACGGTCAAGGACTATCTCTCGGCTGCCAGTATCGGCATCGAGGGGGAGACGAATCCCGATCCTGACAACAACATGAACGAAGAGGACCACGACTATTTCGCGGACTACAGGGAAATGATCGCGGCGATTGAACTGCCGGAGGACGGCGTATTCGATGCCATCAAGATCAACGCGATGGCGGGAGACGGACAGGCGCAGCAGGACCTTGCAACTTACATGCTGCCGAAGGTGCTGGATATCTCGCGGCTCTATCTCAACCAGGGCGTCTACATGGAGGACCTGGTCGGCGCGGGCAACGAAGAGCTGATGCGTTCCGTTCGCATGATGGCGCCGCTCGAGGGACCGCAGGATGTCGAGGGGTTCCTCGCCGAGCGTGTCATGAACGCGATGGAGGAGCTCATTGAGGCGAACATCCACAGCAAGGCGGCGGACGCCGATGCCGTGGGGGTGGCCAACAAGGTGAAGGCGAAGGCGGATGCACTCGCGGATACACTGGGGCACAAGGTGACGATCGAGGAGCTCCTGTCTGCAGGTGAGCTGACGGAAGATGAGATCATGGATGCGATCCGTCTGACCGGCAACAAGATTGAGACGATTGATTATCGGCAGTGACGAGATGACGATGATAGGACAGAACAATCAGGATTACAAATATGTCATGGACAATCTGACGAAGATTGACCTTGGCGCGAAATACAGTTATCGGGAGATCATCGACAGCCAGGACATCAGCTACAAGTTCCGCAACATCTGCCGGCAGTGCTTCGAGAAGGAGGTCTCCCCTGACACGACGCTGGAGAGTCACCTGTACTATCTGCGGCCGCAGGATGAGAGCTTTGAGGTCTATACGAAACTGCGGACGAAGGTGACCGTCGTCATGCTCTCCGGCAGGCAGCAGAGGGACGGCTCGCCGCAGTACCGGCAGGAAGTCATGAAGGTGCAGGAGCTGGCACTCCTCTCGCCCGAGGAGAAGAAGCGGCGCGGGTTGCAGATTCAGGAAATCGAGGTCAGCAAGCTGGGACTTTTGAGCTTCGTGATCTGAAACAGCGAACCTGTGACGACCATTCATGGCTGCGGGCTTCTCGGGCCGGGGTCTTTCCGGCCTGCTGTGACGCTCGCAGGTATTACCTGACTGCGCGGGCGGCGGGTTGCCGAAAGCCGCACTTGGGAGTCACATGTCGGAGACGTGGATTGCAGTCATAAGTCTGGAAGTCCTGCTGACGCAGTCCTTTCAAACTTATGACCGCAATCCACGTTACCGGTCCTCAGAGTGACTCCCAATGTCCGGCTTCCG
>FNQX01000005.1 GCA_900107575.1 Lachnospiraceae bacterium NK3A20 | reverse complement strand
TCTGATCCGGATGCAACATACAGACTCAAAGCCGGGAAGGCGCATCGCGGGTATGCTGCAAATCTTACAGAGGCAGTGAACGAGAATGGTTCCATCGTCACGGATTATCAGTACGATGTAAATACACACAGTGATAATGCCTTCATCAAAGAAGAACTTGAAACCCTGGATAAGGCGGATGACGAAGCAGTCATCGTTGCAGATGGTGCATACAGCAGCAAAGAAGTCAGAGAACTTGCTGGCGATAAGAACATCACAGTAGTTACCACCGGTCTTCTCGGACGTAAGCCGCGGAACATCCTTCTAGATTTCACTCTTTCGGAAGATGAGAGAACCGTCGTGAAATGTCCATCCGGACATACGCCAAAGGCCAGCTCCTACACCCGGCAGAATGATACGATCCGAATCTCGTTCCCGAGAGAGACGTGTGAAGACTATCCACACAAAAAAGAATGTATGGTCAGGCTGAAAAAGAGAACCGCCGTGATGGTCTACTCGGTAAAAGCAAGACATCGAGCCGGGGAAATCCGTGACAGGAAAGAAGATCCATTCCTGAAACTTGCCGGAAGAATTCGCAATGGCGTAGAAACACTACCATCTATTCTAAGGTGCAAATACAACGTAGACAGAATGCCTGTCAGATGGAAGCTGAAGACGAAACAGTTCTTCGGCTTCAAAGTGTATGCCCTGAACTTCACAAAACTACTGAGACACCTGCAGGGATTGGAAAAATGCAGATCATTAACCCCGGAAACAACATGAAAGAGGGTAAGGAATACCTGCCTTTACCATCCGGTCCGCATGCATGAGCCGTGAAGCGGAGTTTTGAACTATATTCATTTGTCAAAGATCGAAGTTGCAATAGTTGCTATATGTTCCAAGCCGCTGAAAAGCGACTTATGACACCTAAATCATTATCATAATTGAATTGTATCACTGCTAACGGAATATCAGCAGTGCTCTCAAAGCCAAGCGTCTTATAATATTCAATTAATCAGGTTTACTCTAGGTTACTTATCCAGATACTCTGAAATAACCCGGTAGAGACCATCTAGCCTTCCATCATTAGGGCCATAATATTCGTGTGCTCTATTGAAATCAAAAGTCTGATGAAATGGATCTAAATATCCGACATAGACAGGGATATCATAATCTCCAAACTGGTCTCCTGTAATATCAATAATCAGACCATCCCGTAAATCCTCAAATTCATACCTTGTGATGTCTACTTCCTGCTCTGGGCGTACAGCCCCATAGTTAGCAACTATATCTTGAAGTTCTTCCGGCCATAAGGAGGGGCTCGGGATTGGTCTCTTTGGTCTCTTTGGTCTCTTTGGTCTCTTTACCCTCTTATCCTTTACAACAAGCCATGCATGGCTCCAGTCACCGCGTTGACCAGAGTACCAGATAGTTTTGACGCCTTCAAACTTCAAATACTCCGCCAGAAGATCGCAAGTGTCACCACAGCACCCTGCCGGGAAGTGCTTAAAGCAGATATCATTGACAAAACGTCCATCTTTGCGAGCAGCTTCGATTGCCGATCTATATAGATTTGCCAGTTTTCTAATTTGTGAATCCGTCATGTTGTAATACACCACCTTACCGCTCGTCTCCAAATGCCATTCATCAACCAGGTCCCGAAAGTCGTGCAATACGTACTCAAAACATTGTTCGTCAGTGGCAGCACATTAGGGGGGCAAGATTTAGAAAGATGCTATTCCTTCTCGCCTGTGCTTGCTTCTGGATAAATCCATTCTCCAGTTATCTGCCAAATCTCATAAGCATACAGCCATGTTATCACCCATGGGACGAAAACTGTGGCCAGTGATTTCTGTGAATCCCATTTATCTAGGTCCCATTTGAAAACACACAGTTCTGTCTGTCCACATTGATTCTCGCCATAGATATGATGCGGCTTTTTCCCCTCAACCAATTTCAACGGTGAATCAATCAACCACGCCTGTGGCCGTCCGTGACCTTCGTATCGAATCCGAATAATATACTCTCTGCTGTTCTCAGTTGGGTGAAGACGTATTTGACAATCTACAATGTTTCTGTTTCTTTCCATAGTGACCAGATCATGGTACGCGAGAAGCAGTTCAGCTTTTTGTTGTGCAATTGGTAACGGTTTACTCTCAAGATATCTTGCCATGAAAATGATGATTTTGCTGAACAGGAATTGTGCCAATCCTGGAAAGTCCACCTGTAGCAGCACTAACCTTGATTGCACCGCTAATAACCCCAGCTGTAGTAGTGGCACCAATACCGGCAAACACCCGTTTTCCCGTCTCATTACCAAAAATGTGCTTCACTCGATTTCCCATCTCCACTGTGTCTGATCGCATCAGCGTAGAGAGATCGAAATCTTCCTGAGCTTGCGTGAGCCAATTAAAGAAAATTCGAGCCCTTTCAGGATGCTTGTTCCACTTATCCGCAAAATTCTCACCAGAATAGCTTGGGTTATCAATATGGTAATCTCCGTGCATCTTGTGTTCATGAATATACCGCTCTGCTCCGTTAAGAAATGAAGCTAGGGCATCAACGATATTATCTTCATTATTATAGAGCTGTGCAGCCAAGGTTGTAATAATGATAGATATCGGCTTGTCATCAGGATGATCCTTGAACATGATATCCCGATGTCGTTTCAGAAGCTGTATAGCCTTTTGCAAAGGCGTTATAACCTTATGCCTATCGAGTCGCTCCACCTCAGCTTCATCGAACCGCAAATGATTATCTCTGCTATACTGATCAAACAGAGCATCCCAACGCTTCTGACATCTGGAATAAAACCAGTCGGTGTACCCGCGCGGATTACTCCCTATATACTGGTATGTATCCTGTTCTTCATTATGGTCAGTAATCTTGATAAATGACAAGTTAGTATCGTAAGAAGGAATCACATCCATGTGAAAATTGGGGATTTCCTCATATTCTACATGCCAGCAACGACGCTTCTCAACAATATCCCCTGTAATGCGTTTGTAGTGCACCAGCCACTGGCGTACTACATCCTTCTTTAATTCACATGCAGAAAGTTCATATTGTTCGGCAAGTTCACAGACTAGATCAAGATCGTAATCATCCTTTCCACTTATTGGTTTGATTACTGTCCCAAGTGCAAAAGATCCCTGTGGGTATATTCTGACATCATATTCGTCAGATTTCTTATCAATCCATTCACCGAGGGCTTCATATTCCTTTCTTGCCTTATCAAACATCACGGCACTGATATCCAAGTCTTTCAGAATGCTGCCGAAAAGGTCCTCTATTCCCTGTCTTGTATATGCCATTCTCTTTTCTCCGTCAGAATATCTTTAGTCCCTTTGCCTCGAAATTCCGAGGCTCTTCTCTTTCCTGCTGAAATACATATATGTGACTAATCCTATCTCTGCCAGCTGTCGCAAGCGCTTCCTTGGCTATTCGATATGTATTAGTCGAGTTTGTCGTCATAAAGAGGTTCAGCTCCATGACCGTTTTGGGTAAATTCCGTATTATAGAAATCACCGTCTTTATCAGTTCCTCACTGTTGTATCGCATATAATCATCAGATGAACGATTAATCTCAACAGTTGAAAATTGCAGAACAGTTCTGGGGAGTTGTTGCACTGTAACCTTGTATGTGTCGCTGATAAGGAGATTTACAGTACTCGTATAGTTCTTCGGATTAGTTACTCTGGCTTTGTCCTTCTTGGGTGCTGCATGGATGCCATCATCAATAATAAATTTTTCAAACGCACCATTGGTCACGAGCTTAATCTGCATCGGAATTGGTACGCCCTGTAGTCTGCACTGCTTATAATCAAGAAACTTGGAGCAGATACAATAAGCGATATAGGAATGCTCATGGTAGATATTGTTGTCGGGATTGATGACAGCCTCTTTATTCATCTGCCGAATTCCAAACCACACGATAGCCAATACAGCTACTGAAACACCCCATCGTCCAAACACTGATGCGATTCTTATCCATGCTGGAAGCTCAGCATTCTGAAAACCGACAGTCACGATAAGTGAGGACAGTATTTTCTCAACATTGAACACACATGTAAGAATAATAATCGCCAATATAAGAACGAACTGAGAGATAGGCCGTATCCAATCTTTGATTCGTTTCATAGACCTCACTGCCCTATCCTCTTATTTCGCTAACACAGATGAAGGTGAATTCTTCGGCATAGTTCTGTTTCAAATAATAGACAGAAATTCTCTATCGTGATGACATACGGAAGGTTCCCGGAATAAGCGGAGATCTTATATGGGTGTATAGCAAAAAGGAAAATGCATCGCTCCAGCATTTTTCTGATCCTAACCCCACCAAGCATTGTCAATTATCTTTCACAAGAAGGCGAAATGCCTTTGCGTTCTTCGGGTAAATACGCACACCATTGCGAGTGATATATCTCACGAAGATATAATGATACCCGCTGGGTGCTGGTTTATCATATTTTGCCATATGCATCCACTCCTTTCGCAAATTTTCCTTGAAATTTGCGATGCACATGGTAAACTAAAGACGTTCTAACTTTAGCGAGCGATTGTGCATCGCAAGCTTTCCGCCTATGGTGCCAGCCATAGGCTTTTATATTAACGCAAATATATTGCGAAAATACCCTATTTAAAATCTTTACATACGACTTGCCGATTTTAAATCGAACACTGTCGCCTGCTCATCGGGGATGTATTCTCCATACGCTTTATATCCATCTTTTGCAAAATCCCATTCCATCAAGTTTTCGATTTCGTTCAGTAGGTCCTTATTGTTCCATCGTACAGACACAACTTTTTTCTCGGGGTTGTAGAACGGAAATGCGCCTTCCGTCTCCTCTGAAGCCACTTTCACAGCCACTTTCTTGTTACTATAGTCGATTAAAAACTCAACATATTTTGGTTTCCCAAGTCTTACAACGCATGCTTTACTAAATGCCACTCCATGCTCATTTATGGATATGGTAGATGTTCCGATAGCCATATCAAATTTTTTGAATCCTTCAAGCATAACGCATCCTCCGTTATTTATTTTCCCACAGTTGTCCTATTTGTCAATAGTTTTCTCTTTTCAATTGTTTCTAATTTTTCATATGTTTTTTATATTCTCAAATGTTTCGCTTTTTTGTTCTTCAGTGCGTCGTTCTTCCGTGCATCTTAATAAATGCTTTTACTTTATTGTCGTTTTCAAATGTTCCTGATCTGCGCGCGTAAATTTTGCAAGTGTCATTTTTTTCGTTCATTGATCAAAAACAGTGCTAACTTTTATCGGTGTTAAACGTCAAACCACTCGCCCAGTGAAGATTACTGGCTTCTCGGTAACATCTGTCTGGACTTTATGCAGCAACGTTCCGGTTAGTCAGGAAGCACCATTCCGGTAACACAGGAAGCATTCCTATAATGACTGTAGTATCAATTCCGAAGCAAATTCATTATAATCGAGGTCACTTATAGCCTGAGGTTTTCTACCTTTGAGATAAAATCTTTCTCAATAAGTTCAGACTTAAAAATCGCTAGACTTCCTATTAATCCGTCTCTATTATTCATATGCTTTCCTTGTCTTTTGCTTAAAAAACGAGATGCATATGCAGTCACTCGAACTTCACTTCTTGCTGACTGGCTGCGTAAATATCCAGCTTATTCTGAATTTCAATTCGGTTAACAATCCATCCACGCAGCGTACATGCTCTGATAAAGTCATCAATGCGATTGACACCGTTCACTTCCTTCAATGTGATAACTACACCAAAATTAAGAGGTGCACGCATCCTGGTGCCAAGTCTCTCTTTTGATATTATCGCAATTCCCCAAAGGCGGTCTCCGTAAGATTTAATTGGTTTGTTATTCTTCACTACTCTCGATATAAATTTCGTATTATCCCACTTGCGAAATTCTTTTCTGGATTGGCGTTCATCAATTCTTGATTTGGTATCATCCTGGATATTATCATTAATATCGTTGATCTCCCCCTTGCCATTAATTCTGCCAAATTTCAGTGAAAGCTCACGATCTGTGTAATCCACTCCCTGCTCCCTCGAACATTTCGGAAAATAACACAAGGCCGCTCGCGCCACAAATGGGTATTTATCATCGTCATCCTTAGGAACCGGTATGGCATAATTAGTCGTACGATACGAATTCGATTCGCCATAGACCACAAAACGAATCTCATCACTCCTTGTCTCCACGATCTTTTTTATATCTACCGGAACAATACCGTATCCCATCAAAGGCTTATGGATATACCCACCAAGTTTGTAATCCCAAGTCGCTGCTGCATCAATGATCAATGCCTTGGCAACTTCTCTTGGCACCCCCATGACATCAATCAGATAACACATCTTCCTGCTGATCCAGGGAGCAGCAAATGACGTACCGTATACCTTTTCAGTTCCGTAGGATGAATACGCAACAATTCGATCATCATAATCACCTCCGTAATATGCAACATCTGGTTTATTGTAGAACGATAAGATATTACCCTTCCTGGAATAACTGGCCGGTCTGCCGTCTCTCCTGACCGAATTCACCACAAGCGAATTCAGTGAATCTGCAGGTGATCCAACTCTCAATATATCATCTCTTTCTGCACGATTATCATTCGTCCCCGCAACAACAAAGATCACATTTTTACTGGCCTGAATCTCATCCAGTACACTTGCATCGAAAGAAGCAAAATTTTTCGACACTTCATCTTCGGTTCCTAAGGACAAATTCCAGACATGAATATCCGAATTGTCATTCACGATGTCTTTGATTTTATTCACCAAACGAATGGTTGAGATTTTATTAGAGCAGACCCCAAAATGACGCACTCGGAACCTCCCGCAACCATCATCCAACCAAGTGTTCATCTGTGGGCCATCTACGATGATCGAGGTTACTTCCGTTCCATGATTTCTCTGAGAAAGGTCCTCAGATTTCTTCTCAATATCATCGATATAATCATAGTTCTCTACCCATTCGGTAAAATATACCGACTCATCGAAGAAGGTATCAATCACTCCTATCACAGGTTCAGAATGAGGTGAAGGTATATCATATTCATCTCTAACATTCTTAGGTTTTAAATCGTCCAACTTTATCGAAGCGATATCAGTAGAAATCATTGAGATCATATATGGGATTTTATCTTTAATAATATCGAACAACCCCTTGGTGACAGAGATAGTATTGGCGCCATATATGGTATAGGGAAATCTCCCACGATCTATCTGCAGCACCTCGAGAACAGATGAGAGTGAGAGTTCTGATTTATAGAATGTAACAAGAAAGGTGTCTCTATCAGAAATAGCAGTAACACGAGGAATATCAAACTTTTCCACAACTGAGCAATCTATGATCAGATCTCTCAGTTTCAACTTGCCAATATTATACCCTGTATAATCAATTTCATTTTTATTATCATTGAAGTTATCAGCAGTAGCCTTGCCGCCCAGTCTTTGCCGGAGAAAGTCCCTGGCAGTTTGCAGTTCTTCTATAGTGCGATAAACTATGTCCTCAGCAACATAGTATGTGATAATATGATTTTCTTTTCCTTCAGGTGCATCGGAAAATCTCACTCCGACCACTCTATCGTTCGTAGTACCCCCATCAGGCCTAAGTAATTCTCTCACCCTGTTCGACTTGGCAATGATATCGTTATATCTGACATCAATCATCATATTTTTTGTTATACGCGGATGATCCTTATAATAACGAAGAACGGTGTAGAGGTTCTCTATCAGGGAATCAATATCTTCTGTTGTAACCTCCGCATGGGCGCGAAGATTTCTGGACACTATTTTCTGTGTATTTTTCTCACCTGTGAATCTCAATTTGACCTGTAGTAATGGATTCATTTCAGTTCTCCCTTAACTTCCGTGATACGCTACTCTTCGGAATTCTTGACAGAATCTCAATTTCCCTAGTGGTGTAACCTTCCGCACTCAATTTCTGAATATCTACATCTTTGTCATCGTTCAGTGCCAGATATATTTTTCGTAGATAGTCGTACTCATTATTCTGATTTGAAAAAGCTACAGAAGTTTTGATAATCTGCTTCATATCTCCAGGATATGGAATAGTTTTCAGGTTTCTTAGAATCTTATGGAAGAGTCGTAAATCCTGTCTTGTACCAGCACTTTTCTTCAGACAAGAGGTCAAGAGCTCATCCGCTATGGCAATAAGGTCATCATTCGAATACCTGTCAAACGATACAGTGGCATCGAACCTACGTATAATGGCTTTATCCAGGTTCCTGAACAAATTTGTAGTTGCGATAATAACTATATTGTCACCTAGCCTGTCCAGCTCTCTGATAAAGGCAGATGTGACTCGTCCCATTTCTCGCAGATCATTACTGTTCACTCTATCGAGAACCAGCGCATCAATCTCGTCCATCAGGACAATTGACCTATTGTATGGCAAATGATTGATCTCATCAAATAGTATGGATACATTTTTTGCAGTCTCTCCCAGACGGCTGTCTACCATTTGCTCAAAATCAACTCTTAACAGATCCCTATTAAGAATACGAGCTATCTGATAAACAGATTCTGTCTTGCCAGTTCCAGGAGAACCATAGAAAAGGAATTTAACAAGGTCAGTCTTTTCCGCGATCGCCCTCGTTATTCCGAGAACATCCTCTTCAATAATCTCAGGTAATAGCAGAGACGAATTCGGATAATTAACTTTAGTTAAGTATTGTAGATTCTTATAAGAGCTCTGTGGCACAGAATAGTTGGCATTGGATATCAATTCCATGAGATAATCTGCCATTATAGAATCTCCATTTTGCTCAAATTCTTTTGCAATACCTGCAACCTCAGAAACGAATGCTTCCTCATTATGTTCTACGTGATACCTGACCAGATTCACGATGCTCTGTTTTTTCATAATCAGATCCGACCTTTCTTTTCTTGCAAAGTCAAAATGGTTTGCACTACTTCACTTTCATTGGTACATTTGAATTATAAGAGTGATTGGGACATATGTCAATTATATTGGGACATTAATTACCATTTTAATTATGCTCAAAAATATGCCCCGCGGTGCGGGGCTAGCTTGCACTGAATGGTGTGATTTTCCTGTGAATTAACTCTCGACGTTCTATGGATCACCCACAGAGGAGTCTCTCTGAAGAAACTGCATGATCTCTATTCCCCAAATATCCGCATATATTCTCTATCGAATTTTTCACAGACCGACTTCACCGGCTTGATCAGAAGTTTTTCAGCCACTTTTTCTATGAGCAATGCCCCTGGTATGCACACAATCAATATCGTTACTGCTGCAGCGATATGAACTAAGCCTGCAAAATTTGAATTTGCATACCACCAGTCGATATGGAATATTCCTGACCATAGGAGAGAAGGCTCTCCGTTGATGACGCGGAGAAGCATATTTTCATGTAGCAGATAAATTCCGAAAGTTGCCTTTCCAACGATATTGATCCACTTGTGATACTGGATACGACTATGCTTAAAGCAATAGAAAATCAAGAAAGGAACACCTATTGTCAGCACAGTCCTCCCGCGAAGATTCTGATACAAGGCGATAAAACCATTTTCATGTCCCGGAAGCAAATACGTGAATGTCAATCGCAGAGTAATGATCAGTCCTTCCAACAAAAGAATTCCAAGAATGGCTAATCTTCTATTTCGCTCAAACCAGTTATTTTCCTTTCGCTTCAGATAAACTGTGAGCAGAAAAATGTAAATGAAATCAGCAAGTGCGCCTCCTACATTCTGCCAAAGATAATTGTACAGAGGAATCAAGGGAGTCAGGATCAAGCAAATAAATCCAAGGGAATGCTCACTGATACCACTCACCAATTTCTGAAGCAATGGCAGCATTAAATAAAAAGCAAGAAATGTGGTAACAAACCAGTATTGTTGAAAAACCGGTGTGATTCCTTCCTTTAAAATGATACTTCCAGATATTACCGATGGCTTTATTATGAAAACAGCAGCTGTAACTGCAAGCGAAGTAAGCCAGCTCTGTAGTGCGATAACTATAGCCTTTGATGAGCGAATGCCTTTCTGCTCAGCAGAAAACCATGCGGTAATGATCACAAAGAGGATAACGCCAATCTGCCCCCAGCTTCCAAGTAAGCTTGCCGAAACAAATCGTAGAGGGGTCCCCCTCTCCTTCAAAACCGACCATTCATCAATTCCGCTACCTCGTTCTATGGCATGTTGAGCGACAATCAACAGCATTGCAAAGATTCTCATCAGTTCAAATTTGGATTCTCTGGGATGTGTCATAGGGCTAATTTGTCCTCTCCTCTTCGCGGCTCTTGACTTGCATTAAATCGCTCCATTACATCCACGATTGCTCTTGTGACATTCCGACTGATATAGAATTCTGCATTCCCACTATGAATGGCGTGGGCAAATTCTACCAATTCATAGCGAATGCCATCGCCTTCCAGCTTATAGAACTGTCGCTTATTCTCCTCCGCATGTTCAAAGCGCACCTCAAAATAATCCGTCTTCCACCACGGTGCAGGGACATAAATATAACCCTTGGTGCCAGAGATGATCAATTCTCCCTCAGATTTCACACCAGTGCCAACTTTGATCGTCGCCGTCGCCTCTGGATAGCGGATATTCACCTTCGTAAAGGCATCAGTTTCCGGATATTCTTCATCTACGAGAGAGAAGAAATCCATCTCTGTATATTGCGTACCAAGGATCTGGAATACCGGTAAAAGCGCAGTCGGACCCCAACCTTCCAGACTCCCCCACTTGCGGCTCTTTTCCCCAAAGTTTCCATACGTGCGTAGACTGGTGCAAGTGGCATCTACTGACACAACTTTTCCGATCTTACCTCCCTTGATCATGAGAATAAGTCTTGAATAGGCAAGCATATAAGCTGTCCGGATTGCCTCCATCAAGACAAGGCTCTTCTCTGCAGCAAGATCCATCAGAGCATCATATTGCGTTTTTTTCAGAACCACAGGACTTTCACAGAGGACATTTTTCCCCGCCTGCAGAGCTGTTCGTATCTCTTCTGCATGAAGCGATGGATGAGAATGAATATAGACCGCATCCACACCCTCCAACATCTCCTCAAACTTATTTGTTGCTAAAGGTATGTTTTCACGGACATCTTCCAGCTTTGTAAAATCCGAAGAACATAGTGCCGTTATATCTACTGCATTGACATACTGAGATTCTTTATAAACCTTATTTAGGAAGGAGGAATAACCGAGCATGCCAAGCTTCAGTGATCCTTCTTCCGCCCGGATCTCCGAACTTGATACTCCTTGTGTACGAGGAAGATAAACAACTTTGCAGTACTCATTCAGGTAATCAAAATACCCTTCCCAGTCCGAACCAACGGTGAATATATCTACCCCATACCGCTTGATGTCATCAATCTTCTGCCCTTCGTACTCTTCTATAATGATCTTATCAGCAATTCCGGTGCTCTTCACGGAAGCCACACGTTCTTCCAAAGTCTGCTGGACATTGATCTTTCCCCTCTGCCGGTCGAAATCATCCGCCGTAACCCCGACAATCAGATAATCCCCCAGTGCTTTTGCTCTTTCGAGAAGTCTGATATGACCATAGTGCAACAAATCATATGTACCATACGTAATCACCTTTGTCATATCAGTGCTCCTCTCTACCCTCTAATCGCAAGATCATAGAAGCCCTTTGCTCTGCAGATCCTTAAATGCATTCACCAGAGTTGTGTTGTCCTCGTGGTTTAAATAGCCAATGTGCCCAACTCTAAAAATCGTATCCTTCATGTCCCCTCCATTTGGGCAAATCCAGATACCATACTCATCCTTGAGCTTTAGAAAGATCTCATAGGCATTTGCATGAAGCGGATGAACAGGCGTCACACCATTTGCCGGTGATTCAGAAACCAGCTCAAGCGGAAGGTCTTTGATCTTCTTACGAAAATCCGCTGCCTGTGCTGCAACTCTGGCAACCTCCGCATCTTCTCCCCCTGCCGCCTCAATTTCCTTCAATCTTACATTTATCTGACGCAGAATGCCGACCGCAGGTGTGAATGGAGTCTGTCCACGCTCCATATTCTTAAGAGCATCTGCAAGGTTAAAATACATCGACTTGACATGTGCATCTTTCACTCTATCTACCGCTCTTGGATTTAGTACGATAATGGAAATACCAGGCGGGCAAGCCAGCACTTTCTGGGATCCCGTCAGCATAACATCCGCACCGCACTCAGCCATATTGAATGGATCCGCAAGAAATGAAGAAACGCAATCGCAGACAAAAAAAAGATGATTTTTTCGGCAGAAATCACCGATCATCTGGGTATCATACAAAACACCAGTCGATGTCTCATCCACATTGACCAAAAGTCCTGTAAAAGGCTGTCCATCATACTGATACAACATTTCCTTCGTTAATTTCTGACCGTGACGAAGTTTGATCTCCGTGTGTGACACGTCATGTATTTTACAAATCTCGGCAAATCTTGCGCCAAAACTTCCGCCATTGATAACTAGGACATCGTCTTTCTCTGTAAAGCAGTTCATGACAACCGCTTCCATTGCCCCTGTTGAAGAATTTGTCAAGAAAACTGTCTTTGACCCTTCTGGAGCCTTCGCAAATTTCAGGATATGCTTTTCATTCTCAAACATTGTCTCGGAAAATTCCGATGTTCTAAAATACGGAACCTGCTCTGCTCCTACCGAGCGAACCGCATCTGATGCCATTACGGGTCCAACTGTAAAGTTCAGCATAATCTTTCCCCCTCTCATCTCAGATAAAACTCCTGTAGCTTTTCAACCGAATCTATACCGAATTTTTGCGGTACTGCAGTTTCATTGATATCTTTTCCAAAACTGCCATCCTCACAGAAGTACTCTTTACCGGTTTCTCTTGCATACCATGCAAGAATCCGATCAGCAGTAGGTGTTGCAACCCCTGCAAGCAAAGCCAATCCCTTGATGATACATACACCAAACGGAATGTCCTCCGTGAAAAATCGAGAATTAAAATCCGGAATGTATCCATCCTGTGTTTGAATCATCGGAAGCGTCAGCGGATAAAAGGAAGGAATACTATGAAATTTTCTCGTTAGGTCCTCCGGTGTCGGCGATTCATAATATGTCTGAATTGACTGCACGCCACTAAGATCAATCGGAAGTTTGCTACACACCGCTTCCATCTCATCGCTAAAGTTACAGATTATTCTAGAACATTCGTCATTCCATGACTGGTAGTAATAGATTTGATGTGGGAAAAACTGTCCTTCCTTATAATTCTTCAAGTAGTAGTATGAACCGCTTGTATGAAGAAGAGGATTTCCTGGTAGAAGCGTCACGTTCATGTAATTAGGCAGAACCTCCGTCCTAATTTGCAGCATATCTTCCAGCACAGCAGCCACTTCGCAACTCTTCTTATAAGGAATAGAAGCTTCATACAACTTAGGCTTTTTGGACATCAATCCCGCGATCTTCCCTCTCTCTTTGGTTCTGCAAACATATGGTGGTTTCTGTAAACCAAAAATTGTAACTCCTTTGCGAATCAATTCTTCACAGAAAAATTCTGCTCCGCCGTAAGCCGGTATAAATCCAAGGAAAGCCCCTGGTTTAATGAATTTGGAGCTCTGCTGAATAAAGCTTTCACGCAAAAAAGCTGGATAAGTACAGTAGATGAACTCTGCATTTTTCAAAGCCACCTCAAGATCATTCGTTGTCCAGAATGAGCCCGAATGATATGTGATTCCTAATTCATCATCTACTACTTCAATAGTCCTGCCAAAGTCCTCCGGATGCGAGGCATAAAGTGTGACGTCATATCCATTCAATCTTGAAATCACTCCTGCAAGACACATTCCCATGTTTCCACCGCCGATAATTGTAACCTTCATCTTGCATCGCTCCTTTTTGATTTTAGATGAAGGTTACCTTATCACATGAAGAACTTATCCTTGCAATAGTTGTAATCCACACTTCCTTCACTGCCAGCAAGCCTTAGCACTTGCTCAGCGAAGTACAAATCTTGAATCGCAAGTCCATAATTATAGACAAGTATTCGTTCTTTATCTGACTGTCGTCCCGGTTCCCTTCCCAAAAGTACATCCGTTGTGTTCGTCAATGTCTTAAAGGAATCAAAGTACTTGAATCCTCTGATCTGATCCATCTCATCTGTAAACACGTGGTCAAAGAATAAATCACAGTTCTGGAATCCCAAGGTCATAATCGGAACAACCGTACAGCCTTCATCATAGCTCTCATCATTGCAGAAATCAGATTCTGCTCTGGTCACTGCCGAGATAATAATGTCTGAGCCTTTGACCGTAGCTTTATACGAATCGCAGCACTCAAAAATAACATTTTTATAGTCCTTATAGCGTTCAATAAACCGAGTTTCTTGATCGTGATGCCGATAGAGTTTTACTGTCAGCTGCCGATCCCTTGTTCTCTCAAAGAACACATCCATGCAAGCTGTCATGTTATTGCCAAGGCCAATCAGACCGATGGTTTTAAAATTCTTCTTTGCATACAGAAGCGCAGAATGTGCCGCAGAAGCCCCTGTGCGTAGCGTGGTAATATACTCTCCATCCATCACAGCCTGCAACACACCTGTATCCGCTTCATAGAAAAGCAAGTCGCTCAACATAGCCGGTCTTTTTTCTCCATGCTTTGGCAGATGTCTTCCAATCATCTTAACCATTGCTGTGTTGTGAATCGCATTCATGCATGGCATTATTGCATAGTAATTACCATTCTCCTGATTCATCCGTGTCTTTACTGGCATCAAGAAGTCCGATTTATTCTTAAGTGCATTATCTACCCAATCGTAAAAGTTAGTTGATGCTACCCCCCAGTAGATTTTTTACAGTATAAAAGTCTAACAATTGCATATTATACCTCCCCTATTATTGAATTCCAATGGCATCTAGCACACGCTTAGCTGAATTTCCATCAGTATATGTGTGGTATTCTTTTATCACTGCGTGCCGATCATCTTTATATTTATCAAGCCCTTCGGATATTTCTGATATGCTTTCTTCCAGTTCCTTCTGATTATAAACGTGATATCCTTTCATATAGTCAATCGCATTTTTAGGAAAAAGGCCGCGAGACTTATCGTATTCATCATAATCATCCAGCGTAAAAACGAGTGGCTTATCCTTCAACATAAAGTCTACCGAAATCGAAGAATAATCACTAATCATCGCATCTGCCATTGCAATAAACTGATACAGCTGAACCCCCATATCGTGTAGATCCTCATCCCTCACCAGAAGAATATTATCAAAATGGCTCTGGAACACCGGAAGATCCGCTTGCAAATGATGAAGCTTAAAAACCAAAAGGAGATTTCTTTCCTTAAGAAAATCGGAGAACTCCTGCAGGCTGTCCTTGGTTTCAAAAATAGGAAGTCCAGTCTGATTGTGAATGTAATCCTCGGAGAGACTCTTTGCAATAGACTGCCTAAATGTCGGCATCCAGAAGATTACCTTTTTATATTGATCAAGATGCCATTTTTGATTGATTCGTTCCCTTACTTTAGTGTTCGACTGAAAAAAATAGTCAATTCGAGGATATCCTGTGATGACTGCATTTTCTTCCGGCTCCTGCCAATATTCGGACATCCCCTTTGCTGGAATTGGACCAGTCACTGTGATCATGTCATAATGTGTAAGATCATTTGTCGTAAATCCACCTTTGGCCGCCTTATATCCCCATCCATGGGAAAGATAGACAACAATCTGATCTGTCCTCTTGACCAACGGGGCCATCAAATTGCAATGATCATAAACATACCACTTGCAGGTAGCCAGTATCTCAGCCCATCTCTTGTCAATCTTCTGCGGCACCTTCTGCACGAACTCTGTATTCGGAAAATCCGCTAGATTCTTCTGCTGTAGTTTTCTAGCTTCTTCTACATGATCTACAAGCCACGCAACGTGATACTTATTCAGATAATCGTTGTGACGCATATAGTCATACAGAGCAAATGCATTATCTGACAGATCTCCCTCGCTCTCCATAACAATTAAGTGGTCATCTATTGGATTATTCCTCTTGTAGTAGTAAAAGTATTTATTGTTGATGGCAACAGTTGCATGATATCCAACTACCTTCAGTGAACCTGCTAATCCATGTCTTTTTATTTTCTGAAGTATGTTTTCTTCCATAACCACCCCTGTTATCTATACAGAACTTTATGGACCACCAATCCGATATCTTTGATATACATCAGACAAATTATAACAAACAGCCCCACCAGGATTCCATAGAGAGGAATCGTTGCATCAACGAACAGCAATAAAACAGATTGGACTACTAGCAAGATGTAAGAAATGAAATCTCTGAAAAAGTTGATTTTCAGCTTAATATACTTTCTTGACTGAACCAGACGTATCGCATAAACCTCAACATAGCATATTGTAGTCGCTATCGCTGCACCAAGGGCTCCAATGATTGGTGTGAAAATGAGGTTCAATATAATATTGGTAATGGCGCCTACGGCTGTAGATGTTGAATAAACCTTGGAATCCTTAACCGCCGTAAAAAGGCCACCAATGTATCCTGACATTGCTCCGAATAGAATCGCCATTGTAAGCCAAGGAACATATCTCCATGCAATATAGAAATCCTTTGCATAAAGGCAATTAGCCAAAACCTTGTCCGCTACGATAATCGCTGAGCAGACAATCGTCATCAGGCAATTATATGCTCTATACGTATTCGCAAAAAAACCACTCTTATCTTCCGGGTCATAATCTTTCACAGCAGACAATGCCCATGCCTGGTTAAAGATCGTTTGAAACACATTCAGAATTGATGGAATCTTTGATGCGACAGAATAAACACCATTAGCAGCTACACCACAGAAAAAAGTAACTATATATCGATCTGATGCATTGTTTACCCACCATGCGATACTGTTTGCGATCAGTGGTCTGGAATAGGCCAGTAGCTCTTTAGATTCCTTTGTATATCTTCGAGTCAGGTGGGTATCACGGAACATGTGCGCTCTAGCAGCAAGCCAAATACACTGCACTAGCGGTCCGATAATGTTGGCAAGAAAATAACCCGTAAGCCCCCATTTGAAACCAACGAGAAACAGAATATTCAATCCGATCGTCACAGCAGAAGCAACGACACTTGATATAGAGAGATCTCCAATGCGATCAATTCCTCTGATATAGAACGGAACAATCCCACCAAGTGCCTGGGAGAAAAACATCAGGAAGAAGAAAATAGCATATGTCTTCAGCATCGTGCTGAATCCAAAGATACTATTCACGCCAAGCCCCACTACAATAATTGCAGTGCCAATCAGAAGATGCCGAATACCGACTGTGACAATGGCTTCCCGATCATAGTCTTTATCCATTGCGAATCGTAGCATCCCTTCCTGCACATTAAGAGTCAGGATCGGAAGAAGTACACCAACAGTCGTAATGAACAAATCATAGGTGCCGTAATCTGCTGTTGACAATATACTGGTATATAACGGTACCAAAAAGAAGCTGAGCAACTTTGTTGCAAAGTTGCTCAGAGTCAACAGCCCTATATTTTTTGCTAAATATTTGTATGTACCTTGTTTTCCCATCAGTTGTAATTTATCATCTCGTCCTTGTCAGTGTCTCAGATTTCATCGGCTTCATATTGCATTATTGCAAAGCCCTTCTAAGGTACCAATCGCTCGTACACCCCGCCCACCTGCTTCACATCATGTTCAAGTGAATACTCCTGCCTCGCCTTTATTTGTCCAAGTTTCGCAGCTTTCAGAGCATTTTCTTGATTTTCAACTATCTGATGTAGCTTTATCACAAAGCTATCTATGTCATGACTCTTATACAAAAAACCATTCTCTCCATCTTGGATAAGTTCTGTTGTAGCGCCTGTACCAGCTCCAAGTACCACAGTTCCTGCAAGCATGGATTCAGCAGTCACTCTTCCAAATCCTTCCATTTCAGAACAAACTGCAACAATATCTGTATTTTGAAGTACTTTCTTCACATCAGACACTTCACCCAGATAATCGCAATACTCATCCATCCCGTGTTCATGTTGAAGTGCAATGATAGAATCGTAGTAGTCCTGATCTTCAATCATTCCTGCCCAGCAGCAATGAATTTTCTCACTGGTATATAGTTTTACGTACTTGGCAAGTGCCTGGAAGAAAAAGAGCTGCCCCTTTTGAGGAACGATTCTTCCATAGATCAGAATATTCAATCGACCATCAGGTTTAAAGTTTCTTTCAACAAAATAATTTTCAACAGGCAGCCCATCATGAATAACTTGTATAGGAATATTGAGTTGCTGTGACCATTTATCTTTAACAGCCTGTGAAATAGCGATAGCCACAGTTGCCCGATTCATAATTTTCTCAGAATATTTTTGATCAAAAAAAGTGATTCCTAAATCTTCTTCCAAAAATTCGCGCAGATGCCACACTACCGGGATATGACATTCTTCTGCTGCTACTGCAGCCGCATAAGCTGTTGATGCATTCTCATGAACTATATCAATGTGATTCGTTCGGATCAGCTTTTTAATCGCAATAACGGCTTTACGATTTACAATTTGTTTTATGCGAGGATATCTATTTGGATGTGCATCATCAAGATAAACATACCAGGCTTGATGCTGTTTTATTACACAATAATCAATATTTTCAGACTTCAGCAGGTTTTCAATATCCCCTTTATCTGGAAGCAAAACTAAAATTTTATATCCATTATTTCTAAGCCCTTTTGCCAATTCCACTAAGCACTTTGCCGCTCCAGAAAAACTTTCACTCCCTGTTGCCGCTAGTAATATATTCATTAATTACAATCCTCTTATTAGCTTTTCTATGTTATTGTCGGTTTAGTCGATGACAGTTATATTGATGTTGATCTATTAGCATGTATAGCTACTCTTGAGTGTCTCTGAGTTGCTATCTATAATAACATCATCTTGATAAAAGGAAGGTCCCAGAGGCCATCAATATCCTTGCCGGAAGTCAAATCTCCGAGACCATTGGTATGCAATCAGTGATACGAGCTTCCTGTGTAAATCACGCCATACAAGCATTACAGTACGAAAGGAATCGAACATGTCCTTGCTGGCGTCGTGGGCGTATATTCTCCTCATGTGCAGGACGGGCTGTCAGAGATGATCGTGGAACGTCAGCGTGCCTGGATGAGCTAGAATGCACAACGGATCATCAAATCAAGTTTCTTTTTTCCTTATATCTCGGCGAAGCAAATCTTATAGAATTTCGCTTTTGATGTAGAAAAACACTATGTAAACCAATTCCCAATAATGGAAGGCAAAAATTTACAGACGGATTCAGCAAGATATTTTCAACTATTGCCCAAATGCAGAAGATCATTAATATAACGCTTAATATCAAATCACCTTTTTTTGCAAGAACCTTAATCGTATTTGCTGCTAATAAAACAAATAGCACAATGCCAATGATGCCGAATCTGTAAAGCAAATTAATATAGCTATTATCTACAGCATAGTCTCCATATATTGTTTTTAACTTAGTAAAGTCAAAAGCATTACCAAACAAACTAATATCATAGTTCTGCATAACCGCTGAAGAAAAAGAAAGCCGAGAACTCATGACATCATTCAAAGAATACAGTAAGGTTCGCCACTTACCCGTTGCTCTTAAGAAAAAATAAGGAAGCCCAATTGAAAAAAATAATATTACTCCGAAAAACAGCCAAACAATTTTACTGATAAAGTTTGAAAGGCCTTCATATAATTGTTGATTATAGGCCAATACTGAAACAATAAAAAGAACCGCGCACACTATGAAACCTGCGCGGGAACCAGTGATCCGATAAATGAGTATAATTGATGCTATTTGAAAAATATAAAGATAATGCCTTCTTCTGGATGAAGTTAAGTAAACAATAGCCATTAACAAACTGCATAGTACCTGAGCAAATTGATTTGGATGTCCGTATCCATAGCAGTATCTGCTGACAGCCATTCCCGCTTTATAAAAAACTCGCACATTATTTGAAATAGCACCTGTTGCTAAAAAAATAAGCAAAATAAACAAAGAGATCATTTTGTCAAGAAAAAAAATCCTCACCGCATTTTTTTTATCTTCTTCTTCAATAAGAACAGCTGACAATAACGTTAATAGAAAAATTGACATATGCTTCTGATAATAGCTCACCAAACCTATTATCAGTAGAATACAAGAAATCACCAAAAATTTGATACTGTACTTTTTGTTCGCAATAATCAGCAGGAAAAGCATCACGGCAATCACTGTGAAAGCAGCACTCACCATAGCAGAAAAATCTAACTTAGAATTATAAAAAGAATAGGGAAGAAAAAATGCAAGCAGAAATAGCATTTTAAAATTTGTATATTTAATTTCTCTTTGTTTCGATTCAATAGCTGTCATATATTTCCACACTTCATTTATCTATTTATAATTTCTATAAATTTTTCTGCAGAAGCCTTCCAGTTTAATTGTTGTGCAGTATCAAACCCATTTTTCTGGATTTCATGCAGTTGATGTCTATCTTTCATTAATTCTGTTATTTTCTGGTACATTTGGACATCATCCTGTACTATCACAGCATTGGCCCCATCGAATAATTCTTCAAGTGCTCCAAGTTTGCGCCCAATAACCGCACACTGGTTAGCCATAGCCTCTACAATTGGAAGCCCCCAGGCTTCAATCGTACTCATAAAAAGATATATATCTGAATTCTGATACATCTGTACAAGCGCTTCTCTGGACGGGTTTTCCAGAACTGTATAGCCCTTAGGAAAAGTTTCAAATATTCTTCGACCAAAAATATTCACATGGAAATCCATTCCGTTCTTTTCCAGTTGATGAATAATTCCAAGTCCACGCTGTGTTCCTTTGTGTTCAGCCTCATGATACATTAACATCACTGTAAATTTTCGCTTCTGATTTTTTTCTGTGTGGATATACTCGTTGTCAAACAGACCGTTATAGACTACAGATACATCATGAGAAAACGTATTTAGCCTTTTTTTTAAAGCTTTTGAAATTGTGATCATGGGGATACCGAGCTGATAAGTTCCCTCAACAGCATCTTTTTCTCCATTAAAAATTTCATAATCCTGTACGAAATAGAACTTTCTTCCCTTGGCTGCGGACAACTTTTTTACATCATATGCTGTCTGCCACGAAGTTGCAATGACAACATCCGCATCACGAACTAGGGCATCACTGATTTTAGGTATTGCTTTTACAGTAAAATTACATTGAAACCATTTTTCTCTTTTGAAAGTATTGCTTAACGATGCTTTCACTCTAAAAGCCAAATTTTGGTCTTTTCCCGGATAACTGATCATTGGTAGATAGCAAATCACATGATGCCCTTGTTCCGTTAAATACTTTGCATAAATGTATACAACTCTTATGCCCCCACTGATTCGTTTAAACGGTATAATGAAATTGATTTTCATGTTATATTCCTCAGATGAACATCATCTCTCCGATGATCTGCACTATTCCCTGTTTGAGATAATGATATGCAAAGATGATGTGAAGCCGTCCCAATTTGCCGTGATCGTAGAGTTCCCCAAATCGGGTAATAATCTGATACTGTTCACGATTCAGCTTTGGACGATAGTGTTCGGTAAATGCATTTGCCTGATCGACAGCCAGATGTAATGTTTCACGTACATGAGCACTTCCGGTCAATCTCTGGATGATGAATCCCAGAGTATTTACCTGTGTGGCGCCGACGACATTATCTCCGTGCTGACGGTATAGAATCGTCGGTGCCTTAACGCATACAATTCTCCCAAAACACGATGCCACCAGCGCAATCCACCAGTCATGCATTGCCACCGCATCTGAACTGATATCGAGCAGATCATTGAGTTGTCTGTTCCACAACATCGTACAACCTGTAATGTTGTTCTGAACCAGTAGATGATTTAAGTCTGTTATATCAGTATTTAATGCTCGATAAGCAAAAAAGGAATCGCCTATCACATTTAGTTTCTGATCTGCAACCTTAAGATCCGTATGAATTAAAATGGGCTGAACTTTTTGCAATTCAGCCTTCTTCATAGCCTTCATGCTCAACGCAATTTTATCCTCAAGCCAATAATCATCCTGATCGCTAAACATAAAGTAATTAAATGTGTAATTTTGCGAAACCCACTTTAAGATGTCAGCAAAGTTTTTTTTTGAACTTCCACCCCTTAATTCTGGATCGGTAATAATTGTTATCTTATCTGAATTTTGTAGGCTATATTTTCGAAGTATATCCTGCGTATGGTCTTTTGAATGATCATCGTGAATAAACAGATGAAAATCTTGATATGATTGCTTAAGAATGCTTTGTATCTGTTCTTCGATGAAACGCTCTCCATTATATGTGGCCATACACACAGCCACTGAATTATCCGTAATTATCATCCCATTCCTTCCCGTATTATCATTCCAACATCATCACCCCATCACGATGTGGAATTTCCCCCGCAAAATATCTCTGCATACCTGTCAGCGATAAATTGCCAGCTGTATGCGTCCTTGATCCTTTGCTTTGCCTTCTGTCCGTACTCTTCTAGTACTGCATCCTCAAGGCTGTCTGCTCTATCAATCAGTCCTGCCAGATTTCCTTCTTTTTTGCTCCAGTAAAGAGCAGTGTCCTGACCAACTTCCTTGTTGAATCCAACATCAAAAAGAAGGTTGAGTCGTGTGGATCCCAACGCTTCAAGTAACGATGGATTCGTTCCTCCCACACTATGACCGTGGAAATATGCATACGCCTGCTCTCTGATCTTCTTTAACAGCTCCTGGTTATAGACCGCGCCAACGAACTTGATGCGTGGATCCCTCTTAAATCCCAGCTTCTCATCCAGCTCGTTCATAAATCCATCGTTCTTAGTCGTGATGATTGCAAAGTCACGCTTTGTTTTGCTCTTCATGAATTCCCGGATCATTGTCTCAAAGTTATTCTCCGGAACGAATCGGCCGCAGCAGTAATAGTACTCATACGGCTTTAACCCGTGCTGCTTAAGCCATCCTGTGAACATCGGATCGGTATCACTTAACTCACTACTAACCACATCCGCACCATAAGCGACAAAAGTTGTCCGCGGATTATATTTTCCATATTCTTCTTTAATATATTTTTCGATGTTAATGGAATCACAGATCAAGAGGTCAGCGTGTTTGACCATGCCTCTCTCAGATTCCTTCCAATATTTTCTGACCGGTGCAGACCACTTGGCTCTCATCCACTCATGACCGTCAGGGTTCACGAATACCTTGCCACCAAGTTTGTGGATCTGGTTTACGTATTTTCCAAAGAATAGTCCGATCCTGCATGCCAGAATATAAACGATAGGGTGTTCGATATGATGTTTCTTAATATGGTGAATTGCCAACTTCAGGGCATCAATGTCATAAAGAATAGCCTGTGCAGACTTGAATTGCTCCTTCACAGGGATTCGGTAACAGATAGCGTTACCGTACTTGAAATGATGTGGGCTAAGGGTCTTTGCTCCAGGGAGGTTCTTCTCATCCATATAGCCTGACCCATTGGCTTTACATGCGATGTGGTAGCGAATGTTTTTGTTGGATGCATGATATTCGATCAGTTTCATTACGAAGGTCTCATAGCCTCCATAATTGCCTAATCCCTTTGACCCGATGATAAATATGTCCTGCACCTTTCCTTACACTCCCTCTTTAAAACTCTCCCCTACTCTCCTGATTGTATTGCGTGCAATCAGGGGAGCATTTATTTCAATTCTTATGATTATGGATCTCTGTGTAGCTGCCATCTGGCTATTCAGTACGACTGTACTTATCTGTCCCGTGATTCTTAGAAATCTTCAATACTACTTTTCGTCCAATATCAGTTACACTTGCAACATTTCATCTTCACAAAAGCGACTACATCATCATTAACTGACATAATGCGTTCGTCATTTTTCATTTCTTCTATAGTCATCCAGCCGTATTTAGTGTCGCCTTGTATTTCATGAACTAACTTTTCAGCAACATTAGTAACTTCAGAACTTCACCAACATTATATTTTTCCATGCTCGTTTACCGTCCGACTATAAAACTCATCCCATTCATTATCTTTAGCCCATTCGTCATCTTCGGCCAGATCTTGCAATCTTACAGTTTTCTTTATTATTTCAGGCTCATAATCACGAAGGAATTCTTTGAAGTCTTCTGTGCTTTTTATTTTCTTCATCATTCCTCCGTATTCATAATTTCACCAATCAGTATAAAGATCACAAGTTCTATCATTCAAAATAGTCCTCATAATCTCTGTGTGGTAATATCATCGTAGTCAGTACCGTTTCCGGAAAAGATTATACTCCTTTACCAGATATGAAGTCACACGATATCCGAGAAATTGTAACATGATCGTCATCGTTTTGCATTTCCATTTCATGTTAATGAGTAGCGGGCTGATGCAATGAATCAGTTCATTGAAATGGTGCAGATCCTCTCCGTACTTCCCATTCGGTCCCAGACACAGTTCTCTTCCAAACTGATCCATCACCATGCCAGCCAAATTCAGTACAATTCTCCGGTCTGTAGGTGTATCTGTCTCAACTCGCGTGATCAGTCCGTTCTCTCCCAGATATTGTATCATTTCTTCGATTACTTCTTTGTAATCTTTCAGATGGGACCTGAAGTTCTCTTGGCTCGTGCTCTGGCCAGGTCGTCCCTTGCGATAGAGATAGACATATTGTGGAAGGAGATAAACGGTCTTGCTGTGATGGACCGCTTCGAACATAAAGTTGTTATCAGTATAGTAGCAATTGCCCGGCAAGTCCACATGTTGTCGCAGGATTGATGCGCGGAAGGCGCTGTTGTGCATACATAGCTGCATATGATCCACAACTTCATTGAGCAGGAACGATCCTTGTCTCAGTTCCGGATCTGTCCAGCCGCACTCTTTTCTCTCTATGAGGCTGCCATCGCTATCGTCACTAAACTCAATGTGCGGTGTATAGATCATATCGACGTCTGTCTGCTCGAGGATCCGGAGTTCTGCTTCCAGGGCATCTGTATCGACCAGGTCATCTCCATCGACGATGCGCAGATATCGCCCATGTGCATGGCGAATACTGTACATCACGGTCGAGCCCCAGCCTTCATTCTCTTTATGTACGAGGGTGAAGATACCGGGGATCTTATCGGCATAGATCTTCGCAATCTCCATCGTACGATCTGTACCGCCATCGTCGATCACGAACACTTCCACTCTGCCGAGGAACCGGTAGTCTGCAAAGCTTTGAAGGCAGGGCTCAATCCACTTATCCACGTTGCATGCTGCGACCGAAATCGTCAGCAACACACTGTTCCGACTCCGACTTCTTCTGATATCAATTGCATTCCTTTTCTGCCAATGATCATTCCCCATTCCTTCCATACAGTCAACCTCCATACACGAACTGATACGAATCCCCAAGAGAAGCACAGTCATCCACGCACGAAACCCGCCAGGCGATCTCACGCATCAGATCAGCGTTACTCCATGTACTCTTCGAACAATCGCCTGTCCTGGCATATCCTCGCGAGGATGACATCCGTGTATTGTCCTCCATGAGCAGCATTGAACTGCCGCAGATATTCGATGCGCTGCCATTCCCGAGAATGTCGCTTGATTTGGGCTTCCATTTCCCTTTTCAGCACTCCACTTCCCTGTATTTTGGTCACCGGTAGTTCTCCGTTCGCTTCTCCTCTGGTAATTCCTGAACTGGTGATGCCTTTTGATAGATATGTACGATAGACGCTGAGAACCTGCGGCAGATAGGTGATATTTCCTTTCGTAGACAAAATAGTCAGGAACACATAGTCCCCGCACCAGCACTTTCTCGCCCAGCTTGGCAGGTAGGCGTCTTTTCTTCTCACGAAATAGGACGAAGTGTGGCAGTACCAGTGAAGGAAGATCTCATCCCTCGTCATGGTATGAACCGTCTGCCACATTTCGAACCTGTTTCGCTCGCGCAGAGCTCGACGAAATATCCGCGGATGCCGGAAGGGAGATGGTCCGGCGTACCACTGCCTTGTTGCATGTACGCACATGGAGCACTCGGGATGTGCCGCCAGATAGGCGTACTGAAGGGCCAGTTTATCCTGCCGGCACCAATAGTCATCCGCTTCCAGATAAGCGATGAATTCTCCCTGTGCCTGCGGTAGCAGGATATCCTGTACGATGTTAACGCCCTGTGAATACTGATTCTGTTCCTCGAAGAAGAGGCGAATGTGGATGTGGTCCGCCCTCTCCGTGAGCCGATGCACCCGTGCGATCTCTGTGAGGATGTGCTGGGATCCGTCGGTCGATGCGTCGTCATGGATCAGGATTTCGAATGGGAAGGTGGTCTCCTGCATCAGAATACTGTCGATGCATTGCGGGAGATACTCTGCCTCGTTGTAGGACAGCACGATGACAGAAACAACAGGCGGCGCGCTCATAATGCGCCCTCCCGCAGCTGTGCCATTCCTGCATAGGTACGGGCAGTGTTAGCCTTCCGATACATGTGAATGATCAAACTGCTGATCCTGTCAACCTCGTCCAGCGGCAGGTCGGCATACAGCGGCAGGCACAGGATGTGGCGGGACAGATAGAAGGCGTTCGGCGTTTCTGCGGTGGGATCGTACGGCTCTCTGAAGCCATAGAGGTCATATCGGTAATCTTCGATCCTTCTGCGCACGCCGGAATGCTCCGATGTCAGCGGATAGAAGTATTTCCTCGCTTCAATGCCATTCGCGAGCAACCAGTCACAGACTTCATCTCGGGTGAGATTCGATTCTTCCGTGATGAGCATCGGCATGTAACCGTAATTCAGCCTTGCCACATAATGATGTTCGCTGGAATCTTCGGACTGACCATAAACATCGCGCCTGTCATCATTACAAACATCGTTACCGCCAACATCATCACACTCATCGTGTGTGTCAATTCTTTCGTAGACTTTCTGTACATTACAGCCTCTAAATCGGATTGCAGGATCGAACACATAGATTCCACAAAGTCCCGCAAGGTTTTCACAGTATCGCAGATACCGCTGCTGTCTCTGGTGGGTCGTCTCTTTGAAATGCGCCAGAGATACCAACCCGATCGCGGAGCGGAATTCATCCAGCTTGACATTCGTGCCGATGAGGTTCGTAAATGCACCATCACGGATTCCGAAGTTCGTCAACGCTTCTATCCGTTTCGCAAGGTCAGGATCTTTACAGAAGATCGCTCCGCCCTCTCCGGTCGTGAACACTTTCGTCGCGTGGAAGCTGCAGCATGACAGCGTGCCAAGACTCATCACACTCTTGCTCTCAATCATTGTAGATTCTGTTGCTGGTGACTCACGCTGTGGTTCAGACTGGTTAGCCGCCACCGACGGGCTGTACGTATGACCAGCCTCAGGATTCTCAGAAGATGTATTCAATCTTTGTGGTGTCTGTGCGCTGAGCTGTTGCATATCTTGTGTACATGCCACCGTCTCCCCGAAGGCGTGCGCCGCATCGTAGATAACCGGCAAGTGATACTGCTTCGCGAGTGCCTCAATTGGTGGATTGTCGCAGATATGACCGTAGACATGGATGGGGAGAATGGCTGCTGTGTAGGCAGTCAGATGTTCCTCGATAGAGGATTGGGAAAGGCACCCTGTCGTTGGATCCACATCGGCAAAGACCGTGATCATCCCTTCGCGCAGGATAGCTTCTGTGGTAGAGAGGAAGGTGAACGGAGAAGTGATCACTTCCCGCCAGATATGGTTCTCATGTAGGCGCAGTCCTTCGATGGACAGCTGCAATGCCTGATGACTGGAAGATACCGGGATGACATAGGGGACGCCGCAGTAATCTTCCAGGCGTCTCTGCAATCGTCGGTACATGGGACCGAAATTCGTGTACCGCCTGCTGCGGAGAATTTCTCTCCATAGTGGGATCAGTTCAGACTCTGGGAGCGGCGCCGGTCGCGTTACTGGAATGATACAACGTCGATAAGTATCCCCGCAGATCTTATCTTTGTCGCAAATCTCATCATCGCTGCGGCACTCATCATTGTCGCAGTTCTCACCGTTGTTGCAGCCCCCGCCAGTGTCACAGAGCTCTTTAACAGGGCGGTCCCCCCAAGGCCCGCCTGTTTTCCCCGATATTGTCATTTCGATGCTGCCCCCTTATGCTACTCCCTCATCTATTGTGTCCGGGAAGCTTATCCCCATGCCGCTTCCCGCCTTTGTACTTCGGCAGTTTGATGTCATAGCGTTCTGCTTCCGCCTGCAGGGCCTTAAGGCTCTCCTCTGTCATGTCGAGGAGTCTTTGCAGTTCATCGCGCTCCTTCAGCTGCCGCATCCACTCCTGCACAAGATATTCCGCATGGTCATCCGGGAGTGTTATGTACTCGGGCAGAATTCTGCGACCGTATGCCGTAAGGCTATAGACGCGAATCTTATCTCCCTCGACCTCATATTCCAGAAGTTCGTCGATGTCTGTGAAAGCGCCAACTTTCTCATGCAGACGTGTCGCCACGAGCTGTGCCTGATAGGCCGTGATCCGCGAGTCCCCGCGCACGATCTGACGCTTCTTCGTCTCCGCGTAGGGCAGGACGGACAGGACATCTGTCATGGTCAGTCTCTTCTCTTTGCACAAGCTCCTGAATCGCCTGGTCTCGATCGTTATGATCCTGGCATTATGCCAATTGCCCATATGCTGAACCACCCTGAATTTAACGGAATCCGGTCAGTTGAACACTACATATGGCTATTCTAATTCGCAGGTTAGTTTGTAACCGTTACTATTTGGAATTTATTTGAGATGGTGTTAGTGATGATTAACGTGTTGATAGATCGCTGTCCAGAGAAGGCACAGCGCGATGCAGACCAGAGTAATCGGTATTGAGATGAGTACACCACGGAGATTGTCCTGCGCCTCATAGAGTTTATCGAAACCGTGGAAGACCACAGGGAGCAGCGTCTGGAAGATGAGCACAGGGAATTTATTCCACAGCATGATGTCGAAAGTGTGTCGGCCTACGTAGGAGGCAAGGCAGAGGAAGCGATTGTCTCCTGCGGCGGAGATTTGAGATCTGTCCAACTCCTTGCAGCGAGAATCTTCAGGGTGAGGTGTCGCTGCCAATGTCTTAGTTTCCGAGCCACACAATGCAATCACACGGACAATCCCGTACGCCAGCAGGATATATCCCGCTATTCCCAGCGCGAGGATGAGGAATGACAGGGCATAGTGTGTGTAGATGTCGCCGCGGATGCTGATCTGCCCGTTAATGGGTGTCAGGATGATCTCCAGAGCGATAGATAGCAGCGCTATCCCCAGCTCAGTGCCTGTAGTCAGGCGTATTGGCCGAAAATCGCCGCATTTTCCCAGTTTTATGTCATTGGTGTAAGCTTGTGCGTTATGAACAGAGATCGCCGTATGGGCCAGAATTCCCGCTTCAAATATCGGCAGCATGGCGAAGGCGGTCTCCCACTGCCAGGGAAGGCGCAGATCATTTCGCTGTGTCAGGAAGTAATGGAGGCAGAGTGATGTGCCGATAGCGGCAAGCCGCACGATCGCAGCAGAAAGGTCAAAGCCCTTCTTCCCGCACCATACGATCCACCGTTCCAGAAGGTTCGCCATGATGAGCACAGTGAGGAAACACGGCACGAACCACAGGGTCTCGTTCCACTTCATGCTGTGATCCTTGGAGTTGGCGTACAGCATGGCGGCAAGATTTGGCAGAATGTCAGTCGTGCCGATATCCGTGCCGATCTGCGCCGCGGCGAAGCGTCCCGCCGCGTGGTAGATGAGGATGCTGACTGTTGCCACGGCAAGGTACGGGACGACCAGCCTGCGGATTCTCCCCAGCCAGTAGGCCCTCCTGTCCTCTTTCCAACGGTACACATATCCCGACAGGAAGAAGAACATCGCAACCCCCGTCGATCCGAGATAGTCCGAGACGACGCCCGTGCGCAGCACATGAGCCATGACGATCATAGTAATCGCCATGGCTCTTGCGACGTCCACATACAATTGTCTCTTAGTGATACCGTGCCCGCTCATCCGCCTGTTGTTTTCCCTTAAATCTCGTCATTCACCCTGTGAATGAGATCAATGATTTCGTCCGCGTACGTCCTGGCCGTGTCCTCGCGCAGGGCTTCCACGCCGACACGGATGACAGGCTCAGTGCCGGAGGGACGCACGAGGAGGCTCCCCTGGCCGTCGAGGCGCTCGGTAACTTCCTTCAGCAACTGCTGCACCCTCGGATCGTCGAAAACCGTCTCCTTGTCCGAGACGTAGACCTTCTCCTGCACCTGAGGATACACCGGCATGGGATCCGCGAGCTCGGAGAGCTTCTTTTTCTTCGCCATCATGACCTGCATGACCTTGAGTGAGGTGAGGATGCCGTCACCCGTCGTCGCGTATTTCGAGAAAATGATGTGCCCCGTCTGCTCGCCGCCGATGCGGAAGCCGTTCACCTTCATGGATTCGTAGACGTACTTGTCCCCTACTTTGGTACGGACATAGTCGATGCCCTCTTCCTTCAGCGCCTTGAACAGGCCGTAGTTCGACTGGGCAGTGGCGACCACGGTATTGCCGATGAGCTTGCCCCGCTCCTTCATGTATTTCGCGTACATGTAGAGGATGTGGTCGCCGGTCACAACCTTCCCCTCCTCGTCGACCGCGAGGCACCGGTCCGCGTCTCCGTCGTAAGCAAAGCCGACGTCCAGCCGATTGTCCACGACGAATTTCTGCAGCGCGTCGATGTGTGTCGAGCCGACGTCGTTATTGATATTAAGTCCGTTCGGGTGGTTGCCCATGACATAGGTGTCCGCCCCTAATGCATTGAAAACAGCAGGCGCGATCGACCATGCTCCCCCGTTCGCGCAGTCGAGTCCGACCTTGACGCCTCTGAAATCGTAGACGCCGAGGGAAATGAGATAACCGATGTAGCGGTTCCTGCCCGCGATGTAATCGACTGTCGTGCCGATCCTGTCGCCCTTGGCGAAGGGAAGCTCGCTCCAGGTCGTCCCGAATACGCTCACCTTGCCATCGAGGAACTGCTCAATCAGATCGATGACGTCGTCTGTCATTTTCTCGCCCATGCGGTTCACGAGCTTGATGCCGTTGTCGTGGAAGGGATTGTGGCTCGCGGTGATCATGACGCCGCAGTCGAAGCGGTCCGCCCGCGTGATGTAGGAGACGGACGGCGTCGTTGTGACATGCAGAAGGTAAGCCTCCGCGCCGCTCGCGACAATGCCGCCGACGAGGGAATATTCGAACATGTAGGAGGAGCGTCTGGTGTCCTTGCCGATGACGATACGCGCGGACTCATCCGTGCCCTCCTGCCTCTTTAATTCCGAATAATACCAGCCGAGGAACCGGCCGATCCGGAAGGCGTGATCTGCGGTCAGCTGCACGCCCGCCTCGCCGCGGAACCCATCTGTGCCGAAATATTTACCCATCTAACTCATCTCCTTCGTCTCTTCCATATACTCTTCGGTGAGCGCTGCCGGACCGAGGAAGCGCTGCTCCGTATGAAGGTCATAGATCAGCTCCGCTGTAATCGACTGCATGAACCGCTCCAGAGTCTCGTTGATCGGCCGCTGCGTTTTCCTCGCGATATTCTCCGCCGTCATGGCGGCAAGGAGGTCGCACCCCGCCTCGATTTTCATTCTGTCTGCCATGATACCGCCTCACTCCCGATGAATGTGAGTGTCCCAAGTGACTTTTCCGTACGGAAACAAACCTGATTCTTCAATCGGAATGGCAGGAGAAGTTGGATCGCCTGCGCCATCGCGCCCTCACGGAGGATTTTACGAAGCGCTGCGCCTGCTCATGGCTGGTTGTCAGATAGAAGCCGCGGCCAAAATCTTTCTCGCCTCTGCACTTTGACAGATCCGGGTGTCTTACGATGGTATGGCTCCCGTGATAGAGCACGACGTCATTCCGTAGTATCATAGGTGCGCTCCCTGGGCACGGAGAATATCCTCAATTTCATCCAGATTCGCTCCGTCCCCCTGCACGTGAAACTCCTCATACAGCTCATCAACAAGGTCATAAACGTGATATTCCGCGAACAGCCTGCCGCAGTCACGGAAAGACAGCTTCCAGCGCTTCTGTGCCAGCCGGAAGAGACGGATCTTCATGTAAGTCTGCTCCTGAATCGTCAGCACCTCGCACCTCACATATCTCACTCTGATTTTAAGATACTCTCAATATCCTGCCCGCTATAGAATACACGGAGAACCGTTACTGTTCCAGTGGCAGAATCTACCATGTAGAAAACAGATCCTCTACTGCCTCCGGTGAATAGATAACCTGAAATGTCTCGCTCATACGTCGAATTCTTCTTTCATCAGTTTATCAACTTCATCGACTGTATAAGTGTTGCCTTTCACCGCAGTTTCATACCCTTTGGTAAGTTCTGCGTCCAGTTCAGCATGATTCATATTACCGACAGCCGTTGGCTTTCTGTACGAAAGATGAAGATCCAAAGGTAGTCCATTTGTGAGAACAATCTGGCTATACAGCATCTGGATCGCACTGGATGGAGAGATTCCCAGCTGACGCAGAATACTTTCCGCATTCTCTTTTAAATTTGAATCAATTCTTGCATAAACCGCAGTCGTATTTGCCATAAATATAACGCTCCTTTGAAAATAATATACCTCCTATCTGCTAGTAATTGCAAGCATTGGCAATCATGTTTGTATCTGTTCAGTACAGCCCGTAACAGTTCAGAAACGTTGGTTCTGAACTGTTACCCCTTAAATTAAGTATTGGACCAATAGCAGCTCCGAGGAATTTCAGTACCACGATTGATCAAGCCGCTCGGGCCAATATGAGCTTCCAGCAAATTCAGTCCCACATTTCATTCAGCGTATCGGGCCGATAGCAGGTTCTGAGAAATTTCGTCACTATTCAATCACGATTCAGCCAGGGATTTCTGGTAACTGAAATTTCTGTATTCTGCTATTGGCCCGATATGCTACTGCCTGTGTGGGACTGAATTTTCTGCAGGGCGCTATCAGCCCATCATATCAGGAATAAGATGGGACTGAATTTCCTCTATCCTGCTATTGGCCCCTTCAGCAAAAGAGATCGGATTCTCACCCGATCTCCTTCCTGTATTCAGTGTATTCGGTTGTCTCTTTGCTCACCTGGAAACCATTCGCCAGAAAAACTTTGTGGGATGCAGTATTCCCAGGCAGTACCCGGGCGACCAGCGTATGGATCGGAAGTTCTTCTTCCCGTATCTGTTCCTCCGCGAGTGCGATGATCCTGCTGCCAAGTCCCTGCCCGCGGAAAGCAGTATCAATGCTGTAGCCGATCTCTGCCTCACCATCCTCTATGTTCAAGCGAATCTGCCCAGCAGGAATATACTCCTTCATATCCCCCCGTGATTGGTCCGGCGTACACGGCAAAACCTCTCCACTTTTCGACCCAGCAGAATTCTTCACCATGAGGATGTATTGCACCCTGGAGGGATCCTGTAGCAGCTTCGCGTACCACTGCTCGTGCTGCTCGTATTCGATCGACTCGTGATGGAAGGAATTGGCACGCACTACAGGGTCATTTCGCCAGTCAAAAAGGATTCTTGTATCTTCCGGAGTGGCTCGGCGCAAATATGTGCTGCGCCGTCCTGTCACATCGTCATATACGGCTTCCGTCGCTCTGGTCGTTGCCTCCCAGCTGTATTTCGTACAGATATAATCGGCCGCCGTACTGCGGTATGCGTCCACCTTCTCCGGGTGATCGAAGAGATCCTGGAGCTTGTCTCTCAGATCTTCCACGTCGCCCTTTTGGAAGACAACCGCTCTGTCCTCCACGACCTCTGTGTTCTCCTCTATGTCGCTCACCACGCAGCAGTTGCCATAGCTCATTGCTTCCAGGAGGCTGATGGACATGCCCTCCACATCACTGGGGAGGAGGAACAGGTAAGCGTTGGAGAGGAATTCCTCCTTGTACTGTCCCTCCTTGAAGCCCGTGAAAATAATCCTCGAATCTTCCTTCGCCATCTCCTGAAGTTCCGCAAGATACTCATCCGTGCTGCCGCTCGCACCAACGATGACGAGCTTCTTGTCTGTCTGCACCTGCCGGAATGCCTCGATAAGGTAATGAATTCCCTTCTCCGGTACAATGCGGGACAGAGTCATGATATAGCCATCTTTAGTGAGGCCCCAGCCCTTGCCGATGAGGTCGATCTTTCGATGCGCCGGTCGGTCGATGCCGTTGGGGATATAGACAGGCTTCCTGCCGTATTCCTTCTCGAAATACTGTTGCATGTTCCGTGAGAGTACGATCAGCTCATCCGCGTCCTTTGCTGCAATGGCCTCGCCTTTCCGGAGCATCCGGCTCGCAAAGTTTCCCCATTTCGATCTCTGCCAGTCGAGTCCGTGGATGGTCGCGACGGTGCGAATCCCGAACAGCTTCGGGAGCCACAGCATGAGACAGGGCCCCTCCGCATGATAATGAATGACATCATAATGGCAGAATATCGCCTTCAGCGTCGCGAGGAAGCTGTAGACGAACGCGTTCAGTCTCCGGTCCTCCGGCGTGGGCACGGTGATGATACGTACGCCTTCGTCGTAAACACCAGGCCTGCCTGCTATTCTCTCATAGCTGCGCCGGTTCACGTGGTAGCCGGAACGGTTGTAGCAGTCAACGTCATAGCCGTCCGACAAAAGGTGCCTTGCCAGTTCCCAGACGACGATTTCGACGCCGCCCTCCCGGGAAGGCACGCGCTTGTGACCGATCATCGCGATATGAAGTTTGCCGCCGCTGCCGCGGCTGTTCTTGTCATGCATATATTAGCCTGAGTCTCCTATCGGAGGCTCCTGTAAACCTGCCGAAATTTCATCTATAGTCGTTAAGGCACAATACCCTTGGACAAAATCTCTCAACCATAGCAAAGCATCACTTTGCCTACTATCAGCCGCTTCCCGCGGACAAAATGTCATATTTGCCAGGCAGTCGTCTGATTGATCATAAGAGCCTGTCGCTGTACTGCGTGTCCCTATGCCCGCTGCCGGCATTCCATGCTGCCGATGGTCCTGCGGTACATCTCTTCAAGTCCCACTTCCGGCTGCCAGCCGAGCTGCCGCAGTTTCGTGCTGTCGAGGGTCAGCTTCGTATCCGCGGCATAACCGTAGGTGTTGGTCTCGGGGATATCGAAGGCTACACGAATTTTGCCACCTGCGATTGTCTCAGCCACCAGCTGTGCCATGCCGGCAATCGTCGTGTGGCAGGCTTCATTCGCCACGTTGTACGCCTCGCCGTCCGCGCCGTTCAGCAGAATTGTGAGAAGTCCCCTCATGCAGTCCGCACTGTAGCAGTAATTGCCTTCCGAGCATCCCTTCGTGTGGAGGACGATATCTTCTCCTGTCATTGCAGCTGCCGCGAACTGTGCGAAGACTCTCTTCTCCCACGGCAGGATGCCCGCACCGAAGGTCTGCGCAAGGCGCGCGATTTTCGCAGGCACGCCCTTCTCCGAGAGATAGGCCGCGCAGAGGTTCTCACACATGCGCTTGCTCTCCGGATAGTTGCTGCGGACTACCATGGGATCAATGAAGCCGAGGCGGTTCTCTCTCGCCATTGTCGCCTCCGGATCGCTGCCGTAGACGCTCATGTCGCCGTACACTTCCATTGATGAAATGTAGACGAAGGATTTCGTGTGCGCCGCCGCTGCCAACTCCAGCAGGTTCTTCGTTCCCGTGATCGCCGCGTCAATCGTACCGATCGGATGCGTCACCATCACCTTGCTGGTCGTCACCGCCGCCGCGTGGAAGATGTAGTTGATCGAGATATCAGCAGGAGTCTCTTCTCCACCCACAGAAACATTTGTGATGTCACCCCGGGCAGGGGCTTTCGCCACAGCGAGATTTGCACTCGGGTCCGAACCTTCATCCAGGTTCGGACTCTCCGCAGTTTCTGGCGACAGATCCCGTCTGTCCGCTGCGTCGAACCTGTGCCCGGAATCAGATCCCACCTGCCTCGTCACATCCTCCACGAATCCCCGCTCGGTGATATCCGCTTCGATGAGCCGCACGTCCTCTCTCTGCAGGAACTCCTCGCCATAGACCTGCGTTGCCTTCTCCCTGCTGCGGATTACTGGGAAGATCGTCATGTGGAGATCATTCTCCCGCGAGATCGCGGCAAAGCTCTTCACGAGGAGCGAGCCGATGAGTCCCGTTGCGCCGGTAACGAGGACAGAGGCGCCGAGGAAACGGTCGGGATTGTCCGTGACAATTTTGCTGGCCGCGATGCCGTCCAGATCCTCCTGTAGATATTTATCATTTCCCGCTTCGGAATTCATGAATCCCCCATAACTCATTCATATCGTTTGCCACTGCTTCTAAATCTGCAATGTGCGTGAACTATAATAACAAGCTGATGCGATCTGGTTTAAAATTCCGCACTATAAATTCTTGTGCGATTTGTCCCTGTACAAGTCACTGCCAATCAGTTGCAGCACTTCTATATCATATCGTGCTTCACTTTAATTCAGCCTTTGCCCGCATCGTCGCCTTCGCCAGCTGCTTTTCGCTGCGCTTCCAGATCCGCGACCGCTTTCGCCAGCTTCTCCCGCTCCGCCTGTTCTTTTTTCTCCCGCTCAAGGGCCATCCGGACCTTGTACTTCTCCGAGAGCTCCAGGAGCTGCTTCTCATTCTTCGGCGGTTTTTTCTTCTTGTCCGGGTTGTTCAGGAACTCCTCGTAGGCGTCGCAGATCGTCTCCACGTCGTCGGAGAATGCAATCTGCTTGCCATGCTCCAGCCAGAGGATCTTGTTGCACAGCTCACGAACCTGCGGCATCACGTGACTGACCAGGATGGCGGTCACACCGCTGTTGATGATCTCTGTCATCTTGGCGCCTGATTTTTTCCGGAAAGCACCATCGCCGACCGACAGCACTTCGTCGAGGATCAGGATGTCCGGATTGACGAGGCAGGCGATCGAGAAGGCAAGGCGCGACTTCATGCCGGACGAGAGCTGTTTGAACATATAGTCCTGGAAATCCTCTAGTTCCGCGAACCGGATGATCTCGTCGTATTTCTCGTCGAGGAATTTGCGCGTGTAGCCCAGGAGCGCGCCGCGAAGGTAGGTATTCTCGCGCACCGTCATATCCCCGTCGAAACCGGACGCGAGCTCGAGGAGCGCCGCAATGTTGCCGTTCACCCTGATGTGGCCGCCCGTCGGCACCATGATGCCGGTGATCGCCTTGAGGAGCGTCGATTTACCCGCGCCGTTGGAGCCGATGATGCCCAGCATGTCGCCCTTCTCGAGGCGGAAAGTCACGTCCTTGTCCGCCCAGAATTCCTTCACGTGGTAATTGCGCGTGAGGCGCCGCACGACGTACTCCTTGAGGCCTATGGATTTGAAATCACCCGTGATGTAGCGGATGCTCACATGTTGACAGTCGATTACACTCATGCTGGTACCTTAGCTTTACAAGTAGTAAAGGAATTTGTGATTATATTTCTTGTAAATCGTCATGCCGATGGAGAGGTAGAACACGGCATAGAAAACACACAGCAGGTGGTACGAAAGTGACGGCACCACGCCGTCGATGACCACCATACGGAAATATTTGATGTACACGTACACGGGGTTCAGCAGGAACAGCCGCTGCACGTCCCGCGTGAACATACTCACGGAATAGAAGATCGCCGACACATAGGTGAGCAGCGTCAGCACGACGTCGTACAGGTACGAGGTGTCCTCGAAGAAGACGTACATCGCGGACAGGATCGCGCCGATGCCGATGTTGAGGATGAGCAGACACAGCGACGGGAAGATCAGGATGACCATTCTCGGGCTGAACTCAATTCTGTCGAAAATACAGAAGGCGAAATACACGAGCAGTGTCAGTCCGAAATTGACGAGCGCCGACACGTTCTTCGACAGGAGGAACAGCCATTTCGGGACGTTGATCTTCGTGAAAATCTTCGCGTTACTGGTGAGCGATCGCATGCCGTTTTTCGTCGACTCTTTGTAGTAAGAGAGAATGATGTTGCCCGACAGCAGGTAAATCGTGTAATGCGGGATGTTCTTGGAGAAAAACGTCGAGAAGATGATCTTCATGACGAGGAGCGTGAGGAGCGGCGAGAGCACCGACCACGCCATGCCGAGGATGCTGCGTTTGTAGCGCTGTTTGAAATCGCGCTTCACCAGCTCCGTGAACATGAACCAGTATTTCTGTATGGTGTTGGAAATCTTATCTAGTGACATTGCAAAACCCCGATGCAGAATGCGTCATCCTGCCGCGTTGGTAGTGAATATTCCGGTAAAAAAACTGCGCAGGCGCCCGCTCTTCTCTCTGACCAGTCCCGAGAGTTTCATCACCACGAAACCATTGAGGAAAGAGAGCCCCAGGTACCACGCCATGCGGAAGGCTGCGCTGTATCTGCCCTCCGCGAAGATGGCGTTGATGTGCTGCGCGAAATATATGTGCGAGAGGAACAGCGCCGTGCTGTAGCCGGAACACAGTGACCAGAGACTCTTTCTCGTGGCAGGATTCTTCTTCGTGGGTGTTGCGCTCCCTGCCGCAACATCTTCGTCAAAAACTCCCGCGAGCAGTCCCTGCCCGCTGAAGGAGAGCAGCACACCGAGAAACAAGAGGAAGATGAAAAAGTAGTCGTACCTCGACGGCTTCTGCAGGTACATATAGCCAACGGGCAGCGCGTAGCAGAGAATCTCTGCGGCTGTCACAAGGCCTTTGCCTGCCCTCGAAAGGCGCAGCGCCTTGAAATGCCGACAGGCAAGGTAGCATATCCCGCCGAGGGAGATCTCCGCGATTGCGCGCAGCAGTCCCTTGTAGGCGATGCCCATCCAGACAGTCGGATCTCTCGGGCTGTCCTCCATCTGGCAGAGGAAACCCAGAATGAGGATCGTGATGAGAGGAAGCCCCACATGTTCCATCATATCCGGATAGCGCCGGATGAGCGGGTACAGGATCGCCATCGCGATCAGCATCGCCGAGAGGTACCACATGACGCCGTCGATGCCGTTCTGGAAGATTCCGCTCATCTTGAGGAGTGTATATTCGCCGAAGTTCTGAATGAAGTGCTGCAGGGTCTCTGCCGCGCTCCACCGCTCCGCCGCTGCCGTGAAGAGGAAACCGATCACTACCGCGAAGAGGAATTCAGACAGGAAGCCGCGAATCTTGCGCATGAGGTAATGATACGTCTCGGAGCCGAGACGCATGTCCTCGACGCCACTTACGTTGCTCTCATTTCCTGCATCCAGTCTGGCTGCGGGGCGTTTCGCGCCCTCAAGTTTCGCAATGTGCGCCATCATGAGATACCCCGACACGATGAAGAAGAATTCCACCGCGAGGGACCCGCCGATGAAGATGCTCTCCTCATAGCCGAGAACATACCTCGAATGGTGCAGCACGATGATCACTGCGAAGAAAAGGCGAAGGAAATCAATTTTGCCGTTGCGCTTTTTCATCTGAGCCCGCACCACTTCTCGAACTGATCAGCGATCCGCTCGGACGCGTGACCGTCATCCATACAGCCCTTGTCGGCAAGGAAAGACTCGACGTCCGCCTGATATTTACCCAGATCGAATTTCGCGATATTGGCCGCGAGCTCATCCGTATCCGTGGCAACCGGGAACGGCGTGTCCTCAAGGCGGAAATAGAAGCCGCGTTCGTTGTCGTAGTCGGCGATGTCCATCGCGAAGATGAAACCGGGCTTCCTCGTCAGCACGAAATCGTAGATCCAGGAACTGTAGTCTGTGATCGCGACATCCGTGAAGGCCAGGAGCTCCTGCATGTCAGGGTAAGATGTCACGTTGATGACGTTCTCGCCCTTGATCGTGTTGCGGCGGGCTGCACCCGTCTTCCTGTCATTGTCGTGGAAGCGAACGAGCAGCTTCCAGGTGCCGCCGAACCGCTCTTCCAGCGCGGCGACGGTCTGCTTCGCATTCAGATCGAAGACCTTGAAGTTGTGGTCATCGCGGAAAGTCGGCGCGTACAGCGCGAAATGCGTATCCGGCTCGAGGTCGTACTGCTCGAGGAACTCACCCCGCAGGAATGCCGCCATGCCCTGATAGTTCGGGAAGAAGATATCATTCCTCGCGTGACCGAGCCGCAGGATCGGTGTCGTCTGCCAGAAGGTCTCGCGGAAGACGGCGTCCTCGAATGTCGAGTTGGAGATGCAGTGCGTCGTCTGCCTGCCGGTGCGGAGCGCCGCGTGCGGCCAGGACATGTTGGTGTTGTAATGATCGAGGTCGAACCGCTTGATGCCAAGGGACCCGTGCCAGGTCTCGACGACGTACTGATCCTTCTTCACCGGGAAGCCGTAGAACTTATCTCCCAGGATGGAGTTCGTGACCAGGATCTTCGATGTTCCCGCCGCGTAGAAATACTCATAGGAGTTGGGGCGCACGAAATGCACATGCTCAGCGATCCAGGCTTCCAGCTCCGCGAGCTTCGGATCATGCTTATCAATCGTGCCATTCGTCAGCTTCGAGTAGATGTCCATGGCATCCATGGAGGCAAAGGCCGCCTGGTTCACAGACCAGTAGATCTCAATGTCCGGCATCCTGCGGATCAGCTCGTCACTGATGTATTTCGGATTGCAGGCAACGCCGTGCTGGTAGGGCAGGAACATGATCTGATTGTCCACAACCTTCCAGTGCGGCATGACAAGGTTACGGATGCCGGTGCCGATCCTCTTGTCCAGCCAGATGAAGAACCTGCGGATGTTGACGCCGAAACGGCGCAGGAACTTGCCCTCCATGAAAACCGGACCGAGACTTTTTGCTTTCTTTTTAATCACTCTGGGTACTAATGCCATATGTTAACCTGAATTCTCCTGTATCCTTGAATCTTATTCTGCATGCCGGGCGGCCATTATGCACAATGAAAAACATGGACAGATGTCTGTGCCCGCATCGTCACAACCCGAATGCGTTCGAGCTCTCCCGTGCGGTGACGATCGCCTTGAAGATGTAGTAATCCACGGGAGTGGTGATCTTGATGTTCTCCGTCCTGCCCTGCACAGTGTAGAGCTTTTTGCCATAGTGGCGGAACATGTTGGCGGAGTCAATGAAATTGTTGATGCCGTCGGCTCTCGCCTTCTCGTGGCACTTGAGGAGCTCTCCCAGACGGAAAGTCTGTGGCGCCTTGGCGAGCTCACACTGGCTGCGGTCGAGAATCTCTCCGACCTCGCCCTCTTCGCCGTTGACGAAGATCGTCTCGATCGCAGGGGTCACTGTGATCGCGTCCCCCTTCTCTCTCGCCATCTTGATATTCGCCGAGATCGTCGCGGGATCGACCAGGGGCCGCACGCCGTCATGGACGAGGACGATGGCATCGGGACCGGCAATTTCATTCGCCTTGAGGAGGCCGTGATAGATTGACTCCTGCCCCGTTTCGCCGCCTGCAACAATGGACTGCACCTTCGAAATGTGGAATTTCTGACAGAGCTTCCACAGCTTCGGGATCCACTTCTCGAGACACGAGATCACGATACAGTCTACGTCGTCATGGTTCTCGAACTGTTCCAGAGTATAGATGATGATGGGCTTGCCGTACAATTCCAGGAACTGTTTCGGCACACCGTTCGTGTGCATTCGCTTGCCGGTGCCGCCGGCGAAAATCATGGCTACATTCATGGACATATTCCTTCACCTATTTCAGATAGAACGGCGCGAAGAAGACGTGCTTCTCCCGCTTCGCCTCTTTCGGGATGGTCATGTAGTCGCCGTACATCCGGGAGAGGTACTCGTCGTAATTCTTCGCGACCTTCCTCAGTTTCCCGTCGTACATCACATCCGCGGTCTCGCAGAAGTCGCTGCGCAAATACAGCTCTCCGAAAAAGTGGCCTCTCCCGGAGGGCACGCTCACGTATCTGGAATTCTCATCATGGCACAGGCTGTACCACCAGTCCGCCGCGTGTATCCACTGATCGAGCGAGAGCCAGGAGAGAAGGAAGCCCAGGAAGATCTTCGTTCGGAAAGCCCTGCGGTATTCCGCGACCTCCTTTGGATCATTCTTCGCGTGATCAATGAGATTCATGATCGGCTTTCTGTCGCGGTAGAACTTCCGGCAGGACTGCACGAAGCCGAAAGCCATGCAGCCCAGCCCGTGAATTTTCCTCAGGACCACGTTGTCGAAGGTGTTCTCGATGATGAAAATATCAACGAACGCACCGCACTCCTTATTCCAGAAATCCTCCCTGGTCTTCACCGACGTGCCCTTGAGGAGCACGCGGGATAAGAGGAGACCGTAATTTTTCGTCGTCCGCGCGGTATGCACCCAGTATTTGTCGCCGAATTCCTTCCGGAAAATTTCGACGAACCTGTCGTGATCCTTCCGGGGCATGTTGATGTCGATGTCGTCGTCCCAGGGGATGAAGCCCCCGTGCCGCACCGCACCGAGACAGGTCCCGCCGCCCAGATTGTATCTTAAATGATATTGGTCGCAGACACTGACGATGTCGTCCAGCACCTCATTCAGCGTCCGTTGCAGCTCGCGCAGCTGGTCGTCACCCAGCTCGATCGCGTCATCCGACCGGATATGTTTGAACGCTTCTATGGTTGATAATCTCATTCTCGCCGCTCCCGCGGTACCGCGCACAGTTATGTACCGTGTGGCGTTACTCGTATTTCTGATTCATGAACTTGGCCCGAAGGAAGCGTTTGCCTTTCTTCCACCAGTCCACCTTCTCGACGTAGAGATAAGGCAGGACCTTGATCTCATCCTTCGCGATTCTGCCTGTTTTCACCTGGTGCGCGAGCCAGACATTGAAGATGAGCTCGCCGACGCGCCCCGCGTACCTTCCCTGGAAATAGGAATATTCGCTGACGTCGATCTGTTTCTCCAGCGTGAAGAGGATGTGGAACAGCCACGTGCAGTATTCGTCCAGGAGCTTCCTCTCCATGATCATCATGTTGAACATGTGCGCGGACGTCTCCTTCATTACCTCGTCATAGGTCGCAAGGTAGTCCGGATAGAGCTCGCCGATGATCTCGCGCGTCTTGTCGAGGTGCTCGATGTAATGCGTGTGTTTGTAATGCGAATAGAGCGACTCGATGACGTAGTAGCGCTTCCTCGGCACGAAGACCTTGTATCTGCCGAGCATGGGTGAGAGCTCGTCATAGCTTAGCACGTGCCCGAAAACATCAGGCTCGCCTGTTTTATTTTGTCTGCGCCCGCGGAAATGCCTTCGGTAATGCACGAGGCCGATGTAGTCGGCATCGACGTGTTTCCACATCCAGTACAGTCCCGTCAGCTCGCAGAAACAGGCGTTGCGCGAGGAGATGTTCTCGCCGGTGTTGTCCTTGATATAGCCAAGATCCGGCTCTTTCCAGCTGCCGCGGCGCCGCTCAATGGCAGCGCCCACGTGCAGGGGCAGATACATCGGATCTTCGGGCATACGGTACTGTTTATGCGTCGTCACCGCGATCTTGCAGGTGTATTTAGTTGTCTGAGTTTGAATATCACTCATACCTAATCCGGGGTGTTGGCGGAAGACATACCGGGGAACTCGGATGCCTCTTCGCCGCCTGCGATATCGCCTGCAACTGCCGTATCACCTGCCACTGCCGTATTGCCTGCGACCGCGGTATCGCCTGCGACCGCGGTATCGCCTGCGACCGCGGTATCGCCCGCGACTGCCGCCTCATCCACCGCGCCGTAGAGCTGCTCGCGGATGAGCGCCGCGTTCGTTTCGAAATCGACGGCGAACAGTCCTCTCCCGTCCATGCCCGACATACTGCCGTAGGTGCCGCGTGCGGGAACCGTCATCTGCTCCACATCCTCGCCCATGAAGGCAGGCGCAAGCGTCATGAGATTCGCAATCTCCGCTTCCGAAAGGTTCGTCTGGATGAGCGGCACAATCGAATCGAGCGTTGTGAGGATGTCCGCCGCGCTCAGCTCAGAGAGCTGCCGCTGTGCCGCGATGATCACACGCCTCTGTCTGCGGATTCGATGCCAGTCATCGTCGATGGCACGCGTTCTGGCGTATACCATGGCCGTCGCGCCATTTAAGTGGTTGAGGCCAGGCTTTACCTCTTCGACCTCATCCTGCACGCCCGCACTCTTGGCATACCCCGCTGTGAACGTGCCTTCCGGGTGATTCAGGTGGTCGGCCTCGGTCTGATTGAGGTAGACGTCGATGCCGCCCACCGCGTCGATGACCTTGACCAGCGTGCGGATGTTGATGCGCACATACCGGTTGACGTCGATCTTGAAATTGTCGCGGATCTCCTGGACCATCATGTCCGGCCCGCCGTAGCGGAACGTGTGCGTGAGCCAGTCCCACTGACCCTCGTACGGCCCCCAGAGAACCGGAACGCCGATGCCGCGCTCAAAACTCACGAGGGAAACCTTGTTGTTCTCTTTATTTACCGAGAGGAGAATGCAGGTGTCACCACGGGCGTTCGATGAGAACTTCTCCGTCCGGTCGTCCGTGCCGATGAGGAGGATGTTGTAGACATCGCTGTCCTGGAATACCTCGCCTTCGGCCTTCACGACCTCCGCGTTCTCGAGGTCCGCGAGCTGCTCGTTCATAGCTTCCTCGGAAGCCTGCAACACCGTGTCCCCCGCGTCACTCCTGACTGTCTTGATGACAGCCTCGTCCGTATAAGCGCCCTCTTCCTGCTGCTGCAGGCGGCCGTACTCATAGTGGAAGAAGCCAAGCCCCGCCAGAATGATCGCGGCGAGCGCGATCAGGACGCCGGTTCCGACCCGCTTCACGATGCCGAACGGGCGGCGGGGAGACTTCACACTATCTTCCGCGCCATGTGCCTCTCCATTCAGAGACTTCTCGCCATCCGGAGGCTTCTCGCTGTCCGGCTCCGTCCAGGCGTCCGACGCGATGGGCGCGGGAGCTTCTACGTGAGGGGTTTTTACGCGAGCATCTTCTGCACGAGGGAATTTTGTGTGAGGGGCCTCTGCGTGCCTGGTATTCTCCGGGCCATAACCATCGGTGAGTCCACTGGTGTCTGTGCCTCGGTCAGCCGTCGCCTCGCTGTGTACTGCACCATGGTCTCCGGCCGGCCTTTTGTTTTCGCCCTGGCCCTGTGACAGATCGTGATACTGCATCTCCACGAACTTAGGCTGCTGAGCGGCGGCTTGCTCTTTCTGATGCTTCTTCTGTTTCTTCTTTTTCGACATCATCTGTTCACGGCTTGTCCATCGGCCGCAGTCTGTCTCGCGAGATCCTCAGCCACAATCTCCTCACCCGTCCTGCTGCGCAGCTGCGCGTTGGAAGCAGCGGAGAGTCCGTTGTTCACGCAGGCCTTCATATCGCAGGTCGAGCAGGCGTCGAGCTCTTCCTTCGTCACCTTGCCGTCGCGGTAATCGCGCACGATTGGCAGCTCGTACATACTGTATTTCTTCTTCGTCCAGAATTTCGCCTTGTGGCGGATCACCCACCATGTCGGTTTCCAGATCCGCTTGCGCATCGCGGGCGAAACCGAGCCGATCATCCAGCACTGGCGCTCGCAGTGGCGCACCTTGTAGCGCACCTTCTCCGCCGCCTCGCTGTTCCAGACCTCATCCCAGGACTGGGTGTTGAGGTTGCCCATGACCTCCTTGTCCTTCGTGCCGTTGCAGGGCATGACGTCGCCGTACGGGTCGATGAAAAAAGTATCAAACGACATGTCGCACGGCAGGAGTCTCTTCTGTCCGTAAATGTAGTTGATGAGTCCGTGGTTGAAATAAGCGCGGAACCACTTCTTCGGGCTGTTGGAGTTCAGGAGCTCGTTGATGAGCTTCTCGAAATTCTCCGCGACCATCGGGCGATCGTGGATGATGTTCCTCGCCTCGACGAAATAGAAGCTGTTGTGGAGACTCGCGGTCGCGAATTCCATGTCCATTTTATTGGAGAGCTCGTACAGCGGAATGAGATCGGGCGCATTCTTATCCTGCACCGTCATGCCGAAACCGACGTCCTTCATACCCATCTCGCGCAGCTTTTTGAGCGTCGTGTAGCCGCGGTTGAAACCGTCCGGCAGGCCTCGGATCTCGTTGTTCGTCTGCTCGAGGCCCTCGATCGAAATGCGGATGCCGATGTTCGGGAATTCCTTGCACAGGTCGATGATGCGATCCGTGAAGAATCCGTTCGTCGAGATGACGATGCGGTCCGAAATCTTATTCAGCTCCCGCACGATGTCCTTCAGGTCCGTGCGGATGAACGGCTCGCCGCCCGTGATGTTCGTGAAATACATCGGTGGGAGTTTCTTGATCGTCTCGAGTGAGAGCTCCTCCTCCGGGATGGACGGAGCCTTATATCTGCTGCACATCGTACACCGCGCGTTGCAGCGGTAGGTGACGATGACAGTACCGTTTAACTTTTTAGCCATAAGCGAATTATCCTTATCTGCCCGTCTGTGTTAACAGCAGGCTTCCATCTTTCATTGTGACAGCATAATAAAGAGTCTTATCCGTGCCGTTTCTCCGAGCGCAGAAAGACTCTTATATATTACACTATTTTCCTTAGCAATACACCTTTAGAAATTCTGCCCGTCCGTGAAGTCTGACAGGCACTGATTCTGCGGGCAGGAAGATCGTATCTCCCTTGAAGAATTCGAGGTGCCGCTCTCCCCAGAACATCGTGCCGCACCCGTCTGTGCACACGAGCACCTGGAAGGAGGAAGCGTCAGTCGAGAGGGCTGCCATCTTGCGGATTCTCTCGGTATTCAGGAGAATCCGTTCAACCTCGAAATATTTGCATCGGCAGAGGAACTCAGAGGCAAAGCCCGGCCGGAACCTGAGCACGCGCATCGGCTGTCGCGGCACGTTGCCCACGTGGAAGTTCGCGACATCGAGCGCCTTGTCGATGTTCAGCTCCCGCTCCCTGCCGTTCTTGTCCGTGCGGTGATAGTCGTACATGCGGTAGGTGAGGTTGCTGTTCTCCTGAATCTCAACGATAAGACTTCCCGCGCAGATCGCGTGCACCGTCCCCGCCTCAATGTAGAACACATCGCCCTGATTCACCGGCACCCGGTTGAGATACTTCTCGATCTTACCTCTTGTCTGGCCTGTGCATTTCCCGGACTCGCCACGCTGGCTTGCGCGTTGCCAACTACTATGCTCTGTATCATTCGGAAGATCTGCAACGTCTGCCAATGTGCCATGTGCAGCGATATCCCAGCTGCCTTGCTCATCTAATCGCGCTGCGTGTGCTCCCTCGGCATCTGAACCAGTCACAGGATGAGATCTTCCCCCTTCTACCTCTGTGAGCGCCCGCCGAACCTTCTCGCGATCCATGGCCCGGTTGAAGCCGTAAATGAGGGAGGCGTCCTTCGTCGCGTCGACGACGTACCACATCTCCGTCTTGCCAAGCGCCCCGTTCTCATGCGCTCTTGCGTAAGCATCATCCGGGTGCACCTGGATTGACAGGTCCTTCGCCGCGTCGATGAACTTCACGAGGATCGGGATCTGGCCTTTGGGAAGACCCGCCTTCTGCGGATGCGTTCCCAGGATTTCCGGGTGCGCCGCGATGAGCTCCGGCAGCTTTTCTCCCTCGAAAGTCCCGCTGGCGATCGTGCTGGGCCCGTCCGGGTGTGTGGAACACTCCCACGTCTCCGCAAGCGGCTGCATGTCAATCCCTTTGGAAAAGTCGTCATTCAGCCGGTTCCCGCCCCAGAGGTAATCTTTGCCCGTGGGTTTTAGCAGGAATGGCTCCCGCACGAGCGCCGCCTGTCTATTCAATTTACTATCCGAAACGTCCACAGCAGCACATTCTTTGTGCTGCTCTGAGCTGTTACTTCTATTCATTGGAATTCCTGGTGTTACGTACTTGTGGCACCTGCGCGAGAAACTCACGAATCGGATCACCGATGATTGGCTTCGGCCTCAGGTTTGCAATTCCCACCTAGGTGTCGCTGTCCAGGCGGTACTTGATCTTATCGTGCACGCTGATGTTTTTGCCGAGCTGCACTTCGATGAGGCGCAGCATCGTGTCGGCGATGATCGTGTGCCGGCAGCCCGCCTGCATTGTGATGACGTCGCCCGGCTTCACCTGCTGCTCCATGCCGTCGATGATGACGCGCCCGTGCCCGGAAATGATGTTCCATACCTCATCCCTGTGCTCGTGGCTGTGATAGTTCATCCGGTGCCCTGCAGAGAGCGTCGCGAGGATCGTGAGGCTCTCGTTCTCAACATCCAGCACCTGGAAACTGCCCCAGGATTTCTCCGCGAACATGACCTGCTGATCCATCGCGTCGACGAAGGGTTTGATATAGGAAGACTGCTGTTTATCCGAAACGAGAATGCCGTCCGGGCTCGCTGCGATGACCATGTTCTTCAGTCCCATACCGAGGATTGGAATATCCAGTTCGTTGATGACGTTAGTGTTCTCGCAGGTCTCGTTCAGCGTCGCCTTGCCGATCGTCGACTCTTCCATCGCCTCCGTCAGCGTATTCCAGGTGCCCATGTCCTTCCACTGCCCGGCAAAGCGCAGCACCTGAATTTCCGGCTCCTTCTCGCACACCGCGTAGTCGAAGCTGATCTTCTGCACCGTCTCGTATTGTGCGAACAGGTCGTCGTAATCAGTGAAGTCGATGAGCTCGTGTGCTTTCTCCAGCACGTATCCCACCTTGCAGGCGAAAACACCAGCATTCCACAACGCTCCCTGCGCTATATACTGCTTCGCTGTCTCAGCGTTCGGTTTCTCCCGGAAGGTCGCAACCTTCGCGACTGGATCCTTCGTCGTCGGGATGACATAGCCGTACTTCTCCGAAGGGTAAGTCGGCTCAATCCCCATGACAGTCAGATTCACGGCACCCTTCGCCGCGAGGTCGGAGAGCTTTTTCAACGCCTCGAAATAATCGGTCTCGACGTACGGATCCACCGGGCAGATTACGACAGGCTCCTCCTCGGCGACGCCCTGCACATCATGCAGGTAGGCCGTTGCGATCGCGATTGCAGGGAAAGTATCCCTCCGACAGGGCTCCACAGAAATGCCAACCTCTTCTCCTACCTGGTGACGCAGTTGGGAGATCTGCGATCGCGAGGTTGCGACGGTGATCGTCGCATCCCGGTCAATCGCTTTGATCTGCCGGTACATGCGCTGCACCATGGATTCGTAACTGCCATCCTCTTTGCGGAAAATTTTGATGAACTGTTTGCTGCGGATGTCGTTGGACAGCGGCCAGAGCCGCTTTCCCGAGCCACCGCTCAGTAAGATCACATGCATAGTTATCTCCTTACCTTCTGCCTAACCTATGCCCGTACCGTCTCTGTATCTGCATATAGCCACATTGATTTTCTGACTGTGCGTTCTTCTCAAGATAGGCACATCACTGGGCTGTCATCACGGTCTATCTCTCCGCGCGCATGGGATTGTGCAGGAAATCCTCGTAGGTCAGGCGGATGCCCTCGTCAAGGCTCGTCTGCGGCTCCCACCCCATGGCCTTCGACTTCGAGACGTCGAGGAGCTTTCTCGGTGTACCGTTCGGCTTCGAGGTATCCCACCGGATCTCGCCGGTGTAGCCCACGATCTTTGCGACGCGCTCGGTCAGCTCTTTGATCGTGCACTCCTTGCCTGTGCCGGCGTTGACGGTCTCATTGCCGGAATAGTTATTCATCAGGAAAACACACAGGTTCGCGAGATCATCCACGTACAGGAACTCGCGCAGGGGTGACCCATCGCCCCAGCAGGTAACATAGGGCAGGTTCTGCTCCTTCGCCTCGTGGAACCGACGGATGAGGGCCGGCAGCACATGGCTGTGTGTCGGGTGATAATTGTCATTCGGACCGTAGAGGTTTGTCGGCATCACGGAAATGTAATCGGTGCCATACTGACGATTGAGGAACTCACAATACTTGAGGCCTGATATTTTCGCCAGGGCGTAGGCTTCATTCGTTTTCTCGAGCTCGGAAGTCAGAAGGCACGACTCCTTCATCGGCTGCGGCGCCATACGGGGATAGATGCAGGAGCTGCCGAGGAATTCAAACTTCTTCACGCCGTTCTGCCAGGCAGAATGGATGACATTCATCTCAAGAATCATGTTCTGATACATGAAATCCGCGAGTGCCTCCTGATTCGCAACGATGCCGCCAACTTTCGCCGCGGCGAGGAAAACATAATCAGGCTTCTCCTTCTCGAAGAATGCCTCGACCTCGTCCTGACGGCACAGGTCGAGCTCCTTGTGCGTCCTGGTGATGATATTGGTGTAGCCCTGGCGCTCCAGCTCGCGCACGATTGCGCTGCCTACCATACCGCGGTGCCCGGCGACGTAAATCTTCGCGTCCTTGGGCATCGGGGGCTGTTTACTTCTGTACTCTTCCGGTATTTGTGTCATGTTCGTATCTCCTGTCAATCTTAATATCGCTACCATTCTTGTATCATGCTGCGTTTGAATCTACATCTATTCTTGAAGTTCACGCCCATCATGTATTACGTGAATTTTTTTGGGGGAGGGGTGGAATCATTGTTTCAATTCAAGGCTCAGTCAAGCTTCGCGTCACGCAGCGCCTTCTCGCGCTTCGCCAGCTTCCTGTCGTGCTCTGCCATGATCTCGACGAGTTTCTCGTATGGCGTCTCCTGCGGGTTCCAGCCAAGCTGCGTTCTCGCCTTTGTGGGATCGCCCCAGAGGTTCACGACGTCGGTCGGACGGTACCACCTCTCATTGGTGCAGACGAGGAGTTTGCCTGTAGCAGCATCATACGCCTTCTTGTCAACTCCCTCGCCTTCCCAGCGAAGCTCAATGCCGTTGGCGCGGAATGCCCTGTCAGTGAAATCCTGCACTGTGTGCTGTTCACCACTCGCAATGACGAAATCATCCGGCTCGTCCTGCTGCAGGATGAGCCACATGCATTTCACGTAGTCCTTGGCATAGCCCCAGTCACGACGGGAATCCATGTTGCCGAGCTCCAGATGATCCTGCAAGCCCTCCGCGATGCGGCCTGCTGCCAGCGTAATTTTCCTCGTGACGAAATTCTCACCGCGGCGCTCGGACTCGTGGTTGAACAGGATGCCATTCACGGCGAACATGCCGTACGCTTCCCTGTACTCCTTCACGATCCAGAAGCCGTACTGTTTCGCGACGGCATACGGGCTGTAAGGATGGAACGGGGTCGTCTCCTTCTGTGGAACTTCCTCTACTTTGCCGAATAACTCGGAGGTGGAAGCCTGATAGATTTTTGTCTTTTTCGCAAGACCGGCCGTTCTGACCGCCTCGAGAATGCGCAGCACGCCAAGAGCGTCCACATTGCCCGTATACTCCGAAGAGTCGAAGGAAACATGTACATCGGACTGCGCTGCCAGGTTGTAAATCTCATCCGGCTGCACCTCTCCGATGATACGGATCAGCGCGGAACCGTCTGTGAGATCACCATCGTGAAGAATGAGCCTGTTGTTTTCCAGGAGATGATCAATGCGTGCCGTGTTGGAGATCGAGGCGCGCCTTATGATGCCGTGAACTTCATAACCTTTCTCCAGCAGGAACTCCGCAAGGTAGGATCCGTCCTGCCCCGTAATGCCTGTAATCAGTGCTCTCTTTGCCATTGTGGCCTCCTTGTGGTCATAGATAAAATATGTCATATATTGACACATTGCTTCGATTCAACGGTTATAATGATAACGCCTTTCATCGTCTTTGGTCAGGCAGGATGTTGGTTAATTATTGCACAATATTGACTTATTGTCTTTGCAGGCGCAGACTTGAATGTAACAAGTCCGTTGTTGGTCTGTTCTGCTGACAGATTTTGCAGCTCATGGGCCAAAGTTGCCTGCAGGTATCTGTTAAGTACAGCCCGAAGCAAACGCCCAAGGGCTTGCTTCTCTTGGCGTACCAAAGTAGATATTCAGAAGACAGGCCGCTGTATCATCTGGGCCAAGGCGGCCTTTCAGAAAATACAGGACCATATCCCGAAAGCTTCCTCGGGCTAACAGCGGCGTGCAGGAAATTCAGTCCCATGAATTGTTGCGATTCTCGGGCCAATAGCGGCTTACCGAAAATCCGGTCCCATGAATTGTTGCGGTCCCCGGGCCAATAGCCTGGCAGGAAAATTTCAGTCACCAAAAAGAGCTCGCAAATCAGCCCAAAATTGAACCTGAATTTCTTCTGCATCCGTATTGGCCCGAGCTTCATTCCGAAGCATGGGCCCAAAATTTCTCAAAGTTTCTATTGGCCCGGATTTCTCCCGAACATGTGGGACTAAAATTCCCAGCGTGGTCTATTGGCCCATCAGACCTCGCGAGGCTGAGATTGAGACCGAAATCAACGCTGAAATCAGGATAGTTATTGCAACTTAGATGGAAGCTAGAATTGAAGCTGGTATGAAACCGCTAATCAATGCCCAAAACAGAGTCGACAATAGAGTGCTGGCATTACAGAGTGAGCAATATGTTGCAGAAATGACCGATATGGAACAGTTCAGCGTAATGATAGAACACAGCCAATATAATTTGAATACTGGTCGCATCGCCATCCCAGCCGCCGCAGGCAATTCCCCCTCCGCGTCCCTTTTCCACGGAAGCATCGTCTCATCCCGGCGTGTTATTTACACGCCGTCGGCTTTCGCGCGCGAATCGCTCCTCTATCTGCAGGAGACCGGCTCGCTCAAGGCGAAGAAGCCGCATACCTCGGCGCGGTCGAATCTGTCGTCTTTCCTGTTCTTCATCGTCAGGTCCGGCTCCGGCGAACTCTCCTACAACGGGCAGGTCACAGCGCTGCGCCCGGGCGACTGCGTTTTCATCGACTGTCGGCAGCACTACTCCCACTCGACCTCCAACGATCTGTGGGAGCTGTCGTGGGCACATTTCAATGCACAGTTCATGCCTGGTATTTACGCGAAATATATGGAGCGGGGCGGCCTGAATGTTTTCCACCCGAATGATCTGCCCGGCTTCCAGGGGGCGCTCACCGCGCTCTACGAGTTGGCGTCCGGCGATGATTACATCCGCGACATGAAGATCAATGAGGCGCTGGCCGGTCTCCTCTCACTCCTCATGCGCGAGAGCTGGCATCCTGAGAAGCAGTCCGGCAAGGCTCAGAAAAAAGAAGGCGTCCGCGCCATTCGTGACTATCTGGACGCGCACTATGCCGAGAAGATTTCGCTGGACCAGCTCTCCCGGGAACACTACATCAATAAGTATTACCTGACACGCGTTTTCCGGGACCAGTATGGCACGTCCATCGGGAACTATCTGCTGCACGTGCGGATCACGCATGCGAAACAGCTCCTGCGCTTTACTTCCGATTCCATCGAATCCGTCGGCGCGGCTGTCGGCATCCCTGACCCGCACTATTTCGCGAGGGCGTTCCGGCAGGTCGAGGGCATGACGCCGAACGCCTACCGGAAGACATGGTAGATAGCTATAGTCTCTTCAATGCGTCAGCTTCCTTCGCACGCCAATTGCTGGTGAGGAAGGTGACGTCGTCTTTGCTGGTTAGCCGTGCGATATCTTCCTCTTCGAGGACGGCGCCCGGGTGGAACAGGAGCTCGAGGTTCTGCCCGCGGCTCTTCGCCGTTGCTTTCGCGTCTTCGAGAAAAGGCGCGACATTCTCCCAGCTCATGTGCCCCGAGAGCATCACGCCGCAGAAATAGTACGGCTTCGCACTCCGGAAGAGTTCCGGATGCTTTCTCAGATTCCGCCGCCCCAAATGGTTCAGAATCGCGACTTTCACATAATTGATGAACTTGAAATCGTGAATTTCCTTCCTGTGCCGCCGGTACATCGCGACGTCTTCCATGGGCACGCGAATGAAATCGACCTGCCATCCCTCTTCCGCAATTAACTCTGCCAATGCATCGAAAATAACAGGCAGCATGTGGTAATGTCCGTGCCCGTCGAGTCTTACGTGTGCCGTATCAAGGTATGGAAGGCAAGCCTGGATCTGCGCTTTTAATTCCGCCTTCACCTCTGCCTGATATTTTCTCTTGAGAGGGGGACAGTAAGAAATAAGGAGGAGCCTGCCGAAGCCGATCGAGAAATTGCCGTTCGCATCGACGAGGTCCGGCACCACATCTCTGCCCGCGAGCGCCGTGCCTTCCATGAAATTGAGGTGCACTGTGACTGCGATCTTATCGCGATATGGCGCGATCCACTGCATGGTTTCCGCAAAGTAAGGGCTGTTGGGCATGATCGAAATGCCGTTCAGCGCGCCGTTCTCGTAGCAGTCCAGAATGCGCCGTGACTGCGCGGGGAAGAGGCCGTAGTCGTCCGCATGGTATTCGACGATCATGACTTGCTCTCCTCTCCTGCCTGCGCCGCGGCGTCAGTTCGTTCGGGGAAGCGACGTTGATGCCGCTCAGGTTGATCTTCTCCTTGCTCCGCATCGCCCGTCCGCTCGGAAAAGCGGCGTTGATGCCGTCCAGGTTGAATGTCTCTTTGCGCCGCGGCGCCCGTTCTCTCGGAGATGATGAATTTCGGGCGGCCCTTGACCTCCTCGTAAATCTTCGAAATGTAGTAGCCGATGATGCCGAGGCTGATCATGATGATACTGCCCGTGAACAGCTCGAGGATGATCATCGTCGTGTAGCCGGGCACCGCAGTGCCGCGGAAATAGGTGATGAGCGCCTCCACGCCCTGCAATATCATGAGCAGGAACATGAGTACGCCGAGGACAGTCACGATCTGCATCGGCACGGCTGTGAAGGAAGCGATGTTGGTGATCGCGTAACGGAACAGGGAACTCGTCGACCATTTCGACACGCCCGCGGCTCTCTCCTGCACGTCGAATTCCACCTGCGTGGTTCGGAAGCCGATCCAGGAGGACAGCGCGCGGAAGAAAGCATTCTTCTCCTTCATGTTGAGGAGGACGTTGACGGCCTGGCGGTCGAGGAGCTTGAAATCGGACGCTCTCGACATGTCGATCCCGGTTGCTTTGCTGATGATGCCATAGAAAGCCGCAGCCGCCATCGCGTGGAGGCCGCTCTCATCGCCGCGCGATGTTTTCACGCCTTCGATCACCTGATACCCCTGCTGCCAGAGCCGGTACATCTCGACAAGCTTTTCGGGCGGGTGCTGCAGGTCGCAGTCCATGACGGCAGTGCAGTCGCCGGCGGACTCGAATAACCCCGCGTAAATCGCCGCTTCCTTGCCGAAATTGCGCGAGAAGCAGGCGCCACGAACGTGCGGATTCCGCTCCGATGCCGCGGCAATCTCCTGCCATGTCGCATCCTTCGAGCCGTCGTTAACGAAAATGATCTCGTACGGGATCTGCGCCTTTGTCAAAACATCAGACACCGCCTTCGCGGTTATGGCGATCATCTTATCTTCATTGTATGCAGGAATAACTACTGAGAGCATTGATTCTTCCAATCTTGTGTTATGGCACCATGATCTTGATGGCCCGGGGAAATACTTCGATCGTGGCGTCGCGGTAGCTGCCGCCGAATTCCCCGTCGACGGTCCAGTCGAGCAGGCTGTCCGCGTGGAAAGCAACCTTTCTCGTGTGGAACACTTTGACGTAAGGATTGTCCGCATTTCCTTTCGACAGTCCCTGCACGATCTCGTTCATATCAATGAGGTCGCTTGGCGCCTTGACGAGCAGCACCTCGAACAGGCCGTCGTTGAGAGAGGCATTGCTGAGTATCGGCGACTCGACGCCCGCGATGGAGAGTGAGTTGGTCACGCCGCCGAAGATGTACTCGTCCTCTTCTCTCTGACCGTCATGTTCGACCACGACGTGCTGTTTATACGAAATGTTCTGTGGCAGCGTCGCGATCATGTTCAGGATGTACGCACCGTAGCCGAACACGTTTTTGAACGTCTGATCCGTGGAGTAGCTGATGCCTGTGAAAGCGCCGAAACCCGCGACGTAGTTGAAATATTTACCTTCGAGTCTTCCGATGTCATAGTCGTATGTGTGCGTGCCGGCGACTGCTCTTGCAATGTCTTCCGTCGTAAGATCGCCGTTCAGGTTCTTCGAGAAATCGTTGGTGGAGCCGCTCGGAATGTAACCGATCGGCACGTGAATATCCAAATCCATGAGCGCGTTGATGACATGATTCAACGTGCCGTCTCCGCCGCAGCAAAGGACGACATCGAAACGGAAGCGGCCGAATTCATCGAAGCCCTCCCTGAGGATCGAGTCCGCCGTCAGCTTCTCATTCGGAATGATCGGATACACTGTCACCTCGCAGTTGTTCTCCGAAAGCGTCGAGATAACCGGATACATCTTCTGCCGCGCGCCGCCCTGCCCCGCCGAGGTATTCGTGATGAAGAGGATACGTTTCCTCCTGTTTGTCGGATTGACAATAATCTTGGTTTCCACAATCATCCTCGGAATTCTATCGAAATATTGTATCTGTTCAGTACAGCCCGAAGCACTTGCTGCTGAGGGCGTACCAAAGTATCTATTCAGCAGGCAGGCCGCACTTTTGCGCAGCAAAATCTGCATGTGCGGCCTGCGTAACAGTTCAGAAACGATGGTTCTGAACTGTTACGAAATATTTTATCGTCCGTCCGGAACCCACCCCTGATACTGGTACGGATCGCCGCCGGCATAATACACCGCGTCCATCACTGTCATGTGCGTGAAGATCCACGCCTTCATCTCCTCGATGGAGCGGTCGAAATCCCTGTAATGCCACTTCGCATGGTCTGCATTCTGCGCCGTGCGAATCTTGGCCGCCAGCGAATCTATCCGGGAGAGCTCAGTGGCAGCGGCAGGCCTGATGTTTTCGCGGTATTCACGGTTCACGATCTCGCGGAACTGCGGAAATGTATCGATCAGTAGCGTCAGTGGGTATTTCGCTCCCTTCCGGTAAACAGCCAGCTTCCCCGGATCATTTCCGAAATTGTCGTCGAACGGATTTGTCCCGAAAGCAACATCGAAGTCCCAGATCGGGCCCGCGTGAATGAGATCCCCGGGGCCATCCCAATACAGGTAGAAGCTCGTGTCATTGGCGTCCGGATTGTTGCCCAGCTCATTGAGCAGGTAATAGCGGGCGAACGATGTGACATCAATCTCCTTCTGGACGCCCTCCCAGTTGCCGGCAGCGATGTCGGCTTCGAATTGATTGAACTGCTGCTCGACAAGGTGCATATTCGCCTGAACGTTACCTTCATCCTCGGAATCCGAGACATTGACGAAAGTGCCGCCGTTCGAGATGAAGTAAGGATCGTCGTAGTCCTGATTGAAATTGTTGATCTGCAATAGGAGGCCAGCGTCGCTGTCAAGATCCACGACCGCACTGCCGAGCTCTGTCTTGTGCGTCAGATAGTACGCGCCGACATACTCATTATTCACGTACAGATCAACGAATGTGCCCTGCGCGACATACGGCTCACCAATGTCGTTGGCGACCTTCTTGACAAAATCGTTGTGAATTCCGGTCGGATCGAGGCTGTTCGCGAGCAGCACCCACTTACGGGACGCGCCGAGACCGAACAAATCTGTTTTGTCTGCGAAGCGAATCTGATAAGGCTTCTTCGACTCTCTCCAGGTCGAGTTGCCGCGGCCCTTGAATTCCACGTCCGCCTGCTGCTCCGTCACCTGCCCGTTGTCAATGATTTGCAGGACATTGCCCTGATATTTCGTATCCTTGGAACCGTTGTTGACCACATCGAGCGTCACGCCGTTGAGATAAAGCTTCATGATCGGGATGCCATGATCTTCCACCCCAACGAAAGTCGGGTCAGGAAGCGCGGCGGCAGGTACAGTCTGCGCTGCTATCTGCTGGTCAGCGGCTGCGGGCTGCACTGCAGCCTGCGTTGCGGAAGTCTCGCCAGCCGGCGCGGGAGCCACTGCTACTGGCTGCGCTGCCGCATTTTCTGCGGCATGCACTGCTGCGCCCGGCAGTGTGGTAATCGCCAACGCCGTAACCGCCGCCGCGGCGATTGCCTTTGTGACAATTGACTTCATGGCAATTGACTTCGCAGTCGCAAAGGCAAATTTCCCTTTTGCTGTGTCTACTTCGCCGGATTTGAACTGCTCCAATTCCTTCGAACCATTTCACTTATTGCTGGGCATCCACTTCTCCTCCCTTTCGCAAATAATAACTTGCATCAGTATCTTAGCATCATCCGGCTTGAAAGGCGATAGATTCCATCGTCCGTGGACACCGCATGTGACCGCCGAAGTCCTGTCGACATAATCCGCATATATAGCCTTCCATGTCGAATGCCGTCGACATGAGAAGCCGCATCTCGCTTGTATGTCGAAGCCTTTCGACACCAGAGGCAGCACTCTTCATTCATGTCGAAGGACCTTCGACATGAGCCGCATATATGGCCAGCCATGTCGAATGCCGTCGACATGAGAGACCATATCTCGCCTGTATGTCGAAGCCTTTCGACACCAGAGGCAGCACTCTTCATCCATGTCGAAGGGCCTTCGACATAATCCGCATATATAGCCTCCCATGTCGAATGCCGTCGACATGAGCCACATGTATGGCCAGCCATGTCGAATGCCGTCGACACGAGAGGCCATATCTCGCCTGTATGTCGAAGCTTTTCGACACCAGAGGCAGCACTCTTCATCCATGTCGAAGGACCGTCGACATGAGCCACATGTATGGCCAGCCATGTCGAATGCATTCGACACGAGAGACCATATCTCGCCTGTATGTCGAAGCCTTTCGACACCCGCCTCAACTATCTTCATCTATGTCGAATGGCTTTCGACATGAGCCGCATGTATGGTAAGTCTTGTCGAATCCCCCGCAAGTTCGCTGAAATCTTCCCACCCGCCACGACGAAGGCAGCCGGACTCAGTCCGGCTGCCTTCTGAAATTTCCCATTTTACCAGAGATAGCACGCATCCCACGCCCTTCTCATTTACTCAAAAAAGCAGGCGTCTCCAAAGGAAAAGAACCTGTACTTCTCCTGCACAGCCACATTGTAAGCGTGCAGTACGTTCTCTCTGCCCGCAAATGCAGACACGAGCATGATCAGCGTGGATTCGGGCAGGTGGAAATTCGTGATAAGTCCGTCCATGACTTTATATTTATAGCCCGGATAGATGAAGATCGACGTATTGTCCGCACCTGCCCGCACAATGCCATTCTCATCCGCAGCGGACTCCACGGTGCGGCAGCTCGTCGTGCCGACACAGATGACACGCTTGCCATTTCGGTGTGTCTCATTGATGAGATCCGCCGTGGCCAGCGGCACGTTGTACCACTCGGTGTGCATGTGATGCTCTTTGACATCGTCGACCTTAACCGGGCGGAAAGTCCCCAGCCCGACATGCAGCGTGACGTAGGCGAGATTGATGCCTTTTTCCTGGATCTTCTCCAGCAGCTCTTTGGTGAAATGAAGCCCCGCCGTAGGCGCTGCCGCGCTGCCGTCGAATTTCGCATATACAGTGTTGTACATGGCAGGGTCTTCGAGCTTGTGCGTGATGTAAGGCGGCAGCGGCATTTCGCCGAGCCTGTCAAGAACTTCTTCCCAGATGCCGTCATAGTGGAACCGGATCAGCCGGTCGCCGTCATCAATGACATCAATGACTTCGCCGGACAGACTCCCGTCGCCGAACGTAACCTTTGCGCCGGGCCTCATTTTTTTGCCAGGCTTTACGAGCGTCTCCCAGACATCGTCCGACTTGCGGTTGAGGAGCAGGACTTCGACATTCGCGCCCGTGTCCGTCTTCGTACCGAGAAGCCTTGCCGGGATGACCTTCGTGTTATTGAGCACCAGCGTCTCTCCCGGCTCCAGATAATCAATGATGTCGTGGAACACCTTGTGCTCCAGCGCGCCGGTTTCCCGGTCGATGACGAGCATGCGGCAATTATCTCTCTGCTCGCAGGGATCCTGCGCGATGAGGTCTTTTGGCAGGTCGAAATAGTAGTCCGACGTTTTCTGTCCGACCGGCACCCCATCCGCGTGGACGCCGTCCACGATCTTATCTTCCGCATCCTCTCTGCCGAGGATGTTCATGCTAGCGTTACTGTATAACTGTTTCTCTTCTGCCATAATAATCCGGGGCACTTTGAACATGCCCCGGTCACTTTCTAATCTATTGCTAACTTTTCAGCGGCCCGCTACGCGCTGTACCCCGAAGAGGTATGGCCCCCTGGCTCAATTCATATCGCATCCAGCCGTGTAAACACATCTGTCTGCTCATAAATTTCGCTGTGCTGAATAGTTATGTTATTCGTTCCTGAAATCCGCGTCCCGAAGGAAGGTCTTGTATCCGCGGAAAGCCTCGTAAATATCGGCTTTGTTGGTCGTCTCCCACGGGCTGTGCATGGACAGAACGGGCACGCCGCTGTCAATGACATTCATGCCGTACAGTGCCAGGATGTAAGCGATGGTGCCGCCTCCACCGACGTCAACCTTGCCAAGCTCCGCGGTCTGCGTGAGGATGTGATCCTGGTCGAAAATGTTCCGAAGGTGCGAGATGTACTCCGCATTGGCGTCGTTGCTGCCGCTCTTGCCGCGGGAGCCCGTGAACTTGTTCAGCACCATGCCTCTGCCGAGGTAAGCTGTGTTCTTCGCCTCGAAGTTCTCTGCGTAATTCGGATCGTATGCACTCGAAACATCAGACGAGAGCATGCAGCTGTTGGCAAGGCATCGGCGCAGTGCGATCTCGGAGAACTGTCCCGCGAGATTCATGACCTCCGCGAGCGCGTTCTCGAAGAACTTGGACTGCATTCCCGTCGCGCCGACTGAGCCGATCTCTTCCTTGTCAACAAGGAGCGTCACGCTGGTTCTCTTCGGCGCTTCGGTCTCGATCATCGCGCGGAAAGAAGGATAAGCGCAGACTCTGTCATCCTGTCCGTAGCCGAGGATCATGCTGCGATCGAAACCGGCATCTCTTGCCGCACCGGCAGGCACGATCTCAAGCTCCGCAGACTCGAAGTCCGCTTCCTCGATACCATACTTCTCACTGAGAATCGCGAGCAGGACCTTCTTCACAGCGTCCTTCTCAGATGCAGCCTCATTCTCCTTCGCGAGCTCTTCGGGCGTCTTATCTTTTGACGCCTTCGTATTCGCGTCGATGATGACAGGCTTGTTGCCGACGATGAGATCCAGCGCCTCGCCCTCGATCACCTTGCTCGCGGGCTTCGTCATCTGCTCCTGTGCGAGGTGGATCAGAAGATCAGACACGAAGAATACCGGATCGTCCGGATCCTCACCCACATTCAAGACAACCGTCTCGCCGTTTTTCTTGACGATCACACCGTGCAGAGCCAGCGGCAGGGCTACGAACTGATATTTCTTGATGCCGCCATAGTAGTGCGTATCCAGGTAAGCAAACCCGCCCTCTTCATATACAGGGTTCTGCTTCACATCCATGCGGGGGCTGTCGATGTGCGCGCCGAGGATGTTGAGGCCGTGCTCCATCGGCTCAGAACCGATCTGGAACATCACGAGAGACTTGTTCATCCAGGCCATGTAGATCTTGTCGCCCGGCTTTAACTCCCGCTTCTCCTCAATGGCTCTGGTCAGCTCGACATAGCCTGCCTTTTCCGCGGCGTTCACGAAAGTGTCAACGCACTCGCGCTCCGTCTTGTTGTCCGAAATGAAATGCCTGTACTCCTCCGCGAAATCAAGGCATTCTTTCTGCATCTTGAGATCGTAGGTATTCCATGCGTTCTTACGTTCCATCTATTGAATTGTCCTTTCCAAAATATAATTACTTTGCAACCGCAGCCTTCGGCGTGAAGTCCTCCTCGAACGAGGCAATCTTCTTCTCGAGCGACCTTGCGGTTTTCTTGTCCTTCGTCGAGAGCGCGACCGTGCGCAGCTGCTCCGTGTCGAGGTATGACGAATCCGTCTTGATCATCCGGTATGTCGTCTCAACGCCGTCATTGTCGGGCACCGTGACCGTTTCCCTGAGCACCGTCGTCGCATAAGCCTTCGCCGGCATCCGGTAGCTGTCCTCAACGAGCCCCGCCGCGCGCAAATCCTTATAATACTCGGTGAAATAGCCGTGGTCCAGGAACAGCGCGACCGCCTTCTGCGAATAATTGCCGCTTAAGACGTCATATAACATCAGGGCCCTCTGTGTTTTCAGGACACTGCTGCTGCGGATCGTGTCCGTCAGGTTGCCGTAAATTGCCCCGGCAGCGTCCGTCACGTCGAGATTTTTCGACTGGCGTGCCGGGAGCTGCTTCGCCGTCTGCATACTTTTCGCATCAAGAACAGGGCAGTACACCGCCTCCCAGTTCGCAATATCCTGCTCGACATAGGAGAAGTCCACTGTCCGTTCCGCCGCATATGCAGTTACAGGTCCTACCGCGCAAACAGCCAGCGCGCCCGCCGCCATGATGGCCGCCATCCGCGCCACGATCCGCCTCCGCATCGTGAATTGATGTTTCATACTCTTCGCCGCTCTGCGATTCAGTTGCATGAGAATCGTATACATTCAGAACACCAGCGCTTCGGGATACCAGCACTTCTGGCTATGCTGAACAAATACGAGAGATCAATTCATTATACGGTCGGTTTCTGTAAAAGTCCAACTGTTAGTTTTGGCAAACAAGCTCCCGCATTCCCGCTTGACTGTATCCCATCGCCCCACTGCCTTGCTCAGCGAGTTCTCTCACTCCGCCGGTCGGAAGCCCTCCTCGATGGTGTTGCCGATGAGTTCCGTGCGATCCAGCATCATCTTGTAAGCCGTCGACGGGTAAACATAGTAGCTGTTGCGCTCCTGTTCGGCTGCATAGTAGATTTTGATTCCGTTCCTCTCTTCCGCTTCCTCCCTCGGATTGTCAAACGGCTGCTGCCAGAGATAATAAGGAGATGAGAGATTCTGTTTCACGAAGACCAGATCGTCCATGGCATAATGGTCGATCCAGGCACAGAAACATAGAACCGCGAGTACCGCAAGGAATGCCCCCGGCACTTTCCAGAAGCTCTTCTCTCTCGCAAGTGCATGAAGATGGTCGAGGAACAACGCGGCTGCCAACAGCGGCAGCACCAGGAGATAGACCAACCCGTAGCGAATGAACGGCGCCGTCAGGAACCACACCGCCTCATTGATGAGCAGCACGAGAATCAGCGTGGCGACCTCGCCAGTACCCTTTGGTCCCGCCTTTGATTTTCTCACGAGCCGATGCAGGATGAGATTGATGATGAGCAGCGCCGCGGCGAGCACGTTCGCGTAAATGAGCATCTGCCCATAGTGCTCCTGCCCCTGCCACCAGATAGGAAGCCACTGCGAAACCTTCCAGTCCGCCTTGCCGATGTCATAGAGACACTTGCCCCAGACCGAAATCTGCTGGCTGTCCACGATCGCGTACGCCGCCGGAACCTTCCACGGCACGCGGAAGAGATCCATCGCCGTCACGGGATAGAACAGCCACCCGGAGATCAGCACGTTGCGAACAAGATATGGCAGGAAAACAAGAAGGCCCACCACAACGTATCTGGCAAGGCTCTTACCTTTTCCCACACGCAGGCCCTGGATGAGGGGCCATACGACCAAGAGAACCATGAATGCCGCCGAGAGCTTCATGCTGGCAACAAAAAGCGCCAGCACGGAAAGGTTGCAGGTATCCGCAAGCTTCGTGATCGAGATGCCGTTCGTGTGCGCGTCCCGCCTCCTGGCTGCTTCCAGCCAACTGCTGATCAGATAGCCTGTCACGAGGAGCGTGCCGTAATCCGTTGCCGGAGACATCACTCCCGTCAGGTTCGTGAACACGTAGATGAGAATCGTGATCGCGCCAGCGTCGATCATATATGAGAGGGTCCCTGAGCAAGGGGCAACAGGCAACCCGTGAGAAACCGAAGCCTCTCCATTCACAGTTTTTCTATCAACTATGTTTGAAGTCTTGCTTGATAGAGTCCGCGTCTGAACTTCGTCGCCCTCTCTTGCAGTCTTGTTCCTCACAACCCGGATCCGGGCTTCGTCGCTCACAGTATACTCAATCAGAATTCTGCGCCGGATGTTGCCCGCGAGCAGCCTGCACGCATAGACCGTGTACAGTGCCGCGAGAAACCCCGTGGTCGTATGCAGCGCGACCGGCAATACCTTGCTCAGAGTGAAGAATGCGCAGAACACCAGGTAGGCGCTGTTGTAGCCGAAGTGCAGCTGCAAATTCGCCATGCCCTTGATGAGCCCGTACTCCTCAATGAGACGGATCGCCTGCGCATGGTAAATCCCCGTGTCGGTGTGGAACGTGCCGCGGCTCGTGGCAAAGGCGATGAGCAGCACCATCAACATGCAGCCAAGGCCGGTCCACGAGAACAGACCGGCCTTCGCTTTACGCAGTATGTGACATAAAATATCTCTTGCCTGCCGCCACAGAATCAGGCATAGAATGACCGCAGCGAGCAGCGTGACATGGCAGAGTACGCCGACCTTGTAGAAGATACTCCAATACTCCGCACAGACCGTGATGGCGAGCACACCCGCCGTGATCACAGCCGTTCCGCTCGCCTTCAGTTTTCCCTCAATGCCGGTGAGCTTCTCCAGCGCGGCAAGAGACACCGAGCCTGCCGCCAGACAGAAGATACCGATATAAATCCAGCTGCCCAGAACTGCTATCATTCCTACCTCTCAACTCCTGCTTATTCTTATGCCCTGAGTTCGATTCCCAGCCCTTCGAGGCCGTTCAGGATCTTCTTCATCGCCTTGTCGACTTCATCGGCCGCAAGCGTCCTCTCCTTATTGCGGAAGGTCAGGTTGTAAGCCATCGACTTGCAGCCCTCTTTCACCTGCGCGCCTTCGTAAATATCGAAGAGGCTGTAGGATTCCAGGATCTTGCCGCCGCGCCGGTCGAATACCGCCTCGATCTCGCCCGCGGGCACTGCCTTGGGTACAACCATGGACAGGTCTCTGCTGATCGCAGGGAATTTCGCGATGCCCTCGAAATGATGCACAAAGCTTGCGAATTCCAGGATGGTCGGCATGTCGATCTGCGCAACATACGCTCTCGCGCCGATGCCATAATTCTTCAGCACATCCGGGTGCATCTCGCCAAGGAACCCAAGCTCCTTCCCATCATAGGCGATGGCAGCCTGCCTTCCCGGGTGCAGGAACGGCTTATCGGACCTGGTATAAACCGGCTTGTCCTTCATGCCGACAAAGCGCAGGAAATCCTCCACCACGCCCTTCAGGTTGAAGAAATCGCCGTTACCGTAGAAGCCGAGAACGAGCTGTTCCCTCTCGTCGGGATAGTCCACGAGGGGCAGTTCCTTCGCAAGGTAAACCTTGCCCAGCTGATAGAGCTTTACATTCTCATTCTTGCGGTTATAGTTGGTCGCAAGACTCTGCAGCATCCCCGGGATCGGCGTCGTCCGCATGATGGAATAGTCGTCTCCGAGCGGATTCCGGATGCGGATCGTCCGGCGGAGCGGATCGTCTTCGGGGAGCTTTAAGGCATCGAATACCTTCGGGCTCTCGAACGAGAACGTCTCCGCCTCACTGTAGCCGTAATCCATGCAGATGTCGCGCGCCGCGTTCTCGATTTCCATCATGGGCGTGAGCCTGCCGATCGTCGCGCTGGACCTGGGGAGCGTCGACGGTACCTTGTCATAGCCATCGAATCTTGCACACTCTTCCGCAAGGTCGCACATCTGCCGAAGATCCTGTCGGAAGCTGGGGATGATGATCTCATTCGTCGCCTCGTCGTATTCGAGCTCCTCCGCGCGGAAGATTTCGAGCATGTGCTCTTTCGTATAACTGGTCCCGAGGAAGGCGTTGATTCGCTCCGGTTCGAACGGGATTCTGCGCAGCGCCGGCAGCTCGTCGTGCACATCTACATACGACTTTGCGACCTTGCCGCAGCCCAGTTCCTCGAAGAGCTGGCACGCTCTGTCCATGGCCGCTTCCGCGTTATAGGGATCGAGTCCCTTTTCGAAAATAGCAGACGCGTCCGTACGCATACCGATTCTCTTAGACGCTTTTCTGATGTTGGTTCCATTGAAAGTAGCAGACTCCAGCAGCACAGTCTTCACGCCGCCTGTGATCATGCTGTCCTCGCCGCCCATGATACCCGCAAGGCCCACGTATCTGTCGCCGTCCGCGATCATGAGAACGTCGCTGTCAAGATTTCTCTCCTGGCCGTCGAGCGTTGTGAACTTCTCGCCGTCCTTTGCTCTCTTGACGACGATCTTCCCGCCATGCAGCGTGTCGTAATCGTAAGCATGCATCGGCTGACCGTATTCCATCATGACGAAATTCGTGATGTCCACGAGGTTGTTGATGGGACGGATGCCGTAGTTGGACAGCCGCCTCTGCATCCACCACGGGCTGGGTCCCAGCTTCACATCCGTGATCGCGCAGGCAATGTATCTCGTGCAGAGATCCTTCGCCTCGATCTCTACGTCGATGAAGTCTTTGGTTTCTTTCTCCCCTTCAAGCCTTAGCTGAACTTCTGGCGCCTTGAACGGTACGCCAAAAGTGACCGTCGCTTCTCTTGCAATGCCGAGAATGCTGTAGCAGTCCACGCGGTTCGATGTGATCTCATACTCGAAGCTGGTATCGTGAAGGCCCAGCGCCTCGACCGCGTCCGAGCCGAGCTCCAGCGAATCGCCGTACTCCTTCGGGAAAATATAGATCCCGTCATTGATGGATCCCGGATAGAACTGCTCATCCGAGCCGAGCTCCGTGATGCCGCACATCATGCCGACAGAGGGCAGGCCTCTCATTTTGCCGGCCTTGATCTTGAAACCGTTCTCCGGCGGTTCTAAGCCATCGTGGCCGCCTGCTACTTTCCCGCCGTTCAGGCACACGGGCACCACGTCGCCCACGTGAAGATTTTGCGCGCTCGTACAGATCTGGATGCAGTTCTCATACTGTCCGTCCAGGCCGTCCGTCTCCGCGGTGTAGCCATCCTCCGCGTAAGCCCTGCCGATGTTGAGGCGCGTCACGAAGAGATGGTCCGCGTCGGGGTGTTTCGTCAGCTCCTCGACTCTGCCGACCACGATCTTCTCGCAGTTCTTATCAAGTCTTGTCCAGCTCTCCACCTTCGTGCCTGAGAGCGTCATTCTGTCATAATATTCCTTATCGGTACATGTAAGATCGGGCACATAGTCCCTGATCCATGATAGCGGTGTGTTCATCTCTGTCTCCTTTATTCTCTCTGTCCCATGCAGTCTTACCTGTGCAAACAACAGGCAGCCGAAACCACGGTGCGGCTCCATTCGCTGCGGGCGCCTTTTGTTGGCGCGGCAGCGCCGAAGGGCCTTGTGCTCACGATCTCGGCTCAGTTAGAACTGCCGAAGGAATCGGATGTCGTTCTCGTACAGCAGCCTCATGTCGTCGATCTCGTATTTCAGCAGCGCGATTCGCTCCAGACCGATACCGAACGCGAAGCCGGAATATTCCTCCGGATCAATGTGGCACATTTCCAGCACGTGCGGGTGCACCATGCCGCAGCCCAGGATCTCGATCCAGCCCTCATTCTTGCAGAAGCTGCATCCCTTGCCGCCGCATTTGAAACAGGAGATGTCCATCTCCGCGGAAGGCTCGGTGAACGGGAAGTGATGCGGGCGGAACCGGACTTTGGTCTCCTCACCGAATACGCCCTTCGCGAACTCCGCGAGCGTTCCCTTGAGGTCCGCGAACGTGATGCCCTTGTCGACCACGAGTCCCTCAACCTGATGGAATACCGGAGAGTGCGTCGCGTCCACCTCATCCGCGCGGTAAACACGGCCGGGTGCGATCATGCGGATCGGGATTCTGCCCTTTTCCATTTCGTGGATCTGCACGCCGGAGGTCTGCGTGCGCAGCAGCATGTCCCGGTTGATGTAGAACGTGTCCTGCTCGTCTTTCGCGGGATGGTCGGCCGGGATGTTCAGCGCCTCGAAGTTGTAGTAGTCCTTCTCAACTTCCGGTCCGTCGACCACCTCGTACCCCATGCCGATGAAGATCTCCTCGATCTCGCGCAGCGCGACCTGGTTCGGATGCAGATGTCCTCGCTCCATCCTCTTCGCGGGGAGGGTGACGTCAATCGTCTCGGCGGACAGCCGCGCGTTCTGCGCCTTTGCCTCCATCTCAGCCTGTGTTTTCGCGAGCGCCTGTTCGATTTTCTCCCTGGTCTCGTTGACCAGCTGTCCGACCTTGGGGCGGTCCTCCTTCGCGACGTCCTTCATGCCACGCAGGATCGCGGTCAGCGCGCCCTTCTTGCCAAGGATATTCACCTTGATCTGATTGATGTCGTCGGAAGAAACAGCCTTTTCGATCTGTTCCTTCGCTTCCTCTCGTATCCTCTCGAGATCTTCCTGTATCATACGTTCTCCTCTCTTCAAACTCCTCGTGGTGAGGAATTAGTTACTTACACATCTCGCAGCACAGCTGCTCGCTGACCGTCGGCCGTCGAATATAGATATTCACCGGACGATCGCAATCGGATGGGCAAAAATCCGTGCCCCTCCGGTGCGATCGTCCATCTCACGGCTACGCCGTTCGATGTCCGTTGCCCTTCGAATATCTGCTCGTGCAAGCGCGGCAGCTATTCTCCGGGCTATCGCACAAAAAACAGCTCCGCCCCCGGCAAAGGGACGAAGCTGCGAACTCCGCGGTACCACCCATATTCCGCTGCATCCAAAATTAATTCCAATTCGGATTCCCAGCGGCTCTTACGAAGGCCTGTCACGGGGCCTGACCGACTCTTCCTACTCCATGAATTCCATGCTCCCGCAGAAGCTGCACTCTATCGCCACAAGCGATGTTTCATCTTCGCTTACGGCGAGAACGTGCTATTGCACGAGATTAATTTATGGGCTAATTCATGTCTGTTCAGAAGAACTGCTCGGGAGTGAAGGGAGTACACCGATCCTTGTGGAAGTCTCTCAGCCGGTGAACTTCCTCTCTGTTGTCCGGATGCCGGGTCTCTATCTCCGTCATTGCATTTGTATGAACTTACTAAATCTGTATTATATGGCCTTACGAATGAAGCGTCAATAAAAACCGCCGGGTACTAAGACTCGGCGGTTGTAATATTCGATACCCGAAATGCCCCGGTGTATTGACTCCTAGCTATCAGCCAGGTGGGTCGCCGCAGGACCATTTATTGTCTTCCCCTGACCATGATACCCACACGTAGCAGACCGTTCTGCCGGTTTGTGAATACCGAGGGCGTGACAGCCATGGCACCGTCTCAGGCATCCCGTTTAAAGTAAATGTAGGATCAAATTGACCGGGATTGGTGCACCTCAGGCACCTTCAGTATAGCAATGTCCATGCCCGATCGCAATGGGATTTCGGCCGCCTGCTATTTTTCAGAATCCTGACAGCGAAACGTCGAAACTGCCACGCAGCAGTTCTCCGTCTGTCGGGCAATTTCAAACGGTTCCACACCTTCTATATTGCCGCGCACTGCGTCTCCAGCCAAGCCTTCTCCTCATTGTTCAGGAACGGCGAAATCTTCTCGAGAACCTCCGCGTGGTAGGCGTTCAGCGCTTCTCTCGTCTCCGCGGTCAGGTACTGCGGGGCGATGAGGTCGCGATCGAGCGGCACGAACGTAAGCGGCGCGAAGCCATAGAACGTTCCGTCAGCCGACGTCCCCTTGTCGACGCACTCCAGGATCGTCTCAAGGCGGATGCCATACTGCCCTGCCTTGTAAACACCAGGCTCATCCGACACGACCATGCCGGGTGCGAACGGCGTCGTGTCCGCAGCATCTCGCTTGCGATAGCGCAGAGTCTGCGGGCCCTCGTGGACGTTCAGAAGATAACCGATGCCGTGGCCGGTGCCGCACTTGTAGTCCATGAGCTCCCGCCACATCGGTTCGCGCGCCATGATGTCCAGCGCCATGCCGCAGCAGCCCTTGATGAAAACCGTCTGCATCATCTGCAGCTTGCTGACTGCCGTCAGGGTGTAGGATTTCTTCATGTCATCCGTAACGGGGCCGAGCGCCATTGTCCTCGTGACATCCGTGGTGCCGCGCAGGTAATGTCCGCCGGAATCGACGAGGAGCATGCCCTCGTTGTCCAGCTGCACTCCTTCGTAGCCGGGCTCATAGTGCATCATCGCCGCGTTCGGCCCGTAAGCGGAAATCGTCGGGAATGAGAGTTCAACATAATCTTTGATCCCGGCGCGCAGCTCATCCAGGTGCTTCGCCGCCGTGCCCTCGGTCAGCTCGGACTTGTCTTTGTAATTCTTCAGCCAGTAGATGAACTTTGTGAGTGCCGCAGAATCCTCGATGTAAACTTCCCGGAAGTTAGCAAGCTCTGTCTCGTTCTTCACTGCTTTCATGTAGCCAAGCGGACTGTTGCACTCGACGATGAGATCGGAGGCGGACATGCCTTCCGAGACGCCCGCTGCTGTTATGCTGTTCAGGACATCCAGGTAGATCGAGTAGCTGGTGTCCGCAGGATCCAGCATCACCGGCGCGTCGAAATTCCAGCGCGAGAGGAACTCCTCGATTGCTCCATAGTGATTGATGAGGATATTCTTCTCTTCGGCGTAGCGACGGAACTCTTTTGTCACCTCGCTGTCCTGGATGAAGAGAAACTGCCGGTCCATCGTAACGAACGCGTAAGAGAGCGCCACCGGGTTGCACTCAACGTCATTGCCGCGGATGTTGTAGAGCCACATGATCTCATCGAGCTTGCTCGAGAGATAATAGCCCGCGCCGTTTTCTGCCATCACTTTGCGCAGACGTGAGAGCTTCGACTCCACCGTCTCACCGGCGTACTTCGTCTCGTCGAGGAGGAAAACAGGGTGGCTCGGCAACTGCGGACGGTCTGTCCAGACATTCGCCGCAAGATCGTGAGTGGGGTCGAGTTTCCCCTTTTTGCCGGCGAGGAGTCTTGCAAGAGAGACGCCTTCTTCCTTCGTGATGCACTTGCCGTCGAAGCCGAGCACCGCGCCTTCCGGCACGGCCGCCTTCAGATACTCGTGTACCGTCGGCACGTTCGGCTCGCCCGTCCTCTGGAGGATGATACCGGAGCCCTCGATTTCCTTCTCCGCCTGGATGAAATATCTGCCGTCAACCCAGAGATTTGCTTCCTTCTCCGAGACGATCAGCGTGGAATTCTCTCCCGTGAAGCCGGAGAAATACTGGTTTGTCTTGAAGAAATCCGCGACATACTCCGAGTTGTGGTAATCTGCCGTCTTGAACATGTAGTAGTCGATGCCTGCGGCCTTCATTTCTGCCCGCAGCGCTTCAATTCTTGTGGATTGTACTGTCATCTTGTTGTCCTTTTGTTGATGATATGTTTATAAATGCTGCCCTTCTGTTGATGCTGTGTTACTGGTTGCGTCTTGGGCCAACAGCACACTTGAGGAATTTCAGTCCCATGTTCCTACGAGTGCGCCGGGCCAATACAAAGTTTGAAGAAATTCAGGTCCAGATTCTCAATGGAAATCTGGACCTGAAATTTCCGAAGCAGCTTATTGGTCCGAGTTTCTCATGGAAACTATGGACTTGAATTTTCTAAACTCTGCTATTGGCCCGTGACCCATTATAAACCATGGGACCAAATTTCCTGTCAAGCCATATCCGCCCAGACTGTAGCGGTTCAGAATGGTCAGAGTCATTTTTCTGGATCGTTGCGTATGCAACCTTGAAACCATGCAAACAATAGAAGCTTTGCTTACCCCGCGAAGCGGTTCTCTGCCACCTTCACGCAGTGCATGTAATAGAACAGCACCACAAAAAAGCCTACAATGACAATCAGCTCTGTCACCGCTGTAAGGATTGTACCGAAGCTGTTGCGGAATACCAGCACAAAGAGATACCACAGTCCGAGGATGACCGTCGTGACGCCGAACAGCATCACCTTAGGATACATGTAAGCCGCAAAGCCTTCCGTGTCCCGGATTCGCTTCGCCGCGTTCTTCGGCGAGCGCATAATGCTGGGATTGATCTTGCAGCTGCGCTTTAATGCCACAGCTGCGTTCAGGATATACACTCCTGCAACGAACATGATAAACGCAAAGAAACTGTCCATTTTATCTCCTGATGCTGTATAAATTCCAAGATTGCCTCAAAGACCATCACGAAGGCAGCAACGCGGCCCGTCAGATGCCGCTGTCTCTCACGTAGGTGAAAGGTAGAAACAATGGTCTCTTGCCGACGCCGTCAGATTCCGAGGAATCTCTCAACCTCAGCCTGCATTGCCGCTTTCTCTTTGCCGCAGATCGTGGTGTGACGGACCGCCTTGCCACGAAGTCCCGCGACAGCCTGCGGTACAGGAACGCCTGCGATTCTCGAAAGTTCATCCGCAAGATCGAGGTCGTCCATGTCGACAGACTTCCCCAGCGCCTTCATCACGCTGGATTCAAACTTGAACGGGCTCGCGGTCGAAGCAATGACCGTGGGCGTCACATCACCTGAGGCCGCCTGATATTTACCATAAACACTCGCAGCAACCGCTGTGTGCGGATCAATGACGTACCGCTCGTTCTCGTACATGGTGCGGATCGCTGCCGCGGTATCCTCTTCGCTCGCGTATCCTCCGCAGAAATCCGAAAGCTTCGCCCGCATTTCGTCCGTGATCCGGTATGCGCCCTTCTCTGCCAACTCCTTCATAAAGCCCGCATCCTTTGCCGCATCATCGCCCGCGATGTGGTAGATGAGCCGCTCGAGATTGCTGGAGACCAGGATATCCATGGACGGCGAACTCGTCAGAATAAAATCGCGGTTCCTGTCGTACTCTCCCGTCTGGAAGAAATCGTACAGTACCTTGTTGGAATTCGAGGCGCATATCAGTCGGTGCACGGGAATGCCCATCTGTTTCGCGTAATAGGCCGCGAGAATGTTGCCGAAGTTCCCCGTCGGCACGACGAAGTTGACCTGCTCCCCTTCCCTGATGTCGCCGCCCGCGCACAGTCTCGTGTACGCGTAGACGTAGTACACGATCTGCGGAACGAGTCGCCCGATGTTGATCGAGTTTGCCGATGAAAACAGAAAGCCTGCCTCTGCCATTCTGGCTCTGAGCGCGGCGTCTGTGAATATCCGCTTGACCCCGGTCTGCGCGTTGTCGAAGTTGCCGTCGATGCCGATCACGCAGGTGTTGTCGCCCTCCTGCGTCACCATCTGGCGCTTCTGAATGGAGGAAACGCCGTCTTTGGGATAGAAAACCACAATCCTCGTGCCAGCGACATTCGCAAAGCCCGCGAGTGCTGCTTTGCCGGTGTCGCCGGAAGTAGCCGTCAGGATGACAATCTCCTTGTCCTCGTGATTTTTCTTCGCCGCAGTGATCATAAGGTGCGGCAGGATGGAAAGCGCCATGTCCTTGAAAGCGATCGTCGAGCCGTGGAACAGCTCCAGATACCAGGCGCCGCCTGCTCTTTTCATGGGAGCGATTTCCGGCGTGTCGAACTTGTCATCGTACGCCGCACGGATGCAGGAACGCAGCTCTTCTTCCGTGTAGTCCGTCAGCATCAGCTTCATAACTTCATAAGCAACGTCCTGATAGCTCATGGCGGAGAGCTCCGCAATCGACTTGTCCAGGTGCGGGATAGCCGTCGGCACGAACAGGCCGCCATCGTCCGCCAGGCCCTTCAGGATCGCCTGGGATGCCGTGATCGGTGCGGTGTCACTTCTGGTGCTTCGGTACAGAATTTCCATGGTGTTCTTCCTCCTCTGTTGCGGTGCATCTGTGGTCGGTTACGGATTATTCACGGTTCTGGCCGGATTGGCTGCCGGTCAACTTATCATTTCCTTCCGGATGATCGGCCGGAGAGTCGCTGCTGGTATCGTCACTGGCTTTGCTCGTGTTGCCTGACATCTCATCGTGAGTGACATTGCTGGGAGTTTTGTCGCCAGACTTGCTGCCTGACGTGTTGTCCGGCGCCCCCGTCGTATCCCGGGTTGCCTGCGCGATCTCCTGACGCATCCAATCAGGATAGTAAGGATTCGTCTCCTGCGAAACGCCCTGCGTGCCGGTCTTTGGCATTTGCTCTTCGCTGGTGCCGTACTGGTTCTGATCATAGAGCTGACCGTAGCTGCCCTGTGGCACCGTATGCGGCTGCTGTCCATATGTCATGTCGCTGCCGGAATACTGACCTGCCGCACTTCCACCGTCATAGGTTGCCGCATTCTGCGCAGAGGCATGGTTCGAATTCTGACCCGGTGTGTTCCAGCCATCCTGCGCCTGGCCGAACAGATTCTGTCCATAGTAAGAAGCGCCGTACTGCCACTGCGCCTGATACGGCTCCTGTCCATAGCTCTGCCCGTATCCCGTGCCGTAGCCCTGCCCATAGCCGGATCCCGGCGCCGGGTTGTAGCTCTGCCCGTAAGGCTGACCACCATAAGGCTGACTTCCCTGCCCGTTGTACAGAGGTACGTTCTGCCCATGGTACGCCTGCCCATTCCGGCCGTCGTACATTTGTCCACTCTGGCCGCCGTACATTTGATCATTCTGACCGTTGTACATCGGGCCATTCTGTCCACCATACAGCTGATCGTATGATCCATCGTAGGATGGATTGTTCTGGCCGCCGTACATCTGGCTATTCTGTCCACCATACAGCTGGTCATATGATCCATCATAGGATGGATTGTTCCGGCCGCCTTGTCCGCCGTACGGCTGTACTCCTGTTCCGGGGTAGACCTGCTGAGAATAGCCGCCGTTCGCTCCGTAAACGTTAGGATCATACGTCGCGCCGAATACCGGCATTTCCGGCATCGGCGGGATGCCCTGGTCGATTTTCTTCCTGTTCCGGTGCATCTCGACTGAGGTGCTGTCGATCGTACCCGCTGTCTCGGAACCGGTTGCCGCGTTCTGTGGCAAAATGGTGCGCTCGAATTCAGCGAAGTCCTGCTCGATCTTCTCGTTCGCGAGCTCTTCTGGTGTTTTGCCCTGCGCACGTTGCAATGCAGGCATCGGTGCATGGACGCGGATCGTGCGGCGCACCTGCTGTGTACCGAACGGCTTCTGCATGAGCCAGGTGTCCAGCCCGCGGACAAAAGCGTCGCCAATGAGCAGCGCGAAAAGGCTTGCCATCTCCACCTGCCCGAAGAAAACACGGATGATCCCGGTGAGTACGCCCAGGATCACGCCGTAAACGAGCCGGGCATTCCTGCCGACAGGGCTCGTCGTATAGTCATTCGCCATGAAGAAAGCCGTGAACAGAAGGCTCCCTCCCGACAACTGCGCGCCGAGGAAATAGGCAGACAGCCCGTGCCGTCCGAACAGGATATAGAACACGGAGAAGGCCGCAAGGTAGCTCAGCGAAATTTGCAGATTGATGACACCTGTGAGGATCAACAGCAGCGCTCCGATCAGAATTGCGATCACAGAGGTGGTGCCGATGCAGCCCGGCACGTTGCCGGTCAGCATATCCTTGAGGCTGATCTCGTTGCCTAGAGCCAGCTCAATGAGCGGCGTATCCTGGCTGTACCCCGGTGTGGAGAATTTCATCATCCAGTCATAGAACAGGATTGTCAGGACGAGTTTGCCCGTCGCCGCGGGGTTGAATATATTCTTGCCGATGCCTCCGAAACACAGCTTCGCACCGACAATCGCAATGGCGCTCGCGATCACAGGGAACCGGTACGGCGCGGTCGGCGGCATGATGAGTCCCGTGATGAGACCCGTCACAACTGCCGAGTAATCGAAAATCGTCCAGCCCTTGCGGAAGATCAGATCCCAGATCAGCTCGCAGGCGATCGCCGTAGCGACGGCAAGACCGATAAGGAACATCGCCCTGGTACCGTAGTGATAGATGCCGGCACCTGCCGATGGCAGGAGTGCGAGAATGACGAGGAACATGCAGTCCGCCGTGGTCATGCTCGACCGCACGAAGGGCGTCAGTCCGAACGTGCCTTCCGTCGCACTGCGTTTCCTCAAGGCACGTCTTTCTGCGCGGGACCTGGTTGTGGAAGAATCTGTTACTGTCGTATTGCGCCGCCTGCGTGTCGTCGTATCGGGCGCCGCGCTCTTCTCTCTTCTGCCGGCAGTTCCCTTGTTGGCAGAGTTTCTTTCCCTCACAGAGTTTGCATTGTCAGAGTTTGATTTTCCAAAATCTTTTCCAGACAATGCAGTCTTTCGCTTCTTACCACGGGAGGGTGTGTCAGTCTTATCTCCAGATACAGAACCAGCATTGGAAGCCTGATCTGATTTGTTAGTATCCGCTGTCTTTTCTGCATCAGAAGTTTTCCCCTCAGTATGATCCTGCCCGGAAATTGCAGCACTTGCAGAAGCTCCGGCATCGCGCTCGGCCGCTGTTGGATTATTGGTGATCTCGTCACCCTCGCTTGCAGTCACAGTGCTCCCGGCTGCCTTCGTGTTTTCGCTCTCTGCCACGGTACTCCCGGCAGCCTTGATATTTTCCGTATCTTTGGTCTCTCTCAAATTCTCTTTGAGGTCCTGTGAATTATCACTCATCTTGTGAACCTCCTCGCATAGTCGCCCGCCATGGCAGGGTCCTGCATGATCGCACGCTTCTTCGCGTAAATCCTGGCGGAGAGCTGGATCTTCGACGGGCAGATGTAGCTGCAGCAGCCGCAGCCACAGCACTCCAGGCCGTTGTGGTCGATGAATTTCTGATCGTTCCCCTTGGTGACGTCCTTCTCGAGAACGAGCGGATTCAGGTTGTTCGGGCAGGCGTCCACGCATCTGCCGCAGCGGGTGCAGGGCGTCTCCTCCTGGTAAGGGATGTTGTCCTTGACCATGACAATGATGCCGCTGGTCAGCTTCGTCACCGGCACATCGAGGTCGTCGATGACGCTCCCCATCATGGGTCCTTCGTCGAGGATCAGGACGCTCCGTCTTGTCAGGCCCGGTTTCAGCCCGCCCGCCTGCTCGAGAATATCCCGACAGGACATGCCGATGCGGACGCGGAAATTGCCGGGCTCCCGCACGCCGTCGCCGGAGACCGTAACGATTCTCGTGATCAGGGGCTCGTGCATGATGACCGCCTGGTTGATCGCGACCAGCGTATCCGTATTCTGCACAACGCAGCCGATGTCGTACGGCAGCATTTTCGCGTTCAGCGTGCGCCCCGTCAGGGCATAGATGAGCTGGCGCTCGGAGCCCTGCGGATATTTATTCCGAAGGCGCTTCACGTAGATCCTGTCGTTGTCTTTCAAGAGATCACGGAGCAGATGATAGCCCTCCACGTTGTTCTCCGACACTGCGATGAAGCCTCGCGCCCGCGGGAAAACAGTCAGCATGATCATGAGTCCGTTGATGATCTTCCACGGGTTCTCGAGGATGCGGCGGTAGTCCGATGTGAGGTACGGCTCGCACTCCACGCAGTTCGCGATGACCGTGTCAATGTCCGCGGTTCCGGCGTTCTGCAATTTATACTGGGTCGGGATGCCGGAGCCTCCCATGCCGACGATGCCGGCCGCCTGGATCGTGCGGAGCACCGTCTCCTTGTTCAATGTCTCGAGCCTGCGGTTCTCCGGGTAAACAACCTCGAGATAGAGTCCGTCATTGTCGATCACGATGGACGGAATCCAGCCCCCTCCGACGACACGGCGCGGTTCGATCGCGACGACGCGGCCGGAAACGGAGGAATGAAGATTCGCCGAGAGTTCCCCTTCCGCCACCGCGATCAGCTGTCCCGTGCGGACGCGGTCGCCGATGTTCACGATGGGAATCGAGGGTCTGCCTATATGCTGCACCAGCGGGAAAACCATCTCGCCGTTTTCCGGAAAAAGTGTCTGCACCGCGCAGTCGCGGGAGAGCTCCTTGCCGTCGTACGGATGGATGCCGCCATAGAAAGTAAGTCCTGCCATAATGCTCCCAAAAACCTTTTGTCTCACGTCAGAGTTACGCTTCATTATAGCGTATTTCACCGGCAGATTCCGTAGGAAAATGTGAACGCCGCGAAATTTTCACAGGCGGATTGTGATAAAATCTGGGTATACTTCTAAATCCAGAGGAATGATCCCTATGCAGGTTTACAACGAAAAGATTGACACACCGGTAACCGCCTACCCGCTAAGTCTCATTGCGTCCCCAGAAGAGGTGCTGTACGTGGATATTGAGACGACCGGCCTCTCCCCCGAGCGCGACAGGGTGTACCTTGTCGGCTGCGCTTATCTGCAGCAGGGCGCCTGGCAGCTCATTCAGTGGTTCGACGAGACCGGCGATACCGAGTCCGACATCCTGACCTCGTTCCTTGTTTTCGCGCGAAAATATAAGGCGTTCCTCCACTATAACGGCGATCGCTTCGATCTTCCCTTCCTGCGCACACGCATTGAGAAATGCGGTCTCGACAAGGCTCTGCACGGCCTGAAGGTCTTGGATGAGAAACGGTCGGTCGACCTCTTCCGCGTACTGAAGCCGTACCGGAAGCTCCTCTCCCTGCCCAATTACCAGCAGCAGACGGTGGAGGCTTTCATGGGCAGTGGTCGCGTGGAGGAGCGCAGCGGCGGTGACCTCATTCAGGTTTACCGTGCCTTTATCGCGGCGAAGAATGAGGAAATGGAGCGGGATCTTCTGGGTCATAATGCTGCCGATGTACGGGGACTCATTGCGATCACGCCGCTTCTTTCGCTGCCTGATGTTTTCGCTAAACCATTCAATGTCTACAAGGCACAGGCGAACCACTACCGCGGCTTCGACGGCTCCGCACAGGAAGAGATCATTCTGTTCGCCAGGATCGAGGGCGTGCCGGAGAACGCGATCCCCAGGCCGATCGTCCAGACCGTCGACGGGTGCTACTGCAAAGTGCAGGGGAATGAGGTCACGATCAAAGTGCCGCTGTACCACGGCGAGCTGAAATTTTTCTACGCCAACTACAGGGAATACTATTATCTGCCGGACGAAGATCAGGCGCTGCACAAATCCATCGCCTCTTTCGTCGACAAATCACACCGCGTGCAGGCGACCGCGGAGAACTGCTACACACGCAAAAAAGGCGACTTTCTGCCCGAGTGGGAACAGTTCCGTACGCCTTTTTTCAAACACGGTTACAAGGACCGCTATGCATATTTCGAATTCACCGACGCGATGAAGCGGGACAAGAAATTCTTCTGTGACTATGCGGAATACGTCTTCCGCCACATCATCGCACAGTGAGGCTTATTTCGTCGTCCACCACTCCACGGTCGAGGGATCGGTGTCCTCGGGGATGGAGTAGCCCATCTGTCCGATAATGACACGGGAGAGGAGCTGCGCGTATTTGTCACGGTACTCCGGATTCATGTGGATACCGTCGATCAGGTTCTCGGCAGCGTTGCCCGCGTTGATGTCGATGTCGTAATACGGCGTCAGTGCCTTGACGTTGCCGCTGTTGTTGCCTTCTACCGCGTTGATGCCCGCCTTGACGTAGTCATAGAGCGTGCCGTAGCCGTTGTCCAGCGTGTTGCTGTCGCCGATGTAGGCGCCGCCCTGGAAGAACTGCGCGTAGGTCGGGGTGCAGACGATGATCTTCGCGTTCGGGAAATGCATGGTGAGCGTCATCATGATGGAGTTCAGCGCACCGCGGTAGCTCCCCTGGTCCTGTCCGAATGAGGTGTCCAGCGGCACCTTGGCATTGAAATCATTCACGCCATATTCCACGATGAAAACATCCGTCTTCGACGGATCCAGATGCTGATATACGTCGAGCTGATAGGCGTAAGACGGGTCGCTTAAAAAGTCCGGCTTGAGCTCTCCGCCGAGGAGTCTGGACATACCGATGCCGCTCTTGGAATCCCAGTTGTCGTCATCCCTGCTCTCGTTCTGCGTGAGGGCAGCGCAGGTGCCGCCGATGGCCATGTTGTAGACATTGGCGTGGCAGTACTGTGACACGCGGTAAGCGAGCCCGTCGTAGCCATTGAACATACCGAACTGGGAGTCGCCGATCACGGCAATCTGCATCACGGCGTCTTTGCCGTAGGTAGTGTCCACGTTGTCTTCCGAGATATGAATGCCGGTGTCCTTGTCGATGTTGGGATCATCCGGGATCGCCTCTGTCGCTGCAGTGCTCGCACCTTCGGTTGCCCCCTCACTCGTGCCCTCTGTGGGCGCTTCCGTTGTAGCTTCCGTCGCGGCCTCGGTTGTCGCTATTGTTGTCGCTTCGGTTGAGGCAGTTGTCGCAGCAGTCGTTGCCGTTTCGGTAGCTGCTGCGCTCGCCGCTTCGGTTGCCGCCGTCGTCACTGCGGACGGCGCCTCTTTGCCCGCCTGGCAGCCTGTCAGCGCCATTCCACAAACCAGTATTCCTGTCATCCATAATGCTGTAAGTCTTTTCAAGTCAAACTCCTTTGTCTACTCGGTATGCATTGCATGCCACTGGTCGGAATTCATGCTTCTGACCGAATCTTTGCCATAGAACCGCGCGATCACTTCACTCGTCCACGCCTTCGGATCTTCCTCTGCGGACATGTTGAGGAGAGGTCCATCGTAGGCGTTGGTGCCGGGAATTACGACATCCTTCTCTTTCGTCTCCAGCAGCCGCTGCTGCAATAGCATCTGCTGCCGGAAGTCCTCTGCCTTGCCGCTTCGCACGAAATCAAGACAGACATAGGCCGTGGAGGCTTTCAGACTGTGCCGTGCAAGGTAGGCGCTTCCCGCAACGAGAATCGCGAGCAGGACATAAATCCATGCACGGCTTCGAAGAGACACTGCCCTGTGCCGCCTTCGCACCGCATCCCTTATCCAGCCGAGGCAATAGATCATGCCGATGAAACAGGACAGTACGAAGCTGTAGTAATAGGTGTTGTCCACACCCTCGCTCACGCTGACGCCGGCGTACAGCTCCGGCGCATAGAAGGAAGCGTTCCAGACCGCCAGCATGATGAGCGCAGTACCTCTATGGGATTGAAACATTGCTACTCTTCCGGGCAACGACGCGCCACCTTCCGTATCAAGCGCAAGGAAAACAGCAGCTCCCGCGAGCAGCAGCACGAGGAGGAAGCTCTCCTCTCTCAGATAACGCAGTGCATGACTGCCGGACTGGACGAAGCACTCCGCAATGGTGCGAGCCGCCCTGGACATAGAGAAGCCGAAATCACTTCCGCCCCGTACCTTATTGCCAGGCGCGGCAGCGCTGATGGCAAGGCCTGCAAGCTCTGCCGCAAACGGCAGGAACAGCCATAGATCCCGGTGCATTGGCTTCCGCTCTCTTATGATGGAACGGAAGATCCAGAGAAAGGCGATGCCCAGCGGTGCGCCGATCGCGGCAGGATAACTCATGCCGCCGAGCGCCGTCTGGAGGAGGATGAGGAGGATCAGATCCCGCCTCCTCCCCTCGGTCAGAAATGCACTCCCGCACACGAGGGAGAACAGCATCAGCACATAGGGCACGACATAGTGCGTGGCGCCGTTGTACCAGTAGATCCCGAAAGCTTTCGTTGGCACCAGCTGGATCACCGCAGTGAGGATCAGCACTGCCAGAATGATCGTGACCGGGCGGTCGATGCCAAGGCGCTTTTGCAGGAAGTGATGACAGAACGCAGCAAAGCCAAGAACCGTCACTGCGACCATGATAAAGGGTGTGATCACATACAGCCGGTCGCCGAAGACTTCCGGCTGCAAGCCAAAGAGGAACACCGACAGCCACGTTCCCTGCCAGGTGTAGTAGATCTCTCTCGTATGCGCGGCCGACGCCTTCACTGCCGCCCACACGCTGTGCGTTTCCCGAAAGGCCAGGTGCGCGAACGCACCGAAGGCATAGTCGTCGCCCGTTGCGAAGTCGTACTGCGCAACGTACAGCACCGGGAGGAGCGATAATGCCAGTGCCGCGATCGCAAGTGCAGCCAATATCCATTTAGCGGGATGGTCTTTCCTGTTCATTTAGTCCCTACACTCCTGCACGAGGCTATCTACTGTTCGTGCGTACGAATGTACCGAGCCGATCCATCGTGCCCCGCACCCCTACTGCTCGTACGGCGTTCTCGTGCGGGCGCCTGTAATTTCTCCTGCAAATTCTTCTGCATTATAACATAAAACCGCATTGCCATCTTTTTACAGCAATGCGGTTCCATGTTTCAATTCATATCGCAACAGCCCGTGAACAACTTCCGTACTTATTGTGCGCTCTCGTCAGCCTTCTTCTGTCTTGCGATCATCGCGTCGATGTCGACGGTCACAGCCTCATCGTCTTCCGTGCCGGGAACGAAAGCAGTCGCCTCCGCAGCTTCATCTGCTGCCTGCTGTGCCTTCTCCTCGTCAGCCTCAAGCGCGCGAACGGACAGGCTGATCCTGTTCTGCTCTGCGTCGAAAGCAGTGATCTTCGCGGTTACTTCGTCGCCGACCTTCAGAACGTCAGAGGGCTTCTCAACTCTCTGTCTGGAGATCTGGGAAACGTGCAGCAGCGCGTCGATACCGGGCTCAAGCTCTACGAAAGCACCGAAGTCGGTCAGTCTTGCAACCTTGCCGGTCACAACATTGCCGATCGCGTACTTGTCGGAAGCAGCGATCCAGGGGTTCTCATCGGGGAACTTCAGAGACAGGCCGATCTTCTTACCGTTGATCTCCTTCACGAGAACCCTGAGCTTCTGACCGGGCTTGAACACCTTCTTCGGGTTCTCTGTATGGCCCCAGCCCATCTCGGAGATGTGCAGCAGTCCGTCAGCGCCGCCGATGTCTACGAAAGCGCCGAAGTCGGTTACGTTCCTGACGGTGCCTTCCTTCACATCGCCGATCTGCAGCGTAGCAAAGAGCTCTTCCTGTGCCTTCGCTTTCTGCGCAGCCATGAGCTGCTTACGGTCGCCGATGATCCTTCTCTTCGCGGGATCGAACTCCGTGATCACGAACTCGATTTCCTGATCCTGGTAAACGTTCAGATCTCTCTCGAAGCGGTCGGACAAAAGGCTTGCAGGGATGAATACTCTCGCGCCGTCAACGTCGACGGTAACGCCGCCCTTGACAACCTGGGAAACCTTAGCCTTGATGACAGTCTTGTTCTCGAAAGCCTCTCTGAGTGCCTCATTGGCTCTCTCGGCAGCCATTCTCTTGTAAGAAACCGCTACCTGGCCTTCGCCGTCGTTGACCTTGATGACCTTTACCTGCAGGGCATCGCCCGCGGCAAGCTTCGTCGTAAGGTCGAGAGAGTTCTCATTGGAATACTCCTGACGTGTAAGGATCGCGTCTGACTTGTAGCCAATGTTGAGTACGGCTTCTTCAGGCTTCACGTCAATGACAGTTCCTTCGACCACCTCTCCCTGGTGAATTGTTTTCAGTGATGCGTCCAGCATCTGTTCAAAAGTCTGCTCTTCTGACATAACTTTGAACCTCCTCTATAATATTTTTCGGGGTCGAAGCCCCTGCGGTGATTCCTATGATTCTGTCCGTACGCAACAGGTCCAGATGCAAGTCGTCTACCGTCTGTATGAAATAGGTCCGTCCGCACACCGCGCTGCAGATGTCGTACAGCTTTGCCGTGTTGGAACTGCCTTTTCCACCGATCACGATCATGATATCCGCCTTTTCGGCGATATCACGCGCCTCCTGCTGCCGCTCTCTCGTGGCATTGCAGATGGTGTTGTTGACTGTGAGAAGATAGCCTCTGTCCTTGAGGATCTTCACCAGTTCTTCGAATTTCGCCCCGTTGAAGGTTGTCTGCGCGACGACACAGATCGGGACTGTCTTATCTTCGTTGTAGCTCTTTGCCTCTTCCATCGTCTCGATGACGGTGGCAGGGTGATTCACCGGATCCGCGCACCAGCCCTTCGTACCCTCGACCTCCGCGTGTCCGTGGTTGCCGATGATGACGATGTGGTGGCCCGCAGCCGATTCCCGCTCGACAATCTCGTGGATGCGTTTGACAAAAGTACAGGTCGTATCGACTACTCTTGCGCCGCTCTCCTTGATCTCGTCATACAGAGCCTTGGGCACGCCGTGGGAACGGATCACAATGGTGCCGTCCGCGTGCTCTCTGATCTCGGAAGGGTCGTTGATGACGCCGACGCCCCGCTTCTTCAGATCTTCTACTACGACTTCGTTATGGATAATGGGGCCGTAGGTCACAATGCTGCCGCGGCTGCCTGCCTCATTTTCTGCCTGATTTGCCTCATCGTAAACCGCGTTGACGGCCTTCTCCACGCCAAAACAAAAGCCGGCCGTTCTCGCTGTGATCACTTGAGGACGTCCCTTTTTCACCGCGACAAGGTTCAGGATCGCCTCCACCACCTGGTCGATGGTAAGATCCGAACTGTCAACGAGCGTCGCATCGGGCGCCTGCCGAAGCGGTGAGATCTTCCGCGTCATGTCGTCGTGGTCGCGCTTTGTGATATCCTCTTCGATCTTGGCAAGATCCAGATCGTCGGGAGAGAGCTCTCTGCCGCTTTTCTTCGCCTCAAGGTTCTCAAGGTATCGTCGTCTCGCGCGAACGCCCGCGCTCGCGGTGAGGTATACCTTCACGTCCGCGTCTGGCAGCACTACCGTGCCGATGTCCCGGCCGTCCATGACAACGTTGGAAGTTTCTGCAAGGTGCTGCTGGAGTTCCAGGAGCTTCGCACGAACCTTGGGGATGGCAGAGCTTCCGGAGGCCATGCGGCTCACCTCTTCGGTGCGGAGATAAGAATTCACGTTCTCGCCGTTCAGGAGAACGACCTGCTCCCCGCCCTGGTATTCAATGGTGATCTGTGCGCCCTCGCAGACAGCTGCAACCTTTTCATGGAAGGCTGCAGGATCGGACTCTGACAGGTCCGTCGTAATACCTTTTCTCAGCAGAAAAAGAGCCATTGCTCTGTACATGGCTCCCGTATCTACGTAAATATATCCTGCCTCTTTGGCAACTCTTCTGGCAATGGTCGACTTGCCCGCTCCCGCAGGTCCGTCGATCGCGATATTGAACTTGCCCTCCGGAATGGGTCCGGACGTTGTCTGCGCCATTAACACCTAACTCCCGCTGCATGCTGAATATCTGCTGCGGTACGTCCGAAAATGCAAGTGCTCCGGGCTGTACGGTACAGATACGTTGAAATCTGAGATTTCAATGCAGTCTAATAATTGTTACCCCAAATTCAAAGGGAAGTCAACGTTCATTTTCACCAATTTTGCAACGTCACTTTTGCCCCGTTCTATCGCATTCGTGATTCTGTCCGATGGAGGAGCACAGCACAGTCAGAGGGCCGTACACCAGAATGGAGAGAATGTTGGACGCAAAGTTGTGCTTCGAATGTTCGACAACAATGAAGATCCACGCGATGGGATACAGGGAAACGAACAGTGTCGCCCACATCACAGGGAAGCGCTCATGTCTTCGAATGAGCAGCACCGTGAGGATTGCAACGAGCAGCACGAACGCCGGCGCCTTGACATTCGCCGGTGCGAACAGCCGCTCGAAACAGTATCCGATTCGCGACAGTCTCTCTGTGATCCCCTGCCCGGGTCCCAGGTAGTAGCCGAACATGTCGGAAGCGCTCTGAGAGCCCAGTACCAGCTGCGCCAGTATCGCCTTGCACACCATCGCGGAAACGTAGCCGATGGCCCAGGTAGCGGAATAGCCGATGACGTGGAACCAGGTCTCTCTCCTCTCATCCCTCTCATGGAACAGGACGAGTTCCAGAAGGAGCGGCATGCCCAGCGTGAGAAGCGGCGCAACCAGTGGGCCGAGAGCGCAGGAGAACATACCAGTTACGAGGAAAATGACCCAGATGCCTCTCGTATCCCTCAGACGATCCATGTCAAACTTTGAAGGACCAGTGGACTGCCTGCCGGCTATCCCCGCATGACACCGCTCGTCAGGCATTGAAATAACTGCAGACTGCCTCCTGCGTTTTAGAACGAGCACCAGCATCGCCGCAAGGGTGAGGAAGATATCCGCCGAGGTCGACAGGCAGACGGTGTGCAGCAGCCAGCTCCGTGCCAGAATCGCCGCCGCAAGGGGGAGCGACCCGCGCCAGCCAAGGAGTCCGTGCACACCGGTAATGAGGAACAGGATGAGTGCTGCCGCCGTGATCCAGTAGAGGTAACGAATTTCCCCGATGTTGCAGAAATACAGGAGAACGCGCAGTATCCCCTCGCTCAGCATCCAGTATCTGGAATAGCTGACCGTGAAGGTGCCGGGGTCATCTGGATAGTACATCGCCGCGATCAGGTACTGCATCATCTTGTCTTCGCCATCCGCCGAGGTCTGTTTCCACGGCATTTCGATCGCGGCGTGCAACGGATGCTCCGCCGATACCGATGCCATGTTCGCCCAGATCAGATCCGAGTTAAGATCTGACCAGACAATCCTGTTGTCGAAGAAGAGAGGCTCCTGTGTATCTCCCGCCCACTGCTCCATGGACTCTTCGAGGTGCATATGTACCTTTCCCTCGGAAGGAATCATGAATGTCACAGTCATGAAGCCAAGGAAAGCCGCGTTCATCACAAGGATCAGGAGAACGGCACGGACGATATTGTGTAATTGCCTTTTGATCACCATTCTATACCGTTCCTTCTGCTGCACTGATACCCGCGAGATGCCCCGTCGACCAGGCGATTTGCAGATTGAAGCCTCCGGTCTGTGCGTTGACGTCGATCACCTCACCGGCAATATAGAGATTCTTCACTCTGCGCGCTTCCATTGTCGAGGGGTTGATCTCCTTCACCGCGATGCCTCCCCGGGTGATGATCGCCTCATTGAAGCCGCGCGTTCCTGTCACAGTGAGCACAAGATCCTTGATCAGAGCTGCGAGATCCGCGATCTCCTTCTCATTGAAAGTATAGGCCTTCCGATGGATGCCGTTTCCCTGATCCGATGCGCTCTCCTCTCTTGCAACAAAGAGCTGCGCCACGACCCCGGCAAGTCTCTCCGGGAAGAGGGGCCGGATCGCGTGCACGAACTCTTTAAGCTTCGCCGCGTCGAATTCCCGTGCGATCCGCTCTGCCAGCTGCTCCTGGGACAGTGCCGGTTTCAGATCGAGATGCAGGAGGAAACCCTCCGGGAATTTCACAAAATCCGCGTAGCTGGACGCCGACAGGATCAGCGGTCCCGTAACGCCGAAGTGCGTGAACATCATCTCGCCGAAGCCTTCGTAGACGGGCCGGATCTTTTTCTTCGCCGTCTCCCCTGCGGGAAAGAGCGTCACCTGCACATTTTTGAGTGATACTCCCTGAAGCTCCAGGGGCCAGGTCTCCCTCACGGTGAAGGGCACAAGGGACGGCGCCTGCGGCTTCACTTCCATGCCTAGGCTCTCCGCGAAACGATAGCCGTCTCCGGTAGAACCCGTGGAAGGGTAAGAGACGCCTCCGGTCGCAAGGACCACGGCATCCGCCGCCACCCGCCTGCCATCATCCAGGAGGAGGCCTGATATTTTCCCTGTTGCACGGGACTTGGGATCAGCGGCCAGCTCATCATCCGATAAGGCTTTTGCAAGGATCTTCTTCACGCCCCTGTTGTAATGGATCTTCACGCGGTTTCTGCGAAGGTGATCCGTGAGCGCGCGCGTCACGTCGGATGCATGGTCAGAGAGCGGGAATGCACGCTTGCCACGCTCCACTTTCGTGGGGCAGCCATTGTCCTCCAGGAACTGTATCATCGCCGCCTGATCGAAATCGTAGATGGCGCTGTAGAGAAATTTGGGGTTGACCACCACGTTGTCAAAGAAATCCTGCACGTCACAGGCGTTCGTGAAGTTGCACCGCCCTTTACCGGTGATGTAAATCTTCTTGCCCGCCTTCTCATTTTTCTCATAGACCGTCACGTCCGCGCCCGCATCCGAGGCAGCCACCGCCGCCATCAGCCCTGCCGCGCCCGCGCCGATCACTGCTATATTTCTCTTCAAATCTTTCTCTTTCTAATGAATACTTCTTTGATATCAGTAGCCGCTCACGCCGGAAATGTGGGCGCTGATATCCTGCACCGTCTGCGACGGCTGATAGTCCGTCTCGCCGAACAGCTCACTGTGCAGCCAGCTGACATTCGAAGAGAGCGTGACCGGAATCACGCACGACTGCTGTCCGATGTAGCCGACCGTCAGCATGTCCTGATTGGGGAAACCCTCCTGCTGCTCCACGTTGAATTTCATCGCCTTGAGGCCAAGGGAGAAGAGCTCAGGGATAGACAGTGAAGTCTTGACATAAGGCAGCACTGAATTCAGGTGTGTCGCCAGTCGGATCGGATCGCTCTTGATCTTGTCGAAGGTCTTCGTCAGCACCTCGCGCTGACGTTCGGTGCGCTTGAAATCGTTGCCCGCAGTGTAACGAATCCGGCAGTAAGCGGTCGCCTGCAGGCCGTTGAGCGTCTGCGGCCCTGCCTGCGTGATCGGAATATTCTTAAGCCCCGTCTCTTCCGACATGGTCAGCTGGTAGTTGTTCAGATGGACGATCTCATCCTCCGCCACGTCGATCTCAATGCCGCCCATGGCGTCAATGAGCCGCGCGATCCCCTCGAAGCCGACCACGCCGTAGTCTGTGATGTCGAGATCCAGGTTCGTGTTCAGCATCTGCACCGTCTGTTCCGGACCGCCGAAAGCGTAGGCGGCGTTGGCCTTCTCATATTCTCCGCCGCCGATGTCCAGGTAGGTGTCACGGTAAACCGACATCAGCTTGATCCCGCCGCTCTTTCGATTGATGGAGGCAACGACCATGACATCGCTGCGGTTGTTGCCGGAATCGAGGCTTCCCTCAATGGAGTCCACGCCGAGCACCGCAATGTTCATGTAGTCGCCCTGCGCTCCGCCGTTTGCGATTCTATCACGCACGTCGCCGGCGATCGACTGCTCGATCTCATCCGAGGTCATGCCCATCGACTGCATGGTTTTGACCTGCGCGAAAATCCAGAGCACAGGCATCAGGATGAGCAGGAGGAGCAGCACGAGGAAGAAGTTCCGGACGGGGTGGCGCTTTTTGCGCTGCCTGCCTTGCCTTGTACCCGGATCGCCGGGGTAGCCTCCTCTGAGATCGAGGTAGCTGTCACCGCCATCGGGGCACCTGCCACTGCCGCCAAATCGGCCGCTACTGTCTCTGATGGGGCCAGCACCCTGATACGGCGCATCCCCGCGATAGACTTCCTCCCGGCGGTTTCTCCACCCGGAACTGCTGGCGCGTTTCTCTCTGCCTGCTCCTTCGTACGGGTTCTGTGCTGACCGGTAGGATTCACGAGCGCTCTCCGGTGCCGTGCTGTCACCTCTCCTTCCCGCCTTCTCGCTCCTCTTGCGCTCCTTCGCGAGACGTTTCCTCTCCTTCTCGAGGCGCAGGCGCTCTTTCCGGATTCGTTCGCTCTCGTCGTACTCTAGGCTGTCCCGGTACTCTTCCTCCGTGAGCCCCTTTCCCTGTCGGTCAAATGGCGACGGCTGCCTCCTGTTATGTCTGTGAGGCTCCTCATAAGAATCGCAGGAAGCGGCATCCCTGCGCAGACATCCGCGATTCACCGGATCCCCGTCATCGTACGGATAGCCAGACACATCCCGCGCGCCATCTTTGTAAGGCAGCATCACCCCGGAGTCTGTTCGCATGCTGCGGTGGTAATCACCTTCGGGATTTCCGGAATAGCCTCGGCGGTAATATTCCTGCCTTCGGGGATCGTACTGCCCTCGATTCACTACATAATCATCTTCATAGGCTCTGTCCGGACCATCCTGTCTCGTGCGGGCAGCATATTCAGTTTTGATCTCATCGGCATCATCCGGGAGCTCTTCTTCCCAGATGTCACCGCCTCTGTAGTCTTTGTTCATACCACCTATTATACAGAATTTGGCCCTTTCTGTCTCTTGTTTGCAGATCCAATGGTCATTTTGCATTTCTGCACGTGCCATGATCAGCCAGGCCCAAAAAGGCCCGGCCGGAGAACCGGTCGGACCAATAGGATACTAATATAGTTTGCGCAGCTGTTCAGCAGCAATGGCACTGAACTGTTACATCACTTGTTGTAATTCACGATGTCAGCGAAATCAGCCTTCAGTGCTGCGCCGCCGATCAGCCCGCCGTCGATGTCGGGCTTTGCCAGAAGCTCCTTGCAGTTGGAAGGCTTCATGGAACCGCCGTACTGGATTCTGATCTTCTCTGCGGTGTCAGTGTCGTAGATCTCGGCGATGGTGTCACGGATCGCCTTGCAGACTTCCTCAGCCTGGTCAGAGGTTGCCGTCTTGCCTGTTCCGATCGCCCAGATCGGCTCATAAGCGATGACCATGGAAGCTGCCTGCTCCGCGCTCACGCCCTGCAGATCCGACTTGATCTGAAGACGAATCCAGTCGAGTGTGACGCCGGACTCTCTCTGTTCGAGTGTCTCGCCGCAGCACAGAATCGGAGTGAGGCCGTGCTCGAACGCCTTGAGCACCTTCTTGTTCAGGAAAGCATCGTCCTCGTTGAAATACTGACGTCTCTCGGAGTGTCCGATGATGACCCACTTGCAGCCCGCGTCAACGAGCATGTTCGGAGCGATCTCGCCGGTGAAGGCGCCGCTCTCTTCGATGTACATGTTCTCAGCGCCAACGGTTACGTTGGTGCCCTTAACAGCCTCAACGACAGGAACGATGTCAACCGCGGGTACGCAGTATACAACGTCCACATCGGCATCCTTTACCAGGGGCTTCAAGAGCTCTGCGAGCTCCTTCGCCTCGGAAGGCGTCTTGTTCATCTTCCAGTTGCCGGCGATAATTTTTCTTCTTGCCATGTTATCCTCCTAAATACGAGCCCTGCAGCGCGAACGTATCCGCCCGCAGGCCCGAACTACATATATGGTAGCGGGACGCCCCCCCTCATTGCGGGGTGCGTCCAAGATTGAGCGACTTCGTTGCAAAGTCGCTTCTCACAGCCTTGCGGGACGCACCCCCTCGTTGCGGGGTGCGTCCAAGAGTAATTGACCTTGTCAATTACTCTTTAGAGTCCGCTGCTGCTACGCCCGGAAGCTCCTTGCCCTCGAGGAACTCAAGGGAAGCGCCGCCGCCCGTGGAGATGTGGGACATCTTGTCGTGGTAGCCCATCTGGTTCGCAGCTGCCGCAGAATCGCCGCCGCCGATGATGGTAGTCGCATCCGCATCAGCCAGGGCCTGGCATACAGCCTTGGTGCCTGCTGCGAGAACAGGGTTCTCGAATACTCCCATCGGTCCGTTCCAGACAACGGTCTTCGCTTCTGCAACAGCCCTGGTGTACAGCTCAACCGTCTTGGGTCCGATGTCAACGCCTTCCTTGTCCGCAGGGATCTTGTCGATGTCGACAACCTCGGTCTTGATATCGGGATCGTCGATGGGATCCGGGAAGCTGTCCGTTACAACCGCATCAACAGGCAGGAGCAGGTTCTTGCCGAGCTTCTGCGCCTTCTCGATCATTTCCCTGCAGTAATCAACCTTGGTGTCGTCTACGAGAGACTTGCCGATCTCGCGGCCCAGTGCCTTCTCAAAGGTGTAAGCCATGCCGCCGCCGATGATCAGTGTGTCGCACTTCTCGAGGAGGTTGGAGATAACGTTGAGCTTGTCCGCAACCTTAGCGCCGCCGAGGATCGCTACGAAAGGGCGTACCGGATTCTCTACTGCCTGACCGAGGAACTTGATCTCCTTCTGCATGAGATAGCCTACAACGTGAGGTCCGTTGATGTACTTCGTCACGCCGACATTGGAGCAGTGCGCTCTGTGTGCGGTACCGAATGCATCGTTGACGAAAACATCAGCCAGGGAGGCAAGATCCTGGGAGAAAGCATCGCCGTTCTTGGTCTCCTCTGCTCTGTAACGGGTATTCTCGAGCAGCACTACATCGCCGTCCTGCATCGCCGCAACAGCAGCCTTTGCATTGGGGCCTACAACCTCCGGGTCAGCCGCGAACTTTACTTCCTGTCCGAGGAGCTCAGAGAGTCTCTTTGCAACGGGAGCAAGCGTCTTGGAAGGCTTGTCTTCTTCTGTCTTAATCTTGCCGAGGTGGCTGCAGAGGATCACCCTGCCGCCGTCGCTGATCAGCTTCTTGATCGTAGGAAGTGCCGCAACGATACGGTTGTCATCCGTGATCTCGCCGTTCTTGAGCGGTACGTTGAAATCACATCTGCAAAGGACTCTCTTGCCCTTCACGTCGATGTCGTCAACGGATTTCTTGTTCAATGCTGCCATAATCTGGCCTCCTTAAAAATTGGTGAATGATAATAAACAAGGCCCGGTCCATGAAGGACCGGACCTCGTCTTAGTCAACTGATGTTCGTCTGTATGTCAGATCGAATTACTTCGCGATCAGAGATCCGAAATACTTGATCGTACGAACCATCTGGCTTGTGTAAGAGTTCTCGTTATCATACCAGGAAACAACCTGTACAAGAGTATCTCCGTTCTCCATAGGCAGAACCTTTGTCTGTGTAGCGTCGAAGATAGAACCTGCAGTGCTGTTGATGATATCGGAAGAAACAATCTCGTCCTCGTTGTATGCGAAGGACTCTGTCTCCTCTTCCTTAGCCTTTGCGTTAACCTGATCAACGGTTACAGCGCCGGTAACAACAGCATCCAGAACAGTGGTGGAACCTGTCGGAACAGGAACACGCTGTGCAGCGCCGTTGAGCTTGCCGTTCAGCTCAGGCAGTACCAGGCCGATTGCCTTGGCAGCGCCGGAGGAAGCGGGAACGATATTCTGCGCGCCAGCTCTGGATCTTCTCTTGTTGCCCTTTCTCTGAGGTCCGTCGAGGATCATCTGATCGCCTGTGTAAGCGTGAACAGTGGTCATGAATCCGGACTTGATCGGAGCGAGGTCGTTCAGGGCCTTTGCCATAGGAGCAAGGCAGTTCGTTGTGCAGGAAGCAGCGGAGATGATCTGATCATCAGCGGTCAGAGTCTCATGGTTTACATTGTAAACGATGGTCTTCAGATCGTTGCCTGCAGGAGCGGAGATAACGACGTGCTTAGCACCAGCGTTGATGTGAGCCATAGACTTCTCCTTGGAAGTATAGAAGCCTGTGCACTCCAGAACTACGTCGATGTCCAGATCCTTCCAGGGAAGGTCTGCTGCGTTCTTCTCAGCGTAGATCTTGATCTCCTTGCCGTTCACAGTGATGGAATCCTCACCAGCGGTAACCGTTCCGTTGTAAGGGCCATGTGTTGTATCATACTTCAGAAGATAAGCCAGCATGTCAGGGCTTGTGAGATCGTTGATCGCTACAACGTCATAACCCGGAGCCTGGAACATCTGTCTGAATGCAAGACGACCAATACGGCCAAAACCATTAATTGCTACTCTTACATCTGCCATTTTAGTATCCTCCTAAAATTTTTCGATATTGAATCTGGCAATGTTTTGTAAAAAAGATTGTCAAATTTTTATCAGCATCTACAACTATACCAATCCCCCGGCTAAATTTCAAGTAGAGAATCGGAAAACATGCCGGAATATATACCGCCAGTCCCGACATCACGGCATCCCCTGTATGTAATTCTCCGGCAGCACGATAAAGTGCAGGTTCCCGAACTGCTGCTCATGAATAGGCAGCACATGATTCTGCCGGGTGAAGTCGCGGAACTCTTCCAGCCTTGCATCCGAGACAATATACACCGTCTCCTCATCTGCGTCGACATAGGGAGGGTACCACGATCTGTCCGTCAGCCAGGCGCCCGCCCTCATTGTTTCAAAGCTATCCACGTTGCCGACAATCACCTCTCCGTCCGAGAGTCCAGTCAGAAGATTGGCATAATCAAAGCTTGTGTAGCCACGCTCATATCCCATCTCTCTCATCCGGCTAAGTCCCTCGGCGTACGAAGCATACATGTCATTCTGTACTCCCGTCAACAGATTTCGGAAATCCCGCACCCCCAGCAAAGAGTACAGGAGCATCACCGATACGACGGTTATCGCGGCAACAGAACCAGGAATTCGTTTCTTAGGACTCCATTTCGGGACATTGGATGTCATGATCGCGATCAGCGCGCCCGCGCCAATCGCGATCGCAAAGTTCACTGCCACATAATATCTTGCCGAAGAATCCGCGGTGGTAAAGGTTCCGGCGGCGACGAGAACCATCACAGACATCGGCGCACACAAGAGCGCAAAGGCCGGACTCTCCTGCCTCCTAAAGAGCAGATAGATGAAGCCAAATCCCGCCGCAGCGATCAGCGCGCCAAGGAGGAAACGGCTCCTGCCGGGTGACACAATCTCTATGACCTGCGGCCAGACCACTGTGATGAACTTCTCCAGACTGTGCCGGATGTTCCGCGTCGTCTCCTGAGAAGACGCCGCGGAGAAATGGATCACGGCATAATTGACTATCGCCGTTGCGACAGCCCACAGTGTCGTGCTGTTCCTCCCCGGATGAGCTGCCCTCCTTCGGAATACAGCGAGGATCACACAGTGCAGCAGAGCTGTGGCGGCAAGCGGCACGAAACACATGAGGAAGACATGCAGCCCTTCCAGGCCCGATGCGACTGCCAGTAGCGTGCCGACAAGCCAAATCCAGACGCTCGCCTTATGTTTTCTCATCGCAACGGCATACAGTGCGAACATAAGGAACATAACACAGATATAACTGTCATAGTAGCCCGCGAACGTCGCGTACATGTTCAATGCTTCCAGAGATCCCGTGAGTGTTACCGCGCCCGTACAGGTAAGGACAGCAATCCAGCGCCGCAGCCCGGCAGCACGCAGAAAGAGATACATAGAGAAGCAGACGATCACGAAATAGGCGGATACTGCCCATCCCATCGCACGGTTCATGCTGCCCGTCATCCGGTATATAAACGCACCCAGATTGGCTGTCGAGAACACGCGTGTTTCCGAGGAGCCGATCCAGGTTTCTGGCACATGCATGTCATTCTTCGCAATCTCCCGCGCGAGCATCGCTTCCGCGGCGATATCGGAATTCAGATGATCTTCATAATGGTAGAGATTCCCCTGCCAGATCACAAGGCAGGCCTGCGCCAGAATGGCCAGAGCGAGAGCGCAGACAATCCCGTGGAACAGCCTGCTGGTTTTGGCATTTGTGATTTCCCTCATGATGCGTGTATCTCCATGTGCTGTCCCTGCCCTTGCTTCCTGTCGCGGAAACCGACAAGAACAGTGATCGCCATTCCCGCGATGAACAGGATGACTCCTATGCGAATTGCCAAAGGCTCATATCGCAGAATAATCTCGTGCTCTCCCTCCGGGAGCACAAAGCCAAGGTACATAGTATTGGCAGGAAAGGACTCTGTCCTCTCTCCATCCACATAGACCTTCCAGTCCTTCGTGTAAGGGATCGCGGTAACGGCTATGGTGTTCTTCCCGTTCACTGTCGAAAGAGTGAACTGATCCTTCCGGGCAGTAAACGACGTCACTTTTGCTGCTGCCGCTACGTTCGACTGCGACATTATGGATTCATACTTCTTCCTTGAGAGTGAATAAACATGGATTGCGGAGCGGATCACGTCGCTCTGTGCCTCTCCCTCCGTCTGTGCTGTCACGACGAGTTTCACGGGCTCCCGATGCCAGCCCTGATTCTGAAGAGAAATTGGGTCCGTCGCCCCACGGTCTGTACGGATGGTGACCCCTGCCGGAAGGCTGTCATCGAGCGCCACCCACGCTTCCGAATCTTCCGGGACCACATAGGTGAAATGAATTTCCGACTCTGTAACCTTCTGCCCGTCAGCAGCCACGGATATCTCATCCGCCTTGTCCACCAAGTTGCCAGTGCGCTGCTCTTTTGTTGCAGCCGGGAGCAGCGTCGCTCCTTTCCCTGGCACAATGACCGTATCCATGACTGCCGTCATTTTGTCGATCATGGGGAGCGTCGAATATTCTTCCGCCTCAGCCCATTTCTGATAGAAACGGACCATTTCCGGCCTGTTCTCATTCACATAAATTGTCCAGGGTTCACCGAGGAATTCCAGCTTCTCGGCCGGAGCAAAGTCGATCGGCACAGGGCTGTCGTATGCATCCTTCGCTGCGTAATATTTCACCCCCGCGTTTGTCAGATAAACCGGGCTGTTGTTGAGTCCCCTCGATCGCTGCCCGTCGAAATCCCCGCCGCCCAGCTGCCGTGTCATCGCCTGTGTACCTGGATTGACGACGCTCCACCAGAAATTGAGTCCATGGTAGCCGTTAATCATCGCCACATTGTCTGGACGCCCGTTCGTCTCCGTGAGCTGGTCATTGGCAACGCGGTATACTCCCGCATCCTTTTGAACGAGTTCGGAGTGGACGAGCGGTGAATCCGTATAGCCCGGAATGCTGCTCCTGTCGAGGAATTCCGAGAGATAGTTCGCGCCGTATCCCGAGAACAGAAGGCAGATATTGACGCCCAGATTGCACAGGATCATGGCAGAGAGTAAACAGCAGGCGGCCGCCATTCTCTTCCTCCCCACTGAGGGCTGCAGGCGTCGGATCGCCTCTGCGAATTCCGTGAACAGACAGACCATAGTGATGACAACGCCGAACTGCAGCAGGAACACCCATCGGCTGTACCGCTGTGCCATTGCGCTGAAGATATAGTGCGTTATAGGAATGGTATAAGCAACAGACAGCACCGCAACCGCGATGGCCAGTTGGAGATTCCTCTTCGTCCTGTGAAGAATGCATGCAATGAAGATGCCCGGAACCGCGGTCATCTCCACGAGCGTGATGCCGCGCCAGAAGTCAAGGTTTGCATTGGAATTCATGCCATACAGGAAGCTGGCAAGATACGACAGATTCGGCACCCAGTTGCGCCAGTCGGCAAGCAGCAATAAACCGGTGCTCTCTGCAACACGCGCATTGCCAGAGAGCATTGAAACCGCAGGGAGCAGGAACGGTGCGCTGAGCATGATGCCGACGGCAAACCACAGAATTCCTCTGAACAGTATCCCTGCGGCCCGCCTGATATTTTTTCCATAAACGAATATGAGACGGAGAATGGCGTATCCCGCCATGCCGATGGCTGTAATGTAAAGGAAATAGTAACTGCACATCCCCCCGATCGCAACGCTAAAGAGATACCAGTACGGCTTCTGCCCGCGGATCAGCTTCTCCGCTCCCAGAATCATCAAAGGGAAATAGATCAGTGGCGAAAGGAACTGAAGATACATGGTGCCGGCGACAAGCGAATAACCGAAGAAGCTGTAGCAGTATGCGCCAGAGACAGCATACCGGTAGGGCAGCTTCATATATTCCGTATACAGAAGGAGAGCACCGCCCGCCAGATAGAGCCGCAGAAGGTACATCGCGGAATACAGCACCGCGCCGTTTTCCTTCGTTGCGAATATCGTCAAAAGGTTCAGCGGATCGCCGATGCCATAGTAGTTAAGACTCCCTATGATATCCTCTCCCATGCCGATGGAAAGATCATAGAGCGGGACATGGAAATTCCCGGAAGCAAAATTGGACAGGATGGTCCGGAGCCACTGTCCATTATAAAGGAAAGCGGGATAATACTGGGAAACCGCATCCACGCTCCAGATGACGGCACGGCTGCCGCGATAGAATACATACGTGAGCACACCCGCGAGCAGGCAGAATCCCAGCGTGTAAACAGCTAATTTTCGCAGAAATTTTCCCATAACAGTGCTATTATAAGTGAGTTGGTTCCTTCATGTAAACCAGCACAGGAATAACAAACATGGTGACCAGATGACTTCTACCAATTCCATTGCTTCCGATTTCCATATGCACTCATCCTTCTCCGCCGACTCCTCCACACCAATGGAGGAACAGGTGAAGGCTGCCATGGCAAGGGGCCTGTCCTCAATCTGTTTCACCGAGCATCTGGATCTCGACTGGCCTTATGACAACACGCCGGCCGACGGCTCGGATGAGACGCCGTTTGTCATCGACTACGAAGCCTATCGCGGCGAATTCCAGCGATTGCAGGGAAAATATCAGGCATACATCCAGCTGTATTTCGGCCTGGAACTGGGTCTGAATCTGCAATATCAATCCGCGATCCGCGACTATCTGGACCAACATCCGGACTTCGATTTCATCATCGGTTCCACACACTCATCCCGTCACATGGACCCTTACTATCCCACCTTCTTCGATGGTATCACGGTGGAAGAAGCGCTGCGCCGATATTTCACAGACGCGCTGCAGAACGTTCAGGCAATGCCGTGGTTCGACAGCTACGGACATCTGGACTATATCCTGCGTTACGCCATGCAGCAATTTACGGAGAAAGAGCTGCGGCAGCTTCTGTCTCAACGAGGCAACTGTTCTTCTGCCCCTCACAGCTTCAGCGACTGGGCCTATGAGAACAACAAGGATCTGATCGACGAGATACTGCAATCCCTCATCGCGAATCATATCGCCCTGGAGGTTAACACCCAGCCGTTGAAAAGAGGCTTCCCCGAGACGAATCCCGGGAAAGCCATCCTTCGCAAATATCGTGAACTTGGCGGCGACCTTGTCACCGTCGGCGCCGATGCGCACCGCCCCGACAGTGTGGGATTCGGGCTGGATGCAGCCGCCGATCTGCTGCGAGCCTGCTGTTTCACCTCCTACGTCACCTACAGCAAAAGGCAGAGCATCAGGCATCCCCTGTGATCCTGCGCTCTATACCGCCACCCGGCTCCTGGCGCAGTTTCACTTTGATCCGATTATCGGATAAGTCCGCCGCAGAGGATGTGGTCGCCCTCGTAGAACACGGCTGACTGGCCGGGTGTGATCGCGCGCACGGGCTCTGTGAACTCCGCCGTGATCTCATCCTCGCCGATCTTTTCTATAATGCAGGGCGTTGCCTTTGACCCGTATCGGATCTTGCACAAAGCTTCTCTTTTCTCGCCCGGCGCCATGCCTTCGATCGCCATGAAATTCAGGTGGTCGCAGACGAGCCTGTTGCCGTAAACGTCTTCATTCTCCCCGATTGTGACGGTATTGGTCTTTGCGTCGATGCCGGTGACGAACACCGGATGCCCCATGGAAAGGCCCAGGCCTTTCCTCTGCCCGATCGTATAATGCGTGATGCCCTTGTTGGGACCAAGATCCGTGCCGTCGCGGTAGACGAATCTGCCAGCCGGCGGAATCTTCCCCGGTACTGTCCTGTCGAGATATCCTGCGTAGTCGTCATCCGGTACGAAACAGATCTCTTCGCTGTCCGGCTTCTTCGCGACGGGCAGTCCCTGCTCTTCGGCGATTCTTCTCACTTCCGATTTATGATAGTCCCCTACCGGCATCAGCGTATGCGCCAGCTGCTCCTGCGTCAGCCGGTACAGGGCATAGGTCTGATCCTTTGCCGCGGTGACGGAGTTGCGAATCGTGTATCTGCCGTTCTCTAACTGCTCAATCCTCGCATAGTGACCGGTCGCGATGTATTTCGCGCCGATCTGCTCTGCCTTGCGCATCAGCGCCGCCCACTTCACGTGCCGGTTGCACATGATGCAGGGATTCGGCGTCCTGCCGTCCACATATTCATTAACAAAATAGTCGATGACTTCCCTCTGGAACACGTCACGGAAGCCCATGACATAATATGGGATTCCCAGAACGCCGCACACGCGTCTCGCATCGTCAACGGCGCTCTGTCCGCAGCAGCCTCCCTCCCGCTCCATCTGGAGCGAGCAGGAAGCCTCCCACACCTGCATTGTGACGCCAATGACGTCATATCCCTGTGACTTCAAAAGGTATGCCGCGACGGAGGAATCGACTCCGCCGGACATACCCACAATAACTCTTTCTGACATATCACTCATTTCTACATGCTGCCCGTCCGACCTCTGGCAGGAGCGAACCGCACTCGCAATCTGCATCTCTATATATCTTCTTCTATGCTTCCAGAGCTGAAGCGAACCGTTTCAATCCTTCCCGTCAATTTCTCTCGCCATCTCCTCAAGGGCCGAAGCCATGTCGTGCTGGCTCTGGTCTTTGTCATCAGCGCTGTCCGTTTGCATGTCGCCGACGGTCTGCGCCTGCTGCTGTTCCGCCTCGTTCACGATGACAGACTCTTCGGCTGCCTTTTCAAGGTTCTCGGAAGCCTCTGCCGCGATCTGCGCCTCATGAGAACCGGTGATCTTGTTGTTCTTCTCGAACGGGAATACGATGCCCAGCTCCTCGCGGATGAAATCCATCATGTGCATGATGGAGAGCGTCTGCGCGTGGGTCATCTCCGGCGCCTCCATCCAGCCGTTTCGGATGGCGCGGAGGGCAGCCATCACCTCGTACTCGTAGCCTGTCTTTTGTTTCGGCCGCCTGTAGTAGGCAACCTTTTTGTGTTCATTGTTGTATACCATCAGAGACTCGAAATTGTTGATGTTCTCGACGATCATATAACCCCTGGTGCCGTAGATGATGCCCTGCCGGTCTGTGGGCCCCAGCATGCTGGCTGTCAGGTTCGCCATTCTGCCATCCTTGTAGACGATGGAAATGCTGTCCTGCTCATCCAGGTGACGGTTCGTGTAGGTGCAGGTCGCGTTGATCTTCATGATATCGTCGCCAAAGATCATCGACGCGAAATTGAGTGGATAGACACCCAGATCCAGAAGTGTGCCGCCCGCCAGCTTCGGATCCGTCATCCGCGTGATACCGCGCACGTTGTAGCCGAGATTCGCCGTGAGTGTGGTCGGTGCGCCAATCACCCCGCTGTTCAGCACGTCGGTGATCGTCTTGTAGAACGGCATGTAACGGATCCACATCGCCTCTGCAATAAAAACATGGTTCTCCTCCGCCAGCCGCAGGAGGTCTTCTGCCTGCTGTGCGTTCGCGGTGAAGGATTTCTCCACGAGGCACGCCTTGCCGTGTTCCACACAGAGTTTCGCGTTGGCATAGTGCTCCGAGTGCGGTGTTGCGATGTAGACAAGCTTTACCTTGCTGTCGTTTACGAGGTCTTCATAGGAGCCGTACGCCTTGCGAAAGCCCCACTTCTTGCCGAATTCCACCGCGCGGGTCATATCGCGCGACGCGACAGCGTAGAGCTTTGCATGTTTCGTCTTCCTGAGCGTTGCCGCCATGGTCGCGGCGATGTTGCCTGTACCGATCATTGCCACATTCACACTGCCGAACATAGAGTAACCTCCTCTTACCATAGAATACGATACGTGGGTCTACACCAGAATTGTACGCGCAGACACCCCCGCGGATCAATCCGTGAATCTGAAATACTGACTCTTCACGTAGCAGTTCTGCCCTTTGTAATTCACCTCAGTCCAGCCGGTCCTGTCGTATTTCACCACCGTAAGCTTCGCTCCGGGATACGCCGTTGCCACCTTGTCCGCGTCTGCGGAAGCTTTGGCACGAATCGCAACAGATTCCAGGGCGACAGCCGTCTTCGGCGCCTTGCCTGTAAACTTCTCTTCTCCTGCTGCCGCAGAAACATCAGGCGTATCATCACTCTTTGCCGCAGCATCAGCTGCGCTGTCCGCAGATTTGGTACCGCCAGCGGTCGCATCCTTGGTATCGCCGGAAGAGGCTTGCTCAGAGCTGCCCTCCGCAGAAGCCACCGTCTTACTGTCACCGGTAGTGGATGTATCCGCGTCCTTCTCCACATTGGAAGAAGTGTCACTCGTGCCTGTACTCTTTGAATTGTCAGCAGCAGTCCCAGCCGTGCCCGCCTTGCCTGTCTCCGCCTTCTCCGTGGAGGCCTCGGCCGCCTCCGTGCTCTGGCTGTCGGAATTCTCCTTTGACGACTGATCCTCCGCGGTCTTATCCTCCGCGGCTTTCTGCTCATTTTCGCTCGGAATGAACTCGAAGAAGTCCGTCTTCACATAGCCTGTCTGACCGTTGAAAATAATCTCGCTCCAGCCTGCTGTTGCATCCCTCGACACCAGCTCATACCGGCTGCCGGCAGCGGTCGTGCCAATGATTTCTCCATCTTCTCCGGCGCTCTTTCTGACATTGACAATATCGTTCGCCTTGAGGTACTCCCTGTCGGCTTCCGGCGTATTGCTCTCTGCCGTCTGTGCCTTGCCCGTCTCCTTCTGCAACTCCGCAAGCTTCTGTCCGACCTCCAGGTCGATCGAGGTCGAAGTCTCATTGAGATACGAGGACAGATCGGAGTTGTCCGCGACGAGCTTGTTGTACTCGGCGGTCACCTTGTTGTTCAGATCGACGACATCATCCTGCAGGGAAACGGTCTGGATATAGTCCGCCACCCGCTTGTCCTGATCCTGTGCGTTGTTGATATAGAGCTTGCCATCATTCCCCGTGCAGACATACATCGTCTGCAGGCCGGGCACCTTCCAGTCGTGGTCCTTGAACTTCATCGTCGTGACAACGTAGCAGACATAGGAATGATCGACCGGACCCGTCTTTGTGTAAACATCAATCGACGGATAGGAATCAATGTAGGTCGACACCGCGTCAATGCGGATCTTCTCCTCTTCGGAGAGCTCGGCAGACATCGCTTCGATCGCCGCGGTATCATCCCCCACCATCGCGTCATAGTAGCGCTGGAAGAGGCTGTTGACCTCCTGGTACTCATTCTTCTCCAGCACCACATCCTTAGTGTTCGCCACGGTCCTTGCCGTAACCTCTGTTCCACGGCTTGCCTTCGCATGACGCCGCAGAGCAAGGCTGGTCCCCACCGTGATCACCACGGCGACGAGCAGGATGAGCGGCATCAGCACTCTCGTGTGCTTCACCACATAGGCTCTCAGGCGATTGAAATTCCGATTCATATATATTCTCCGAGGTAAATATCTATGTAAAACAAAACAGCGGGAGCCCGGCGCCTGTATCAGGGTCGGTCACGCCGCTTCATTTGTCAGCCAATATGCGTTCACCATTCTGCAGAAACCGCCCTGCGGCTGCTGCAATTCAACTGAGTGCGCCCGACAGGACTCGAACCTGCAACGAAGGCGTCGGAGGCCTTTGTTTTATCCGATTAGACTACGGGCGCATAGATTCGGACGCTTCTCGTCACAAGGATTCTGTGATTCCCATTCTCCTTTCGGAGCGGCGCTCGAACTATATTAAGATAACATATAGGCACCGCAATTTCAATGCGGTGCCCGAAAGTTTACTGCTGCTATTCCTGATCCAGAGAATCAATGAGCGTAAGGCTCCGGTTCTCGTTCAGTTCGTCGCACATGTCGAGGAAAACATCCAGCGGCACGCCATTCAACTGCTTGTTGCCGCGGATGTTGATGGAGACGGTGTTCTCCGCTGCTTCCTTGTCACCGAGTACCAGGATATAAGGATCCTTGTAATTCTTGAAGGTCTTGATCTTGGTCTTCATGTTGTTGTCACTGTAATCCGCCTCGACGCGCACGCCATTCTGCTGCAGGAGATCCGCAACCTTTTTCGCGTACTCGTTGTGCTCCGGCCGGATCGGAACGATGCCGACCTGGTACGGAGAGAGCCAGAACGGGAAGCTGCCCTTGAAGTTCTCAATGATGATGCCGATGAAACGCTCGAGGGAGCCGTAGATCGCCCTGTGAATGACAACGGGCATCTGCTGAGAGCCGTCCTCCGCCGTGTAGGTCAGGCCGAAATTGTGCGGCAACTGGAAGTCGAGCTGGATCGTGCCGCACTGCCACTCACGTCCGATCGCGTCCTTGATCTGCAGGTCGATCTTCGGGCCGTAGAATGCGCCGTCGCCCTCATTGATTTCATAGCCGCCCTCGCCGTATTTCTCGTCGAGGATTTCCTTAAGATCCGCTTCCGCGCGGTTCCATACCTCGATGTCGCCCATGAAATCATCGGGTCTGGTCGAGAGTTCCGCACGGTAAGTCACGCCGAACGTCTTGTATACTTCGTCCGCGATGGCGATGATGTCCGCGATCTCTTCCTTGATCTGAGATTCCATCACGAAGGTGTGATCGTCATCCTGACGGAACTCCTGCACGCGGAACAGGCCGTTCATCTGGCCTGACTTCTCTTTCCTGTGGAGCACGTCATACTCGCTGTAACGGATCGGGAGCTCTTTGTAGGAACGGTTCTTCCTCTTGTACTCCAGCATCGCGTTCGGGCAGTTCATGGGCTTGGCCGCCATGGTGTCAATGTGCTCACGATCGTAAACGGGCGAGCCTGCCTGAATTTTCACAGCCTTTTTCGGGGCGTCTTCTTTTTTCAGATCCTCGACCACATCGTTCACATCCGCGTCCGCGCTCGTGTAACCGTCAAACCCGGGCACGATGAACATGTTGTTGAGATAGTGTGCCCAGTGACCTGAGATCAGCCAGAGCTTCTTGTTGTTGACAAGAGGCGCCATGATCTCGGAATAGCCGTGCCGCAGCTGCAGCTCGCGGGAGTAGGCAAGGAGGGCCTGATACATTTTCACGCCTCTGGGCAGCCAGTAAGGCATGCCGGGTGCCGTCTCGTGGAACATGAAGAGCTCGAGCTGCGCGCCGATCTTCTTGTGATCGCGCTCCTTCGCCTCTTCGATCATCTTAATGTGCTGTTTCAGTTCATCTTTGGAGGGGAAAGCATACATGTAGACACGCTGCATGTGATCCCTCTTCTCGTCGCCTCTCCAGTAAGCCATGGAGCAGCTGTGGATCTTGTACGCCGCGCTCATCAGCTCCTGAGAGTTGTCAACGTGAGGCCCCCTGCAGAGGTCTACATAGTCATCGCCCGTATAGTAGACCGTGATGACCGCATCCTCCGGAAGATCGTTGACCAGTTCCGTTTTGAACTTCTGATCCCGGAAGATCTCTCTGGCCTCGTCCTTGGTGACTTCCTTCCTCGTCCAGGGCTCTCTTCTTTTGATGATCTCGCGCATCTTGTCTTCGATCGTTTTGAAATCCGCCTCTGTGATGCTCTTGCCTTCCGGCAGCACGAAATCATAGTAAGCGCCGTCTTCAATCTGCGGTCCGATCGCGTACTGCACCTTATTGCCATACAGCTCGATCACTGCCTTGGCAAGAATGTGCGCCAGCGAATGGCGGTATACTGCTAAATACTGTTCCTTATCCATGCTCTCTCCTTTGTTGCATTGCTACGTGAAAATAAAAAAGGCCCCGCCAGCATTGCTGCTGACAGGGACGCAAGTGAACATATATCGGAAGACGCCTGCCTTCAGATATATGTTTTATTTACGCGGTTCCACCCTGCTTACCCGGAAATCTTCTCTGTTGCCTGCTGCCATACCCACGGTATGCAACTCCTGTTCCGGATCGCTTCATTTCGATGGTAACGGAATCACCGGGCCGGATTGGGGCCGCTCGGAGATGGTCTTCGGAAAATCTTCCGCCGGAGCACTCTCAGCCTGCACCCCTGGCGCATGTGCTCTTCTCTGTCGTTTCGGATCAGCCTACTCTTCTCGTCATCGCTTTATCATTGTATATGCCTCGACAATTCAGGGCTTATTGCCTCAGCTCCCTGCCGTGACGCAAGTCATTGTACGCCCGGTAATATAAAAAGTAAAGAGGGAGGACAAGGTGTGCCGCCTTACAGAGCTGTTTGTGATTTCTTACTGATGAACACCCCTGCAACGATTCCTATCACTGCTCCCAGCAGATCGAGGAAAATGTCATCAACATCAAAAAATCCGGTCAGTGTAACATATTGCAGCAGTTCCACGACAACAATATAGGCTGCGCTGACAGCAATCGGAACAAAGCGGCCTATTTTTCTGAACACAAGATATGCCCCAATGCCGATCGGTACGAAAACAATGATATGCACCCCGCAGTATTTGATGAACCAGGCAGCTTCACCTCTCGTGAGCACATCATCCCAATAACGGGAAATCGTCTGAAACAGAACAATATTGCTGTTGCTGTATCCCATGGAACGGTTGGTTATGAAATAATCTTTTCTCCCAGATCCGAGTATCAGAGATTTTGCATACGCAAATTTATGATAATACCTGATATCTAGAATTCAAGGGATCATTTGTTAATTTTATATAATTTTTACAGATTATTCGCTTTATGTATTATATATATTGCCAGTGGAAACCATTGGTCAATTTTCGAATATCTCCCTGTGCGCCGCATCAATAAGGGGCAGGAGTTTCTCCGTCTTCTGCATTCCAATCATCGGGTCATTGTAGCTCGTAATGGCGACGACATAGGGATGCTCTGACATCACTATCCCGCCGTTGGTGTAAACGTTGTATTTCGCTTCTTCCGACTGGGTCGCGGCAGGCGTGATCCACCCCGCCTTGCTGTAGGTCTGGTACTGCGCCCCCAGCACTTTCGAGATCTCGGAATTGAGGCTGTCAGTGAAGGTCTTGTTCAACCAGTCTGTCTCGCTGTTCTTCGCCAGAATGTAATCATAGGCCAGACTCCACATCTTAGCCAGGTCCCGCGACGACAGGTCTGTGTAGGGCCGCTGTCCTTTCTCCGCATCAATCCCCGCCTTTTTCAGCCAAGTCTTCATGACATCCCCGCCATAGGTCCTGCGAAGGTTCATGTAAGCATCATTGTCGGAAAGGTGGCCCGCCAGGTACATGTCATTCGTTGGCTGATTGCCGTTCTCCAGCAGACAGATAATATAAGGCCCCTTGATGCAGCTGGCGCTGTACGTCACATAGTCGGCGTTATAGGCGATTGTGCCCCCTGTCGTAAGATCTGTCATGATCCAGCCAACCTCGCTGCCACCATGGCTGTCGTCATCATTCGACGGCTCAAACGCCCTGGAAGCCCTGGTCAGCTTATCTGTCCAGTCATCGGACAGGGTTCTGACTGTATTGTAAACTCTGACCTTTTTCTCCCCGCCTGCGGTAGCAAGGGAATGCAATGCCTTTGTAGATGCCGGTTTCCCTTTTAGGGGCTCCTCTTCCTTCTCCAAAGCCGCCTGGTAGGCCGCTTCCTTCTTCGCTTTGTCCCTTGCCGCCTTCTCGCGCCGCACCTTTGCTTCTTTTTCTCTCTGCTCTCTTTCTTCCCGCTCTTTTCTCTCCTGCACCTCTTTGATGTGCCGGGGCGGCTCCGGCACAGACTGGGATGTTGCGGCGGAGGAACCCAGTGAGGTGCCGATCTCCCCGTTGATGCCGCCGGGGTTTTCCTGTCCATCCAGGATTTGATTCAGAATGGAGTCATGCACCACGCTCCCGGCACCTGATGGAGTCCTCTCCTCACTATCAGTTGTGGGATGAGACGAGACTGAGCTGACAACATATGCATTCTTAGAATCTGTCCTGGGCGTAGTGACATTCCCTACCGCGAAAACAGGAAGGCTTGCCTGCGGCATGGTGGCTGCCAGTATCATCGCGCAGCTTGCTGCCACGAAGCCCCGCGGCAGCACAGCCAGCGCCCCTTCCACAATGCAAGGCATCACCTTATGTTTGCCATCCATATCACGTATGGAATGTATCTTGTTACTCATAGTCGCAATCCAGGGAGCCGCCCAACATCTTGCTCAGAAGATAATCCTCTCATCCTGCTGCCCCTCTTCCCCGGGGAGCACAGCCAGCTCCACTTCATCCTTGTCTTTATCGTAATAATAGATCTGATCCGAGAGTACCTCGCGGGGCGCGACCTCTTCGTGATTGATCCCCTGGACAATCCGGCGAAGGCTTTCGACATCCTCCGCCTCCCGTTCCGGCACGAGCAGCACCTCATGAATGCTGCAGGGCAGAATGTACATTCCCGTGCCGATCTCGCCCGCGATCTTCTGCAGGGCGCCGGGATAGAGCATCACGGAAGCGCCGAACAGATCGAGGTCATTCGAGAGCACCAGAGTTTTCAGATCCATTGACAGCAGCGGCGACTTGTCCTCCGCGTGCACCGCCTCCGAGAGCTTCTCCACGTGCATCGGAAGGTTTGTCATAGAGGAACGAAGCGCTGTCATGAAAAGTTCATCCACCGTGATCCCCCACTCGCGAAGGTCATCATGGTTGACAATGACCGAATCCTCTTGTGGATCATTGAGCACGAACGAGCCAAAGGCACCGTATTTCACGCAGTAAACAACGACCGCAAGATCCGCGCAGGTCATGAACGGCACGTGAGTAAGGAGCTCCTCATTGCGTTCCATATTGATCAGGCGGATACCCAGCCTGTCTTCAATTGTCAGTTCCGGCATGAGATGCCGTGTTACAAATAGATGCATATCAGAATTCATAAATCCTCCAAACTGAATTTTGGCAAAGTAAAAGACAACAGAAATCCCTGGGGAATCTCCATTGTCTTTCATCTCTTATATCAGCAGGAGTCGGATCTTTCTGCTAAAGATTCCTTCCTTTTGTGCTTCAGAATACTATGAACGGATTACGCTCTGGACAGATACTCGCCGCTTCTGGTATCGATCTTGATCTTGTCGCCGATATTGCAGAAAAGAGGCACATTGATCTGTGCGCCGGTCTCAACAGTTGCGGGCTTGGTCGCACCGGTTGCGGTGTTGCCCTTGAAGCCGGGCTCAGTATCTGTGATCTCAAGCTCTACGAACATCGGAGGCTCAATCGCGAAGATGTTGCCGTTGTAGGAATCGAGCTTGACCATCTCGTTCTCTTTGACGAATTCCATGCTGTTGCCGACTACGTCGTTGCCAAGGGAAACCTGCTCGTAGGATTCGGTATCCATGTAAACGAACATGTCGCCATCCTTGTAAAGGTACTGGAAATCCTTCCGGTCAACACGAGCCTGGGGAAACTTCTCCGTCGGGCGGAATGTAGTCTCGGTAACACCGCCGTTGATAATGTCCTTGAGCTTGGTCCTGACGAAAGCGGCACCTTTGCCGGGCTTTACATGCTGGAACTCAACAATTTCATAAACAGTGTTATCCTTCTCGATCGTAACACCGTTTCTGAAGTCACTAGCAGAGATCATAAATTATCCTCCTGAATTAACATCAAGTCGCAATTACTGCATTATCATACACATCAGCTAAAATTTTTTCAAGGATAAAATGTAGTCCATGGCCTCGATATAGCCTTGCAGGCCATGTCCATAGATCTGCCTGTCACAGGCCGGTGCAGTGACGGAAATCTTCCGAAAGTCCTCCCGATTCTGGATATCTGAGATGTGAACCTCAACCTTGGGAACGAAAACGCTCTTTAATGCATCGTGTATTGCGTAGCTGTAATGCGTATAGGCGCCGGGATTGATGACGACACCAACAAGATCCTTCTCGTAGTAGGCTGCCTGGAGTTTATCTATGATGGCGCCTTCATGATTGGACTGGTAGGTCTCCACCTCGCACCCTACCTTGGAGCCGTGGTCCTGTAACATCTGCACCAGGCTGTTGTAGCTCTCGGTACCGTAAATGGTCTTCTCACGGATGCCCAGGAAATTCAGGTTCGGTCCATTGATAATCAGAATTTTCATTTTGCCAGTCTCCTCATCAATTCTGTGATTTCATATCTGCGATGGTGAATGTTATCATTGCATCTGAATGGATTCCCGCTCATGCCAGCACTCGGTTTCTCCCGACTATCGCACAATATTGCAATCAAAGCTCTTATTGCCTGCCGGTGCGTTCCATGATCTCTTTGACGACCACATCCGGCGACTTGTCATCTACCTCTACGGTCACATCCGCGCACTCGTGGTAGGCACCCTGTCGTCTGGACAAGAGGGTCCGCACCTTCTTCATTCGGTCAGGCCCCTGCAGGAGCGGTCTCTGATGGTCCCTGCCAAGTCTCGCCACTACGGTCTCTGCCGAAATATCGAGCAGGACAACCCGTCCAAGTTTCCGGAGCAGCGCCCGGTTCTCTGGCTGCAGCACGATGCCGCCGCCGGTAGAGAAGACGATCCCCTTCGCCCCGGCCTTCCGCTTCCCGGAATCTGTGTGAGCGTCTGAAGTGGCAGTTGCCTTTTCACTGGCTGTCTCTCCGCTGCCATACGCATCGACAAGGTTCTGGAGTGTCTTTGTCTCAATTGTCCGGAAGCCTTCTTCCCCTTCGTCGCGGAAGATCTGGCTGATGGTCTTGCCTGTCGCCTGCACAATGAGCTCATCGGTATCCATATGCTGCCAGCCAAGCCGCTTCGCGAGCGCTTCGCCGATCGTCGACTTGCCGCTTCCCATGAAGCCCGCGAGGACGATGTTGTTCGATCTCTTCCCGTTCTGCAGGAAGCCGACAAGCTCTGACCTGACGGCCGCAGCCTGCTCGCCTGTCACTGTGATTCCCGTCCAGTACTGATAAGCTGCGATTCCCTGCCAGAGCAGCATGTCAATCCCGCACCAGCCTCTCTTGCCTCTTCTGTGAACCTGGGCGAGGAACTGTGTCTCCTCGGGATTGTAGATGCAGTCATAAGCCGCCTGTATCCTGCGATAGAACGTGGTCGAGGTGGTCGGGATTTCATCGGTGTGAGGATAGAGTCCTACATTCGTGCACTGAATTGCAAGGAATTCCTCGTATCCCACTCTGCCGGCATCCGAGAGCGGCAGAACGCGTATCTCCATGTCCGGGAATACGCGGTTGATGTCATTCGCAAGACTCTGCGCTTTTTCCACGGTGCGATTCAGGATAGTCAGATGCCGAAGTCCGACTGTACCGCACATGAAGCCCGCCGCTCTCGCGGCACCGCCCGCGCCGATGAGCACCACATTGCGCACGTGGATCGGCCTGACAGAGAGATTCTCTCCACGCAGCTGCGACAGAGATACCGTTGTTCCGTCAGCAGCCGCGTTTTTATCGTGAACAGTGTTGTCATTGCTGACATCACGGGCAGTATCAGCAGCCGCGTTGACGCCAGACCTGCCTGCAAGGGGCTTGAGATATTCTGCCTTCTCCGTTTCCCCTTCCGCATACGGGAACACGACCCCCTCGCTCTCCAGAGCCTGACGCAGCCCAATGTAATCCGTATTGTAGCCCTTGTATCCGTTTTCCGTCCTGACCAGCGTGTTCACCGCGCCGATCTCTCTGGCGATGGGGTCAATATCTGCCAGGAACGGGATCACCGCGCTCTTATACGGAACAGTAACATTGAGTCCCTGCACGCCGAGCGCGAAGGCGCCGTTCATCGCGTCACCAATCCGTGCGGAATCCTCTACCGGGAACGCGGTGTAGACAAGGTTCGCGTCCGTGAGAGAAGCCAGCGTATTGTGAATGAGCGGCGAGAAGGTGTGCCCGATGGGGTGGCCGATCAAACCGTAAACCTTTGTTGTTCCCCCGATTCTCTTCGCCTCTTCCATCCTGCACCTCCACTTTTGCCTGTTATTTTTTCGCGGATTCCGCGGTCTCCGCAGGCTTTGCTTCGCCCGACTTTTTCTTCTTCAGAACGTTCTCGAGCTCGTCCATGAAGGTCTCTACGTCCTTGAATTCGCGGTAAACAGAGGCGAATCTGACGTAGGCAACCGGGTCGAGATCGTGCACCTTGTCCATGACCAGCTCGCCTATTTCGCGGCTCGTGATCTCCTTCTCCTCGCGGTCGAAAATCTCCGCCTCGATCTCGTCGACGGCCTTTTTGATCTGGTTGACCGAAACCGGCCGCTTGTGACAGGCACGCAGGATGCCGCCCTCGATCTTGGAACGGTCGTAAGGCTCGCGGCCCTTGTCCTTTTTGATCACGACGAGTGGAATGGTCTCGACCTTCTCATACGTCGTGAATCGCCGTCCGCAGGCATCGCAGATTCGCCTGCGGCGGATGGAATTGTTCTCTTCTACAGGTCTGGAATCGATGACGCGGTTGTCTTCTTTGCCGCAGAATGGACATCTCATAATGAAGTCTCTCCCATTGAATGTATGAAATCATGCGTCCGGTCAGTCTGCTGTTTTTGCTAAAACAGCAGGCACGCCATATTTCGTATGTTAGCACAGAACACCGGCGGCAGGAACCATGCGTGGCTGAAAATCGGACGCTTTCCGCAAGATTTTTGTGATTTGCGCAAGAAACATCGCGCCCCCGTTCGCAGGATGCGCTATGATGATAATGGTTTAGCTGGCAGAGGCAATTCTCTGCCCACACAGAAAGGGGAAAATTATGAGCAAAGCCGATGAAATGGCAGTGACCTGCCCCGAAAAGGGACCGATCACCGATGCGCTCCTTACCAGGATGAATGCCTGGTGGCGCGCCGCCAACTACCTGTCCGCAGCGCAGCTCTATCTTCTGGACAATCCGCTCCTCAAGAAGCCGCTGACGCAGGATATGATCAAGAAGAAAATCGTAGGCCACTGGGGCACGGTGCCCGGACAGAATTTCGTTTTCGTCCACTGCAACCGCGTGATCAAGAGATATGATCTCGACATGATCCTGCTCTCCGGACCGGGACACGGCGGCAATTTCTTCATCGCGAACGACTATCTCGACGGTTCCTATTCCGAAATCTATCCCAATATTTCCCGGGATGAGGCCGGGATGCAGAAGCTGTTCAAGCAGTTCTCTTTCCCGGGCGGCGTGCCGTCCCACTGCGCGCCGGAAACACCAGGCTCCATTCATGAAGGCGGCGAGCTGGGATATTCCATCGCGCACGCCTGCGGTGCTGTTTTCGATAATCCGGATCTTGTCGCAGCCGTGACGGTCGGCGACGGCGAGGCAGAGACCGGCCCGCTCGCGACTTCCTGGCAGTGCAATAAATTCATCAACCCGATCGGGGACGGTGCGGTTCTGCCGATCCTGCATCTCAACGGCTATAAGATCGCGAACCCGACCATCTTCGGCAGGCTCTCCCACGAGGAGCTGCAGGAGTTCTTCTCGGGCTGCGGCTGGAAACCGTATTTCGTCGAAGGCGACGATCCGATGACAATGCACCGCCTCATGGCAGAGACCATGGACACGGTCATTGAAGAGATCAGGGCCATCCAGAAAAAGGCAAGAGAAACCGGCGACGCGACGCGCCCCGTATGGCCGATGATCATCCTGCGCACGCCCAAGGGCTGGACAGGCCCCAAGGTCGTGGACGGCAACCGGATCGAGGGCAATTTCCTCGCACACCAGGTACCCGTCATGATGACAGCGCCGGAACATCTGCAGATTCTCTCCGACTGGCTGCACAGCTATCATCCGGAAGAGCTGTTCGATGAGAACGGCAGACTCCTGCCCGAGATCGAGGATCTCGCACCGAAGGGCGACCACCGCATCGGCATGAATCCGCACGCCAACGGCGGCAAGCTCCTGCGCGATCTGCGGCTGCCGGATTTCCGCGACTACGCATTTGACATCGAGTCTCACGGCGCGAAGGAAGCCCAGGATACCTCGAACCTCGGCGCGTTCATCCGGGATATTTTCAAACTCAATGAGTACGCGAAAAATTTCCGCATCTTCTCTCCCGATGAGAACAACTCGAACCGCTTCAACGACGTCTTCGAAGTCACGAACCGCGACTGGAACGCGCAGCTGACGGACACGGATGATCACCTCGCAAGAGATGGCCGCGTCATGGATTCCATGCTCTCCGAGCACATGTGCGAGGGCTGGCTGGAAGGCTATCTTCTGACCGGTCGTCACGGCTTCTTCGACACCTACGAAGCCTTCTCCCGCATTATCGACTCCATGGCGGCACAGCACGCCAAGTGGCTCAAGGTCTGCAACCAGCTGCCCTGGCGTGAGGAAATTGCTTCCCTCAACCTCCTCATGTGTTCTACCGTATGGCAGCAGGATCACAACGGCTTCACGCACCAGGATCCCGGCTTCATGGATCATATCGCCAACAAGAAGGCAGACGTCGTCCGCATCTATCTCCCGCCGGACACCAACTGTCTCCTCTCCACGATGGATCACTGCCTGCGCTCCAGGAACTATGTGAACGTGGTCATCGCCTCGAAGCACCCCCGTCCGCAGTGGCTCTCCATGCCGGAAGCCGTGAAACACTGCACGCAGGGCATCGGTATCTGGGAGTGGGCTTCCAATGACCAGGGCCAGGAACCCGATCTCGTGTTCGCCTGCGCAGGTGAGACACCGACGCTGGAAGCACTGGCCGCGGTATCCATTCTCAACAAAGAGCTGCCCGACATCAAGATCCGTTTCATCAACGTGGTCGACCTGTTCAAGCTCCAGCCTCATTCCGAGCACCCGCACGGACTGACTGACGAAGAGTACGACATGCTCTTTACGAAAGACAAGCCGGTCATCTTCAATTTCCACGGCTACGCGTCCCTCATTCATGAGCTGACCTACCGCCGTCACAACAACCGTCTGATGCACGTGCGCGGCTACAAGGAGGAAGGCACCATCACTACCGCCTTCGATGTCCGTGTGCAGAACGACATCGACCGATTCCACCTCGTGCAGACAGCGCTCCGCTATCTGCCGCAGCTTGGCAACAAGGGCGCTTATCTCTATCAGAAGATGAGTGACAAGCTCGTCGAGCATAAACAGTACATCGCCGAGTACGGCGAAGACCTTCCGGAAGTTCGCGACTGGAAGTGGGAGAAATAAGATTTGGCGAACAGCCAGCGCCCCGCTATATGGCGGAGCGCTGGCTGTTTTTCTATTTGTGAAGTGAATTTTTTCTGTCGAAATTCAGATCGACTGCGTATAATGGAAGTAGGGAATTCCTACATTCATACTAAATTTTGTATTGGAGGCTCAGACTATGGCAAAGATTGATTTCGTGAATGACGCACGAGTCATGGCAAAAGGACAGGTTACGATACCCAAGAAAGTGCGTACAGCACTCGGTGTAGAGAGTGGCGATCGCGTCACCTTCATTGTAGAAGGCAACACAGTGCGCGTGGTCAACTCTGCCGTTTATGCACTGATGCGCTTACAGGAGCAGATGGTTGGAGAAGGCAAGATGGCAGGTCTTTACTCGGAAGAAGATGTAGCCAACTGGATCACGCAGTCTCGCCGTGAGGAAAATGCAGAATGAGAATAATGATCGACACGAACATTTTCATATCTGCCGCATTATTCCCCAACGGCCGTGCAGCCAAAGCATTATATAAAGCACTGGCAGCGCCGTACCAACCTGTCGTGTGTGATTATGTGATAGATGAATTACATAGAAAGTTTCAAGAGAAGTTCCCTAACAGGACTGTTGAACTGGAAGCATTCCTATATACCGCACTTCCAGCGTTTGACATCGTCACTACACCTGAGGAGACTGCCGCTGTCGAATCTAAGATCCGCGATCCGAAGGATCGACCAATATTGCGTGCCGCATTAAATGCAGGCGCCGATTTACTCCTGACAGGCGACAAAGATTTCCTCGAATCTTCAGTCGTAGATCCGCGCATCATCAGCGTACCTGCATTTCTTGAAATGTGAATCAGACAGATTACCAATTAATCACATTGATCTTCTTGAAAAGCGGGGTTATTTCCTAAGCCAAAGGACTTTAGCATCCGGCAGATAGAGTCTATGAATCTTCTCCAACTCGCTGCGGGAGATCGTGGATTTCGGCACCTGCCAGAGCATCGTCGCCGTGCCACCTTCTCTAGGCTTGAAAGTGACTTTCCATGCATCAAGGCTCTCTTCTATCCGAACCTCATGCAGGCTGAAGGTCAGCATTGTATGAGCATCCGCTGCCCGGGCCGAACTGTGTCCCGCAGAATAGGCTGCATTTGTAATCTTGGATGATCCAGTGGCAGAGCCATCCGCCAAGGTGCGCGATCCATTCGCCGCATTAGGGTAGTCCACGAGGAAGTCTTCCGCGCGAATGCCAACAGCCGCAAGGTCTGCCGGCAGCTTCTTCCAACGTACCGGTTCTGGCTCATGAAATTTATCCGCATCTACGTGCTGACCAGCGAGTTTGGGATCCTGGCCTGTCGCGGCTTTCCCCGAAACGTTAGCTTCGTCTGAGGCATTAGCTCCACTTGAGGCGTTAGCCATCCCCGAAGTATTAGCTTCCTCTGAAGTGTTGATGAGTTCGAAACGCAGGCTGCGTTCCAGGTCCGCCTTGAGCGAGGCGCGCTTGCCCTCATCTGATGCTGAACTACCTGTCTGTCTGATATCTTTCGTTCTGTCTCTATCATCAGCGATGTTCTCTGGTCGCTGTGGTTTCTCTGCCATGCCTGTGTTCGTCACAGTCGCTGCGTGTTGCACATTCCCGTCGACTCTCGTTCCCGTCATCTCATCCGGCCGTGCCGTCTTCGCCACATTTCCTATCTGTGTAAAAGGCTTGCCTTGCTGTGACGCAATCCATGAAGGAGTGGCCTCGTTTCTCGTCTGCGCGGAAGGCTTCTCATCCTTCAGGTCCGCGGCACTGGCATCCTCCCATTTATTGTCAGAAGCATTATCCTTTCCGCCAGTCCAGGCTGTGTCTTCCAGCCGGTCTGTCTCTTTCTCGCGAAAACAGAAAACGATTCCCCAATCGTCTGAGACAGCGTGATACTCATTCAGCATGCGGACATTCACGACGTTCCTGACACCGGCGAGCAGAGCACCGGAAATCGTCTCCGGATGGCGGAAAAAGTCGTCCTTTTTCTGTGCCATCTGCGATCTGCCGTCGTGGAGAACGCAGATACTGCCGCCCATCGCGTAAACTTCATCCCTGTCCTCTGAAGCGAAAACGCAGGGGTGCTTCTTCCCTGCCAGAAGGTCCCGCACCTCTTCCAGCATGTCAGCCTTCTGATAGGCGTTGAGTCTTTGGAATGGATCGTCGAGCAGCACCAGCCGGGGCGTCGCAGCCATCAGTCTGGCCATTGCGGCACGCTGCTGCTGCACAAGGGAGAGTTCCTCCGGATAGTAGCCGCCGAGGCCATCCAGGTGATAATCATGGAGATAATTGTTCGTTGCGACAACCAGCGCTGTTCTACTGCCCGCGCCGATCGTCTCCTGCCGCATCGCGTCTCTTCCGCCTGCCAGGAGCGCCATATGCAGATTCTCCTCCACCGTCATATCCGGGAACAGCGCGTATCCGCTGAACAGGTAGCCGATCCGCCGTTTCTGCGGCGGCAGGTTGATCTTCTGCAACGAGTCATAGAACACCTCGCCGTCCAGCACGATCCGCCCTTCATCCGGTGTCTCAAGACCCGCGATACAGCGCAAAACAGCAGACTTCCCGCTGCCACTCTCACCCAGCAGCGCACAGTTCCCCTCAGACACTTCGAAGCTGACATTCAGCATGGTGCCGCTGTTTAATTTTTTCCGGATCTGAACTTCGAGTGACATCCTGACTCCAACTCTGCTGATCTGGTTCCCGACCTCTTTGCCATTTTTTGCGAAGCACACAGTTGCGCAAAGGCGCAGCAACTATGGCTCTGAATCGCGATATCTCAGCCTTGCTTCGCATCGCCTGCCGCGACGCGCTTATGTTTCTTCTTGTGGTGGCGGTTCGCGGCAGCATTGAGAATGACGAGAACGAGCCTTGCCCCTGCGTACCAGACCGCGAGCCACATCCAGGCCTTGGCGTATTCGCCGCCCGTCACAACGCTGCGCAATACAGCCCCGACGGTGCCCTCTCTGTTCTCCAGGTCAGAAGCAATAATCACGCCCGCGCCGTACTCACCGACAAACCTTGCGAGCGACAGTAGAATGCCCGCGATGATCCCCGGTCTTGCCTTGGGCAAAATGACCTTGCGGAAGATGCGTCCTTCCGGCATCCCCAGTGTCCTCGCCGCCAGGATCGTGTCCGGATCAACCGTGCGAATCGCGCCTCTCACACTCCGATACATCATCGGAAAGGCGACGAGAATCGCCACAGCAGCCGAGATTGCCCATGCAGCATACACCGGCGCGAGGCTCCCGCGAAGGAGTCCCGTGTCCGGCCGGTTCTTCCCCGCGAGGATGAGGAGCATCAGCTCTACAACCGTCGGCGGGATGACCATCAGCACCATCATGAAACCATCCCAGATGCGACCTGTCTTATTGTCTTTCCGTGAAACCGCCAGCGTAAGGCACAGACCCGCGCCGAGCATCACGAGTACGAACAAAACGGCCGTTGCCAGGCAAATTCTCGCCGGCAGGCCGTTTCCCGTCAATATATTCAGAATGTCATTCACTCTCGTCGTCATAACATTGCAATTATACCGTAGCGGCAGGATCTAATCCACCTTACTCCTCCTGCCGCGAATTCTGCACCATCCGCAGGCGAAAACGTCTGCGCGAATTTGCGTGACGACTTCCTCGCCGCCTCACTGCGCGTTCTCGACGATCGTCAGTCCGTCGATCGGAATCTCAAAGGCAGGGAACGAGCTGTGTTCCTCCACTTCCTGTTCGTGGAAATATCCGCCCGCCACATAGTCCGCAAGGTATGCATACGTGCCGCCCTCCGCGACGATATCTTCGAGGGATCGACCACGCACCGCAAACGTCGCGGAATCGAAAACATGAAGGCTCCCATCCGCGATACTGGCGGCAGCCTGTGCTATTTTCTCCGCTGTACCCGGAGCTGCTGCTCTCTCGTTGATCGGCGTCAGCGCCACGGCTCCATCCGAATAGGAACCGGACCAGTCCGTGTCGATCGGCGCGCCGTCGATCATGCACTGCGCCGCGTAGATGAAATACGGACTCCAATCGGTAATAACAGACGTCAGCGCCACATCCGGCGCGGTGTTCATCATCTCTTCCTCGAAACCAACATAAGGTACGCCGCGGTTCTCCGCAACGGACGCGACTGTGTTGGTGTCCGTGTGCTCCGCGAGACCGACGCAGCCGTCATTCAAGAGGTCTGTCGCCGCCTGCCACTCCCCCGGCACATCGCCCCAGCCGGAAGCAAAACGCACCTCCAGCTCCGCTTCGGGACAGACGCTGCGCATCCCCAGAAGGAAGCTGGCTGCATGAGAGATCATCAGAGGCCGCGCCTCCTCATAGGGAAGGTCTGCAACGAAGCCGACCTTCATGGGAGCGAGTATGCCGACCTGCGTGCTCTCAGGCGCAGCCGTGGTCTCTTCCAGCTTCATCCCCATGGCGATGCCGGAGAGATAACCTCCCTCATAAACATTCGCGTAGAAGTTGTGGAAGTTGGCAGGGCCCTCCGATCTTGCGCGGAAACCGGCTGCCTGGCAGAATTCAACCGCAGCCTCATCATCCGCCGCCTGCTGCATATAAGTTTCATGCCGCATGGAATCTGAGAAAATGAGCTGACAGCCTGCGTCGATCATGTCAATCGCCGTATCATAGGCAGACTCATCCTCTTCCACGGCTTTTGTCTCGATCATGATCTGGTCGTCGGTCAGCCCCAGCTGCTCCTGCATCTTATGAATGCCGTTGAGGAACTGGATGTCATACGGGTCATACTCATCGCCGCTCAGGATGAGACCAATTTTCAGATCGGATGCCGCGATCGGCTCCCGACTCGTTTCCGTGGTATTGGACGGTGTCTTGCCCTTTTTCGCCTTGCGGGACTTGCCGGCGGCATCTGCATTGGAGGCAGCACCTTCCGGCTGATCTTCTGCCGCAGAGAGCGTCTGGCTGCCTGCTGCCGCGTTGGTGCCAGCTGTGGTCGACTCCATGCCGGCAGCATCGTCAGCAACGTTCTGTAATATAGTGGCTTCCGTCGAATTGGCTGCGCCTGTCTCTGCAGCTTTTGATGCTGGAGATGTGGCCGTAGCTACCGCAGTCTCTGCACCAGTCGCAACTGAAGATGTTCCCGCTTCTGCCGCTGTCTTGCTCTCCGTTATCGCTGTCTGCTCTCTGCCCTGTGTCGACGCAGCCGCAGTCCCACAACCCTGCAGCAGCAAAGCCCCGGCAGCCAGGGCTGCTATGATCTTCTTGAATTTCATCTGAATGTCTGTTTCTTTCTCGTGATTTTGGTGTTCCATAATCATTCGTCTCAACGACGGATTACATTATATCAGGCAACGCCCCGCTCTACCTCTCCTCTCGGAAATAGGACAGGCCGAGGCTCGCCGGGGGCTGGTCCTCCGGGCGGTTGCGCCGGGATGTCATGATGAGCACCAGGATCGTCACGACATACGGCAGCATCTTGAGCAGCTCCTGCATCGCGCGGGAGACGCCGGGGATGTAGATATAGATGATGTACAGGGCTCCGAAAACAAAAGACCCCCAGATCGCTTTGGCCGGGCTCCAGAGTGCCAGGATCACAAGCGCGACGGCAAGCCACCCTCTGTCGCCGAAGCCGTTGTTGGCCCAGGTGCCTCCCAGGTACTCCATGACGAAATACAGACCGCCGAAGCCCGCGATCACTGCGCCGGAGATTGTCGCGACATATTTATACCGGTTGACATTGATGCCGGCGGCATCCGCCGTCGCAGGGCTCTCGCCCACTGCAACGAGGTGCAGGCCAACTCTTGTCCGAACGAGAAGCCAGGTCGCTGCCGCCGCAATGATGAGAGCACAGCAGGTCAGGAAGCCATAGCCGAATAACAGCCTGCCAATCACCGGGATGTCCGACAGAATGGGGATGGTGGCCTGGAAGCCGGAGGCTGTTGTTTTCACGGAAATCTGGCCGACACCGCCGGCGATTTTCGATATCGAGCCGCCGAAGAAGTTGCCGAAACCCGTGCCGAACGTCGTGAGCGCAAGGCCGACGACATTCTGATTCGCACGCAGCGTGACGGTCAGGAAGGCATAGATGAGGCCACCCAGGGCAGACGCCACAGCGCACCAGAGGAGGGAAATGAGAACGCCCGGCACGACACCCGGCTGCTCCGCACCCTTTTCATAGAAGAAAGCGCCCATCAGGCCCGCGATACCGCCCATGTACATGATGCCGGGAATGCCGAGGTTTAAGTTGCCGCTCTTCTCCGTCATGATCTCACCGGTCGCGCCGAAGAGGATCGCAATCCCCTGCAGGATCGCCTGATGCAGGAAGGTCAGTAATACATTCATGCTCTCTCCTTTCCATCCTCAATTTCGACCGTCGTGACTTCGAGGCGGTAGCGCACGAAGAATTCGCAGCCGATCAGGAAGAACAGCAGGATGCCCGTGATGATGTCTGACACGTTCTCGTTGAGGCCGAACTGCGATGCCGTCTGCACCGCGCCCTGATCCATGAAGGAGAGCATGAGAGAAACCGCGATCATGGCCACCGGGCTGAACTGGCTCATCCACGCGACGATAATCGCCGTGAAGCCTCTGCCGCCCGCCGTCGAGGTCGAGATCGTGTGACTTGCGCCGCCGACAATCATCGCGCCCGCCAGCCCGCAGATCGCGGACGAGAGGAGCACTGTGCGGATGATGACAGCCCTCACGTTGATGCCGGCATAGCGCGCGGTGTTCACGGATTCACCGACCACCGTGAGCTCATAGCCCTGCTTCGTGCGAGTCATGTAGATGAAGACGAGCGCCATCACGACCGCGACGATAATGATGTCCAGCAGGTACGGCTGCCCGAGGATCTGCGGGAACCACCCCTCGTTGTGCGCAGCGTTGATGATGCCCACATGGTTCGACCCCTTGGGACTCTCCCAGAGGATGACGAAGAACGTAACAATCTGCATTGCGACGTAGTTCATCATCAAGGTGAACAGCGTCTCATTCGTGTTGAAATATGCCTTGAAAACAGCAGGCAGCAGCCCCCATAACAGCCCCGCCGCCATGGACGCCGCCAGCATGATGAGGATGAGGAGCCAGTCCTCGAAGATGGGTCCCAGGTACAGGAGCACCGCCGCGGAGACCAGGCCACCCATCAGGATCTGCCCCTCCGCACCAAGATTCCAGTATCTCATCTTGAACGCCGGTACGAGGCCGACCGCGATGAGAAGGAGTGTCACCGTCTCCCGCACAGTCACCCAGCCTCGCTGACCGGTACCGAACGCGCCGTCCCAGATGCCGCGGTAGACGCCGACAGGGTTATCTCCTGTAACGCCAACGACGACGAATCCGCAGACGATCATCGCGAGAATCACCGCAAGGATGCGGACCAGTATCGCGGTGAATTTGGTCATGTTGCCGCGCTTCACCATGTGGATGACGCGTTTCGTTCTCTTTGCCGCCATCAGCGCGCCTCCTTCCCGGATTCCGACTGTGCCTCATCACTGGGTGAGCTGCCAGAAGCTGCCTGTCCTGCCTGCGCAGAATTTACTACTCTTCCGGCCGCCACATGCCCGCTCGTCATCATGTAGCCGAGCTCTTCCTTCGTGGTCGTTCTCGCGTCGACGATGCCGGCCACGCGTCCTTCCGAGAGGACGAGGATTCTGTCACAGAGCTGGATGAGGACGTCGAGGTCCTCGCCGACGCACAGGACAGCCGCACCCTGCTCTTTCTGCTGGTTCAAGAGGCGATAAATCGCGAACGCGGAATTGATGTCGAGTCCCCGCACGGGATAGGCCACCATGAGGACGCGCGGCGCGGAAGCGATCTCACGCCCTACCAGAACCTTCTGCACATTGCCGCCGGAGAGGTTCCGAACCGGCGTGTGAACGGAGGGCGTCGCGACCTCCAGCTTGTCCACGATCTCAGTGGCGAGCTTCTCCGGCTGTTTCCTGTCCGCGAAGAATCCCCGGCCCTGTTTATAGCTGCGGACCATCATGTTGCCCGTAAGATCCATCGAACCGACCAGTCCCATGCCCAGCCGGTCTTCCGGAACGAAAGAGAGGCGGATGCGCATATCGTAAATCTGTTTCGGCGTCTTCTGTGTCAGCTCTTCCACTGCGCCGGAAGGCGCATCGTACAGGATCTGCCCGCTCTCGACGTGCTGGAGTCCCGCGATGGATTCCAGAAGCTCCTTCTGTCCGCTGCCGGAAATGCCCGCGATGCCGAGGATCTCACCGGTCCTTGCGATGAACGAGATGTCATCCAGCACCTTGAAGCCTTCTCTGTTGCGCACCGTCACGCCGCGCATCTCAAGGCAGCGGTGCGTCGAGGCAGGGTCTGCCCTCTGGATATCGAGCGTGATGTGTTCGCCGACCATCATTTCGGTCAGCTTCTCTTCCGTCGTATCCTTCGTTTCCACCGTGCCGATGTACTGTCCCTTTCTCAGGACCGCGACACGATCGGAGATCTCCATAACCTCATTCAGCTTGTGCGTTATGATGATGACAGACTTGCCGTCCTCCCTCATCCTGCGGAGGACGTAGAACAGCTTCTCAATCTCCTGCGGCGTCAGCACCGCCGTCGGCTCATCGAGGATCAGAATGTCGGCGCCACGGTAGATCACCTTCACGATTTCGACTGTCTGCTTCTCTGAAACCGACATGTCGTAAATTTTCTTATTCGGGTCCAGATCGAAGCCGTAACGGGAAGTCAGCGCGTTGATGTCGCCTGTTATTTGCCGCATGTCCAGCTTCGCGGGACCCTTCTGACCGAGGATGATGTTCTGCGCCGCCGTCAGAATGCTGATCAGCTTGAAATGCTGGTGGATCATGCCGATCCCCAGCTCGAAGGCGTCGTGCGGGCTCCTAATCGTCACTTTGCGCCCGTTCACGAATATCTCGCCCTCATCCGGGAAATAAATGCCGGAGAGCATGTTCATCAGTGTGGTTTTGCCGCTGCCGTTCTCGCCAAGGATGGAGAGGATCTCGCCCCTTCGCAGTGTCAGCGACACGTGGTCGTTGGCGGTCACTTCTCCGAAACGTTTGGTCACGTTCCGCAGCTCGATCGCGTTCTCATGCATAACTGCTCCTGCCACAGTGCTGCTCCTTCATAATTCTTAATTTTGTCTGTCGGGTATCTGCTCGCGCGAGCACGGCAGCTATCCTCCGGTCTATCGCACAAAGATAAGGCACAACCGGGAGCCCCGATACGGGGGGATACGTTTCTCCGATTGTGCCCGAAAGGTATGGAATTACTGCTCTGTAATGGAATCAATGCCGTCGATGATGATGTCGAACGCAGGGGAACAGCCGTGCTCTGCGGCGTCGGATTCATGAAAATATCCATCAGAGACGTAGTTCGCGTACTTCGCGTAGTCGCCGCCGTCCGCGATCTGATCCTCGAGGGACTTGCCGCCCACCGTGAAGGTCGAGGTGTCGAACACGTGCAGTGTGCCATTGCTGATGCCGTCCTCTGCTTCCTTCACCTTCTCTTCGGTACCTTCCGCGACGATGGCATCGTTCAGTGCCGTGATCTTCACTGCGCCGTCATTGAAGCCCTGGCACCAGTCGGTCGCAATCGGTGCGCCGTCAATGAGGCAGCGAACCGCATAGGTGTAATAGGGGCCCCAGTCGATGGAGGCAGAAGTGAGCGCTTCGTTGGGCGCGGTCGGAATCATGTCGATGTTGTAGCCGACGCAGTAAACGCCAGCCTTCTCGCAGGCTGCAGGCGCGCCGGTCGTATCCGCATGCTGGGAGATCAGAACGCAGCCGTCAGAAATGAGCTCGGAAGCCGTCGCGTTCTCGGCAGCCATGTCAGACCAGGAGTTCGTGTATTTCACTTCCATGGTGGCGGAAGGACACTGGCTGCGAACGCCGAGGAAGAAGGAGGTAAAGCCCGAGATCACCTCCGCGTACGGATAGGCGCCGACGTAGCCAAGCTTCGCCTCATCCTCCGTGATGGTGCCGTCCGCGATCATCTCATTGAGCTTCATGCCGGCAACGACGCCGGATACGTAACGGGATTCATAAACCGCGGTGAAATAGTTGTGCATGTTGGGAAGACCCGAAAGCTTTGCCTGGTAGCCGGTCGCGTGACAGAACTCCACTTCCGGATGTTCCTTGGCAGCCTGCAGTACGAAGTCTTCCTGACCGAAGGAGTTCGCGAAGACAATGTTGCAGCCCTGACCGACGAGGTCGGTGACAGCGTCGTAGCTGCTCTCGTCTTCCGGAATGCCCGTCATCTCGATGACCTGGTCATCCGAGATTCCCAGCTCTTTCTGCATCGCGTCAATTCCTGCCATGTGCGCTGCAGTATAGCCCTCATTCTCATCGCCGATGTAGATGATGCCTACCTTGACATCCGCTGCGGAAATCGGTGTACGGCCGGACGCCTCAGTAGTATCCGCCTCGCCTGCTGTTTGCCCCGTGGCAGCTTCGGACGCGGGCGCTACTGTGCCGGCTGCCGCACCATTGTCTGTTGAGCGGCAGCCTGCGAGAATTCCCGCGCACAGCGCCATCGCCAGCGATACACTCACGAACTTCTTCCTCATAATCTTCCTCCTCGTAGGAAACGATCATAACGCTACACGTCATCACTCTAACATTTCCCGGGGCAAAGTCAATGTAATCATCCCCGATTTGCACTGGACGGGCGGAAGGTCAGCTGTTATAATAGACTTCGTCGCAAGACATGCGGTTCTAGTACATCGGTAGTATACGACCTTCCCAAGGTTGAGAGGCGGGTTCGATTCCCGTGAGCCGCTGCTGAGAAAGGCCTGACAGAGAAATCTGCCAGGCCTTCTTTTTATGTATCGTTTGCGAATGATTTCTTATCTGAACCAGATCTGTCCGTCGTCGGTCATCTTGTCGACGATGGCGAGCGAGGTGACGTCGTACCCTTCGGAGCGGAGAATCCGGCCGCCTTCCTGGAAGCCCTTCTCAATCGCGATGCCGATGCCCGCGACCCGGGCCCCTGCCTGAGAGCAGACGTCGAGCATACCTCGCATGGCCTTGCCGACCGCGAGGAAATCGTCGACGAGCAGCACCTTGTCTTCCGGTCCCAGGAACTTCTTGGAGAGTGTGATCGTGTAGTCCTTGCCATAGGTGAAGGAGTGAACCACGCTCGTGTAGACGTCGCCATCGATATTGCGGCTCTTTGCCTTTTTCGCGAAAACAACAGGCACGTGGAAATACTGTGCCGTCATGCACGCGATGGCGATGCCGGAAGCTTCGATCGTGAGGATCCTCGTGATCCCGGCCTCCTTATATTTTTCGTAAAACGCTCTTCCAACCTCGTCGAGCAGCTCCACGTCCAGCTGGTGATTCAGGAAACTGTCAACCTTCAGGATATTGCCGGGGCGGACCTGTCCGTCCTTCATGATGCGATCTTCCAGAAATTTCATGCTCTTCCTCTCTTATGAAAGCCTCTGCCGCGCTGATTCATTGCCTGTGTCAGTATACCGCGCCTTGGCGCTCTGTTACAGTCACTTTTCCTGTTTCGTTCCATCCACTTCCCTAAACTGCACGACGTAATCGTCATCGGACTGCGAGAACTTCTCCAGCTGATCGCTGTCGGGATAACTCATCCCGAGCTCCGTCATCGCCCTGTATTTCACCTCGTCAATATTGATCGCTTCCCTGATCTCCTGCAGCTCGTTGTCATTGCTGGTCCGGAGTGTCGCGTAGTCCGACTCGAGCGATGCGACCTCTTTCGAAGCAAACGTAATGCTGCCCGTGAGGCTGATGTACTGGCAGATCATCCCTGTCATCAGGATTAGGAGCGATGCGAGCGCAAGGTAAACCCAGATCGCGCGGAAGAATCCCCGGATGTGGGAGCCGCCGCGTTTCTTCGTCACGGCAGGCACTACCCGGCATGTGATCATCCCTGTCGCTTCATTCTCGTTCAGCACGAACGCTGCCGATCCGTCTTCCATTCCATTCCTTCTCTGATTCATCCCGCACCCCTGTCATAAGTACATGCTCTCAATGTAAGAGAGCAGCCGGTTCACTGTTTTCTTCCTGTAGTATTTCGCCGCGATGGCGAGGAGTTTCAGCCAGTCGAGCTTCCTGCGCCCGATCTCGTCCAGAATCCTCTCCCTCGCCGCCTTAGGGTCCTCTGCGTATCTGTCCACGTCCCGGATGCAGTCGAGCATCTGAAAATACGACAGGTTCCCCTGATCTATCGTGGCCGGCGGTTTCCGAAGTCTCGTCCCGCAGCGCACCGTGTTGCGCGATACGTTGTTGGAGATGACCAGGTGATCTGCCACCGCGGGTTCACGCATCTCGCCTTTTGGCTTCCTGCCTCTCCTGTCCCGGACGAGCCCTTCCCCAGCCTTCACCCGCACGCCGATGGAATTCATGAAGTCCGGTCCCGACACGTAGCCTTCATCTCCATCCACGTAGAGGAAGTTCATGAAGGTAGCGTCCGCCGTGCTCGGCTTCCTGCCCTGTGCCCGGCGGATGGAATACACGCCCTTTTTGAATCGGACGAGCAGGTCCTTGTCGCACATGCGCTTGAGTTCCGTGTTGAACTTCGCCCGCTCCGACGGCGGTATCTCCAGTGCCCCGGCGATCTCTGCAGTTGTGAAAATCTCTCTCCCGGCCGCGTAGGCCAGAACCTTATCTCGGTACACCGCCCGCTCTCCTGCTCCTGTGCTCTATGTTATTATTATACATTTATATATGTTATTTTCAATGCTAATAATAACATTATTGGCGTTTTAATGACATGAATTTCTGACTGATGCCCGTTCCAGCCTGGCATTCAGAATTCAGCACGCGAATACCGCGAGACGCTCCCGATGAGGCTCTTGCTGTAGTAAATTGCATCTATAGTCGTATCTGTGAAAATTCGAAAAGAGAGTAAGAAAATAAGAAGAGCAGGCCCGCCGCAAATGGCTGAACCTGCTCAAGAAATGTTATGGAGTTACGTTATTATAAATCTTTTACGTGCCTCAGATCAGCTGCGTTGAGATCACGCGGCAGCGCGGCCCCAGAAGATCTTTGGCCCGCTGGGCGTCCTCCGGGTGTACGTCGATATAGAAGTCGCGGTTGTCTGCGTCCCTGTCCCCCGCGAAGCGCTGAATATCAATGAAATTACTGCCGAAGCTCGCCGTCGTCCGTGCCTGTGCAGAAGTCCTCGTCGCGTTCCAGATTCCGGCCTTGTCGAGTTTCTTCGCGAAGAGATTACGCTCCGCCTCGTTGTGTGTCTTGTAGATCGTGATGATCTTCCCTTTCTTCTTCCCGTCTTTGTTCCTGCCAAATAACATAATCGCTTCCTTGTCCCTCACTTTGCTTCTCTGAGGATCATCTCCAGGAGATCGCTCACACCCTCGTCCAGCTGCTCGATCCGATGAATCCGGACACACTCTTTTCCGTAGATCGTGTGCAGATTCTCCAGGTACAGTGTCGGCCCGAGGAAAACAGCGGCTACGCGCACATTCTCCTCTCGAATATCCGCTACGGCGCTCTTTGCGTCGAGTACGGCCGCGCACCCCTGGTATTCTCTCGCAAAGAGAGACGCCGCATCCGCGAGGATCCTGGTCGAATCGTTGGGAGATGCGTCTGTCAGGACGAGAAGGATACGAAGTCCCGCTCTGCTCTGATCCGGCACCATGCTGCCCGCAAGTCGAAGACCCAGCCCGTCCCGGTTCCAGCCGCCCGCCTTGTAGGTCAGGATATTCCTGCAGTCACGGCTGTCACGTTCTTTCAATATCTGCAGCACCGTGTAACCGCGCAGCGAGCGGAAGGTCTCGACCTGTACCGGCACCCGGCAGGCCATGAAACTCTTCGCGATGACATACGCTTCCGCCGCCAGCTGTTCCTCGTAATTGAGTCTCGATGCCGAGGCGTCGAGCAGAAGATCAACAGTCACTGAGCGCTCTGTCTCCTCTCCCGGACGCTCGAAGACGTCGGGGTCGTGCAGCACCGGCAGGCGGTATGCCTTCTCCGCGATGAGGCTTCCAACTCTTGCGTTCTCAGGCAGAGCACGTTCCGCGGAAGAGAGCGCCTCGTCGATGCGCGCCGTCAGCCTGCGTATCCCGGACGCGATGAGCTGTGATCTGTCATGCAGCCACTGTTCATTCTTCGCATTCTGTTCCCGCAGATCTCTCCTCGCGCGGTCAATCTCCCTGGCATCCCGCGGGTTAAGATCCTTCAGCAGTTCCTGTTGTTCTCTATTATATGTGTTTGCATAGGCTGGCAGATTCTGCCTCCGGTCAGATAAACTGCCATTGTGATCGTCCTGGCCGCGTGAGGCTTCTGGCGCTTCGCGATGCCCGTGTCCAGTTCTCTCTGCCGCAGACGCTGTCGCGCTCGCTGCCTGCGCTTTGCCAATAGCCGTCCGTGATCTCGCAACCCACAGCCTGCAATCCGCATGCGCACCCTTTAACAGATTGTTCTCAAGGATCGTCATCTCCTTCGGCCGGAGAATGTTCTCTCCAAAGGCCGCCCGGATATAGGCAAGGTCCTCCTCGGCGTTCCTCGCCGCGACGGGATCGCCGCTGCCACGGGAGAGCTGTGCACTGCCTTCCCTGTCGCCCTCGCCCGTACCGTTTCGTACGATCAGGGTGTCATGATAGCGCTGCTCGCGGCGCAGAACGCGGCGGAGGATCTGCGCCGCCCCACCGCTCACTCTGCGTGGACCCGAATCCTGCCGTGTTGCATCCACATCGTAGTGGAAAAAACTAAGCAGGATCCCCTTCATGGCAGTGATCACCGCCTCCGTATCCCAGTCTCCGGAGAATTCCAGTGCCCCCACAAGTTTCCTCTCTTTCGACGGCAGACTGTCACCGCGGCGCCCCAGCACCTTTGCCCAGCGCGCCTGCTCCTGATCGTAAACCGGCATGGACTGCAGCATCATCTGCTGGCGGGAGAGCGTCTGCCGGGACTGGTAGAATCGCCGCGCCCGGCCTGCTCTTATTTTCCGAAGGATCGGACGGGATTCGACCTCCTTCTCATAGACACAGTTCTCAATCCCCAGCCACAGGATAGAGTCGAACTCATCCGCCTTATGAGAGCCCGCATAGCTTGCGAAGAAGTCCTCTATCTTCTCGATATCCAGCCACTTCACCGCAAGGCCGATCACCATGTTGTAATAGCCGTCCGGTTCGCCGTTCTCCAGAAAAGCCATAAACGGCGGGTCGAAATCGTATCGGCCCGCCGCGTTCCATATAATATTCTCTGCCCGGCGCTGCAGGCCGGAATAATGCTTTTTGATCATGCGAACAGGTCACTCCCCGAAAGGTCCGGATCTATTCTCTCGTCGATCACATCCTGGATCAGCTGTTTCTCATACGGATCGAAGGTCTTGTCCGAGATGCACATGGCGAGCGCATCGCCGGTGCGCAGCCCTCGATGGCAGAGGTCAATGGCGTCGAGGAGACCGCGCAGGTCGGATGCCTTCTCGGACACTTCCGCGCTCCTTGCCTTGCGATCCAGCTCATAGAAAAGGCTGGTGAACTGACTGCGCAGCTCCGCCTTGAGATCCGGGAACCGGCTGGCAATCAGTCTGTCCAGATCCGCCTCGGCAATGATCGGCATGTCCAGCACGACGAACCGGGACGCCAGCGCTTCATTCAGCTCTCTCGTCCCCGCATAGCCATAATTCATCGTTGCGATGTATCTGGTCTGCGGCTGCATTTCGACAAGGTGATAGCCGGGCACATCCAGCTCACGCCGAAAATCCAGTGCCGAGTGCAACACCGCCATTGCCTCGTTCCGTGCCATATTGATCTCATCCAGAATGCCGAAACCGCCGTTCTCCGCGCACAGCGTGACGGGTCCCTGACGGAAAGTTACCTGATTCCCGTCGAAGGTGTCGGTTCCCACGAGATAGGCGGCATCCGCACCGATGTGGAAGGAGACATTCCAGGCAGGGCGCTCGAAAGCAGCTCCCAGGCTCTCCGCGAGAATGTTCTTGCCCGTTGCCTTTGGACCCGCAAGAAGGAGGTTCTTGCGGCAGAGGATCGCGGCAATTGCCTTTTCCCAGATGCCGGTGCCGAGATAGTAGACCTCGGGCGCGGGGATTCTTCTCTTGAGCTCTCCCGTCACCGGTGCCTCCTGCCGGAATGCCCGGATTCCGTCGATCAACTCCTTCTCAATGCCTTCCTGCCGCAAAAATTCCAGGATGTCCTGCATGCTGCCTGCTCCCTTTTGTTTTGTCTAATCCCTTACTGATAATTCATCACGAGGAACATCGGCTTGACCGCGATGATCTCGTCGTATTCCTTCTGTGTCACCGTCTTCGTGCGGTCGAGACTCTTAAGATCCGCCTCCATAATCCGGAACGCATCGGCAATCTCTTCCGCCCTGCCCTCGCGGATCACCCGGATCACCCTGTCAATGACGACGGGATGCGCGTAGGTGGCAGGAACAGGGAATGACTCTTCCCCGTCATAGCTCTCAATATAGCTCTGCGCTTTACTGACCGCCTGATCCCAGTCCTTCTGTACGGATTTTTTATTGTGTTTCGCCGTGGGCAGAATGCCCGCTGCCGCAGTGAAGAACATGCCGGCGAAGCCGAACAGGACGAAGTATTTCGCCCAGCTTCCCTCGCCTCTCGCAATACTGACCGCGCCGAGCGCAGCCGCCGCAATGGAGAGGAACAGGATCGCTGCCGCGATGAACAGGTTCGACGCCTTCACGCCGTCTACTGAGCGTTTCCTCTTCGCCATCTCGGAGAGATTCTCGGACACTTCCGGTTTCTTCTCAAGGAATGTCTTCGCGTGCTCCAGAACATGAATGGAATGCTGCGCCTTGTCGGAGAGGTTTTTCACATACCTTGCCTCCTCGGCGATTCTGGCTGCCTCCAGTTTCTTCTCCGCCTCTTTGGAGTAGATGGGGATCTCGGGATGATCCTTCTGCAGGCGCTGGAGGAACCGGTCCACGTCCTCCTCGAATTTGAAATTGCACTGTTTCTCCGTCCCGTTGGAGAACTGGACGACAAGATACGGCATCGAGCCGAAGATTCCCCTGCCGGAGAAACCGCCCTTGCTCATCGCAACGCGCTTGAAACATCTGCGCACATCCGTAATCGCCACGTAATAAGTCCTGTCGATAAAAAAGCTGTTGAGATAAATTGCCTTCTCGCCGATGCCGCAGGACCCGATCCTGGTACAATGTTTCTTGTCCGGTTCCAGCGTCGCAGGATCCAGGCGGATGTTACCGATACATTTTGGTGCGAATAACATGTGATACCCTTTCTGAAATGGAGTGTGAGCTTCCGATGCTCCTCTTTTGTTCCTACAGGCAGCGGCGAACATGGATTTTGCCGCTGCCTGTAATAGCAAAAGCGGGCCCATACCCTGCAGATGTATGGACCCACGCTTCACTATAGATTTGCCTGTGAAATTGTCATCAAGCCTTGGCTGCGATTCTCTTGTGTGCACCCCAGAAGATGCAGAAAAATACGATCGCTACGATGATGCCTACAGGATATGCTACCTTGGTGTTGTTCTTCAGCGCCGCAATCGCACCGAGGCACTCGGGAGCCATGCAGAAATAGGTCGCGGATACCGCGCTCATGAACGTTGCAGGAACTGCGCAGATCCAGAAGTTCTTCTTCTCTTTCGCAAGGTACATCGCACCTGCCCAGAGAACGATCATAGCCAGTGTCTGGTTCGTCCAGGAGAAATATCTCCAGATGACAGTGTAGGACAGGAAGCCGAGTGTGTTGCCGAAGCCCAGGAATGCACCTACGCCCAGAACCGGGATGCAGAGTGCAAGACGCTTCTTCCAGCTGTCCTGATCAATTCTGAACCAGTCAGCCAGTGTAAGTCTCGCAGAACGGAATGCAGTATCACCGGAAGTGATGGGGCAGGCAACCACGCCGAGCATGGCGAGTGCTACACCAACCTTGCCCATGGTCTTGATGCAGACATCGTAGATGGCAGCAGACTGTCCGTCAGCCAGGATAGCTTCGAGACCAGTGTTGAGACCGCCGGTCACCTCGTAGATGGAGCAGCCTGCCGCCGCCCATACGAGAGCGATGATACCCTCAGCTACCATGGCGCCGTAGAATACGAAGCGGCCCTGGCGCTCACTCTTGAGGCATCTTGCCATCAGAGGAGCCTGTGTGGAATGGAAACCGGAAATCGCGCCGCAGGCAACAGTGATGAACATGAAGCTCCATACCGGTGTTCCCTTCGGGTGCATGTTGTAGAAATGGCTCCAGATCTCCGGTGTAGCATATCCATGTATCGGAAGGCCAATTGCAACGCCAATCGCCATGGCAATCAGGCAGAAACCAAAGATCGGGTAGATCCGGCCGATGATCTTATCAATGGAAATAAAGGTTGCGATGAAATAGTAGATCAGGATAATGGCAAGCCATGTCGTGGTAACTGCGAACGCACCGCCTCTGCCGGTTCCCTCAGGATCAATCAGCTTGACGAGAAGGCCTGCGGGGCCAACGGCGAATACCGTGCCGACCATGACGAGCAGAATGACAGCGAAGACTCTCATGATGGTCTTCATGACAGGTCCCAGATAGGTACCGGTTACCTCGGAAATGGAATCACCGTTGTTACGCTCGGAGAGCATACCTGCGAAATAGTCGTGTACGCCGCCCGCGAATACGGTGCCAAAAGTGATCCAGAGGAAAACAATCGGTCCCCAGAGAGCGCCCTGCATGGCGCCGAAGATAGGACCAAGTCCTGCGATATTGAGCAGCTCGACGAGGAACAGCTTCCACTGCGGCATGACAACGTAGTCAACGCCATCGTTAATCGTAACAGCAGGTGTGTCACGGTCGTCCGGTGCGAGAACATTATCGACGAATTTGCCGTAGGTGAAGTAACCGCAGATCAGGATCAGTAAACAGAGAATGAAACTAATCATAAAAACTACCCCCTACAAAGATGGATTGTTTGGCGGGGGTACCCTGCAGTGGAACACTCCTGCCATCAACTATTGTAGTTCCTGTTGTCTTTGAATGAAAGCCTCATGCTTCACGAAAATGTTTCGAGAAATTTATACATTTTTAATAAATTTTGGCTCAGCAGCCCAGCTGGTTCAGGTAGGTCTCGACCTCTTCCCGTGTCGGCATGACGGCCAGCGCGCCCTTCCTTGTCGTGATGAGGGAGGCTGCCGCATTGGCAAAGCGGAGCGCCTTTTGTATCTCATCCCGAGTGAGGTTCACCAGCCCGTGCTCCAGCACGAAATGCAGTCCGCAGGCACAGAAGGTGTCTCCCGCACCGGTCGTCTCAATCGTCTCGGGGTTGCGGAAGCCTTCCTGGAAAACTTCCGTTCCTTTATAATATGCCTTTGCACCATTCGCGCCGAGCGTCGCGTAGACCAGCGGGATCTCATAGCGGTCGATGAGCTCGTGTACGCCGCGGTCAATTCCCGCCATGTCATTCTCGTCGATGCCGGTCAGCAATGCGATCTCGTTGTCTGATATTTTCATAATATCGGCGTTCTGCATGCCGAAGATCATCTTCTCTTTCGCTTCATCCACTGACTTCCAGAGCGGTGCACGGAAGTTCGGATCGAAGCTGATGAGTGCGCCGTTGTCCTTTGCGATCGTCAGCGCTTCCTTCGTCGCCATATCCACGCCGTCATCCGTCATGGAGAGCGTTCCGAAATGGAAAATCTTCGTGTTCTCGAGCAGCTCCTTGTGCTGGTCCACCTCGTCCGCGCGCAGCATCATATCCGCGCCCGGCTTCCTGTAGAAGGCGAAATCGCGGTCACCGTTTGCGAGCTTCAGTACAAAAGCAAGCGTCGTGTGGACTTCCTCATCCATCACAAGGCCCGACATGTCGATGCCCTGCGCCATGCTCTTCTCTCTCAGCATGCGGCCGAGACCGTCGTCGCCGACCTTGCCAATGAACGCCGTCCTGTGCCCCAGCCTGGTCAGCATCGACAGGACGTTGCACGGCGCGCCGCCGGGATTCGCCTCGAACAGAGGATTCCCCTGCTCCGACAGGCCGTTCTGCGTGAAGTCGATCAGCAGCTCCCCCAGTGCAGTGACATCAATCGTTTTCTCATTTTCCATATGATCCCCCTCCCCCCCCAATGTATTAGTTCTTAAAGGAATGTACCGGTGCCGGAATCCGACCGCCGCGGTTCACGAATTCATCGCAGGAGAAATTATTGACCGGCATGATCGGCGCGTAGCCGAGGAGGCCGCCGAACTCCGCCTTGTCTCCCACCTTCTTGCCCGGGCACGGGATGAGGCGGCAGGCTGTTGTTTTCTGATTGACCATACCAAGTGCCATCTCATCCGCGATAATACCGGCGATCGTTGTCTCCTTCGTATCGCCCGGAATCGCGATCATGTCGAGGCCGACCGAGCACACGCAGGTCATGGCCTCGAGTTTCTCCAGGGTGAGCGCGCCCGCCTTTGCGGCGTTGATCATGCCCTGATCCTCAGAGACCGGAATGAAAGCACCAGACAGGCCGCCGACATAGGACGAGGCCATGAGGCCGCCCTTTTTCACCTGATCATTGAGCATGGCAAGCGCAGCCGTTGTACCGGGCGCGCCCGCATACTCCAGCCCCATCTCGCAGAGGATGTCTGCCACCGAATCTCCAATGGCGGGCGTCGGCGCGAGCGAGAGATCCACAATACCGAAGGGGTAACCGAGCCGCTTCGATGCTTCCTTGGCCACCATCTGTCCGACACGCGTCACCTTGAAGGCGGTCTTTTTGATCGTCTCGGAGAGCGTCTCGAAATCCGCACCATGGCAGGCCTCAAGGGCGTGCTTCACCACACCGGGGCCGGAAACACCGACATTCAGTACAACATCTCCCTCGGTCACCCCGTGGAAAGCACCCGCCATGAACGGATTGTCATCGGGCGCGTTGCAGAATACGACCAGCTTCGAGCAGCCGTTCAGCACCTTTTTCTGTTCTGACAGCTCTGCCGTTTCCTTCACGATGGAGCCCAAAAGACGCACGGCATCCATGTTGATTCCGGTCTTGGTCGAGCCAAGGTTCACCGAGGAACAGAGCACGTTCGTCTCGGTCAATGCCTCGGGAATCGAGCGGATCAGCAGCTCGTCCGCAGGCGTCATACCCTTGGAGACCAGTGCGGAATAGCCACCGAGGAAATTCACGCCGCACTCGGACGCGACGGCATCCAGTGTCTTCGCGATCTTCACATAGTCTGCACTGGTTTTGCAGGCGGAACCGCCGATCAGCGCGATGGGCGTTACGGAAATCCTCTTATTGACGATCGGAATGCCGAAATCCTTGGAAATCTCTTCGCCCGTCTTCACAAGATCCTTCGCGCAGCGGTAGATTTTGTCACGGATGTTCGTGCAGAGTCTGTCCGGATCAGAATCAATGCAGTCCAAAAGGCTGATGCCCATCGTGATCGTCCGGACGTCGAGATTCTCCTTCTCGATCATATCGTTGGTCTCAGCGACCTCGTAGATGTTTATCATGATGATCTTCACCTCTAATTATAAATATCACGGATTTCGAGGCATTCGCAGGCGGTTTACCTACCGGCGATTTGCCGCGCAGGTGGTTTACAGGCGATGCATGGCGTCGAAGATTGCCTCTTTCTGGATCTTGATCTGCACGCCGATCACGTCACTTCCGAGGGTAGTCAGTTCATCCTGGATATCACCGAACGCCTTCGTGATGGCGCTGATATCCACGATCATCATCATGTTGAAATATCCCTGTACGATGGTCTGGGAAATGTCGAGAATATTGATGTTGCTGTCCGCAAGGTAGGTGCAGACCTTCGCAATGATGCCTACCGTATCCTTGCCGACGACGGTGATGATAGCTCTTTCCTGTGCCATGGGGTCTCCTTGTAATATGATTTTGATACTATTCAGAACCCAATCTCGAAAATCTTCGATTTTCTTCGATATAGTTTTAATATTCGAACATGGGGGATGCTTCCTTGCGGCTCGCGACGCCGATCGGCAACTCGTCCACATGCCAGCCGATCTCCTTCTCCCTGCTCATGAGTTCGACGCGTACCGTTTCGTACGCAAGCTCCGGCAGGTTGTTCTCTTTGGAGAGATGTCCGAGAAGGATGCCTCTCATGTGTCCATTCAGGATCCGGGATAACAGTTCTCCACTCGTCAGATTGGATAGGTGTCCGAACTTCCCGAGAATTCTCTGTTTCAACGGGTAGGGATAGGGACCGACCTGCAGCATGTTCACATCGTGGTTGGCTTCGAGGAGGACGACATCGGAATCCTTGAGGCATTCGACGGTGTAATCGTTATAACAGCCAAGGTCTGTACAGATGCAGGCTTTCTTCCTGCCGTACAGAATACGGTAGCCGACAGGTTCCGCCGCGTCGTGGGAAATCGTCATCGGATTGATCGTCAGATCCTTCACTCTCACTTTCTCATCGGCACGCACCGGGATGAACCTCTCCGGGTCAATCTCCCGGAATTTCGGCATCTGCCGGATGGCGGCAATCGTGCCGCGGGTCGCGTAAATCGGCATGTCTGACTGTTTCGCGATCATCGGCAGCCCCTGGATATGATCGGAATGCTCGTGGGTGAGGAAGATACCGTCGATGTCTCTCAGCTCCAGGCCGATGTTGTTCAGTGACTGAACGGTGCGCTTGCGGCTGATCCCGACATCCAGGAGAAGGTGCGTCGTATCGGAACCTGCGTAGATGCAGTTCCCGCTCGAGCCGCTGGCAAAACTCTGAAATCTCATGCGTTATTTCCCGCCGGCAGCAGAGCGGCCTCGGGTTCTCTCTTTCTTATTCGTTGACTGTAATAGTCATATCAATATATTGTGATCATTATACCGCATCCACTACAAGAACGGTAGCTTTTTCTGAAGCTTTGCGTCGATCTGCACACACGCCTCTGCAAGGCTTCCGGAATTGTCGATCACGACATCACATCCCGCGCGAAAGGCCTCTTCGCTAAGCTGACTCTTCATGATGCTGTCAATCTTCTCATCGGTGTAGCCGCGGCTGTTCCTCAGTCTCTCTCTGCGAATTTCCGGCCGGCAGTAAATGTACCACATGCTGTCGACCACTGACTGATACCCCGCCTCAATGAGAAGTGCCGCCTCGATGAAAAAATAGTCGAGGGCGCCTTTTGTTTGCTCCTCTTCAATCGCCTGCTCAATGTAAACGCGCACGGCAGGGTGCACCAGGGCATTGACCTTTGTGAGCAACTCCCTGTTCGCGAATATCCTCGCTGCCATCTCACAGCGGTTGATCGTCCCGTCCGCGTTAAGAAGCTCGTGCGATTCGATCTTCTCTGTCCTCGCGTCATCTGCCAGAACAGGATTCGCGGAATACTCCGACAGCAGTGCGACCAGAGGCTCATAAATGCTGCCACCGGGCCGCTCGACCTCGTGTGCCGCTTCATCCGAGAGGATCACCCTGCAGTTGTAATGTTCCTTAATATATCGCAGCAGTTCCGTCTTGCCGGAGCCGACGCCGCCGGTGATGCCGATAACCTTCATGTTCCTGCACCTCCCCTGCCACGCATTATTTCGCTTCAAACCAGTCTGTGCCCTCGTGCGCGTCCACATCGAGCCGCACCTTGAGATTCGCGGCGCCTGTCATGCCATCCACGAGAATCTTCTCTACCGCAGCATCTTCTCCCGGTGCCACCTCAATGAGGAGCTCGTCGTGGATCTGCAGGATGAGACGCGATTTCAGTCCCGCCCTGTGCAGCCCTTCCCAGACACGGATCATGCCGATTTTTATGATGTCGGCACCCGTCCCCTGGATTGGCGCATTCATCGCGACACGCTCGCCGAACTGTCGCTGCATGAAATTCGAGTTCTTCAGCTCCGGGATCGGACGGCGGCGCTGAAACATCGTGACGGAGTAGCCATTCTCCTTCGCAGATAAGACAAGCCCGTCGAGGAAACTCTTGATCCCCGGGAACATGTTGAAATATTCATTGATATATTCCGCCGCCTGCTGCCGCGAGATGGAGAGATTCTGCGAGAGCCCGAACGAGCTGATCCCGTAAACAATGCCGAAGTTGACCGCCTTGGCATCTCTTCTCTGCACGGGTGTGACTTCATCGAACGGCACGTGGAACACCTTCGATGCCGTGGTTCTGTGAATGTCCCGGTTCTCGTTGAATGCTTCGATCAGCGCCTCGTCCCCCGAGAGCGATGCGAGAATGCGCAGCTCGATCTGCGAATAGTCCGCATCCATGAACTTCCAGCCGTCTCTTGGCACGAAAACCTTGCGGATCGCGCGGCCCAGCTCCGTTCTCATCGGAATGTTCTGCAAATTGGGATCGGCCGACGAGAGCCTCCCCGTCGCCGTGATGGTCTGATGGAAGGTTGTATGAATTCTGGAATCATCCGCGATGTAAGCGGCGAGCCCGTCCGCATAGGTCGATTTCAGTTTCGTCAGTCCCCGATACTCGAGGATCTCGTTCACGATCGGGTAATCCGGCGCCAGCTTCTCCAGTACATCCGCCGCGGTGGAATAGCCGGTCTTGGTCTTCTTGCCGCCCGGCAGGTGCATCTTCTCGAAGAGGATTTCGCCGAGCTGTTTCGGGCTCGCGATATTGAACTCCTCGCCCGCCGCCTCGTGGATCTTCTCCTCCAGCTCTGTGATCCTCCCGACCAGCTGATCGCCGTACGCTTTGAGGCGGTCCGGCAGAATGCGGATCCCGATGCGCTGCATGTCGAAGAGAATATAGGACAGCGGGAGCTCCATCTTCTCGTACAGCTCCTTCATGCCCTCTTCTTCGAGTTTTTGACCAATCGGATCGGCTGCCGCAAGGAGTGACCAGGCGATGTGTGCCGCGAAGGAAGCCACCTCCTCCCTGTCGGTGTCGAACTTCTGCGCAAAAGTGCTCTTATCCAGGAGCTGTTTCTTCCCGACAATCGTCTCGCCCGCATACTCGCTGGCGATGTCCTCCGGCTCATAGTCGTTCTTCAGAGGATTTAGCAGGTAAGCTTCGAGGAGCAGATCCCGGAAACCGGTCAGGTCAATTCCCTGATCGAACTCGTGCTCTTCGATGTTCCAGAAGGGGTACTGCGTTTTCAGATGGAAAACATCCAGACGCATCTTCCCTTCTCTGGCGAGGAGGCGCAGCGATTTTAGCCGCTCTCTTAGATAATCGCTCGTGATGACATCGGCAGCGGCCGCCTTCGCAGCACTCTCCGCCGCTTCGTCCAGCGCGTCGCCCCCGCCGAAGTCGAAGGTCAGCTGTCCCAGCGGGACAGCCGGCTGATCCGCTTTGCCCGTTCCGTTGACCACGATAAAATACGCCTTCTTGTTAAATGCGAGCGCGAGGCCTAAGAGCTCGTCCGGGAGTTTTAAATGAGGCACATCGAAAATGGGATGCACCGCAATCTCCTGTGCGTGCTCCGAAAGAGTGAAGACCTTCTCCGCTTCCTTCCTCGTCGTAATAAGGGAATACTCGAATTTCGTCTGCGCGGTGGTCGCTGTCTGGGTCGTTTCCTGGTCGAAGCGGGATAGGAGACGCTTGAACCCCAGCTCCGTGAACAGCTCGTAAGCCGCCGTTGTGTAGAAATTGGTCACCTTCGCCTTGTCCATGTCAACGGTCAGTTCGCAGTCTGTCTTGATCGTCGCAAGGAACAGAGATAAATCCGCCTTGTCCCTGTTATTCGCAAGGTTCTCGTGCAGTGCCTTCTTCGTGATCTCATCCAGGTGGTCATAAACCCCCGCAACCGTTTTGTACCTCTGGATCAGCTCGGTTGCGGTCTTCGGTCCGACCTTCGGCACGCCCGGGATGTTGTCGGCAGTGTCGCCCTGCAGCGCCTTGACCTGGATGAATTCCAGGGGAGAAACGCCCAGCGCTTCCTGCACATCGGCAGGGTAGTAATTCTCGATGGTGGTGATGCCCTTTTTCGTTTTGGGGATACGGATCAGGATGTGATCGTCGGAAATCTGCAGAAGATCGCGGTCACCGGAAACAAGAGAGACCTCCATCCCTGCCTTCTGGGCTCTCTTCGCGAGGGTGCCCATGATATCATCCGCTTCCAGGCCTTCCTGTTCGATCGTGAATACATCCATCGCATGCAGGACTTCCTTGATGAGCGGCACCTGTGCGGTCAGCTCTTCAGGCATCGGGTGGCGTGTACCCTTGTAATCGGAATATGCCTTGTGGCGGAAGGTCGGCGCGTGCACATCGAAGGCGACCGTCAGATAGTCCGGCTTCTCTTCGTCGAGGATGCGGAACATGATGTTGAGGAAACCGTATACCGCGCCAGTATGCACGCCCTTGCTGTTAGTCAAATCGGGCATTCCGTAGAATGCCCGATTCAGTATGCTGTGTCCGTCAATTAATACCAGTTTCTCACTCATAGCCTGTTCCCTTGATTCATATAAATACTGCCGTAATGACAATCGCTGCCATACAGGCGAGCAGTGTGATCACTTCCAGAATATATGCGCTGCTGCGAAGGCGCTTCCTCCTGTGCAGCCTCTCTCTCGCCGCGCGCAGGCAGGAATCCAGCTCCTTCTGCAAATGGAATGTCTCCCCGGTCTCCAGTTTCGGCAATCCCGCCCTCACAAGGTACTGGATCGAGAGCTCATCCCGGCACGCGGCGCACTCGTCATAGTGCTCCAGGAAATCGGCGAGCTCCTCGTTCGACAGTCGGTCGTCCAGGAATGTGGGGACCTCCGCCTCGAACTGTTTATGGTCCATCACGAAACGCCTGTGGACATTTGGCCGCACAGGTCCTGTCCCGTGCACACGCATCGAATTCATAGACTTATTCTACCGTATTTTGGCATTTCTGAGAATCCGCGCCCGAAAATCTTCTGAAACTACCGCTTACCGCTCCTTCGGGATCAGCTGGATGTTCATGTCGACGGTCACACCATCCGGGAAGCCGTCGATCTTTGCCGTGTGCGTGTACTGCCAGTATTCGAAATGGTACTGTGACTGCGGCTTCTCCGAATACCCGGCGAACCAGGTTGTGATGTCCTCAAACTGTGACATATCCAGCACCTTGTCCTGCCACTCCTTATTGCAGTAGATGCCCGGCGCGTAGCCGGCATCCCGGATCGTATCGCAGAAAGCGATGGTATTGGCAGTGAACTGGGCATAGTCAAGGTCTTTGGTTCTCGCATTGTCTGAGGTGATGAATTCCGGATCATAGAAGATGGGGAGCGTTAAATGATACCCCTTGATCTTGTCGAGGACGAACCGGGCCTCCTCTCTTGCCTCTTCCTCATTGATCGCCTGGGAGAAGAAATAGACCCCGACCTTGATGCCATTGTCCAACGCGCCGCGCATGTTCTGATCAAAGAGCTGATCCGGGATCAGCCCTCCCTCTGTATAGCCACGATACCCCGCACGAATGTAGGCAAAGGTAATCCCCTGATCCTTCACTGCCTTCCAGTCGACTGTCTCGTTGTGATCCGAGACGTCAATGCCCTGTTCGGAAGTGTAGTTCTCATCTTCGTAGGTCATGAAGTTCCCGTTCTGAATGAATTTCGCACTGTCATATTTATTCGCGGGCACAATGTATTCCTCAGGAATGGTCTCCCAGCCGATGACGGAATCCTCAGCGGATATTTCAGGGCCTTCCGACTCCTCATTGCTACAGCGGGATAAGATTGATGCAATGACCGAGATGATCAAAATAGCAGCTACGATCATCAACAGGAGCCGTCGCCTGTCAACTGCCGGCAGCCGGAAGCGATTCCTTCTGCGTTTTCTCTTACGCCCATTTTGATCCATTCCGGTTCACCCCGCTTTCTGCTATCGTAACAACAACTGTTCTGATATGCCCAGCGTATTACAGCGGCAGGCGATATTCATACACCGCCGAAATCTTCTCTATTCTGCAGGCACCCGCGTGACCGTCGATCTTCTGTGTCAGCTCCGGCCACTGTTGCAGGTACACTTTCGTATCCTTTGTGAGCGGTTCGATGCCAAGCTCTGCTGTAAAGGCAGTATCCCTGCGTTTGCCATGTTCGCTGTCCCCTTCGTGATCAATGAATCGGCCAAGGCCGATCTCCCAGGTCTGTCCGGTATAGAAGTTATCCGCGATCAATTCTCCATTTCTGCACAGGTCAGCAGTGAAACCAAAATAGTCAATATTTAGATATATCTGTGCAGGCTGCCGTGGAATTCGATCAACTGATATTGTGAAATACGTAGGCCTTCCGGTCACGCCATAGTCTGTTGTTCCATTAATATCGAAGGAATACTCATAACCCGCAGAAGATTTTATGGATAAATTGACTTGATTGGTTTTTTGAAAAACAGTAGCAAATAGAGCCATGCTGCATCCTGTGGCATCATAGCTCCCACCCTTCACCTTGTGGAACGCCCCCATCCGATCTTCTTTCGGCTCCGGATAGATTCGCAGCTCCGCACTGCCAGCCGCAGTTGCCGTGGCTCCTTCTCCTGCGCGTGCACCAGGCTCCGAGGCAATATCCGCAGCTGCCTTCACTTCTTCTCCTGCGCACGCACCTGGTTCTGTTCCAGCATCCGCGGGAGCCTTGGCAGCGTTCACATGCAGCGTTCCGCCTTCGGCATACACAGACACGCTGTGTCTTCCGTCAGCATCCGTGATGATGTTGCCTTCGGCGATGACAAGATACTCCCTTCCGTCCTCTCCTGTGATCTTCTGCGCGTGGAGAGACTCCTCCTCTGTGATCGTCAGGATCTCGTTGCCGCCGAGGTCTCCTTCGATCTCATATAACGTATCATCTGTCAATGAAATGGAATCCGCACTCGCGGCATCTCTGCCCTTTGTATAGAAAACAAAGACATCTCCGCCTGCCGCTGCGCTGCCATGCAGAATGCACAGCGGCGTTGCAAAGGCCTTCCGGATGAGTGCCTTGTCTCCAACCGGCAGGTTGAACGGCCAGAAGAAGCTGTCACCATCCACGATGTCAACATCATCCCAGGTCACGGTGGCAGTCAGGCCTGTGTCCGGCAGCGGCACATAAGCCGACAGCCTCTCTCCCAGGTGTTCCGCCATCGAATAACGCCGCTGATAGTTGTTCACGAAGAGGTAGCCTCTGGCCATCCTGCTGCCATCCGCTGCCCCATCCATTCTGCAGCGCACAGCCGTGCGCAGAGACTCCAGATCTTCGGCTTTATCTGTATTGCCCGGCTGCTCGACATAATCCATCGTACACAGGTCTTCCCCGAAATCGTGAACGAACAGAGAAAGTCTTCGGATATATCGGTAGGCATCTTCCATCTGCCCGTATTCCCGAAGGGGCGCATTGAAATCGTAGGACAGGACCGGCAGGTCGTTGGGATAGCCTGTCGCCCTCGTTTCCTGCAAGGTAGAGAACTTCCCCTTCGGATTCGTACCGCCATGGTACATGTAGTAGCCGAGAAGATTCGCTCCACTCCCCAACTTGACCATGCTCATCACACCGGTATCTTTCCCGGAAGCGATGCAGCGCCGGTGCCTCGTGACCTGAAGGCCGCCGCCCAGCTCCGCCGTAAGGAATGGGAACTTCTCGTAATCAAAGGTCACGTCTTCCCCGATGCCGTGGTCGGAACCAATGCCGTGATCATTTCTCTCTGCCGTGAAGACATAATTGCCGGAGGGCTCGATCTCCGTCAGCCTCTGGTCCCAGGGGGCCTCGCAGTAGCCTCCCATCACGGGGAGCATGCCACCTGTTACCGCGCCGCCCCAGCCCGTTGCCGTGTAGATCGGCACGGAGAAGCCCGTTTTCACCGCGAGATCGTGCAGCGTTCTCATGTGCTGTTCGCCTGCGGCGCCGCGCTGTCCGCCGACATGACCGTACTCATTCTCGATCTGAACGCCGATCACAGGGCCATTATCCTGCAGCAGCTCTCCCTGTGCCTCGTGATAGATGTGCTCATAGAACCGCTGCACATAATGTAGATACCCTGCATCGTCCGTCCTCGTGCGGAATCCTTCCGAGCGCTCCGCCTCGAGGAGCCAGTCAGGGAAACCGCCGTTCCTCGCTTCGCCGTGCGCCCAGGGACCGATGCGCAGAATGGCGTAGAGTCCGCAGCGCTTGACCGTCTCGAGAAAGGCATGCAGGTCGCGACTGCCGGTAAAGTCGAATACGCCCTTCTCCTCCTCATGGTGGATCCAGATCGTGTAAAGACTCACAATATCCACGCCTCCGGCCTTCATTTTGCAGAGCTCATCTTCCCAGTACTGCACCGGCACGCGGGAATAGTGCATCTCTCCCATGACAGGGTACCATGGCCTGCCGTTTACCGTGAGGCACTGCGGGGTGAACGAAATCTTCGAGTCTTTGGTCAATCTCATGCTGTAGTCCTGTCTGTGGGTTATATACCGGATCTTGTCTGTTATTTTCTATTATTCTCTATTGCGTGCTCTCACGCAGCACGACGTTGTACTGGCGCAGCTTCTCATTCCGAGGCACGCACCCGTCCAGCTTCTGGAGGATCGCCTTCGCCGCCTCTTCGCCGAGTGCATGGTCGTCGAATCTGATGGAAGTAATCGAGGGAACGGAATTGCGGAGCGCCGAGCTGTCGTAAAATGAAGCGAGCTTGATGTCCTCGGGAATACGAATCTCATCCGTATGGCATTTGATCAGCGTCTGCGCCGCCAGATAATCGTCCATGCAGACAATGCCGTCGACATGGCGTTTGATAATGTCGGAAAGCACCGTGTGCAGGTGCATGTCGTCGACCACATCCATGTAGGCAAGGCCCTCTTCCGGGGAAGCTCCCGCCCTGATATAGGCATCCGTAAAGCCTTCGTAGCGCTGCTCATTGACCACCTGGTCTGACGGTCCTCCGATCAGAACGAGCCTTTTGTAGCCCTTGGCAAGGAGAATCTGCGTGAGCTCGCAGCACGCGCCACGGTTGTCATTGTCAATCTGCGTCACCGAAGCATCGTTGCAGCTGCCGACCGTGACGAAGGGAATCCCCTCCTGTTGCAGATAGGCGATGGTCTTGTCGCGTTTGAGCGTTCTCGTGAGGATCACGCCGTCGCATTTGCGGTTGTCGACGATGCGCTTCAAGCTCGTGTAATCGTTGCCCACATCGACCGCAATGATAATGTCGTAATCGCGCTCCGAGAGATAGGAATTGATACCGATGAGCAGCCGCTGGAAAAACGGCAGATCGAAGGAAGTATAGTCGCCGGGCCAGACGACAGCGATGTTATAGGTGCGCTGTTTCGCCAGGCCCTTGGCGACCAGATTGGGTCTGTAATTGTGGCAGCGGATGTATTCCAGGACACGTTCCCTCGTCTCTGCCCCGATTCTGCCGTTGCCGGAAATCGCGCGGGAGACGGTAGTCTTCGAGACCCCCAGCGCCCCCGCGATATCATCGATAGTCATGCTCTCCCCCTGATCCTACTGGTGTTACCCTTTGACCGCGCCGCCGGTAACACCCTCCACGTAGTATTTCTGCAGCGCCATGAACAGGATGGTGACCGGAATCGCTACCAGTACGCCGCCCGCGCAGAATCTCGTGAAATATCCCTGATAGTCGTTCGTCCAAACCCAGCGCGTCATGGCAACAGCTACGTTATAGCTCTCATCGTGGCCGAAGGCAACGTAGGAAGCGAAAACGTAGTCACACCAGGGCGCCATGAAGGCAACGAGTGCGGTGTAGATGATGATGGGTTTCGAGAGCGGAATGATCATCTGGAACATGATCTGTGCCCGGGACGCACCGTCGATTCTGGCCGCCTCATCGAGAGCCTTCGGGATGGTGTCGAAATATCCCTTGCAGACATAGTAGCCCATGCCGGAGCTCGCGATAGAGACAAGAATGAGTCCCGGTACAGCGCCCGCCTGTGTGAGGCCGAACTGTTTCAGCAAAAAGTACAGGCAGATCATGGTGAGAAAGCCCGGGAACATGCCGAGGATCAGCCAGAAGCGCATGAGTGCCGTCCTGCCTTTGAACCGCATGCGTGAGAGCGCATACGAAACGCACAGCACAATGATCGTCTGGAACAGCGCGACGAAGAACGCGATCGTCAGCGTATTGCCGTACCACTTGATAAAGTTCGTCTCGCCCGTGAACAGGAACCTGTAGTTGTCGAGAGAGAACCGGTGCGGCATAAGATAGTCAACCATGCCGCCGTATTCCGCCGAATAGGATCGGAAGCTCTGCAGCACCAGACCGAAGAACGGGAACAGCCAGATGATGCTCATGAGGATCAGCACAATGTAGGCGATGATGTTGCCGGTTCTGCGCCTGGCAGACATGGAAGTGAATTCTGTTGTTTTCTCCGTCTTAGTCATTATTGGAAGCCCTCCTCATCTTTGACCGAAGGCAGCATGTTGTAAACGATCAGCGAAATCACTGCCGTTACGAGGAATACCATGATGCCGATGACTGCTGCCATCTTGTAGTTCGTCGCCGTGACGGTCATCTTGTACAGCCAGGTGACCAGAAGATCCGTGTAGCCCGCGTTGCCGGTGAGCCTTCCGGAGGTCGGGCCGCCCTGCGTCAGAAGGTAAATGACGTTGAAGTTGTTGAGATTCCCGGTGAAGGAAGTCAGAAGGTACGGTCCCGTCACGAACAGCATATAAGGGAGCGTGATGCTCCAGAACATCTGCCAGGGGCTCGCGCCGTCAATTCTCGCGCTCTCGTACAGATCCGACGGAATGTTCATGAGCAGTCCCGTCGCGATCAGCATCATGTAAGGAATGCCGATCCAGATATTGATGAGGACGATCATGATCTTGGAGAGGGTCGGGTTCGTCCAGAAGGGGATCGGCTGTGAGATCACGCCCCACTTCAAGAGATACCCGTTGACCAGGCCGTCGCCCGCGAACATCTTCGCCACATACAGGAGGGAGACAAACTGCGGCACGGCGATCGTGACGACTAGGATCGTTCTCCAGAGTTTTTTGAAACGGATGCCTTTTTTATTAATCAGCATTGCGACAGCCATGCCGAGGAAATAGGTCGTAAACGTCGCGAAAAAAGCCCAGACGAGCGTCCATGTAAGTACCGTTCCGAACGTTGATGCGAAGCCGTTGGAGCCGAAACTGAAGAGGTTCCTGAAGTTCTCCAGTCCGACCCAGGTGAACAGGTGCGTCGGTGACTGGTGCGACTTGTCATAGTTCGTGAACGCGATGCAGATCATGAAAATAATAGGCAGCACCGTGAACATGAAGATGCCCAGCACGGGCAGTGCCAGCAGCGTCTTGTCGAAATTGCCGTCGAGGAAGGATGTAAGGAAATGCCGGTTGGTCTCGAGCGGCTTCCCCTCCCGCAGCCTCTTCTCTTCTATGAAATTCTCCCGGATGTTCATGCGCCAGAGAAGGATCAGGGCGCAGATGATGACGATGGTCAGAATGGAGAATAACAGGATCAGGAAGGAGTTGTCACCGTAAACGGTCTTCCTGTGAATTTTCTGCGTTTCTACGGTTCCGAGCGTCGAGAACTTGCTGATATACTGCGCGCCGAAACCGATCATGTACCAGAGGAACATGCCCTCCGCGATAAGGTAGCCGAGCCCCTTGGCAATCTGCCCGCGAAGGAGCGGTCCAAAGCCCATGATGAGATAAGAGAGCTTCGTTCTCCAGTCTCCCTTTGCGAAAGTTGTGCCGATTTCCCGGAAATTACTCCCCAGTGCTGAGAAAAAAGCAGCTACCGGATTTGTCTTTGTCACCGCCGTATCCGCGGTATTCGAGTTTGCCATTGCGATCTCTCCTGTAATGAGCTTGTCCTTGATGGTGATACGGATGTTGTGAGGATTGCGGCGTCAAAAGGCGCCGGTGGATGAGTGGTGTGTAGCATACGAGCCGACAGATAAACCTATCTGCCGGCTCGAAATGATCCTGTGTCAATGCTTGGGATTACTGTGCGTAGGAGATGCAGTCATCCTGGAATGTCTGAAGCTCTGCCATCAGATCTTCATCACTTGCGTCAGCTGTGATGGTCTTGGAGATAATGTCATCACCGAGCGCCTTTGCTCTGTCCCAGTATTCGGAAGGATACTGGCCCTGCGGGATGGTGTACTGCAGCTGATCCGCAAGAGCGGTCAGCGCAACGTCGGACTTCACTTCATCGGAAGCCTGCGCCGTGGTATTGGACGGGCCCCAGCCGATCGCGTTGTAACGGGCGAGCTGTACGTCGCCGCTGGTCAGGTAAGCTGCGAGCGCGTCGCAGACAGAGAGCTTCGCGTCATCTTCCTGCGGCTTCACACCAACGAGCTTGAATCCGCCGAAGCCGGACATCTGGTAGGTCTGTCCATCCTCTGTCGTGAAGGAAGGGAGCTTTGCACATGCGTAGTTGTCGCCGAGAACCTGCTTGATCGACTCTGCGTCCCAGGTGCCGTCGATGATGACTGCGTAGTTGGTCGCGTTGCCTGCGGAGGAACCGTTCTGGAATGAGGAGGAGTTCGCGAGCTTCGTCATCTCCTTCAGTGCAGCTACGCCGGCGTCGGTTGCGTAATCTACGTTCGCCGCGGTGAAGTTGCCCTGATCGTCCGTATCGTAGGTCAGTGTGCAGCCGGTTGCGAAGAAGAATGCGGTGTTGTACCAGCCGGAGTTGATCTCCATGTAAATGTTCTTGCCTGCCGCCTCGCAGTCCTTGATGATCGTATCAAGATCGGAAGGATCTGTCACGACGCTCTTGTCATAGTACATGAAATAGCCGTTATCCGAAGTCACGGGATAAGCGTACAGTGTGTCGCCTACGGTCGCAGCTCCGACAGAGCCCTCATCGTTGGCAGCCTTCACCCACGCCACGTTGTCGGGAGCTACCTCTTCCAGCGCGCCTGCCGATACGAGACGCGCGATCTGATCCTGTGCGAAAGTGTAAACATCAGCGCCCGCCTCTACGTCTGTGATGACATTGGTCGCTGCGTCGCCCTCACCGACGGGCTCTACCGTGAAGGTCCAGTCCGCGAGATCCGGGTTAGCCTTCTGGAACTCTGCGATCTGCTCATTGGTAAAATCAACCGCGTTGTCAGCGACCCACACCTTGACTTCCTGTGGCGTGCTGTAGTCGCCCTCAACGAGTCCGGGAACCTCTCCTGCATCGGCTGCGGGAGCCTCAGTCGCACCCTCAGCGGCCTCGGTGACAGCCTCTGCTGCGTCCGTTGCAGCGGCTACTGCCTCTGTCGCGGCGGTCTCTGCCGCGGTGTCTGCCTTGGCAGCATCTGTTGCAGGCGCGGAACCACAGCCCGCCAGCAGCGTGCCTGCCGTAGCGGCAGCCATCATGATAGCTACGAATTTCTTTTTCATACTAACCTCTTTTCCGTGTGGCGGATGGAACCCGCCCACCGCACTGACAACTCGCTAAAAAGCTGCCAGTTCTGACACTCTTGACTGCGCCAAAGGCGCAACCGATTGCTCACCTTTGCAGTTTAATTCCTGTGCGATTTGATGTCAATTTGACATATTAGACGATAAAATTTATGTAATTTGTGCAATGTAACGAAGATAGAAAAATCGGCATCGTTTCCGGAAACAATACCGAAAACGGTGCCAGTTCTTGTGCGCAATCGGTTGCAGCGTCTCAGGATTCGCTGAGTTCATCCAGCGTACTGCCGTACGGCGGCAGGAATTCCGTAAGGAACATCGAAACCTCCGGCATCTCTTCTGCCATCTTCTCGAGGGAGGCTCTGGTCGCCGCCTCGGCCGTGCGGAACTCCGTGTTGCCGGAGGCCTTCTCCTCAATGCACTTAATGAGCGCGGAGAGCTTGTCTGCCGCCTTGACGAGGCGGCGAAGGTATTTCTCATCCTCGTCTTCTCCCGCCCGGAAGATTTCCTCATAGGCAGGGCGCAGATCCTCCGGCAGGCGCTGCAGGAGCCGATTCTCTGCGACTGCCTCGACCTCCTTGTACGCTGTTCTGATATCGTCGTTGAAATATTTGACCGGTGTCGGCAGATCGCCTGTGATGATCTCGGACGCGTCGTGATAGAGGCCGATAAGAGCGGCCTTCTCCGCGTTCAGCCTCCTGCCGCAGCGCACGTTGGCGAGCGTGCACAGCGCGTGTGCGATCATCGCCACATCCAGTGAGTGCTCCGAGAGATTCTCTTCCCTGGTATTGCGCATCAGTGCCCAGCGGTCAATGTAGCGCATCCGCGACACCGTCGCGAAAAAAGTGCTTGTTTTCTTTTCATCCATCATCTGATGATCCTCCTCACCCCCGCGAGAATTCCGCGTCAATCTCCTCTCTTGCCTTCGCCAGATACCCGGAGAGCTCACGTATCCTGTCATTGTCCATTCGGGCAACGGGTACGGAAATGCTGAACGCGTAGGTCTGATTGTCACCGGAGATGTCGAGGGCGACCGCGATGCAGCGCACGCCGGTCTCGTTCTCCTCGTTGTCGAGCGCATACCCTTTCCTTCTCACATCCTCCAGGCCGTCCAGGAAGTCCTCGTAATTCGTAATGGTGTACGGCGTCATTCGCTCGATCCTGCTCTTCTCCCAGAGTTTCTTCACTGCCTCCTCCGGCATGTTGGCCGCGAGCGCCTTGCCGACGGCCGAGCGATAGAACGGGATACGGGAACCGACGTGGGAGACCATGCGCACATTATTCTGATAGGATTCTACCTTATCGATGTAGACGACCTCGGCGTTCTCCCGCTTCACGAGATGTACCGTCTCCTGACAGGTCTCGGAGAGTTTCTGCAGATGCGGCCGTATCGTCTGAATGATGTCGACGCGGTCCATGATGCGGTTGGCCAGATCGGCCAGCTTGAACGTCGGCTCATATCTGCCGTTGTCCGGATTCTGTTTCACATACCCCATGTATTCGAGGGAAGCCACGACGCGGTGCGCGGTGCTCTTGTTGAGACCAATGCCTTCCGAGAGCTCGGTGAGTCCCGTCTGACCGTGGTCTGCCAGATATTCCAGCGCGCCGAACAGCCTCCCCGCCACCTGGATTGGATTCTTATCTTCTGCCATATTGATACCTCATGCCGCATATCCTGCAGCATCTGTCTTGTTGTTATCAGTTTCACTATATGGAACATAATATCGTAATGTGAAATGAATTGCAAGTCCTCTATCAAACAATGCCAAAGGATAAATTCATCAGCACGCCGCGCCTTTGTAAAAGAGGCTCTGCATGCGCTGCCAGTGCAATAATTCATAAATAGCAGCCTTGAACTGGTAAAATTTCACCAAATATGCAAGTGGATTTTCGCCGGAATTGCCGCTTGACAATGTAAGTGCTTACTCTATAATGAATTCGTAAGGTGTCGCAATGCGGAATTGTGTTTCATAATATGGAACTCTTAGAAATGACCATGATTTCTGCCGACACCATCACAGCAAAAGTGAATGAGTGCATCATTATGGAGGATAAAACGATGGAACTGAATTTGAGAGATCCCAAAGACTGCAGATATGATGCCGTCTCTCTGGGCGAGGTCATGCTGCGCCTTGATCCCGGTGAAGGCCGCATCCGTACCGCCAGATCTTTCCGTGCCTGGGAAGGCGGCGGAGAGTACAACGTTATCCGCGGTCTGCACAAGTGCTTCGGTATGAATACCGCAGTCGTTACGGCGTTCGCGGACAACGAAGTCGGCAGACTCATGAAGGATTTCATTGAGCAGGGCGGCGTTGATACCGACCTCATTTATTGGAAAAAAACAGACGGCATCGGCCGTATCTGCCGCAATGGTCTGAACTTCACCGAGAGAGGCTTCGGCGTTCGCGGTGCAATCGGCTGCTCCGACAGAGCGAATACCGCAATCTCTCAGGCAACGCCCGGGGATCTGAACTTCGAGCACATCTTCGGTGAACTCGGCGTTCGCTGGCTGCACACCGGCGGCATCTATGCTGCCCTCTCCGAGCAGGCATCCGAGACTGTCATCGAGGCCATCAAGACCGCGAAGAAATACGGCACCGTCGTTTCCTACGACCTGAACTACCGTCCTTCCATGTGGTCCGCAATCGGCGGCCTTGAGAAGTGCCAGGAAGTCAACAAAGAGATCGCGAAGTACGTTGATGTCATGATCGGCAACGAGGAAGACTTCACTGCCTGCCTCGGCCTGCAGATCGAAGGTCAGGATGCCGGTCTCAAGAAGCTCAACATCGACGGCTACAAGAAGATGATCGATCACGCTGCCGAGATTTATCCGAACTTCAAGGCAATCGCTACTACCCTCCGCACCGTGAAGACCGCGACCGTGAACGACTGGAAGGCCATCTGCTGGGCAGACGGACAGATCTACCAGTCCAGGGAGTACAACGGTCTGGAGATCATGGACCGCGTCGGCGGAGGCGACAGCTTCGCTTCCGGCCTCGTATATGGTCTCATAACCACACAGGATCCGGAGAAGGCAGTCAACTACGGTGCTGCACACGGCGCACTCGCGATGACCACCCCCGGCGACACTTCCATGGCTACCGTGGATGAGGTTGAGGCTCTGATGGGCGGTGCAGGTGCCCGCGTAAAGCGCTGACACTGAGTTCAACATATTTTAAAGGAGAAATTATCATGGCAAATTCACCTAAGATTCAGGCTGTTCTGGACAAGTTTTCCGAAATCGGCATTATCCCCGTTGTCGTACTCAACGACGCGAAGAATGCAGTTCCCCTCGCAGACGCTCTGATGAGGGGCGGTCTTCCGGCAGCAGAGGTTACTTTCCGTACCGACGCTGCAGAGGAGTCCATCCGCATCATGGCTGAGAAATACCCCGACATGCTCGTTGGTGCCGGCACCGTTCTCACGAAGGATCAGGTTGACCGCGCAGTCAACGCCGGTGCAAAGTTCATCGTATCCTGTGGTTACGACCCGGAGATCGTAGACTACTGCCTCAAGAAGGACATCTGTGTCTGCCCCGGCACTGCTACCGCGTCCGAGATGATGGGTGCAATGAGACAGGGGCTTGATCACGTGAAGTTCTTCCCTGCTGAGCTCAATGGCGGTCTCAAGATGATCAAGGCAATCACGGCAGCCCTTGTCAACGTGAAGATCATGCCGACCGGCGGCATCAACGCAGACAACGTTGTGGAATACCTGAAGAATCCCAAGATCTTCTGCGCAGGTGGTTCCTGGATGGTAAAGGGTTCCCTCATCGACGCAGGCAAGTTCGATGAGATCGAGGCTCTGGTTAAGGAAGCTCACGAGATCGTCGAGAAGGTTCACGCAGAGAACGCAAACGCATAATCATCGCATCGAAGTAGCAGATTGAGATCATCAAATCGCAGTCCGGGTAATGAACTCATCCGGCAGGAGACCCTCTCCTGCCGGATTTTTATGAAGCGCAACGGGGCGGACACCATATGGTGCCCGCCCCGTTGCGCTTATACTATGAGAGAAACATATCTGTTCAGCGCAGCCCGAAGCACTTCCCGCTTTGCAGAATACTTGCGCAGTAAAATATGCGTGTGTGGCCTGCGTAGCCGTTCAGACCAGATGATTCTGAACGGCTACGATCTCTGTGAGATGCCCTGGATCTGGCTGATGACGAAGTCATGCGTCCTGACCGTCAGCACGCTGCCGCAGTAGGGACACTTCGCGCTCTGATTGAGATCCACCGGCGCACCGCAGTGCGGGCAGGTGATCGTCGTCATGTGCGGCGTCTCTTCCGTCTGAAGTCCCGTGGTCCTCGTCAGTGTGTACTCGTAGGTCATGAACTTCTCCTGCGTTTCAGACCCGGAGATCAGTCTGCCATCCACGTCGCTCTTCGTGTAGTCAATGATTCTCGTGCGCACGATCGCCACAATCTGATCCTGGTCGCCCTGCTGTTTCCACCCCATGAGGTCAATGCCCAGCACCGCGATGTTGTCGACATAGTTCGTCATCTTCTGCTTCCGGAAGCTTTCGAGCTGCCGGTCAATCTGCGCATACATCATGTCCGTGAAATATGGGCGCAGGCTCGAGATATCCTTCTTCGTCCACTGCTGCTGCATCTGGATGTAGAGGTTCGAGAGCTTCTCTTTGAACACCGCCTCATCGAAGGCAGGATCCAGCGCTGTATATTCGCTCATCGGTTTCAAGTCCGCCCGTCTGTTCGTAACAGGCCCGGTCACCGGCGTCTGCGCCGTGCTGTGACGCCTTGTCATGACATAGATGAAGATCGCAATGATCACAAGGAGCCAGATGATCCCGATCGCAGATGCGCCAGCCGGAATGAAGAACGGTGCGCCATACCCGTACTGATAGTCGTCTGCGGGGGCGTTATCGTCGCTCCAGGTCACGGGCGCGCCAGTATTCTGCCCCGCATCCCAGTTGTCGGAATTGTCACTGTCCCAGTCGGAATTGTTATCATTCCAGTCGGAGTTATTACTGCTCCAGTCAAAACCACCGCTGTCCCAGTCGCTGCCGCCACCACCGAAATCGTAGTCATAGTCGGAGGAGAAATCGAAATCGCTCCCGCCGGAGAAATTCCCGAAATCCGCGCGCATCGCCCTGGGATCACGCAGGATGAAGATCGTCAGTGCCAGTGCCAGCACTGCCAGGATGGCGATTATCTTTCTGCCGTGTTTCAGAATGAAGTTCTTCAAAGATGTGCCCTCTCTTGTGTATCTGAAATCACCGTAAGCTGTCGGACGAAGACCCGTTCCTTCCCGCCCTTTCATCCATTATACCGTATCCCGCACACATAAGATACAGCCGTGTCTCCCATTCATCAGGAAACACGGCTGTATCGTTAATTGTCTATGAAACTTTCCCAGCTCCGGGCTGGTATGCATCCGGCATCTGATCTGAAACGCATCAGTTGCATTGGTCTCAGGCCTCTTTAAGCTCCTTTACGAGTGCCTTGTAGGTCTCGTCCTGGCAGTCGCGCTCGAAATACTCATCGAAGTGCTCGCCTGCGAACGCACCTTTCACCAGATCCTTGTCCAGTGCCTTCAGAATCTCCGGGAGCGGACGGAACGCCGCATCGCGAACGCCGTCGAGGATCTTCTTGTTCCTCTGCTCGGGCTCTCGTCTCTCCGGCGGATATCCGCCGCCGGACGGCTGGCTCCAGAGCTTCTCGAAGATGTACTCGAGGTTCAGGTCTCCGCCCCAGCCAAAACCGAGCGCGTACGGAATGGATACCGCATTGCCGTCATTGATCTGTGCGAAAGTGAAGGCATCGAGCGGATTCTCAATGTGACCGCAGATGACGCCCGGGAAGCTGTTGAGTGCCAGCATGGCGCCCTCGCCGGTACCGCAGCCTGTGACAATGAAGTCCGCCGCGCCGGAACCCAGCAGGGTAGCCGCCAGGATGCCGTTCTGCACATAAGTCAGCTGTGCCTTGTCATCCGGGCTGTACATGCCGTAGTTGACGACTTCAAATCCCTTCGCATCCGCGACCTTTTTCAGTGCGTTGTAGATAATCCCATTCTTGGAAGCCTGGGAATTCTCGTTGATCAGCGCAATTCTCATGATGTGATCTCCTTATCTCTACGCCATGGGCTTACTTATCCGCTACAACAACATCCTCGCGGGTAGCCTCATCCTGGAACTTGGAAGCGTCGAGCTGGGACGGATCCTGGCCGATGTAAGCGAGGATACCACCGTCAATGTAAACGACCTGACCGTTGATGAAATCGGACGCGGGAGATGCAAGGAAAACAGCAAGGCCTTCCAGATCTTCTGTCTCACCCCAGCGCTGTGCCGGAGTCTTGGAACGGATGAAACGGTCGAACGGATGCATGGAGCCATCAGCCTGCTTCTCGCGAAGAGGGGCTGTCTGCGGTGTCGCAATGTAGCCGGGTCCAATCGCGTTGCACTGAATGTTGTACTGACCGTACTCGGAGCAGATGTTCTTCGTGAGCATCTTGAGGCCGCCCTTGGCTGCTGCGTATGCAGAAACCGTTTCACGGCCGAGCTCACTCATCATGGAGCAGGCGTTAATGATCTTGCCGCTTCTTCTCTCGATCATCTGAGGGAGAACTGCCTTGGAGCAGAGGAACGGGCCTGTGAGGTCGACATTCAGAACCTGATCCCACTGTTTCTTCTCCATCTCGATCATCGGGATTCTCTTGATGATGCCGGCGTTGTTGACGAGGATATCGATGCCGCCGAATTTATCGGTTGCGTCCTGCACGAGTGCATTCACCTGCTCCTCGTTCGTGACATCGCAGACATAGCCGGTCGCGTCAATGCCTCTCTCTTTGTAGGCAGCCATACCTCTGTCTACGAGCTCCTGGTTGATGTCGTTGAAGATGATCTTCTTCGCGCCGGCCTCTGCGAAAGCAACTGCGTAAGCAAGGCCAAGACCGTATGATGCGCCTGTGATCCAGGCAACCTTTCCATCCAGTCTGAACTTGTCAAGAATTCCTGCCATTGTACTACCCTCCTGTGAAATGAAATAAACTAAATTGTAAATTCCGCGATAACGCGGAGATTACCCATAATCGTAGGCTGCTGCCTGCTGTTTACACGGCAATAAGATCAGAGCAGATCCTTCGGATCACACTCATCCATGTCGTCGAAGTCCTGATTCTCGCCGACCATCGCCCAGATGAATGTGTAGTTCTGGCTGCCGGCGCCGCAGTGGATCGACCAGGACGGCGAAATGACCGCCTGCTCGTTGCGCATGACAAGGTGACGCGTCTCCTTCGGCTCGCCCATAAAATGCATCACGAACCCGTCGTCCGGCAGATCAAAGTACATGTAAACTTCCATGCGGCGATCGTGCGTGTGGCAGGGCATCGAATTCCATACCGAGCCCGGCTCCAGGTGTGTCATGCCCATCTCCAGCTGGCAGGACTCGACCTGTCCGGGGAGGATGAACTTGTTGATCGTACGCTCATTGGAGCTCTCCAGGGCGCCGAGTTTCTTGTGATTCTCGGGAAGGATCTCGACGTCGTATTCCTTCGTCGCCTTCGCATCCTTTAAGATCCGCTTCGTGGGATAGGTCATGTGCGCGGGGCCGGACGCGAGATAGAACTTCGCGGGAGTCTTCGGGTCGACAGAGCGGAAGGTGATATCCTTCGTTCCCCTGCCGATATACAGACCGTCGCGACTGCCTATCTGATACTCCACACCGTCCGCCGTGACAATACCGTCACCGCCGATGTTGATCATGCCGAGCTCTCTTCTCTCGCAGAAATACTGGGCGCGGAGCTCATCGCCTGCCTCGAGCTTCAGTTCCTTCTCCACCGGCATCGCGCCGCCGAAAATAATTCTGTCTATGTGGCTGTACACCAGCTTGATTTCATCTTCGAAAAAAATCTTCTCGACGACGTACTCATCCCTGAGCCTTTTGGTGTCATACCACTTCTCATCCCTGGGGGATGAAGCTGTACGAAGTTCCATGATAACCTCCTGATATAAGTTCAGATATGACTCAGCACCCATATTCGAGGTGCTACGCACCTCTCATTATTGCATAAGCAATACGGTTTGTAAACGAAAATGTAAGCGTTTACATCGTGCAGAACTGCGCAACATTGTAAAGGCATGGCTCCCCTTTTGTATCCCCTTCCATCGACACATTCCGCAGGGTCAGCGTCTCCACATTCTGCGCGTAAATGCCAACGCCCGACAGCGCCGGGAAGTTGTCCATCATGACGGGGTGCTCCGGCTCTCTCTCCCCTTCCGGGAGGAAAGAGACAGAGACATTCTCTATCGTAATCCCCCGGATCGGCCGTTCGGGGAGACCGACCGCACAGAGGAAGGAGGCAGAGATGCCGCTGCATTCCGCGTTCCGGAGCGTGATCCTTCCGATCTCCGGCGTCTTGTCATCCACCGGGGCGGGCGCCTGATCCTGCACGTAGTCACTGTGCCCGTCCGGGTCGCAGAAATAGAACATGTTCAGCGTGACCGGCATGTGGACGCGATCCATCGTGATATTCTCAAAGACAATGTCGTCCAGGAGAGACTTCTCTCCCCTGCCGCGCCTTGTCTTGACGCGCAGTCCCCGGTCCGTTTCACGGAAAATGCACTGGCTCACGCGCACATTCGTGACGCCTCCCGCGATCTCGGAGCCGATCGTCACACTCCCGTGCCCGCGCTCCAAAAGGCAGTTGCGGATCGCAACCTTGTCCGTGCGCTTGAAATGATTCACCGCCATGTAGATCTTGCCGCTCTTGATCGCGATACAGTCATCTCCGACGGAGATCACCGAACCGAGGAGCGTCACGTCGGTGCAGCTCTCCGGATCGAAGCCATCCGTGTTCGGCGAGTTGTAGGGATTGGTGATCGTAAGGTTCAGGAACTGCAGATGGTCGCTGTAATAGGGATGCACCGCCCAGCCGGGAGAGTTCTGAATCGAGAGATTCTGCACGCGGATGTTCGTGCAGTGATTGAAAAAGAGAATGTTCGGCCGCCACGCACCGCGCCTTATTCTCGGCTCCTGCCACCAGTCGCTGTGATCCGCATTGCCATCGAGCACGCCGGGACCCGTGATATCGACATTCGATACATGGATGCCGGTGATGAGGGAAGCAAAAGCGTCGAGAGGATTGCCCTCCCAGCTCGCGAGGTTGTACTCCTCTTCATCCTTCTCATTCGAGGCCCGTGTCATTCCGGGGAGAATCGGATAATGCCGCCTGTCCGGATCGGCGAGGAGGGTGGCGCCCTCCCCGAGGCAGAGCGTCATGTCGCTTTTGAGGAACAGGGGCGTGACGAAGTAGGTGCCCTTCGGAATATATACCGTTCCGTCCTTCGGACAGGAGAGAATCGCCGCCTGAATTGCCGCGGTATCATCCCGCTTCCCGTCTCCCACCGCGCCGAATCTTCGCACATTGAGAAGAACGCTCTCCCTCTTCGTGCGGAAGCTGTGGGCCGCCGTCTCCTGTCCGTCAGAAACAGAGAGTTCGTAGGTCGTATCGGGCAGGAGTCCCGTCAGTGTGAAGACGTTCCGGCGCGTTGTCATCCTCTGCTGTCCGTTCAGGAAGATCGTGATCTCTTTTGCCGTCTCGAACCGTTCCCCGTTGTCAAGTTCTGCTGTCACGCTGCGACTGAAAACACCTGCTATTGCAAACTCCATTTCCCTCTGGTCTCCTTCTATTGCCGCCTCAGCATTTCTGTGTAAGCGAGGATGAACGGCGCGGTACCTTTGGCTTCATTCTTCACGACGGGCTCGCTGAAATAGTACGCGAGCGACCCGTCCCTTCTCTGCGGACCGCCAAGACCCGCGACGAGGCAGATGCCGCCAAGGCCCAGTGTTCCGTCCTCATTCTCGAAGAGATACCGGTCGACGATCCCGCGGAACGCCTTCTCGCCCATGTCCGCGAATCTGGCAGGCAGGTAGTCGAGCCGCGCCCCCTTCATGAGCGCGTAGGCCAGGAGCGCCGTGCCGCTCGTCTCGAGGTAGTTGCCCTCCGCCTCCGGGTGGTCGATCACCTGATAGAACATCCCGCTCTCATCCTGCCAGGGCTCCAGCGCCTTCGCAAGATTCTCCAGCATCTTCATGAGATACCGCCTCTCGTAGTAGAGAGATTCGTGCATGACGTCTGCTGTTTCGACGAGCGCGCAGGCGAACCACCCGAGCGCACGCAGCCAGAAATTCGGACTGCACCCCGTGACAGTATCCGCCCAGTACATCTGTCTCGATTCATCGTAGCCGTGATAGTAGAGGCCGGTCTTCGCATCCTTCATGAATTTCTCGACACGCACGAACTGTTCGAAGGAGTCGCGGCAGCCCTGCATCTTGTCAAGCTCCGTCTCGTACTGCATGTAGAAAGGCTGCGCCATGTAGAGGCCGTCGAGCCAGATCTGGTTCGGATAGATGTCCTTGTGCCAGAAACTGCCGGAAGCGGTCCTTGGCTGGATGTCCAGCTGGTGCCGCACCGTGTCCATGGCCTTCCGATATTTCTCCCTGCCCGTGAGCTGGTAGAGGGGGAAGAGATTCCGCGCGGCGTTGATGTTGTCGAGATTCTTCTCTTCTGCGTCGTAGGTCCGGATCCCGCCGTCCTCCACGACAAACCACCCGACGAACCGGTCGGCAAAGTCGAGATACCGCTGATCCTGCGTCAGCTCGTACATGGACAGAACCGCCGTGATCATGCAGCCGTCGATGTAATTCCACTTGTTCGGGTGGCCGCTTCTGATCTTCTCCTGATTCCACATCGGCGCCTCGGCCGTGGAGTGGTCCAGCAGATATTCGAAATAGTTCCGGATTTTCACATCCGTCTTCTTGTCTAACATCGTGTGTCTCCTATTGCCTGTCATTGCAGCGCAGCAAAAACATAAAGCGTCCGCAGCTATGTTGACTGGCCGCAGCAGGCAGGTCGCAGCGTTATATCGCGTATGCTGCACCATAGTCCGCGCAGCCTTGCCGCGGCATCTGCCGTTTCTATTCTTTAGACCTTTGCCTCGATCTTAGTGAGGAACTCGCGCGCCGCCTCAGCGTTGTCCGGCTGCGTGTTCTCGAGCGTCGCCTGAATGAACGGCTTCCTCTCCTTCGCGAAGCGCAATACGCTCTCGTAGTGCATCTCTCCAAGGCCCGGCGCCAGCTGTTCCAGGTGGGTGCCCTTACTCTGATAATCCTTGAGGTGCAGGATCACAACGTCCCGTCCGAGAAGGTCAATCGCTTCGTCAATGACCTCGTCCGCATGGTCGATGTTGTCGACGTCGAGGAGATTCACCGGATCGAAGATGATCTGCAGATTCGGGGAGTCGATGGAATCCAGCACGATTCTCGCGCGCTTCGGGTTGTAAACAATGTGTCGGTACACCGGCTCGATCGCCAGAATGACGCCCGCCTTCTCCGCGTCGCGCACAACGGGACGCAGGTTACCTATGAAGGTATCCAGTGCCGCCTCCGAATGGCAGGCTTCTTTATCATAGTGATAGTCTTCGTTCGGCGCGCCGGTCTCCGTCCCCACGACGCCGGCACCGAGGAGGCGTGCGAAGCGAAGGTTCGCCGTGTAGGTTTTCTGCGTCTGTCGCAGCGCCTCACCGCCCGGATTGGCGAGGTTCAGATAGCACCCCAGCACCGCGATGTCGACGCCTGCCGCCTCGAAGGCCTTACGCAGATACATCGCGTACCCGGGTGTGAGATTCTCCGGCTTTCCAGGAAGGCCGGCTTTGGAGAGCGCGATGTGCGTACAGGTAAAGCCCTGCGCCCGGATCGCCTGCAGCCGCTCCTTTAGCGGGAGCTCTTTCGTATCATGGAAACGTACACCATACTGAATCATAGGAATCCCCTCTCCCTTCACCACGGATCAATTCTCCTGTGAAGGCTCATTCCTCTTCCGGAATGTATCTCCTGAAAATATTGATGTAGTACACCGAGAACAGATACGCGATTCCCGCGATGCCGAAATTGATCGTCAGGAAGTTGACGAGGAAGATCGTGTTCACGTTGAACCAGACGACCGCAGCGATCACGACCAGCATCAGGATGGTCTCCTTCCAGTGCCGGTACGGCAGGATCAGCGAGAAATGGATCGTATCTTTCACGGAATTCACGAATTTCGACTGGATCGCGAAAACATACAGGAGGGAGATCACATAGAAGATCCCCACCGCGATCGAGCCGGCCCAGACAAGCTTCGCCCCGCTCCCGCCCTGCCGTTTCCAGAACCAGAGGTCGAGAACAAGGAGGGCGCCAATTCCCGCATAGATCAGCCAGATCATGGTGGCCTGCCTGAAGTTTTCACGGAAGGAGTGGAAATAATTCTTAACGAGATACCCTTCCTCTCCGTGCAGCTTCATACAGCTGTAGATGAGCGCTGTCGTAGAGGCGCCGATCGTGAAGATGGGAAGGCTCGTCACCAGCCACAAAAAGTTGAGAATCCAGATGTAGCCGAGCTTTGCGAGGAACCGGATCACCGGATTGTCAGGGCTGAAAAGTCCTCTCATAACTGCGAATTCCTTTTCTGAAAATAGCCTGAACGGCATCGCTGTCATTCAGGCCATCTGTCTTACATAAAGTTTGGAAGTGGCGCCGATGCATCCCTTCCGAACTGTCATCGTTGCCGTGAAATACGTGGCGCCGGGTTGCCATCTTCTCCGATCAGCCCTTGACGCCGCCGGCGGAGATGCCTTCGACGAACTGATTCTGCGCGAGGAAGAATACCACAATGTTCGGCGCGATGGAGATCAGGGAAGTCGCGAGAACACGGTTCCAGTTGAATCCGGCATCGCTGTCCATGGAGAGCTTAACGAAGATCGTCGCCGGGTATTTCGCCGGTGTCTTGACGTAGAGCAGGGGGCCCAGGAAGTCATTGGAGGACCACATGAACTTGAACAGCGCGCAGGAAACGATCGCGGGCATCAGCATCGGCACGATGATCTTGACGAGCGTCTGTACCACGTTGCAGCCGTCGATCTCTGCAGCCTCTTCGAGATCCTTCGGAATGTTCCGGAGGAACTGCACCAGCATAAAGATGAAATAAGTCTCCGTCGCGAACGCGGTCGGCACGATAAGTGCCAGGTACAGGGGCGAACCTACCCAGCCGAACTTGTTATAGAGAAGGAACTGGGGAACGTTTAATACGACCTGCGGCAGGAACAGCATCGCCATCATCAGCGCGAAGAAGATGTTGTGGCCTTTGAACTTGAACCTCGCGAAGCCGTACGCCGTGAGCACCGACGAGATGACCGTCAGGATCACTTCCGGGATGACGTAGCTGTACGTGTTCAGAAGAGCCCTAAAGATGTTGATCTGACCGCCGTAGTTGTTCATGGCGTCGATATAGCCCTGCGTCGTCGGCTTCGTCGGGATCGGGTTCATCGTCGTGAAAATCTCACTGTTGGTCTTGAACGTTGCGCCGACCATCCAGACGAGAGGATACAGCATGAAGAAGCCGACAATGATGAGAACGGCATAGCGGACCACGAGCTGGGTGATCCGTCTGCGGCGGATTCTCGCCTCCGCCTGGGAAAGTGTTTTAGTCTTAGTACTGGACATTTGCATACCTCTTAAATTTCATATGCCTCAGGAATATGTTCGCATTCTCTGGGAACCCTGAGCGGCACGAAGGGAAATCCGTTTTACTCACATCCCTCTGTGAACCCTGAGCAAAGCGAAGGGTTGAATCTGACAGGAACTGCGCCAGCAGTCCTGGCAGATTTATTTTCCTTCATCGTCTGCGTAATATACCCAGTGGTTCTGGCTCCAGAATGCGATCGCCGTGAACACCATCAGGATGACGAACAGCACCCATGCCTCCGCGCAGGCCTTGCCCATGTTGTAGGAGGTGAACGCGTTGTTGTAGACGAGGAGCGACATCAGCGTTGTGGATCCCAGCGGGCCGCCCTGTGTGATGATGTAGGGGCCGTTGAATTCCTGGAATGCCTGTACCAGCTGTGTGACAAGGTTGTAGAAAATAACAGGTGTAATGATCGGTACGGTGATATGGAAGAACTGTGTCCACTTCCCTGCGCCATCGAGTGACGCCGCCTCGTACAGATCCACCGAGACGCCCTTGAGTGCCGCGAGGAAAATGACCATGGCGGAGCCGAACTGCCATACGCGGAGCAGACAGATCATGAACAGAGCCCAGCCCGGATTCGAGAGGAAGTGAGGCGCCTCCAGTCCGATCGCCGCGAAGGCGGTACGGATCAGACCTTCATCCTGGAACAGTGCCTTCCAGAGAACGGCAATGGCCACGGAGCCGCCGAGGATGGAGGGAATGTAATAGGCGGTACGGAAGAAGTTCACGCCCTTGATCTTGAAATTCAGAATGTATGCGATGAACAGAGCTGCGACCAGCTTCAGCGGCACTGTCATGAAAGCATACTTGAATGTCGTGATCAGAGAGTTCCGCTCTGTAGCGTTCGTGAAAACATCGATGTAATTCTGTACAGTGAAATGCATTGCTGCCGTTCCCTTGAACAGATTGTAGTCAGTGAAACTGTAAATAAAAGACGAAATGAACGGATATGCCTTGAAGACACAGAATCCGATCAGCCACGGAATGATGAAGAAGAAACCGATATTGTTTCGTAAAGCTTTCTTGAAAGTCTTTTTCGGTACGTATACACCGGAACCATTCGGATTCGTACCAACGTTCATTGTATTACGCAAGGCTTTATCTCCTTTTCAGGGAATGAAGCCTGCCAAAGAATGACATATCCCCTGACAGGCTTCCATTTCATGAGAAATTACCGAAAAGCTCCGATTTACTGTGCAGCGGGAGCGATCGCTGTGTAAGCCGCGTACAGGTCAGCAGTTGCCTGATCCAATGTGTACTCCGCGCCGGACGCATCTCTGCCATAAGAGAGCTGAGAGAATACGGTTGTGTAAGCGGAGGTGTCACCCTTCAGAGAACTGTCGTCGAACAGCGGATTCCAGTACAGAGGATCGGAATCCATGACTGCCTTGTGCGCTTCTGCAACGGTCGCATCGATCGCGCCTGCTGCATCCAGAGTCTCATAAGCGGCCTTGGATTCGGGGATGCCACGCTCGGTGCTCATGATCGCCGTGCCCTCAGGATCGTTCAGCATATAGTTGAGGAGCAGAGCTGCCTCGTGAGGGTGCTGCGTCTTCGCAGAGATGGAGAACATCAGGGAAACCTTCTTGTAAGCCTTGAGTTCCGGGAACTCCTGCTGTACGACAAGGTTTGCTGCGTTGTCGCCAAGAGCGGACATGTACTTCGCCGGGGAGCTGTCCCACTCGAAGATGCCTGCATACTCGCCATTGATAAATCTTGCGGACTTATCCATGGAATCTGCGCCTTCGCCATCAATATACTCCATGGTAGGAATGACGTGCTCATCTTCCAGTCTGTCGATGAATGCAAGGCCGTCCTTCAGCTGATCCTGTGTCAGTGTGAAATTGCCTGCCTCGTTGATGATCGGCTGGCCGGTCTGTCCCTGCTCATAGAACGCTACCAGGATCGCTCTGTCATATTCGCCAATAACAAGCGGATAATAGTTGTCACCAAGCTTCTCCTGGAATACCGGGCCTGCTGCCTCAAGGTCAGCCAGGGTTGCGGGGATTTCCAGACCAGCCTGCTCGAAGGTTGCCTTATTGAAATAGAAGGTACGGCCTGTCAGAGATACCGGAATGCCGGCAAGTCCGCCCTTGCTGTCCTTCGCAAGATCCAGAGTTGCCTGATCATACTGGGACAGATCCAGCGTATCTGCAACCGTGTTCAGATCGAGGAACGTGTTGCCGTCAGCGTCGTATTTATTGATCCAATCGAAGTTGGTCTGCTGTACGTCCGGGTTCGTTCCGGAGAGATACTCGGATGCCTTTGCAGTCTCCCAGTCGCTCCATGCGCCGAAGTTCGCGGAAACAGTGATGCCGGGGTACTTGGTCTGGAATGCGGCAACTGCGTTGTTGGTTGCCTCATGACGGGAATCACCACCCCACCAGTCCATGGAGAGTGTGCACTCCTCATAGTCAGCGGCGCCATCGGCAGCTGCCTCAGTGCCAGCGGCTGCAGCATCGGTTGCAGCTGCGTCTGCCTGTGTCGCAGCGGTATCCGCTGTCGTAGCGGCAGTGTCAGAGTTGGAACTTCCACAGCCTGCAAGAGCAGCGGCTGCCATTGCTGATGAGAGCATTACGGCTAAAACTTTCTTTTTCATTGCTTTCCTCCCTTTAGGAATTTTTGCAGCCGTACCGGGTCTGTTCCTGCGAATGATCACAGTCCGGAATAAGGTCTGCTGTTTGTTTACATCCACCACTATACTCAAACAATAGGGCAATACTACTTTTATTCCGGCATTCCGAAAACAAAACCGCTGATTTTTTGTCATGTTTCAGGTATAATGCATCACGAAAGGCAAATCCACCCGCCGTTGGGCATTGTGTACAGATTTCGATGAAATGCAGAGCTGTGCTTATGGATTCTGCAGAAGTAGAATGATATTGTTTCACTAAGTGGCATGCCTGTCTGTTATTTTAACCGGAATAGCCGACAGTTGTCAGACGGATGGCAACTGTAATCTTCGCCGATATCCGGTAAAGATTTGTCCCCAACCAGCCAAATCTTGATGGGCGCCGGGAACTGGTATCACAAATGTAAGTATTTTCACAAGAGAGGAAGTTATGCGCGTATCTGATCTGAACATCGACAGAATCTATATGAACCAGCTCATTCGGGCCTCCACCTACAAGATGGTCGAGAACCACTTCCACTACTACTACGAGCTCTTCTACGTGCGGCAGGGAGGGTGCCGGTTTTTCATCAACAACACGCTCTACGACCTCTATGCCGGGGACTTCCTCATCATCCCGCCGCGCGAGGTCCACTTCAACCGCTACCTCTCGACCTGCACGCGCATCAACATCTATTTCAAGGAAGCGGATCTTGCCAGGGGCGGGAGGCCATTCCTTCCCGGACTCTCCGAGCGATTCCTGAAGCTCGCGAAGGTGCATATTCCCTCGGCATTTCAGGGGAGTGTGAATAGTGTGATTGATTCGATGCTGCTGGAAGAAAAGGTAGACGATGAAGACACGAAGGCAATGATGGAGGCGCTGCTGCGGCAATTCCTGATCCTCAGCGACCGTCACGGCGTCTTTCATTATGAGAATACGAATACGGGCACAGGCGACGGGGACGAGGGCATCCTCGCCGCGGCAAGATATATCACGGAGCACTACAACCAGCCGATCACGCTGGATAGTCTCTCCAGGGTCGCTTCCCTCTCCCCCAGCTATTTCTCGAAGAAATTCCGGCAGACGACCGGCATGGGCATGAAGGAGTACCTCTCCTACGTCCGGCTCCAGCACGCCGCGGCAGAGCTCCTATCGACAACGCACACTATCACGGACGTCGCGATCAACTGCGGCTTCTCGGACAGCAACTATTTCAAGGATGCTTTCCGCAAGCAGTACGGCATGTCCCCCCGCGCCTTCCGCAACTCGCGGAAGACCGACATCATCCTCGAGGAGTCCATCCGCACCCAGCCGCAGCGGTGACAGTAATAAAGTTCAAAAACCTCAAAACAGTAAAATACCACCTGCATTGCAGGCGGTATTTTACTGTTTTGAAGGCTATTTATTTTCTGTTGGAGGCTACATATCAATTTAAGACTTATGCTTCCTTCCTTTGATCAATTTAAATATGACGCAAATGATAGCCACCCATAAAGCTATATTTATGATCGTAAAAAACAGATTCATATTAAATCCCCCAGGAAGCAGAATATTTTCCCGTTGTCGAACCCACACCCTTCACAACATGTTGATCTAAATGCTATGAACAATTCTAGTGGATTCGACCAAATATGTCAAAATTTACATCTCATCTGCGGCTACTTTCACATTGTTGCTCTGGTATTTTATCCCCGTCTCCGTCACGTACTCTTCAGTCCCTGCCTCCTAAGTTTGTTTATTATTCGTGCATTGCATTGTTGTTTTCGTGCACATGATATACAACGATATCAAAAGGAGATAATTTTATGGCTAACAATAAGACAATGGTAAAAAGTATGCCAAGAGAAAACAAGACAACCAATATCAGCATCCGCATGGACAGTGATGTGAAGGCACAGGCAGACGCTCTGTTCAATGAGCTCGGCATGAACCTGACAACCGCATTCAACATCTTCGTGCGTCAGTCGCTGCGCGAGGGCAGAATTCCATTCGAGATTTCTGTGCGTCAGCCCAATAAGGAGACTGTAGCAGCCATGCTGGAGGCGGAAAGGATAGCGAAGGACCCGTCAGTCAAGGGCTATACCGACCTTGACGAGCTGTTCGCGGACTTGAAGAAGTGAAAAAAACAAATATCTGTTCGTGCGAGCGCGGCAGCTATTCTCCGGTTGATCGCACATATCCCGGCCGCGTCCCCTCCGCTCCCGGCCCATAGGATCCGGTCTCCGAGAACCGCGTCGTGCCACCTGCGCCGCGCCCGTTCCAGTCGCCCCAGCCATCCGGGTGGATGTGACGACCCAGGTAACAGTGTTCCAGCGATACCGCAGCGTACTCTCTCCAGGGTCTTGCGATGTAGCAGGAAGCGTCCGGCACATCGGGATTCGCCGTAAAGACGCAGTTTCTCGCGATCATGCCCTGCGGCACATCCTGTGGCGTGTTGGGTGCGAACACATACCCCACCTCATTGCTACGGAACTCGCAGTCTTCGAATACAGCAGTCGCGCCGCCGAAGATGAAGTCGACGCCTCCTTCAATATAGCAGTTTCTGAAATATACTGTCCGAGGCGTCCTCGCCGTGAACTGTCTCGGTCCGAGGAAGCCATCCTTCTCAATCTCCTTTGGCGGGAGCGGTGCGAGGAACAGGGTATCCTGGTGTCCACGGAGTACACAGTTCTCAAGGCGGATGTCATCGCCATCAATGTAGAGTGCGATTGCCTGCCCTACGTCTTCTCCTCTTCCTGCCGTATTCTCGAACGTACAATTACGGAAGGTAATATGATCCCCATCGACCAGCACCGTCGCCGTCCGGAAGGTGTGATACGGCCTTCCATCCTTGTGCATTTTCCTCGCGTAAAGATCTCCGGTATAGATCTGATTCTCAATTGTAATATTGCTCTCTGAAATGACTGTCTGCGGCATGCCTGCCTCCTACACTTGAGGGTAAATCTCCCAAAAACTTTACCTGCTTTCACCACATATAATAAAGGCATGTCGGTATTATGTGAACAACTGTTTCCCAGAGTGAATTATCTTTGGGCCAATATCAGAAGATAGAAAATTCAGGCCCATCATTTTCCAGACATGTCGGGCTGATAGCGCTTCAGAAAAAATTCAGTCCCACTCGGACTGGAAAACATCGGGCCAATAGCTGGATCGGGAAAATTCAGTCACCAAAAATCCACGACTAATCGGTGACTGAATGGTGACTGGATTTCTTGGAAACCGCTATTAGCCCGGCATGCTGAACATAATATGGGACTGAATTTTCCGGAAGCTCCTATTGACCCGAGCAACTTGAAAAACCGTGGTACCAAAATTTCCCGTAGCCGTTATTGGCCCAAAACCTGAAGGATAGCGATCTATCTATACGAAGGAGCCGTGGTTGATTCCTGCCTGGAAACGGTTATTACCTCACAACCGGTGTTTTCCCTGTTATGACTTCCATCTTCCGGCGATAATTTAGCCCCCTCCGCCTTGAAATCCCCCTCTCCCGGCAGTATGATACTAAGTAGTGTAAGCGCTTACAGCAGCTGGTCTTTCTTTTGCCTAATGAGTAACATAAAGAGTACAGAATGAGAGGCGGTGCTGCCCGAATTTTGCGAAATGCAGAATGCACAGACAGCCAGCGCGGGGGAATGCAGAATGAATATCTACGACATCGCCAGAATGGCCGGCGTCTCGATCGCCACGGTTTCCCGTGTCGTCAACGGCTCCGATAAGGTCAGTGACAAAACAAAAGAAAAGGTCCTGAGCGTCATCGAACACGCGGGCTACACACCCAATGTCTTCGCGCAGGGGCTCGGCCTCAACACCATGCACACCGTGGGTGTCCTCGTGCCTGATATTTCCGACCGGTACATGTCTTCCGCCGTCTCCTTCCTCGAAGTCATGCTGCACCGGAACGGCTATGAATGCATCCTCTCCTGCTCCGGCTTCGAGCTCGAGCGTAAACAGTCCCATGTCCAGATGCTGCTCTCCAAACGGATCGACGCACTGATCCTCGTGGGTTCCACCTACGCGGGCAACGGCGCGAGCACTGCGCAGACCGACTACATCCGCGAGGCCGCAGCCCAGGTGCCGGTATTTGTGATCAATGGCTACGTCGAGGGCGACAACATCTACACCGCCGTCTGCGATGACAGGAATGCCGTCTATGGCGTCACCACTTCCCTGATCCGACAGGGCCACCGGAAGATTCTCTTCCTCACCGATTCCCAGTCCTACTCAGCACAACAGAAAATGGCAGGCTACGAGGCAGCACTTACCGAGAACAGCATTCCTGTCCGCGGGAACCTGAAACTCCGCGTTGCCCGCAACAACATTTATTATGTGAAGGATCTCCTGCTGGAGTATTCCATGCTGGAGTTCGACAGTGTCATCGCGACCGAGGACGCCATGGCGTGCGGTGCGCTGAAATACGCGGAAGCCAAGGGCCTGCGCGTCCCCGAAGATCTCTCCGTCGTAGGATACAACAACTCCGTCATCAGCGTCGCGACTACCCCGGAGCTCACCAGTGTCGATTCCCGAATTGAGGATCTCTGCAACGAGACCGCATCCAACGTCCTCCACGTCCTGAACGGAGACGGACAGGCGAAACCCCGGATCGAAGTCCCTTGCAGGCTTCGCCTCAGAAGCTCCACGGACTTCTGATATTTTCATGTGAAAGCGTTTACATTTCCCGATTGACTCTCGGAAAATGTTGCGATATAGTTTCTATGTAAGCACTTACATTCCCGTCATTCGGGCACATTGCTAAGTCTCTCGACTGCCGGAGTCAGCAGGAAAGAGTGCAAAGGAGAAGAACATGGCAAAATTTATGGACAAGGATTTCATGCTGAAAAGTGAAACAGCGAGACACCTGTTCCACGACTACGCGGAGAATCTTCCGATCATCGACTACCACTGTCACATCTCCCCGAAGGAAATCTTCGAGGATCGCCGCTACAACAACATCGCAGAGGTTTGGCTCGGCGGCAGGAACACCGACGGAACCTATTTCGGCGACCATTACAAGTGGAGAGTGATGCGCTCCAACGGCGTACCGGAAGAGAAAGTAACAGGCGACGCTGCAGCTTATGACAAGTTCGTTGCATTCGCGGAAGCGCTCGAGATGGCAATTGGCAACCCCATGTACGTATGGAGCAACCTGGAGCTGCATAAATATTTCGGCATTGAGGAGCCTCTGACTCCGGAGAACGCGAAGGAAATCTGGGACAAGACGAGCGACATGCTCCAGCACGATCCGAATCTCACCGTTCGCGGCATCATCCGCCAGTCCAATGTCCGTTTCATCGGCACGACAGACGATCCGATCGACAGCCTCGAGTGGCACGAGAAGCTCGCTGCCGAGAAGGATCTTGGCTTCGAAGTGCGCCCCAGCTTCCGTCCTGACAAGGCAGTCAATATTCAGAAGGCCGGCTTCATCGACTACATGAACAAACTCGCGAAGTCCGTCGGCAAGAGCCAGCTGCGCACGGTGCAGGATGTCATTGACGCCCTTTATGAGAGAATTGATTTCTTCAAGGCGCACGGCTGCAAGGCTTCCGATCACGGCGTTGACTACATGATGTTCCGTCCCGCGCCGATGGAAGAATGCGATGACGTTTTCCAGAAGGCCATGGCCGGCGAGAAGCTCGAGCCCGAAGAAGCGGAGAAATATCAAACCGCCCTTCTCCTCGCTCTTGCGAAGAAATATCACAAGGAAAACATCGTGATGGAGATTCACTACTCCTGCACACGTGACAACAACAAGCGCATGTTCCGTCTCGAAGGACCGGACACCGGTTTCGACATGATCAAAAAGACCGCATCCGGCGACAACCTCGCGGCCTTCTTCTCCGCGCTCGATGAGACCAATGAGCTGCCCAGGACCATTGTCTTCTCTCTCGACTCCGCAGACTTCCGCCAGATCGTGACGACTCTCGGCTGTTTCCAGTCCGATGAGGTTCCCGGCAAGATGCAGCTCGGCGCCGCATGGTGGTTCCAGGACAATAAGAGCGGCAACATCCAGCAGTTCAACGATCTCGCAGAGCTCGGTTTGCTCGGCAACTTCGTCGGCATGCTGACCGACTCCAGAAGCTTCCTCTCCTATACCCGTCACGACTATTTCAGAAGGCTTCTGTGCAATTTCATCGCCGACCTCGTAGAGAACGGTGAGTATCCGGACAACGATGCATCTCTCAAGAAGATCGTCGAGGGATGCAGCTATTACAATGCAGAGAGATACTTCGGTATCCAGTGAAAATAAAAGGAGAGAGAAACGATCATGGCAAAGCTCAACTATGAGGTATTAAAAGAGTCGGGTTACACAGGCTTCGTACAGCCCAAGGGCACACCGGTCAAGGTGCTGCAGTTCGGCGAGGGCAACTTCCTGCGCGCGTTCGTAGACTACTGGTTCGACATGGCGAATGAGAAGACCGGCTGGAACGGCAAGGCTGCACTCGTGCAGCCCATCGCACAGGGCCTGACCAGGTTCATCAACGATCAGGAAGGCCTCTACACTCTGTATCTGCGCGGTTCCGAGAACGGCGAGAAGGTCGACAGGAAGAGAGTCATCTTTTCCGTAGACGCCTGTTACAATCCGTATGACGCGGATGATTGGCAGAAGATCATTGCCATCGCGGTCAGCGATGATCTGGAGTATATGGCTTCCAACACGACGGAAGCCGGGATCACCTACGATCCTTCCTGCACTCCCGACCAGCAGCCGCCGACTTCCTTCCCCGCGAAGGTAACCTACCTGCTGCATGAGAGATTCCTCGCGAAGAAGCCCGGCATCACCTTCCTTTCCTGCGAGCTCATCGACAACAACGGCCAGGAGCTCAAAAAGGATGTCCTGCGTCACGCGGACGACTGGGGCTACGGCGAAGAGTTCAAGAAATACATCACTGATGACTGCCTCTTCTGCTCTACTCTGGTAGACCGCATCGTGCCCGGCAGAGTCAGAGACGCAGAGATGGCAGCGGAAATGGACAAGGCCAACGGCTATGAGGATGACCTCAAGGACATCGGCGAAGTCTTCGGCGTATGGTATATTGAAGGACCCGCGGAGCTCGAAGAGAAGCTTCCCTTCCGCAAGGCAGGTCTCAACGTTCACGTCGTACCCGAGGTTGCTCCCTACAAGAAGAGAAAGGTTCGCATCCTGAACGGCGCGCACACCGGTTTTGTGCTCGGCGCTTACCTTGCGGGCTTCGACATCGTTCGCGACTGCATGCACGATGAGACCGTACACGGCTTCATGAACAAGCTCCTCTTCGATGAAGTCATCCCGATCCTGCCTCTGGACAAGAAGGACTGTGAGAACTTCGCGGCGGCAGTAACCGACAGATTCAACAATCCTTTCGTTGATCACCAGCTGATGAGCATCTCGCTGAACTCCACCTCCAAGTGGAAGGCCAGAGATCTCCCGTCCCTTCTCGAGTACACCGAGAAGTTCGGCCAGCTCCCCGAGGCGCTGTGCATGGGCTTTGCAGCTTATATCGCGTTCTTCTCCAACGATCTGCAAAGACGTGAGGCAGATGCCCTGATCGGTAAGAGAGCTGCCGGCAACGAGTACCGGATCCAGGACGATGACTGGGCGCTCGATTTCTACTGGGCGCACAAGGACGCGGATGCAAAGACCCTCGTCCACGATGTTCTCTCCAACGAGCAGATGTGGGATCAGGATCTCACAAAGGTTGCCGGCCTTGAGGACAAGGTTGCTGCAGACCTTGAGAACATCCGTGATAACGGCGCGAAGGCAGCGTACAAGAGCGTTCTCTGATCCGAATCGAATACAAAATGATAACCTACAAGCCCCGGAGCATTGTGCTCCGGGGCTTGTTCATGCTGCGTGATCGCTTCGTATCTGTTCCCTACTGCCCGAAGCACTCGCTTCTTTGGGCGTACCAAAGTATAGATTCCACAGGCATGCTGTGATTTCGCTTTTCAGAATCCTTGCGAAACAAACTCAGCACGTGCGGCCTTCGTCCTGTTTACTTGCTCCTCTGCCGCAGGATCTCGTAGGCCAGGACGCCTGCTGCCACGGATGCGTTCAGAGAGTTGATCTCGCCCTGCTGTGGGATGGAGGCGATGATGTCGCACTTCTCCTTCACGAGTCTCGACACGCCGTTGCCCTCCGCGCCGACGACCATGCCGATCGGGCCGGCGAGGTTGAGCTTCGTCATCGGTGTGCCGTCCATGTCTGCGCAGACGAACCACATGCCGCGCTTTTTCAGTTCCTCAATCGTCTTGGCGATATTGGTCACCTTGACTACCGGGGTGAAGTTGATCGCGCCTGCCGAAGCCTTGGCAACGGTTGCGGTGAGCCCCACTGCCCTGTCCTTGGGGATGATGACGCCCTGTGCACCGACCACGTTCGCGGTACGGATAATCGCGCCGAGATTGTGCGGATCTTCAATGTTGTCCAGGATGATGAAGAAGGGATCTGCCTTTTTCTCTTCCGCTCTCCGGAACAGATCGTCGAGCGTGCCGTAGTGGTAGGCAGCCACAATGGCAATGACCCCCTGATGTTTGCCCGTTTCCGACATCTGATCCAGTCTCTGGCGGGAGAGATATTTGATCGGTGTGCCTGCCTTCGCCGCCATTCTCTTGATCGTGAGCACCGGGCCGTCCACGCAGCCATCGAGCACATAGAGACGGTCAATCGTCTTGCCCGCGCGGAATGCCTCCGTCACAGCGTTACGACCCTCGATCCTGCTCTCGTTCTCGTCGATTGTCGTCTGTGCATCAATCTGATAGCCGACGAAGGACTCCCTGGGTTCGCCAGTTTTCCTTCGGAAATTCCTGCGTCCCTGTCTCTGCCCCTTGTCTCCTGGCTTTCTCTCTTTCTGTGCGCCGCTCGTTGCGGCGTCCTTTTTCCTGTTATCTTCCATATTCGATTCCCCTGATATTCACTTGCCATCCGGCACAGTTTCACTCTTTTCGGGCAGCTAATCCACAAGCCCCGCTCTCTCCATCCCTTCCCGGATGAGTCCCAGCAGCCGCTCATTCTGATCCTGCAGATAGAGATACCCGCACAGCGTCTCGAGCGCGGTCGCCTTGAGGTAGTCCGACAGGAGCTGGTTCTTCGCGTGATGATAGGGGTTGGAATTGAGGCCTCGCTTGTAAATCCTCGCCTCCTCCGGCTCCAGGATCTCCTGGATCGCATCTCCCACCATCGCCTGGGCCTTGGCGGAGACAAGACGCTTCGTCTCATTGTGCAGCTTGGCCGCCTGCCTGTTCCCCCTGGATACCACGGCAGTCCTTATGATGAGCGAATAGACCGCGTCTCCGAGGAATGCCAGAGGGAGCGGTGAATAGCTCCTGATATCTGCCTTCTCCTGTGGGAAATACCGCAGGATCTCTTCTCTGAATTCAGCCATACTGCCTGCCCAATATATCCTGGTATGCCCGGATCGGCAAGTGCTCCGGGCTGTTCTGAATTGATGCATTCATTCCCTGTGCCACTTGACGCCTTCCCTGGTGTCTTCGAGGACAATGCCCTCCGCCTTCAGCTCATCGCGGATCTGGTCCGCCTTTGCAAAGTTCTTGTTCTTCCTCGCCTCCTGGCGTTCCCGGATCTTCTCTTCGATCCGTGCCGCCTCGTCCTCGGATGCGGCAGACTGTCTTTCCACAATGAGACCCAGGACATCTGTGAGCTCCATGAACTCCTTTTTCAGCGTGTTCATGAATACGAGCGACGAGTCCTCATTGACGTTCGTGTTGATGACTTTGACGAGATCGAAAACAGCAGAAATCGCGTCTGCTGTGTTGAAATCATCGTCCATGGCAGCCTCGAACTCTTTCCTGCATGCCGCAGCATCCTCCAGGGTTTTCTGCTCCGCCTCCGTGAGGCCTTCTGTTTTCGCGTTAGCGATGTGGAAATCCAGGTTGGTCATCGCGTTGACCATTCTGCCGTAAGACGCCTTCGCGGCCTCCATGAGATCAGCGGAGAAATTGAGCGGACTCCTGTAGTGCGCGGACAACATGAGGTAGCGCAGCACCTGCGGATCATAGTGGCTGTTGACGTCGCGCACGGTCAGGAAATTGCCGAGCGACTTGCTCATCTTGTGATTGTCGATGTTGAGGAACGCGTTATGCATCCAGTAGTGCACGAATTCCTTGCCGTTGGCGCACTCGGACTGCGCGATCTCATTCTCATGGTGCGGGAAAACCAGGTCCTCCCCGCCGGCGTGAATGTCGATCGTCTCGCCCAGATACCTGCGGCTCATGACGGAGCACTCGATGTGCCAGCCGGGACGCCCCTCGCACCACGGCGATTCCCAGTAGGGCTCGCCTTCCTTCTTCGGTTTCCAGAGGACGAAATCGAGGGGGCTCCTCTTCTGATCCTGCCCCGTCACCTGAATCTGGCGGAAGCCTGACTGCAGATCGTCGAGATTCCTGTGCGAGAGCACGCCGTAGTTGGGGTCCTTGTCGACCTCGAAATAAACCGTGCCGTCGTCCACAACGTAAGCGTAGCCCTTGTCGATCAGTGTCCGGATCATGTCGATCATGCCCTGGATCTCGTGCGTCGCCTGCGGATTGACCGTTGCGGGCTCGATGTTGAGATCCTCCATGTCTTTGCGGCACTCTTTGATGTAGCGCTCGGAGATTTCCTCGCTGCTCACGCCCTCTTCCTGTGCCTCTTTGATGATCTTGTCGTCAACGTCCGTGAAATTGGAAACGTAGTTGACCTGGTAACCCTTGTATTCGAAATAGCGGCGCACCGTGTCGAAAACGATCATTGGACGCGCGTTGCCGATGTGGATCAGGTTGTAAACGGTGGGGCCGCATACGTACATGCTGACCTTGCCGGGCGTGATCGGCTTGAATTCCTCGAGCTGCATGCTCTCTGTGTTGAATATCTTCATGTTGCTACCCTTTCGATGTGAAAATATCAGGCTTCCTCATCCATCGTGGCCATCGCCGCAACGGTTGGCATCCGTCGCTGTCTTTGCCTGCGCCTGCCTCAGAGTCCGCTATCCGTGAGCGAAATGTCGGACAGGATGGACGTTACGGCTTTGCCTGAGTGGATGTTCGTCTTGAGTGTTTCCCGCGAGGACGGGCCAATATTCTGCGATTTTTGGGCGGTGCCATCCGGGTGTGCGGCGCCTGTTGCCTCACGCTTTGCGGTATCTGCTGCGGCGTTCGGATCTTCCTCTGCGGGAATGAAGCGGTAGTTTCCTTTCCCATCGATCGCGATCGTGCCCAGCTTGTCTCCCAGGAGCTGTTCCAGCTCATCGGAGCGCTTCTTCTGCAGGGCCAGGATGCGGCGCGCACCCTCTAACTCTTTCTGTGTCTCGGAGAGCCGGTTCTGCAAATCTTCTCTCTCGTTCAGCACCTTGCGTACGGCCGCTCTCGACTCCCGGATCGCATCCTGCAGGTCAAGGATCTGGTTCGACAGCGCGGACTGCCCGCGGTTGAGACATTCAATGTCAATGCGCACGGGGTCCGGGAAATTGATCTGGTCAAGGTCGTTGCCCTGCGGTGTGATCATCTTGACAACTCTGCCGGGAACGCCAACCACGGTACAGTTCGCGGGAACGTCGTGGAGCACCACGGCGCCTGCCGCGATCTTACAGTTGTCGCCGATCGTGATATTGCCGAGAATCTTCGCGCCGGAACCGATCATGACATTGTTGCCGATCGTCGGGTGACGCTTGCCCTGCTCCTTGCCGGTGCCGCCGAGCGTGACTCCCTGATAGATGGTCACGTTGTCCCCAACGATGGCAGTCTCTCCGATCACGACGCCGGTGCCGTGGTCAATGAAAAATCCCTTCCCGATCTTCGCACCGGGATGAATCTCAATTCTCGTCTTCGCCGCCGATCTCTGGGAGATCCAGCGCGCGCGGAAATAGTGGCCCAGAAGGTACTGCCGGTGCGCACGTTTATACGCCATGAGAGCACGGAAAGAAGGGTACAAGAAAACTTCCCAGTCGGAATGCATGGCCGGGTCCCTGTCCCGGATTACCTTAATCTCTTCTCTCATGTCATGGATGAAACTCATGCGTGGATCGACCTCTGAACTGACCTGATACTAAACTATACTAAACTGTGGATTAGTTAGCAGTATATCACAAATTCCTTTATTTCTTAATGAACCGCTCGGGGATCGCCGTGCTGCTGCCGCCCCTGACCGGGCACGAAGCGCAGCCCGCCGAGCCGTCCGGCTGCGCCGTTGCCGCATTCGTCACATCCTGCGCAACAAGGTCCATCGGACTCGTGATGAGCGCGACCGCCTGGGCGGATATGCCTTCTCCCCTGCCGGTGAAGCCGAGGTGCTCTTCTGTCGTTGCCTTGACGCTCACCTGGTTAACCATAAGGTGCAGGGCGTCTGCGATATTTTCCCGCATCTTCTCGATGTGCGGACCCATCTTCGGCGCCTGCGCGATAATCGTGGAGTCAATGTTCTCAATGAGATAGTGGTGCTCTTCGAGGATCTCGCCGACCCTTTCGAGGAGTTTCAGCGAATCCGCACCCTCCCATTCCGGATCCGAATCCGGGAACCATTTGCCGATGTCGCCGAGTGCCGCCGCGCCAAGGAGCGCGTCGGAAATGGCGTGCAGGAGAACATCCGCGTCGGAGTGACCGAGCAGTCCCTTCTCATAGGGAATCTCCACGCCGCCGATGATGCATTTCCTGCCCTCCGCAAGCTGATGTACGTCGTAACCTGTTCCGATTCTCATGTATCTTTACCTTTAATCAATGTCAGAGGCTTCACCCCTGTAATCTTCCTGTGACGGCAAGAGCATCGCGTGACCCCCTGCATGGCGGACACCCACAGCTCCGTGGCTGCGAAAACCTCCGTACCGAAAGAATGCAGGGGTGCACAACCGCGTGCCTCCTGCATTCTATCACAAATCGTTATGTCATCGCGACCACAGATTCACACTTTAGATTAGTGGTGGAACAGTCTGAGCCCTGTGAAGCACATCACCATGTCGTGGCCGTCAGCCGCCTCGATGACGTTGTCGTCACGGACAGATCCGCCGGGCTCTGCAACGTAACGGACGCCGGAGCGGAACGCGCGCTCAATGTTGTCGCCGAACGGAAAGAAGGCGTCGGAGCCGAGCACGACATCCGTATTCTTCAAGAGCCACGCCTTCTTCTCTTCTCTTGTGAAGACAGGCGGCTGCTCGGTGAAGATGTTCTGCCACTTGCCGTCAGCGAGCACATCCTCGTACTCATCGCCCATGTAGAGGTCAATCGCGTTATCCTTGTCCACGCGCCTGATGTCGTCGCGGAAGGGCAGATTCAGGACCTGTGGGCTCTGGCGCAGCCACCAGTTGTCCGCCTTGCTGCCGGCGAGTCTCGTGCAGTGGATGCGGGACTGCTGTCCGGCGCCGATGCCGATTGCCTGTCCGCCCTTGACGTAGCAGACGGAATTGGACTGCGTATATTTGAGTGTGATCATGGCAATCGCCATGTCATCTTGCTTGTCCTTGGGAAGCTCTTTGTTCTTCGTCACAATGTTCGTGAACATCTTCTCGTCGATCACAACATTGTTCCTGCCCTGCTCGAAGGTGACGCCGAAGACCTGCTTATGCTCGACAGGGTCCGGCACGTAGGAGGGGTCGATCTGCAGAACGCAGTAGTTGCCCTTTTTCTTCGTCTGCAGCAGCTCGAGCGCTTCCTCGGAATAGCCCGGCGCGATGACACCGTCCGAAACCTCCCGGTGAATGAGCTTTGCCGTGTCCAGATCGCAGGGATCCGAGAGGGAGATGAAATCGCCGAACGAAGACATCCTGTCCGCGCCCCTCGCCCTTGCGTAGGCAGATGCAAGAGGAGAAAGCTCACCCATGTCAGCCACCCAGTAGATCTTTGCTTCCACAGGGGATAACGGGAGACCTATGGCGGCGCCCGCAGGAGAGACATGTTTGAACGAGGTTGCGGCAGGCTTCCCCGTCGCCCTCTTCAGCTCCGATACCAGCTGCCAGCCGTTCAGCGCATCGAGAAGATTAATGTAACCCGGCCGCCCATTGAGCACCGCAACAGGCAGATCCGAGCCGTCCGCCATGTACACCCTCGCCGGTTTCTGATTCGGATTGCAGCCGTATTTCAATTCCATTGAATTCATGTTCTGTCCTTTCACATGATGATTTGCAACTATTCAGAACTCATCTCGAAAATTTTCAATTTGTATTCTATGATGAATAGTTTAAATGTTTTTGTTGACTATTCTCGTCTCGCATCTGCCTGTCTCGATATCGATGAAGCGGGTGAACAACGAGACCTTGTTATCCTCGTTCAGCGCGGCCCAGATCCGGTTGGTGAAGTTGTCGATACCGGCAGTGAAGTCTTCGTCGAAGTCAATCTTCATTGGCTCCCCCTCGAAGGAAGGAAGCGGATTCCCGTCGTGCCGATAGGTGCTGATAAAGCGTCCGTATCCCGCCTTCGGCGCCTCATAGGCGAAGGTGTAGCGCTCAATCGTCTCCGGATCTCCGTCGTCGGTCTTGAGAATCGACATCGCGAAGTTGTACTTGCCACCCTCCACGTGCATAATGGCAGAAATTCTGGGGGTGTAATTAGGCCCGTCCGGCTCGAACTCGCGGGAGCGCAGAGACTCTTCGAACGTCTGCTGTTTGTCCATCCCCTCGTAGATCGTGTCCGTCTGGTCGCCATTCGTCACGATCGTCTTGTTGCCCAGAACACGCACAGGGGCATAAATAATCAGGCTCGGATCTTCCATTTTGGAAGGATCGAAAGCCTGCGTCCTTATGCCCTCTCCGTCAGAAACGAAGATGCGGTTTCTGGAGTTCTCACTCCTGCCCATGATGAAATAAGCGATCACTGCCTTCCTGCCGTCCGTACTGCGGCCCACCAGAATGCCGCGGCCGGGATAAGATGTGTCTCGTAAATGCTGTTCCAGATCTGCCATTGTCAACGTCCTTTCACAGTGAGATGAATTGAAGAAACGGTGCGTCTCCGCACCGTTTCATTGTAGTCAATTGATCTTGGGTTCGCAACGGAAACCGGAGGAATTCGCATCATATATCCACCTGTCTCGTGCCGCCGAGGAAGTAAGGCAGCTCTTTCTGGTCCTTGATCCACTGGTGGTACTCAGCCGTTGCGGTGAACATGCAGTCGCCCGCGGAGTTCAGCGCGGTCTCAACCGAATCCTGGATAACGCCGATAATGAAGCCGACACCGACCACCTGCATCGCAATGTCATTCGAGATTCCGAACATCGAGCAGGCCATCGGGATGAGGAGGAGCGAGCCGCCCGCCACACCGGAAGCACCGCAGGCCGCGAGTGTTGACAGGAGCGAGAGGACGAGCGCCGAAGGGAAGTCAACCGCCACGCCGACCGTGTGCGCACAGGCGAGCGTCATGATGGCGATCGTCACCGCCGCGCCGTCCATGTTGATCGTGGAGCCGAGCGGAATGGAGACAGAATAGAAATCGCGGTCCAGACCGAGCCTCTCACAGGTGGACATATTGACCGGGATATTCGCCGCGGAGGATCTCGTGAAGAACGCAGTCACGCCGGAGTTCTTGAGACACCGCCACACGAGCGGATACGGGTTCTTCTTCAATGTGACGAAGGCTACGAACGGATCGATCACGAGGGCCACGAACAGCATCGTGCCGACGAGCAGGAGGAGCAGCTGCCCATACTGCGTGAAAATAGACAGGCCGTTCGTAGACACATTGGTGAACACCAGACCACAGATACCAAAAGGTGCCAGGTTGATGATCCAGCGCACGCACTGGGATACCGCGTCGGATGCGTTCTGGAGGAAGATCTTCGTATTGTCGGAGGCGAGTCTCTTCATCGCAAAGCCGAGAAGCACCGCCCAGAACAGGATGCCGATGTAATTGGCGCCGACAAGGGCGCCGACCGGATTGGCGACACAGTTCATCAGGAGGTTGTGCATGACCTCTCCGATGCCCTGAGGCGGTACGTTGTCGGTTGCTGCCGTGTCTGCGAGGACAATGCTGACCGGGAATACGAAGCTTGCGATCACAGCTGCGAAGGAAGCGAGAAAGGTCGTCAGCATGTACAGCCAGATGATGAGTCCGAATCTCCTGTCGAGACGGGACGTGCCCTGCGCGAGCGCTGACATAACGAGAACGAATACGAGAATCGGTGCGATCGCCTTGAGCGCGCCGACGAACAGATCACCGAAGGTAGCGATCCATGCGGCGTTCGGCACCGCCAGCCCCAATACCACACCGATGATCAAACCCACGAGAATTCGTAAGATGAGACTCGTGCTGTTGTACTTCTTCACAAATCGCTTCATGAATGTTACTACTGCCTGCATAGCCAAGTTCCCCTTTCCCTGGCGGTCGTACCGCCTGCGCGGACACTTGTCTTTTTATGTCCGTGCTGTGCATACGCTTGTTTCTCGCACGTGCACATTGTAGCACGGTGAAGTGTTAAATAAAACCCTTATTATTCCGATTTCAACGCATTGCTCTTCTCTTCTTTTCGGCAATTTCACGAATCTGTCAAAATCCGCGTAACGCTCGCTACGCCTATGAATTCTTCTGCCGGAAATTGATTGACATCCCCTAATCCCTCTTGTAATGTTGTACTTGGTTTCGATGCGTTCCACATCAGAAACCAGCACATTGCATCATTTTCATCAACATAAGGAGGAGAAACGAATGCCCAAATTCAAATGTTCCGTCTGTGGTACTGTTTTCGAGGCTGACGATATTGAGACCGCTGTATGTCCCGTCTGCCAGTCCAGGGGTGCTGACAAGCTGACTGAGGTCAAGAGTTCCCTGGAGGACATCTATGCCGGCACGAAGACACACGACAATCTGCTCGCTGCTTTCGCCGGTGAGTCCCAGGCCAGAAATAAATACACCTACTTCGCTTCCGTTGCGAAGAAGGAAGGCTTTGAACAGATCGCTGCTATTTTCCTGAAGACCGCTGAGAACGAGAAGGAGCACGCAAAGCTCTGGTTCAAGGAGCTGAACGGAATCGGAGATACGAAGCAGAACCTTGAGGCTGCTGCCGAGGGCGAGAACTACGAGTGGACCGACATGTATGACGGCTTCGCGAAGACCGCTGAGGAGGAGGGCTTCCCGGCACTGGCTGCGAAGTTCCGCATGGTCGCTGCCATCGAGAAGACACACGAGGAGCGCTATCGTGCCCTGCTCCACAACTGCGAGACCGCACAGGTATTCGAGAAGAGTGAAGTCAAGGTTTGGGAGTGCCGCAACTGCGGACACATTGTCGTCGGCACCAAGGCTCCTGAGGTATGTCCCGTCTGCGCTCATCCGCAGAGCTTCTTCGAGGTCAGAGCGGAGAACTATTGATCCGCCGGCCAGAACAGGCTGATTTATCACAGATAGTAAGACAGCGCAGGTAGTTTCATCTACCTGCGCTGTCTTGTTATCAATTCAATACAACAAAATTCAGGAAGATCCAGCTGTGCTCACATGGCTGAATGTACTTAAAGACCGGCCCCTGCACAAATGGCAGAGGCCGGTCTTATATTGTCGCCATATGATGCGGAAGCGTGAAAGCCTCCGCATCTTTATGATCTTGAATGGATTACTTGCCGAGCTGCATGTCGTTGTTGCCGGAAGCTGTCTCGAACATCTCGATCATGTTGATCGGGTCGTCATAGTCAGCGAGCCAGCCTTCACGTGCTACATCGAAGTTGCCGACCTTACGGTCATTCAGGAAGGTCTGCCAGTCTTCTACGGAGATCTCCATCGTGATGCCTACGGCAGCCAGATCCTGCTGGATCGCCTGCGCGATACCCTCGTGGCCTGTGCCCTCGTTGGTCAGATAGTTGATGTGCAGCGGTGTGTCAGCAGAGAGCTGATTGTTGTCATCGAACTCGTAGCCTGCGTATTTCAGCAGTGCAACAGCCTGATCTACGTTGCCCGCGTTCACGGACAGATCCTGGTAATAGCCATCCTCTACAGGGAAGGTGTAATCGTCATCGTTCGTCTTGAACTCTCCGCCGTGGCCGTCGCTCATACCTGCGGGGATGAAGCTGGTCGCAACCTTCTGCTCCGTCTGACCGATGGTATCGACAATGTACTGACGGTCGATCAGAAGTCCGATCGCTCTTCTCATCGCCGCAGCCTGATCAACGGTCTTGCCTGCGAACATCTTGGAGTTTACATTGAAGCCGACATAGTAGGTGCCCAGGTTGTCAATGACATGGAACTCTGGTGTGCCCTTGAGGTTCGCGATTTCTCCGTTCGGAACGGTATCTGCGTAGTCAAGGTCGCCGGACTGGAATGCAGCGTAGATCGCGGTGTCATCCGCGGAGAGCATGAAGTTCAGCTCGTCTACCGATACGTTGTCCGCATCGTAGAAGTTCGGGTTCTTCACGTATACCATGGACTCATTATGGTTCCAGGTCTTGAGAGTGTAAGCACCATTGGAAACAAAGCCGGCTTCCTGTGCCCATGCGCCGGGGTTAGAGCCGTCGGGATCGGCAGCCTCCACCGCGGACTGCGGAACCGGCATGAATACAGGGAAAGCCAGAAGGCTCATGATGTACGGGCAGGGAGCGGTCAGCGTGAACTGAACGGTGTTGTCGTCAGGTGCGCTGATGTTCAGTGCCGGTGCGGAGCCGTCGCCGTAGCCGTCGAATACCGAGAACAGATAAGAATAGTCGGATGCTGTCGCAGGATCCGCCGCTCTGTTCCAGGAATAGATGATGTCATTTGCGTTGAGCGGCGTACCGTCGGACCATTTCAAACCGGACTTCATGTGCACGGTATAGGTCAGGCCGTCCTCGGAAATCTCCGGATCGCCGTCCGCGAGTGCGGGAACGATGGAGCCGTCCTGTGCGGAAGTGTAGAGACCAACGAAAGAGTTGGAAGCCAGAGCCGCGCCGTCAACGGAAGTGTTCAGCGCGGGATCCAGGTGATCCGGCTCGGAAGCGAGGTTGATCTTCATCACATCAGCGTTCGCGCCGTCCTTCTTCGCATACATGAAATACTTCGTGCCGAATACGGTTGCGTAATCACCGGACCAGCCTTGCTTTTCCAGAAACAAATCGTTGTAATAGTAGAGCGGAACGACAGCGCCGGTCGCCATCAGCATATCCTCAGCCTGATGGAGCTTTGCCTCACGATCCTCCAGATCTGTATCAGAGCGGATATCGGAAACCAGCTTGTCATACGCCGTCCAGTCGGGAGCCTGCTCGTTGTCAGTCCTGGCGGTGAGACCTGCCTTGGTAACCCACTCCTCAACTTCGCCTTCCGCCGGTGCAGCGGCCTCGGTTGCAGCCGCGGAAGCTGCGTCCGTCGCACTCTCAGCAGCCTCGGTTGCAGCGGATGCAGCAGCTTCAGTCGCGGCAGCGGGTGCGCTGGATGCATCGCCGCAGGCTGTCAGAAGTGACGCTACCATTGAGGTGGCGAGCACGAAAGACAATGCTTTCTTTTTCATAAAATCTCCTCCTATTAGATGAATATTACGGCATGGAACACGCCGTATAATAAACACCGGAAGGTAAGATCCCTTCCAGGCGCTATTACTAATGATACGCCGGCCTTATTTTACTCATCAGCCGATACGTTATTACTATAATACATCAATGCGCCAATACTTCAACTCATTGAATCACGAAAGTTGAAAAATAAGTGCGCAGGCTCCATTGCCTGAAACCCACGTACTTATGATGTCAACTATTCCACGCCGCCAATATAAAGCAGCAGGTGCCCTGACTTATTTGTTCCAGCAGGCTACCATGTGGCCGCTGCCCCTGTCGGTCAGCTCCGGCATTTCCTTCGCGCACTGCTCTGTCGCATACGGACACCTGGTGCGGAACGGACAGCCGCTGGGCATACGAAGGGGAGAAGGTACATCGCCTTCCAGCACAATACGGCTGGAATTCCTTGCCGTCTTCGGATCCGGGATCGGAACGGCAGACAAGAGTGCCAGCGTATACGGGTGGATGGGGTGCGCGTTCAGCTCATCCGCATCGGCGATCTCCACGAGCTTGCCAAGGTACATGACGGCAATTCTCTTCGAGATGTGGTGCACAACGAGGAGGTCGTGAGCGATGAACAGGTAGGCTACGCCCAGCTTGTCCTGGATGTCCTCGAACATATTGATGATCTGCGCCTGAATGGAAACATCCAGCGCGGATACCGGCTCATCGCAGACAATGAACTTCGGATTCACCGCGAGAGCTCTCGCGATGCCGATTCTCTGTCTCTGTCCGCCGGAGAACTCGTGCGCATAGCGTGTCGCATGCTCTGCATTGAGGCCGACCAGCTCCATGAGCTCCATCACCCGGTCGTGCCGCTCGCCCTTGGACGCGTACAAATGATGGATATCCAGCGGCTCTCCGATGATATCCTCGACCGTCATGCGGGGATTCAATGAGGAATACGGGTCCTGGAATACCATCTGCATCTGTTTTCTCAGAGGCTGGATATTCTTGTCTGTGACAAGCTGACCGTCGAAATAGAACTCGCCGCCGGTCGGCTTGTACAGGTGCAGGAGTGTTCTGCCGACCGTGGTCTTGCCGCAGCCGGACTCTCCCACAAGGCCCAGCGTCTCGCCTGCCTTGATGTTGAAGGAGACGCCGTCCACCGCCTTCAGCGGTGTCGTCTGCAGGAAGCCGGTCTTCACCGGGAAATACTCTTTCAGATCATGAACCTCTACGAGGTAATCGCTATTTTTCTTCGTAACTTCTGCCATCAGGCGTTTACCTCCTCGTGGACTCTCGTTCCTCTCTCATTGCCGGCCGCCTCTTCTTCATAAGCCTTCTTCACATTCAGCCAGCAGGCAGCATAGTGACCGTCGGGCATCTCCATCTCGTCAGGCTTCTCTGTCAGACAGATTTTCAGCGCATTGTCGCATCTGGGACAGAACGCGCAGCCCTTCGGCATTGCCAGCATGTTGATCGGCGTGCCGCCGATGGGGATCAGCTTCTCCTTCATGTTGCTGACATTCGGGATGGAACGCAACAGGCCCTTCGTGTACTCGTGACAGGGACGATAGAAAATGTCGTCCGCCGTGCCTCTCTCGCACACGCGCCCGCCGTACATGACGATGATCTCATCGCACATGGAGGCGATGACGCCCAGGTCATGAGTGACCAGAATGATCGCCATGCCGAGCTGTTTCTGCAGATCTTTCATGAGCTCGAGGATCTGCGCCTGAATGGTCACGTCCAGCGCGGTCGTCGGCTCGTCGGCGATCAGGATGTCCGGCTCACAGGCCAGAGCCATCGCGATCATGACACGCTGGCGCATGCCGCCGGAGAGCTCGAAGGGATACTGCTTGATCCTGGCTTCGGGTTCATTGACGCCAACCATCTTGAGGAGTTCGATCGAACGCTCGTTGGCCGCCTGTTTCGTTTTATATTTCGTATGCAGACGCAGGGCTTCCCGCAGCTGCCAGCCGATCGTGAAGGTCGGATTCAGACTGGTCATGGGATCCTGGAAGATGATGGAGCACTTGTCTCCGCGGAAATCATCCATCTGCTTCTTATCGTATTTCAGGATGTTCTCGCCCTTGTAGAGGATCTCTCCGCCGACCACGCGGCCGGTCTCTGCGAGGATCTGCATGATCGAATAGGCGGTGACGGACTTGCCGGAGCCGGACTCGCCGACCACGCCCAGGATCTTGCCCTTGCCGAGGTTGAAGGACACGCCGTTGACCGCCTGCACTTCGCCCGAATCGGTAAAGAAGGAGGTGTGGAGATCCTTCACCTGCAGCACGAGATTCTCCTCGTTCGCTTTCACTTTTTCTACAACTGCTGTATCAGTAATTGCCATTTGTAATCCTTTCAGAACGTTAAGCTCCAAGATAAATCAGTTCTTGAGCTTCGGGTCGAATGCGTCTCTCATGGCATCGCCGATCAGGTTGAATGCCAGCACGATGAGGACAATCGCCACCGCGGGGAATACCAGCTTCCAGGGATAGGACTGCATGCCCGAGCGCGCCGCGTTGGCAAGGGAGCCAAGGGAAGGCATCGGGAGCGCAACGCCCAGTCCGATGAAGGAGAGGTACGACTCCGTGAAAATAGCAGACGGGATCTGCTGTGCTGTGGTGATAATGATGACGGAGAGGCAGTTCGGGAGGATGTGGTTCCTGATGATCCTCGCGGAGGATGCGCCCATGGACTTCGCCGCCAGAACGTACTCGTTCTGTTTGATCATGAGGATCTCACCGCGGACGAGTCTTGCCATACCTACCCAGTAGAGCAGGCCGAACACGATGAACATCGCGACCATGTTCGTGCCGAGCTTGCCGATGACAGGCACACTCGAGAAATCCATCGTCTCTTTGAATACCACCGCCAGCAGGATGATGATGAGGATATCCGGCAGCGAGTAAATAATGTCGACGATTCTCATCATGATGAGGTCCGTCATACCGCCGAGGTAACCTGAGATCGCTCCGTAAATCGTACCGATGATGAGTACCATGAGGGATGCGAAGACACCGACGAGGAAGGATACTCTCGTGCCGTAAACGACGCGGATGAAATAGTCGCGGCAGAGCTCATCCGTACCCATGATGTGCGGGAACAGCTGGGTGTTGTATTTCTCCATGAACTCCTGCTCTCTCTCTGAGAACTGAAACGGTGCCATGTTCGCGGCAGCCTTATCACGGGTGCCCTCTACGGTGAGGATCTCATCGTAGCCGTAGGGCACGACGATCGGCGCGAAGATCATGATCAGAATGACCAGCACCAGGATGATCATGGACATGACCGCCAGCGGGTTTTTCATGAGGCGTCTCATACCATCCTTGAGGAAGGTGGTAGAGTTCGCCATGACGTCCTGCTGTCTCTTCTCTTCATCAGTTGCCTTCTCGAACTGAGAAGGATCAATCTGCAGGCTGAACTTTCTTTTCTTCGGTGCGGGAATATCGTAATTGAGTGCCATTTCCTGAATACCTTTCACATATGCAACAGTTCAGAAGCAATCGCTTCGGGCTGTCCTGATGTTACGACAGAGGCTCGAGGCGTACCTAATCGAGCTGAATTCTGGGATCGACGAGCTTGTACAGAAGGTCGGACACCAGGTTCATGGCAACCATGATCACTGCCAGGAAAATCGTAACGCCCATGATCATCGTGTAGTCACGGTTCGTGATGCTGTCGACGAACTGAGAGCCGAGGCCGCCGATCGTGAAGATGTTCTCAACAACGAGGGAGCCCGTCAGAATCGATGCAGTCAGAGGTCCGACGTAAGTGATGACCGGGATCAGCGCATTGCGCAGCGCGTGAACGAAGATGACCTTTACAGGGCTTACACCCTTCGCCTTTGCGGTGCGGATGTAATCCTGACCGAGCACGTCCAGCATGGAAGTCTTGGTCAGTCTCGTGATGTACGCCATCGGCGAGAGCGATAGCGCGATGACAGGCAGCACATAGCTGGGATCTGTCGTCGACCATACCGGTACCCACTGCAGCTGAATACTGAAGATGAGGAGCAGGAAGGAGGCCGCCACGAAGGAAGGCATTGCCGTGAACAGAGTGACGAAGAAAATGATGATGTGATCCGGCCACTTGTTGCGGTTCAGCGCGGCAACGGCACCCAGAACGATGCCCAGCACCAGCGCGACGACGACCGCCATGAGGCCGAGCTTTGCAGAGACGGCGAAACGTGTCTGGATGGTCTGCGCAATGTCACGGCCGGTCTTTAACGAAACGCCGAAATCGCCGTGCAGCATGTTCTTCATATAATTAATGAACTGCACGCCGACCGGCTTGTCGAGGCCGTATCTCTCGTTCAGCACCTTCAGAACTGCCGCGGACTTCGCCTTCTCGCCGTTGAACGGTCCGCCGGGAACCGCGTTCATGGCGAAGAAGGTGATGAAGCAGGTCAGGAATAAGGTGACGATTGCCAGAATGACTCTTTTAACGATGTATCTAAGCAACTTTCTGTCCTCTCTTTGATATGTACTGCGTAGCTATTGAAAACATCAGGCCGGTGCCGCAGGCTGTGACTTTATTGCTTTCACGCATAAAAGTGCTGAACATACAAAAAGCAATGGTCCCGCACACCATTGCACCGGAAAACTGGATTCAATAATTTGAATAGCACTTGCTATTGTAGACACCCGTCGAAAACGTGTCAAGAAAAATTGTATCCAGAAAAACATTGGAAATCCGAGGGAAGCGGCGCACCGACCTCAATCTTCTCTCCCGTAAACGGCTGGATCAGCGTGATTCTCGCAGCGTGCAGGAGCGCTCTCTTCTCTCCCGGCATGGATACGATGTGTCCGTCCGGGTCCGGCATTTGTGCTTCCGGCCCGTACAGTGTATCTCCCACGAGCGGGTGTCCGATGCTCGCCATGTGCAGGCGGATCTGGTGTGTCCTCCCGGTCAGGATATGGCACTGGACAAGGGAAATCCCGCCACCGCACGGCTTCATCTGCCCCTCGGATTCTACGGATGCATCAAAGCCGTCCGGCCTTCTGCCTCTAGCCATGGAAGTATTTGGATGATCTTCTGTCGCGCCAAGACGTTTTGCGCTCGTGCATCCACAGGCATTAGACGTGCTCGTCCCCACAGAACGTTCCGGGTCGAGAGGCATCTCTGATTCCTCTTCCCTTCTCTGGGCGAGCACACGGTACTGTGTGACCGCCCGAAGCCCCGAACCGTCTCCCGTGACCTGTCGCAGCATGAGGACACCCGGCATGGCGTCGATGTTGCCCTCGATCGTCCCTTCCAGCTGTCCTTCCGGGAATAGGCCGTGTACGATGGCAAGGTAGGTTCTCCGGAGCTCATCTTCGCTCCGCTCCCGGAAGAGCCTCGCGCAGGCCGCACGGTTCTTCGCAAAGAGCAGCGTCCCGGAAGTCTCCTTGTCCAGACGGCCGACCAGCCGGCAGACGAAATCTTCGCCTTTATCCTTGTAGTACCCCGCAAGGTAATTCGCCATCGAGTCCGCGTAGTGTCCGGGCGACGGGTGGGAAACGATGCCCGCCGGCTTGTTCAATATGACGATATCCTCATCCTCGTAGAGAATCTCCGGACCGCCCCGGGGCATCCTGGCCGGCACCATCGCATCCCTGTCCTCATCCTCCGGCAGGATGATGCGCAGCGTCTGGCCCGGCGCAATCCGCTCCGACACATGCACGAGCCGCCCGTCCACTGTAATCCCGTCCGGCAGGAACTTCGCCCCGGAGATCTCATGGCCCGTGACCTTGACGCAGTTCTTCAATATTAAATTGACAAGCCCTCCGGCGGTGACGGCAAGGTCTTCCTCCCGGAGGGTGTGGCTCAGCACTTTATCCATGTCATTCCAGTTCTAGTCTCCGGGCTGTCATACCCTGAATCCGCCCGCGATGGCTGCTCTCTCACTCCGTTCGCAGGCGGCTACCCGATGGGTGGGCTGCTTTGACGCTCGAAGTGCGGAATACGGGTATCACTTTGTGGAGGACCGCGGTGGTGTCGTGTCGGGGGTCGGGAGCTGCATTTCGGTGATGTGAATAGCGGTCATAAGTTTTAAAGGACAAAACTTATAGCCGCAATTCGCACTGCCGGACCTCAGGCAGCTCCCGATTCCCCGATACGGCGCCGCCGTGGTCCGCAGCAAAGTTATGACCGTCTTCCGCACCATAGGAAAGGCAGCCCACTCACGGGTAGCCGCCAGCGAACGGAGCAAGTCATAGCAGCCTGCGTAGAGAAGCCGCGTCACCTGCCGCGGGACTGCTTCACCTTGTTATAGATGTAGCGTCCGAGGACAAACGTGCCTGCCGCCGTGGCGATTGCATAGCCCAGGGCGCCGAGGGCAGGGATGCCGAGTATCTTCGGTTTCATGTCCGTCATGCACAGGACACTCGAACTGATGAGGAGGGCCGCGATACACAGGCCGATGACCAGGTTGCGGACCGCGGTGAACACCGTCTCCATCAGCGATTCCGTCGCTACAAGATCAATGTTGACTTTCGCTTCGCCCGAGAGATACTCCTTCAGCGCGTCTGCTGCAAGTGAGGGAATCTCCGCCCCCTTTGTCGAAGAACGGTAGATCGTGCGGGCATTGCGGAACAGCTCATCCTTCCAGTTGATGTTGTGGAAATAGTCCTCCGAAACCCTCGTGGACGCGATCTCGAACATGTTGATGTCCGGGCTGATCTGCGTCAGGACACCTTCCATGTGCGTCATGCCGCGCGCCAGCATCGTCACGCCGTGCGGAATGGAGAGATGATTGGTCTTCATGATGTCCATGAGATCCTGCATCACATCTCCCACGTTGATGCTGCCCATGCCGGTCGAGCCGTACTTCTCCAGGAACTTTTTCAGATCCTGGTACAGCCGTGCGCGGTCCACCCTGCCGGAGGTGCCGCACAGATCCAGCACTGCGTTTTCAATCCCCGTCACATCATGCAGGGCAATGCCGCGAACGCCGCGCACCATGATCATACGATCGCGTTCCGACAACCGCCCCATCATGCCCATGTCAATCCATATGATCTGACCGTTGCAGACCTTGACATTGCCGGGATGCGGGTCGGCGTGGAAAAATCCGTCGTCCATCACCTGTTTGATATAGTTGTTGACGAGCTTGGTGCCGATCTCATTCAGATCGTAGCCCTGCTCCTTCAGAGACTTCACATCGTCAATCGGACAGCCGCCGATGTACTGCATGACGAGGACACGGCTGGTCGTGTATTCGTGATAGAGCTTCGGACATCCCACATAAGTGACATCCGCGTTGTTCCTCGCAAACTCCTCCATGTTGGAGGCTTCCTTGAGGAAGTCCATCTCCTCCTGCGCCACCTGCCACATTTCATCCAGAACCATGTTCAGGTCAACGAGATTTCTCAGGTTGGCAACCGGCGGCAAGAGACTCACAGCCCTGTGCAGGAGACCGATGTCGCGCGCCATCGTGTCATAGATCCCCTTTCGCTGCACCTTGACGATGACCTCGCTTCCGTCCCGGAGCACTGCCTTGTGTACCTGAGCAATGGAGGCAGAGCCTAAAGGCTTCTCATCCATCGACTGGAAATAGTCGTGCCAGTCACAGCGATAGGAACGGTTGATGACCTCCTCCACCACAGAGAACGGCATCGGCGTCACTTCCGAATTGAGTTTCATCAGCTCATCGCAGTATCTCTTCGGCAGAATATCGGAATGCAGGGACATAATCTGTCCCAGCTTGATGTACGTCGGTCCCAGCTCCTCCAGGATGATACGCAGCTTCTCCGGCGTGACCCCTCGCGTGATATGATTCCGTCCAAGCACCTCACGGATTTCCTTCAGCCTCGACTCCGTTTTGATTTTGTCAGTTTTGTTATTCTCTCCGGCCACGATGCCAATCTTCCCTTGCTCCGTTGCAAATATATGAACAAAAAAGGCAGGAACCGTCTCTGGTCCCTGCCGCTGTCTGCAATCCTGTTCCTCAAGCGTTTCGGGCTGTACTGAACAGATTTAAATTGCGCCACATTACTCCGTCTTGCCCAGCAGTTCTTTGAGCTTTGCAAGATCCTCTTCGGACAGACCCTTGACGAAATCTTCCACGCTGGGCTTTGCCTCTTCCGCGGGCGATGACTTGGTCTCTGCCGCGGCTGCCCTCGCGCTGTCAACGTTCTCTTTGACGGTGTGTTTCAATTCCTGATTGAGTGCCTTGCCCTGCTCTACCGTCAGCTCACCCTTGGTCACCATCTCTTCCAGGATTCCCTGCGCCTTCTCCGCAGTCAGTGCCGCTCCGCCAATCCCGGCGAGAAGAACTTTTCTGACCGCATCCATAAGATCATTTGTAAGATTGTTCCCATTCAGATCTGCCATAATCATAACCTCCGCTTTGTATTGCAGCGTCCATTTTCGTCAATCCCCATGCGGACTGCCTGCTTATTTATTTTACTCCATGTGCGCATTGATGAAAACCCTTGTCCGGGCTTCAAAATTGTGCCAGCCAGAACGCCAGTCTGCCCACGCATCATCCCGCGGTGTGTCCAGAGAAGCAAGTGCTAGGGTCTGCTCTGAACAGAGGCGGATATGTTTTATCCCGCCAGGACTATCGCTAGCTTCGGCAGGAAAATCCACAGGCCGATGATCGCTGCCATGATCGCCGAGAACAGTACCGCGCCGGCCGCCGCATCCTTAGCCTTCTTCGCGAGAGGCTTCTTCTCCTCCGTCACCAGATCCACCACGGCTTCAATGGCGGTGTTGACGAGCTCCAGCGAGATAATGAGTCCGAACAGGATGAGGCAGATGAACCACTCCGTTGCAGAGAGCCGCAGCCAGATGCCAAAGAGAATGACCATCACCATGGCGAACAGGTGAATTTTGATATTCCGCTCCGTCGCAACCGTGTGGAAGATTCCCTGGAACGCGTATCCGAAGCTCCTGTGCAGAGGACTGTGTCTATGTGTATTCATGCTGCCTGTCTCTTTGATGTAACAGTTCAAAGGTAAAGTCTCCGAACTGTTACTTTTCTGTAGCCTTGTGATCTGATGTCTATAGTATAGCAAGAGAGGAGGAATCTTATAAGATTCCTCCTCAAAAATGTAGCGAGGGTGAGACTCGAACTCACGACACCGCGGGTATGAACCGCGTGCTCTAGCCAGCTGAGCTATCTCGCCATATGAGGCTGTCGCATTTCCTGCGACAGCCTCATCACTATATCAAACCCATAAATTCGTGTCAAGAACTATTTCACAATAAAATTCCCGCAATGTTTTCTAAATCTTATTGCTCCTGCCTGCTTTTTTCACGTAGGCGCCAAGCTGTCCATCGTTCACGGAGATCTCGATGGTGTCACCCTGCTCCACCTGGTCCCCGAGGATCAGCTTCGCCGCGAGCGTTTCGACATGTTTCTGAATGTATCTCTTCAGTGGTCTTGCGCCATAGGAAGGGTCGTATGCCGCGCTGGCGATGAATTCCTTCGCCTCCGGCGTAACTTCGACGGTGACCTCCTTGTCCTCCAGTCTGCGGTTCAAATCGTGCATGGTCAGGTCGATGATGCCCGAGATGTTCGCCTTGGACAGCGGCTTGAACATGATGATCTCATCCAGCCGGTTAAGGAACTCCGGGCGGAAGTGGGCGTGCAAGAGGTTATCCACCGCCGTTCTGGTCGTCTCCGAGATGGACAGTGTCTCGTCACTGCCCGCGTCAATCCCTTTCTCCTTCTCCTGCCGCTCGAGATCCGCGAGGATCTCCTGCGCGCCGATGTTCGAGGTCAGAATGATGATCGTATTCTTGAAGTCCACGGTTCTTCCCTGAGAGTCCGTGATCCTGCCGTCGTCCAGCACCTGCAGCAGGATATTGAAAACATCAGGATGCGCCTTTTCGATTTCATCGAAGAGGACGACGCTGTAGGGCTTGCGTCTGACTGCCTCTGTCAGCTGTCCGCCTTCCTCGTAGCCCACGTATCCGGGAGCCGCGCCGATGAGGCGGGAGACGCTGTATTTCTCCATGTACTCGGACATGTCAATGCGGACCATGTTCTTCTCATCGTCGAACAGCGCCTGTGCGAGTGCCTTGGCAAGCTCTGTCTTGCCGACGCCTGTAGGTCCCAGGAACAGGAAGGAGCCGATCGGTTTTGTGGGATCCTTGATTCCCGCCTTGGATCTTTGTATGGATTCTGCGACCTTCGTCACGGCTTCGTCCTGGCCGAGGACTCTCTTGTGCAGTTCATCGTCCAGATGCAGGGTCTTCTGCCGCTCGGATTCGGTCAGCTTCGCGACAGGGATGCCGGTCCACTTGGACACAATGCGCGCGATCTCCTCCTCGGTCACTTTCTCGTGCACCATGGAAAGGTCGTCGTCCTTTAAATCCGTCTCCTCATCCTGGAGCTGTTTCTCGATCTCGGGGAGTTTGCCATACTGCAGCTCGGACACCTTTTCGTAATCGCCCGCCTGCATGGCAGCCTCGATCCGGCTCTTCACCGCATCCTTCTCCTCACGCAGTTTCGAGAGGGTATCTACCTTGCTCTTCTCATTCTGCCACTGCGCCTGCGCGGCATTGAAGGCATCCTTGAGCTCCGCCATCTCTTTCTGCAGGTCGACGAGACGCTGCTGTGACAGACTGTCATCTTCCTTTTTCAGCGAGATCTCCTCGATCTCGAGCTGCTGGATTCTGCGGCGCTGCTCATCAAGCTCGGTCGGCATGGAGTCGCGCTCGGTCTTGATGAGCGCGCAGGCCTCATCCACGAGGTCAATTGCCTTGTCCGGCAGGAACCGGTCGCTGATGTAGCGGTTCGAGAGAACCGCCGCGGACACCAGTGCGTTGTCCATGATCTTGACGCCATGGTAAGCCTCGTATCTCTCGCGGATGCCGCGGAGAATCGAGATGGTATCCTCTACCGTGGGTTCATCCACCATGACAGGCTGGAAACGGCGTTCGAGGGCCGCGTCCTTCTCTATGTACTCCCGGTACTCGTTCAGTGTCGTCGCGCCGATGCAGTGCAGTTCACCTCTGGCCAGCATGGGCTTCAACATGTTGCCGGCGTCCATGCTGCCTTCTGTTTTGCCTGCGCCGACGATGGTGTGCAGCTCATCAATGAAGAGCAGGATTTCTCCCTCGCTCTTTTTGATGGTGTCAAGGACGGCCTTTAATCTCTCCTCGAATTCCCCGCGGTATTTCGCGCCCGCGATAAGGGATCCCATGTTCAGAGAGAAGATCTTCTTGTCCTTCAGTGACGTCGGGACATCGCCCTTGGCAATGCGCTGCGCAAGGCCTTCGACGACGGCAGTCTTGCCGACACCGGGCTCGCCGATGAGAACAGGGTTATTCTTCGTCTTGCGTGAGAGGATGCGGATGACGTTCCGGATCTCGTCGTCACGTCCGATGACCGGGTCCATCTTCTGCGCCTTCGCCTTCGATACCAGCTCCTCGCCGTATTTCTCCAGGGAGTCGTAGGTATCCTCCGGGTTGTCGGTGGTGACCTTCTGCCCGCCGCGCACGGTCTCGAGAGCTGTAAGGAACGCGTCCCTCGTGATGCCGAAGTCGCGGAAAATCTGCGCTACGACAGAGTTCGCATCCTTGAGCAGCGCGAGGAAAATATGCTCCACGGAGACATACTCATCCCCGAGTCTCTTTGACTCCGACTCCGAATCCAGCAGGACCTGATTCAGATCCTGGCTGACATAGAGCTGCGAGCTGGAGCCGGACACCTTCGGCAGCACCTTCACGGCGTTTAATGCGCGGGTTTTGAGCTGCTGCGCGTCGATTCCCATCTTCGTCACCAGCTGCGAAATGAGGCTCTCATCAATGGAGAGCAGGGAAAACAACAGGTGCTCCTGTTTCATCTGCTGATTGCCATACTCGTTCGCAAGGCTCTGGCAGTTATTAATTGCTTCTATGGATTTCTGTGTGAATTTCTGAATATTCATGATCTATATTTACCTCCTCTTGAGGTAGTGATTCTTCGTAACGTATCAGAGCCGTTGGGCCCTGAACGTATATTTATTCCTTATGGTCGACCTCTGTCGCTTTATTTACGGTCACCCGGAATACGTTCTCCGCCTTCGGCAGCTCGATGCCGAGTGCTTCTCTTGCGACATCCGCCACAGTCGTGACAGGCACAATGGTCAGGTGGTCTCTGGTCTCCTTCGGTACATCCTCCAGATCCTGGACGTTGTCCTTCGGGATGAGCACCTTCATGATGCCGGCGCGGTCCGCCGCCATCAGTTTCTCCGGCAGCCCGCCAATCGGCATCACCTGACCGCGCAGGGAAACCTCACCGGTCATCGCGAGCTTGTTGCTCACGGGAATCCCTGTCACAAGGGAAGTCAGTGCAGTGAACAGCGTGATGCCCGCGGACGGTCCGTCCTTCTTCACGGCGCCTTCCGGCACGTGGATGTGGATGTCCTTGTCATCAAAGCTGAGCTCGTCCGAGATGAACGCGCTCTTGACAAGGCTCAGGGCGATTCTCGCCGATTCCTTCATGACGTCGCCGAGCTGACCGGTCACGATGATCTGTCCGCTCCCCTTCATGACTCTCGTCTCTATGTAGAGGATCTCGCCTCCCACCTGGGTCCAGGCAAGTCCGGTCACAATGCCGGGCTGCATCCTGTCGAGGATTCTGTCGTGGATGAGGCGCTTGTTGCCAAGATATTTCGGGATGTCTTCCGCACGGACGGTGACAAGGCCTTCCCAGTCCGCCTTCCTCTTCTCTATCTCAGCCTTCTCTTCACTCGGAACCGCGCTGCCTTCCGTATAGATGAAGTCGTCGCCCTGTCCCGCGGCAGTATTGCCTGTCTCGTTCCTTTTCTTGTCCGTGATCGCGCGGGAAGGGCTGCGGGATTCGACGATTTCCGCCGCCCTGTGGCGGCAGAGGACGTCGAGCTGTTTCTTGAGTCCGCGCACGCCAGCCTCCGCGGTGTACTCTTCGATGATGCGCTTCACGGCGCCGTCGTCGACCGAGATATCCTTCGTGGTAATACCCGCGCTCTCCATAGCCCTGGGCAGAAGATAGCGATGCGCAATCTGGAGCTTCTCCATCGGCGTATAGCCGGAGAGCTGGATCACTTCCATACGGTCATACAGAGGGCCGGGGATCGTATCTATGGTGTTCGCCGTGCAGATGAAGAAGACGTTCGACAGATCGTAGGGAATGTTCAGATAGTGATCTGTGAAGGTGTTGTTCTGCTCGGGGTCCAGCACCTCCAGGAGGGCGCTCGCGGGGTCGCCGTTGTAGCTCTCGCCGAGCTTGTCGATCTCATCGAGGACGACGACAGGGTTCATGGAGCCTGCCCTCTTCACGCCGTCCATGATGCGTCCGGGCATCGCGCCGATGTAGGTTCTGCGGTGGCCGCGGATCTCCGCCTCATCCCGCACGCCGCCGAGGCTGATGCGGACATATTTCCTGCCGAGGGCTTCCGCGATGGACTTGCCCATCGAAGTCTTGCCGGTGCCGGGTGCGCCGACGAGCAGCAGAATGGAACCGGCCTGCTGCTGTTTCAGCGACATCACGGCGATCTGCTGGAGGATTCTCTCCTTCACCTTGTCGAGGCCGTAGTGGTCGCGATCGAGGATCCGCCTCGCCTTCACGAGGTCCAGCTCCGGCGTGGGATCAATCTTCCACTTAAGGTCAGTCACGAAGTCAAGGTAGGTCTCCATCGTACCCTTTTCCGGGTCGTTCGGCTGCGCCTCGAGATAGCGGTCGAGGACTTTTCCAACCTCCTGTCTCGCGTCCTCCGGCATGCCGGATTCCTCGATCTTGCGGCGGTAGTCTTTCTCCTGTTTCTTCTGCCCCGTCTGACCACGGCCTGCCGCCGTCGCGCTGTCGATGTAGCGCTGCAGGTCCTCGGAGAGCAGCTCGCCCCTCGCCTTCATGGAACTCTCCGACAGGAGTTCGTATTTCTCCTCTCCCGTCAGGTTCAGGATGCCACCGAAAACAACAGCGAACTCATTGATCGTGTTGACGTTGAGGCTGTTCTGCGCGCGATAGGCGTTGATGCCGAACGCGGAGGAATGGACTCTCGCGTTAGAGAGCATGGAGGAGACGAGATCCTGTTCCGCCTCTTTGGAGAGGTCCTTGGTCTCGGGCGCCGCGCTGATCAGTGCCGTCCAGGTGTCCTGGTCGCGCTGCAGGGAGAACACGCGCACCCTCTCTTTCGTTGCGACGTGGAGGAGTGTGCCGCTCCCCGAAATGCCGAAAGAGTCAACCTGCGTGAGGACGCCGTATTCATGGAAAGCGTCCGCCATGGACGAAGGGTCTGCGCCGGAAGGGTCCTTGCCCGGCAGGAGGACAACGGTGCTGCCCGCCGCCTCAATCTTCCTTCGAAGGTCTGTGCCTATCTCCGCTGTCGTGATCCCGGTGTCGGTCTCCGGCATCACCACGGTATTGTAAATCGGAATGACGATATATCTTGTATCCATATTTGCTGCCTTTCTGGTCGATGCTGTTGTTAGCACTCGCCTTGGCTGAGTGCTAATACGTTTGACCCTGTTATATCATCCATAGAACATACACGCAATAGGCTGAATCTAAACATTTTGTAAAAAACCGCAGCGGGGTGCCCCGCTGCGGTTTCAGACTTCCCGGGAACAGTTGTTCAGAAACCATGTCTCTGTACTGTTCCCGCTTTGATTTAATTGTACATGCCACACATACATCAGTTGGCGCCGTCGAAGCCGCCGGCAGTCCCTTCCTGCGATGTGGGCGCCGCATCGGCTGCGGATCCTGCATCAGCTGCGGACGTGCTCTGCGCTGTCATCCCGGTACCGGTTCCGTCATCGGCTGCAGCATCTGCGGCAGCTGCTGCCGTCTGAGCTGTGGTGCCGTTCTCTCCGGTACCTGTGCCGTGCGCGGGGCGTTTGATGGTCGTCGTGGTGTAGTTGTGTGTCTCCGTGAAATCCGCACTCTCGTCAGTAAAGTGTGTCTCGGATACGACGTCGCCCTTCTTCTTATCTCTGTGGAAGAAGCCCTTTTTGACCGGTCGAACCTCGGCGTCTTCGACATCCGCGCGGGTCTCCTGTGCCCCGGGCCGCTCGTCCGGCGCGTAGGCCTTGGCCTGCACGCGCTCGCCGTTCTCATCGACCGCCCTGCCGTCAGGCGCCTTGAGGTCCTGCTCCACTTCCCTGATCTTGCCTGTTATTTTCGACATAATCCAGGCATTGGAAACACCGTCGAAAATGAGCACGATGCCGATGAGGCGCATGAGGATGTTGTTAATGAAGCCCGGGCGGAAGAAAATGAGAAGGCCCAGAAGGATCGTGATGAGCGCGATGACGAAGGTAGAAGTCACGCCCGTGCCGCGCTCCCTGTGGATCGTGATGGCTTCACTGATGTTGATGATGCCCGTGATGATGACGAACAGCCCGATAATCGTCGGGAAGAGCTGCGCGAGAACCTCCGGGCGCAGGAAGATCCAGAAGCCGAGGCAGGCGACGACAACGCCCGCGATCATGGCCGTGGTCACGACAACCCCCTTGTCCTTCGTGACGAAGAACATGACAACCGCCGCGATGCCGCCGATGCATAGCGCCGCACCCGCGATCCGGCAGGCGAGAGCCAGGGCCTGACCCGGCCAGACGAGCAGGACAATGCCCAGCACGATCATGATGACGGCGCCGAGCACCTTGTTGCGTTTCATCGCGGCTACATTTTTTTTCAGAATCTTCTCTTCCGTTTTTGCCATAGATAACCTCATTCCCGCGGGATGCCGGCCAGGTTCGGCACCGGATAAATCCCGCTTCATTCTGTATGTGTTCCGGGCAGCGGCCTGCGCTGCTGAATATCTACTTTGGTACGCCCGGAGAAGCAAGCCCTTGGGCTAAGCCCAAGGGCTTTTGCTTCGGGCTGTACTGAACAGATACCCTTTATCTAATATACCACGTTGCCGCGCATCCGGCACAAAAGGGCAGTTATTCCCCTTAAAAATATCCCGCGATCACGGAGAGAATCTCATCTCTTCCCGCCTTCGTCACGCCGGAGAAGGGAATGACACGGAGGGTGACATCGCCCCCCTCAAGGCTCTTCTCGCGGAGAACCTTCTCCACATTCTTCACAGCTCCCGCGAGCTGGCTTCTCTTTAGTTTGTCCGCCTTGGTCGCGATGATGATCGGCACGAAGCCGTTGTGGACAATCCAGTCGTACATCTGCACGTCGTTGTCGGAGGGGTCGTGGCGGATGTCGACAAGGAGGAAAATGGCCTGGAGGGAACCGCTCGTGTGCAGGTAATTCTCGATCATCGTGCCCCACTGCGCCTTGATGTCGGCTCTCGCCGCCTTCGCGTAGCCGTAGCCCGGCAGATCGACGAGATAGAACGCGTCGTTGATGCAGTAGTAGTTGATAGTCTGGGTTTTGCCCGGCTTCTCCGAGACGCGCGCGTAGGACTTGCGGTTCATGAGCGCGTTGATGAGCGTCGACTTGCCGACGTTGGACTTGCCGGCGAAGGCGAACTCCGGCCAGGTGTGGTAGGGGAGCTTCTTCGTCGTCACGCCGACGACGGTTTCGAGATTGACTGTCTTGATAGTCAGCATAGGTTACCTCAATGGTACAGATTCAGAGCGGTTAGCTCCAAATCCGCATCTCTCAATGCATGAAGAAAGGCGTATGGAACTGTGCCACACGCCTTATTATAGCTTATGAAACTGATTTGTGGAGGTTGGGGATCTCGGTCTTCTCGTCGATCATCTTCACGTCTTCGAGATGGCTCTGCGTGCCGTCCCTGTGAATCAGGATCGGCGTGCCCTTGCCGTCCACGGCCGCCTTGGTCACAATGCACTTTTCAATCGTGTCGTCGGAAGGAATGGTGTACATGACATCCATCATGGATTTCTCCATAATGGAGCGCAGGCCTCTCGCGCCGGTGTTGCGTTCCACCGCGAGATTCGCGATCTCGTTCACCGCGTCCTCCTCGAACTCGAGCTCGACGCCGTCATAGCGGAACAGCTTCTGATACTGTTTCACCAGCGCGTTTTTCGGCTCCTGGAGAATACGCACGAGCGCGTTCTTGTCGAGGCCGTCGAGCGTTACCACGACCGGCACACGGCCGATGAACTCGGGGATCAGGCCGAACTTCATGAGATCCTGCGGGAGGACCTCTTTCAGCGTATGGCCGATGTCCTTGACTTCTCTCTCGTTGACGCTCGCGTTGAAGCCCATGGAACGGTAATCCGTTCTCTCGTGGATGATCTTCTCAAGGCCGTCAAACGCACCGCCGCAGATGAAGAGAATGTTCGACGTGTCGATCTGGATGAGCTCCTGCTGGGGGTGTTTCCTGCCGCCCTGCGGAGGAACGGAAGCCACCGTGCCCTCGATGATCTTAAGGAGTGCCTGCTGCACGCCCTCGCCGGATACGTCGCGGGTGATGGAGACATTCTCTCCCTTTTTCGAGATCTTGTCGATCTCATCAATGTAGATGATGCCCAGCTGCGCGCGTTCAATGTTGTAATCCGCCGCCTGGATAAGCTTTAACAGGATGTTCTCCACATCCTCGCCGACGTACCCCGCCTCAGTCAGCGTGGTCGCGTCCGCGATCGCAAACGGAACGTTCAAAAGCTTCGCCAGCGTCTGCGCGAGATATGTCTTGCCGGAACCCGTGGGGCCCAGCATCAGGATGTTGCTCTTCTGCAGCTCGACGCCATCGTCGTCATCTTTCTCGTTGTGCGCCAGCACTCTCTTATAATGGTTGTAAACGGACACGGCGAGCACGCGCTTCGCGTCCTCCTGTCCGATGACATATTCATTGAGGAAAGCCTTGATCTGCGCCGGCTTCATCAGGTGGATGTCGTTGACATCGACCGTATTGCCGGCTTCAAACTTCTCCTCATCGTCGGAATCGTCGATAATATCTCCGCAGATGCCGACGCACTCATCGCAGATGTAGACGCCGTTCGGCCCTGCGATCAGCTTGCGCACCTGGTTCTCCGTCCTTCCGCAGAAGGAGCAGCGGCGCGGCGGCGTCATTTTGCTGTTATTTGACATTCGTAGCGTCCTCTATCTCTTTTCTTGTCGTGTAGATGTGGTCAATAAGGCCATATTCCAGCGCCTCTTCCGCCGACATCCAGTTGTCACGATCCGTATCGCGCACGAGATCCTCGTAAGGTCTTCCGGTGTTCTCCGCGAGAATGCGGTTGAGCTTCTCTCTGGTCTTCTCGATGTTCTTCGCCGCAATGATCATGTCGCTCGCCTGGCCCTGAGAGCCGCCGGAAGGCTGATGGATCAGAACTTCCGTGTTCGGCAGCGCGTATCTCTTGCCCTTGGTGCCGCCCGCGAGGACGAAGGAGCCCATCGAAGCCGCGAGGCCGATCGCGATCGTCGAGACATCGCACTTGATGAATTTCATCGTATCGTAAATCGCAAGACCCGCTGTAACGGAGCCTCCGGGAGAGTCGATGTAGAGCTGGATATCCTTGTCGGGATCCTCGCCCTCGAGGAACAGGAGCTGTGCGACAACGAGCTCAGCCGTCTGATCCGTCACCTCTCCGCTCAGAATAATAATTCTCTCTTTTAACAGACGGGAGAAAATATCGTAGGAGCGCTCGCCCTGCCCGGTCTGTTCAATGACATAAGGGACTAAATTAGCCATGTTGTTAGCCTTCTTTCTACTGGTAATGTGCCTGCCCCACGCTCTGGCAGTTACCCGTACGTGAAGTCAGACAAGAATGATAATAAAACGAAGGCCTTACTCTTGCAAGGTCTTCGTTTTGTTTTAATTGTTTATTAATAAATTGTGCTCAACCGTTAGGCAGCTTACTCGGCGTCGCTGGTCTCCTCAGCAGCCTCGTCCTTCTTCGCAGCCTTTCTGGTTCTCTTCTTCGCGGGCTTCTCCTCATCTGCAGGAGCCTCCTCCGCGTCGTCTGCCTTCTTTGCAGCCTTCTTCTCCGCTGTCTCCACCGCGTTCTCCGCAACGAGCTCTGCAGCCTTGCGAAGGCGGGCGTCTCTCTTTAAGTCCTCTCTGGAATCCTCGTCGGCGAATACCTTCTTGACATTCTCAACAGGCATGTTGTACTGCTTTGCCATTCTCTCGTACTCCGCCTCGAGCTCCTCATCGGCAACCTCGATCTTCTCGGCATCGGCGATCGCCTCGAGTACCAGGCTGTTCTTGATCCGGGTCTGCGCCTGCGGTTTCATCTGCTCGACGAACTGCTGCTGCGTCATGCCGGTGTACTGCAGATAATCCTGCAGACGCATGCCCTGCATCGCCATGTTCTGACCGAATTCCTGCGCAAGGCTCTCCGCCTGCGTCTGTACCATTGCTTCCGGAAGCTCAATTTCCGCATCCGCAACCGCTGCGTCAACCGCTGCGTTCTGCCTTGTATTCTGGTAGGTCTCTTCTCTCTGGCTCTCCAGATTCTTCTTGATATCAGCCTTGTACTCGTCCAGCGTGGAGAACTCGGAAACCTCGTCCGCGAACTCATCATTCAGCTCGGGAAGCTGCTTCTCCTTGATAGACTTGACGGTGCATGCGAAAACAGCAGGCTTGCCTGCCAGCTCTTTCGCCTGATAGTCTTCGGGGAAGGTCACGTTCACATCCTTCTCCTCACCGATCTTCGCGCCGATCAGCTGATCCTCGAAGCCGGGGATGAAGGAGCCGGAGCCGATCACGAGATCGTAGTCTGTCGCTGTGCCGCCATCGAAAGCAACGCCGTCCACCGTGCCCGCGAAATCAAGCTTGATGTCGTCGCCATCCTTCACTGCTCTGTCGGTAACGTCAACGATCTTGGCATTGGCGTCCTGCTGTCTCTTGAGCTCAGCCTCGATGTCCTCGTCGCTGACCTCGGCCTTCTCGATCCTGGCGATCTCCACGCCCTTGTACTTGCCAAGGGAAACAGGCGGCTTCAGCGCTACCTCAGCCGTGTAGATGAAATCCTTTCCTGCCTCGATCTGGGAAATGTCGATGGAAGGATTGGAAACGATCTCCTCGCCGCTCTCTTTGACTGCGTCGGGATATGTCTCATTGATGGCGTTGTTGGCAGCATCCTCGAAGAATACCATATCGCCATACATCTTCTCGATGACTTTTCTGGGTGCCTTGCCCTTACGGAATCCGGGAACAGAGATGCTGTGTTTCTGTTTCTGGAAAACTTTCTCTACATAATTATCGAAATCAGCAGCGCCTACGGTGATCGTAAGCTTTGCCATGCTCTTCTCGAGCTTCTCAACGGTAACGCTCATGACTTCCTCCTGAGTTTTAATATATGAGTCTGATTCTAATCAATCACAGAATGACACGATTACGTAGTATAACACACCCCTCTGCAAAATTCCAAGTCCTGCAGAGGGGTTTTTGCTCATTCTTCTGTTCTCTTGCCGATCACGACATCTTCGGAGACACCGGATAAGAGTGCCTTCTTGAAATCATTGTTGTCCTTGTGTCCGTCCCTGTGCATGGAGAACTGGTCCATCGGGTACTGACGCAGGTTCTCGAGAACGCCTCTCTTGTCCGCCTGGGAGAGGAGCGTCTCACGCGCCTTTTTGATCTCTATCTCGGTTCTGTGTTTGGAAGGGCCTCCGACACAGCCGCCGGGGCATACCATGCCTTCGATGAAGTCCTCGGGGAGTCTGCCGGCCTTGAGGAGGGAGAGGGCTGTCTTGCAGTCCTGACCACCTGCCGCGCGGCGCAGCTTGATACCGGATGTATCCTCACCGCGCTCCTGCATGCACTCGATAACCGCGTTGGCTACACCGCCGCTGGTCGCGAATCTCTTGCCCCATATAGAAGCCTCCTGGTAATCGTTCTCCTCCTCTTTCGGCTCCACGCCCCTGGAACGCAACAGTGCTCTGAGCTCGCCGTAGGTCATGACGTAGTCCGCGTTGTCCGGTACAGACTTGTCCGCCGCTTCGCTCTTCTTCGCGATGCAGGGCCCGATGAATACCGTAACGCAGCCGGGGTGCGTCGCCTTGAGGTATCTGGATACCGCGCACATCGGGGAGACGGTCGTGGACATATTCTCCTCGAACTGCTCCGGGAAATGTTTCTTCAACATATTGATGAAGGCCGGGCAGCAGGAGGTGGTCATCTTCTTGCCGCTCTTTCTCGCCTCGGACCACTCCACGGACTCGTAAGCCGCGGTCATATCGCCGCCAAGGCCTACCTCGACCATATCAGTGAAGCCGACTTCCTTCAGCGCGTCGCGGATGGAGGACATGGTGACCTTCTCACCGAACTGACCCTCGGTCGCAGGTGCGCACATGGCGAAGACTTCCCTGTCGGATTTGATCGCCTCAATCACCTTGGTGATGTACGTCTTGGAGCCGATCGCGCCGAACGGGCATCTGTGGATGCAGTGTCCGCAGTTGATGCACTTCGTCTCATCAATGACACAGAAGCCGTACTCGTCGTAGCTGATCGCGCCGACGGGGCAGGCCATCTTGCAGGGACGCACGAGGTGAACGATGGCGCCGTAAGGGCAGGCCTGCGCACACATGCCGCACTCCTTGCACTTGCTGGCGTCAATGTGGGAACGGAACTCGCCGATGGTGATGGCGCCGAAACGGCAGGAGTTCAGGCACGCCTTGCCGAGGCAGAGGCGGCAGTTGTCTGTAACGGAGTATGCCGCGAGCGGGCACTCGTCACAGGCAGGCTTGATGACCTGTACGATGTTGTCAGAGCCCTGGTTCGTCGGCAGGTTCTCGCCGGTCGCGAGGATGATTCTCTGTCTCGTGACTTCTCTCTCTTTATAGATGCAGCAGCGGTAGGTCGGCTTCGGCCCCGGGATGAGATCCAGGATCAGCTGCTCTTCGTGCTGCTGGTCCAGCTCATCGTTCCACGCAAGGCGCGCGACTTCTTCCATTACCTTATGTTTATAGCTGACGAGACCTTTATCTCCGGTTACCATGTTCTTTCCTTCCTGCGTAATGCTCTAAACCACTGATCTTGCGGGCTCGTACCCTGCGTTACAGCCGCAATTTCCGGCATTTTCCGCATGGCTCACAGGCCCAACTCATTATAGCGGCATGGGGTGTGAGCCGCAATTTGACAACATGACGAAAAAGATTGATATATTTTTGTCAATTTCTACAACCAAGGGGGGCCGCCCGCGGCGGGGCGGAGGATCAGGACTTGCCTGCCGACTCGCAATGCGGATTGCGGCTATCACGATCTCGTGCCACGGGGTCGGCACATTGCAGGCCAGTGGAACCGCATGTCGCCCCGGTGGATTTCGGTCATAAGTTCCAAAGGACGGAACTTATAGCCGAAATCCGCCTTTCGAGGCTCCAGCGGCTCCATGACCTGTAATGCGCCTCTCTCTGCGGCAATGAGATCGTTATGACTGCAATCCGCACCAGAGGCATGCAACGTCCTGAACTCTGTCCCGCCGCGGGCGGCCCTTGGAATGCAGGAAATTGACGAAAATTAGGGAATTACATCGACAGCGGGATGCCGGTTCTGATGTCCACGGTCTTGCACCAGTCAAGGTCATCTGTCCGATCGGTCGTGAGGACGAGGGGCGTCGAAGCCTTGACCTCCCTGATGTAACGGATGGCTTTGGCGCGGTTCTCTTCGCTCATCCCCTCAAAAGGAGCATCCATGAGGATGACGTCCGAAGGGATCAGGGTTGCGCGGACGATGCACACAAGTCTCCTCTCCTCCCCTGTCAGTTCGGACACCGGAACCTTGGATCTGCCCGGTGCAAGGAGTTTGTCCAGCTCCTCTCCCGCGATTCTCTCGGAGAGTTTTCCGTTCACCATGGCGCAGTTGGTCTCTGCGGAGAAGCCTTCGGCCAGTCTGTCTTCCCGGAACACAACTCCCGCGTTGACACTGGAATACTTATAGTCCCCCAGGAGCCGCACGCGTCCCTGCTCCGGCTGATCAAGTCCCAGAATGATACGGATGAGTTCGGTTTTCGCCTCCTCATCTTCTCCCGTGATCATGTAGGAAGTATCGGAGGATATCTCCAGATTGAAATCATTGAGCAGTCTGCGGCCTTTAACGGACGCCGTGACATGTTCTACCTGTATTGTCATCTGTCTGTCCTCTCATTTGTTGTGCTGCACGCATCTGCAATACCATTCCCGACAGATCGGGAGGCTCCATAGCCGCCGGTCTTGCCATGGAATGCAGGCAGATAGAGGTATCGCAGTCTGGCTCCAAACGGCATGTGGTACACTTCTGCCATTTCGATGAGCTTCGGATCTGTCTTCGATTTCGCAATCGCAACAACCGCCAGCACCGTAATAGCAAGGAGTGCCACAATGATAATCAGAATGATATATCCCATACCTGTCTCTTTCTAAATTGTAGGCCTGCCTGTATCTATTGAGCACAGCCCGAAACCCTGGCCTCTCTGGTTCTACCAGAGTAGTCATTTAGCAGGCTGACCACTCCTTTGCGTGGCAAAATCAGCATGCACAGCCGGCCTATTCATAATTCTACGCCCGATAGTCTCCCCTGGATACGACAACTTCGTAGCCTACGCTCTCAATGCGGCGCTCCATGCACCTCCTGCACTCGGCCGCCTCATTGCCGGTGCAGATCTTGCCGTCATATAAGAGATATTTCGCGCGCACGCCGCGGGGCGAAAGGTTTGGCATGACGACGTTGGCGCCGGCCAGGATCCCCAGTTCTCTGCCGCGCGGATTGATGGTGCCGAGTGCTGTCGTGGCAGGCAGAAGGCTGTTCGGGAACATGAGTCGCAGGATACCCAGAAGGTGCAGGGTATCCTCGAGCGTGCCGTCCGATTCATCTCTGAACGGCGTGTCCTTATGATGAATGAACGGCCCGATTCCGATCATCTGCGGCTCCAGCTCTTTCATGAAATTCAGATCTTCGATCACGTTCTCCGGCGTCTGTCGCGGCGAGCCCACCATGATGCCGCACCCCACCTGATAGCCGATCTCCTTGAGATCCCACAGGCAGCGTTTGCGGTTCTCGATAGATAGCTCCGCAGGGTGCAGGAAGGCGTAGTGGTCGGGGTTGCTGGTCTCCTGCCGGAGGAGATATCGCTCTGCTCCCGCGTCATAATATGCCTGGTATTCTGCTCTTGTTTTCTCTCCAATGGAGAGCGTCACGGCGCAGTCCGGGTGTCGGCGCCGGATCTCTGACACAATTTCGCAGATATCGTCTGTAGTGAAAGCCAGATCTTCGCCCGATTGCAGTACGAAGGTGCGGAAGCCCAGCCGATAGCCGACGTCGCTGCACTCAATGATCTGGTCTTTCGTGAGGCGGTAGCGCTGGGCGTTGCCGTTGCTCCTCCGGATGCCGCAGTATTTGCAATCATTCCTGCAATAGCTGGAGAATTCCACCAGGCCGCGAAGGTACACTTCCCTCCCGTAGTGCGCTTCCCTGACTTCTCTGGCGCGCCGGTAAAGGTGCTCTTCCTCCTCCGGCGCAAGGCTTGTCAGGAGCTGCAAGAGGCCTGCCGCCGGCAGTGTCGTATCACGATACAGTTGTTCGATCAGTTCGTTGTTCGTCATTTCGTAGTCTATGCGGATGTTTCTGTCACATCCCTCACTGTTCCTTTCATCCGCGAGTCTTGAAGCCTTCCGTTGTGGCGTTACGTGGAGTATTCGCCTTCTCCAACACCCTGTGCAGGTCCGGGAAGATTCTGGTCGCGCGCTCCAGGATATGATTCATATAAGCAATGGTGATGCCGTAATTGGTGATCGGCACACCCCGGTCCTTCGCCTGCTCCATGCGGAACCGCACTTCCCGCTCGTTGAGCATGCAGCCGCCGCAGTGGATGATGAGGCGGTACGGGGAGAGGTCTTCCGGGAAATCGTAACCGGAGCTTGTGCGGATCGTGATCTCTTTGCCGGTATATTCCTTCAGCCAGGTCGGAATCTTGTAGGTCCCGATGTCGTCGCACTGTCTGTGGTGTGTGCAGCCCTCGCTGATAAGGACCGTGTCGCCGTCCGTAAGACCTTCGATCGCCGCAACACCCCGGACTGCCGACGCGAGCAGCCCCTTGAACCTTGCCATCAGCACAGAGAAGGAGGTGAGGGGCACATTCTCGGGCACGGTCTTCGCGACGCGCCGGAATGCCTGGGAATCCGTGATGACAAGTTTCACCGGGCACGGCTTCTCTTTCGTGAAAACAACAGGCTCCCCGCATTTCGTGCAGCCCAGTTTCTCCAGTGCGTCCGGCAGTTCTTCCGGCTGTACGCAGACGGCGGATGCATGGTGCGAGAGGATCTCGGAGAGCATCATCTGCTGCGGGAGGATGAGCCTTTCCTTGGGCGCGGAGGAGTCGACGGGGATCACCAGAATGAAACGGTCCCCCGGCTCGAGGAGGCCGTCGAGGAGGCCTTTTGTTTCCAGGGTGGTTTTGCCGAGCTTCCCAATGACCGCCTTGAGGAAATAGATGCCGTCGTTCTCTTTCGCGCTGACAAAGACTTCTCCGTGCACGTGCCCGTCCGCATCCCTTACCAGCGCCTTCTCATAATCCGCTTCCGTAAATGAGGAGAACTCGTTGCCGGATACCGGCAGGGAATCTCCCCCCTCCTGACCGCCGATCAGATCCGCCTTATTATAGGCGATGACGTAGGCGATCTCCTTCTCCCGAAAGACGTCGATCAGCTGTCGGTCTGCTCTCGTTACTCCGACGGAGGCGTCGACGACGAGCACCGCGATATCCACACGATTCAGGATTTCTCTTGTTTTGCGAACGCGGAGGTCTCCGAGCGTCCCGGTATCGTCGAATCCCGGCGTGTCGATGATGACCACGGGCCCGATCGGCAGCAGCTCCATCGTCTTCTGCACCGGATCAGTCGTGGTGCCCTTCACGTCGGAAACCACGGAGAGATCCTGCTCCGTGACCGCGTTGACAACGCTTGATTTACCGGCATTACGCATGCCGAAGAAGCCGATATGCAGCCGGTCTGCTGCCGGCACACCTGTCATAGCCATGAATCCTACCTCCATGCTGTGTTGTATGGTGCGAATTCCTCAGGCGAAATCGCCGAAGCGATTCACCGCGCAGATAGTTTCGCCGGTATCGGCGTCACTCCCGAAATAATTAGGGAAATTCTCTGCGTCAATCCGTCCGGAATAGGCCAGTGTCGGGACCGCGGTAAATTGGAATTCCTCCGGCAGGATCACCCGCATGTAAGGATCCGCGATGATGCGAATCGTGTCCTGCTGCCCTCTGCTCCTCAGGGCATTGGCATAAGCCATCAAGCCCTCTTCGCCTTCAATTCTGCAATCGCCTGCCTCAGTATCCAGGAAGTCATCACAGCCTTCGAGAAGACAGGCTACGTGTGCCATCTCTCCCCTTTTCCGAAGGACCGCCGCCAAGCTCTGTGCCAGCACCGGCTCCCCGATGATACAGGTCTCATGCAAGGTTCTTGCGGTATCGGCATCACCGTTATTCTGATCTGGGCGTCCCCCGTTTCCTGTCCTACGTCCTGTTGTAAGAGCCGGTCTCGCCCCCGCTGATCTCCAGACATACCTGGGATAAGGCTCTCCCTGTGCCGCGGCACGAAGGGCCGCAAAGGTCTCTGTCTCCAGACCGGGAATCGGCGCCGCGTACACTGCCGGAATCCCACATTCCTTCTCAAGATACTCCGCGGCGGTTTTACCCGCGGCAGAGATGACGAGCAGCACGTCGGCATGCAGAATATTCTGTGCATCCTCGTGTGAGCTTCCGTACGACCAGCGGCTCACAACATCGAAGCCTGCCGTCGTAAGGAGCCTCGTCAGGCTGGAAACATTCGCAGGATTCCCATAGTCCAGCGGCGTCATCCCGAGGATACCAACGCGGACCCTGCTGCAATGTCTCTCTGCCCCCTTCGCCGGGAGCATCTTCTGCGCATAAGCCAGGAAGGCATTCTGCTCGCCGATGATATAATCGTGGAAGCCGTTGGTCTGCACGTAGAAGCTCGGGATGCCGGTCTTTTTCTCCAGGAGCTTCGCGATACCTGTAAAGTCCGTCCCGTTGAGGAACGGCACCGGTGAGTTGCAAAGGGCGATGAACTTCGGCGTCTTCTCCTGTTCTGCCACGGCGTCCAGGATATCCTGGATGAATTTGGCATCATTTCCCAGAATCGCGTCCCGCTCGTTCAGCCCGGAAATATAGATGCTGCTCCTGGTGCGATACCAACGGGTCTCATCGTGGGTATTGTAGGTCGAATTGCACCCCGAAGGGTCGTGCATCACGACCATGCCGCCCAGCTCGTACAGCGCGGAGCAAACGCCCGACACGTCACCCGCGTAGACGGGAGTCGCGCGGTAGGCTTCCTTCATCACAGGCTCTACGCCGGCAACACCCGGATTGCTTCGCTGTGGCGGTGAATCCTCTCCCTGTTGTTGCAGTGATGAAGCTTTTACTTCTCGCAACAACGATGAATTCTCTCCTGTCCATGCAAGCGGTGAGTCCTCCCCTTCCCTCATGGAAAGTGGCGCGGTCTGGCAGCCGTAGCTGCCGTCCTTCCGAAGCCCCTTTCGCTGCACGATGGCTTCCGTATCCTTCTCATCTTCCAGCGCGCAGCACATAGCCTGAAGAAGTTTCCGTATGCCATCGAAGCCCCAGTTGCCCGCGGATTCGATCTGGTTCACGAAATGCCGCGTGTTGGAGAAGTAGGCAGCCTTGGGACCGATCGCCAGTACGTGGGAGGCGTTCTCCCTCCTTGGCAGCACGAGGGCTTCTGCCTGACTCGTACTCTGGAGTATGAGATCCGGCGCGTTCTCACGCAGCCAGTCGAAATCCGCCTGCTCCTCCGGGAGAATGGCGTCCAGATAGACACAGGTTACGCGGATGCCGTGTGAGAGGAGGAGTCTTGCCGTCGAGAGAGGCCGTACACAGCCGATGTAGTCGAGTGTGACCTGAGTATCACCGATCTTCTCCCTCGCCTCGTCAAACGCTGCCTCGCAGGCTGCGATCTCCTCTGTTGCAAAAGCCCGAACCTCGCTCCGAATCGCCTCGTGTGTCTCTTTTGGAAGCGCGACAGAGAGGAGCTCCTCCAGCTCTTTGGTAATCTCTTTATACGTAGCCGCAGGCGGCAGATACACCTGTCTTCTCCCATCCCGCTGTGCCAGCTTGTTCAGTCCGTAGACGGATAAGGGACTTCTCGTGAGGTAGAACGCGGCGTCGCCGAAATTCTGATATTCCTCGTACGTCTTCGCATCCTGCGTCTGATGGAGCGTGATGCCATGAGCCGCAAGAAGCCGCACGATATCCGATGACCCCGGCAGGCGGTAATCGTCGCCCAGGACACAACCCTTTGCGGGATCCTGCTGTTTACCCTCAATGCAGAGCATCATCTCACGGCGCTGTTTCTGCTCGGGCGTCAAACCGATCTTCTGCATGATGGGATCCATCCAACAGCGCAGGAAATGAATGTCCGGGAAGCGACGTTCCAGCTCACGATAAATGTATTTCTCATCGCAGGCGAGGAAATGGTGCATGCAGACGAGGAAAACGAGCATGGCCTTCGGGCGGTACGGCAGGCGCTCGATGACACGCGCAACGCCCTCGATCGTCACTGTCTCCAACTTCCCATCGACTGTATCCTTCTCTGTCGGCATGACCGCGGAGAATCTGCTCTCCCCGTTCCACTCATCCGCCGTCATGATGACGCCGCGCAGGCAGTTGTCGGAGCAGACGTAAACCGCGTGCGTCTCGGGGATCAGCATTCCCGTGTGTACGATATTCCAGTGCTCGTGCACCGGACAGTTGTACTCGAGCTGCCAGGGGAAGGGCTTCGGGAAAGCGGCATCGGCGATGCGCACTCTCGCGCCGTTTCTGTGCGGTTGTAGCTGTGATAATGAACTCATGCGTTTGTCTCTGTGCGTCCTCAATATCCGTACTTGCCCAATATATGCTTCGGTACGACCAAAGAAGCAGGTGCTTCGGACTGTTCTGAACAGATACGGCGGTTCTCAATATTTCGAATACGCCGTCTTCGCGCTCACGCCGCCCAGCTGTCCGATCCTGCCGGAGAGCTCGGCGATGATGTGCTGCGGCGCGTCCATCGCGATGCTGATGATGTTAATCTTCTTCTTGTGATACGGCAGCCCCATGCGGCCGATAATGTACTCGCTCTTCTCGTGGAGCAGCGCGTTGACTCTCTCCACGGAGTCCGGATTCTCAATGATGATGGCAATGAGCGCCACGCGAACCGGCTCCTCCCCCGCGGCGGCTTCGTTTTGCATCCTGTTCATGTTCTATGTTCTCCCCCTATCACTGTCAGTCTTATCGCTGTCAGCCTTATCTCTGTCAGCAGATCCTGGGCAGCAGCTCGTTCCCCGGCTCCGGCAGCAGCGTCTTCGCGCCGATGTCCGTTGTCATGACAACGCGGCCCGGCATCTCGCCCGTCACCTCGCCGATGATCGCAGCACCCTCGGTGTACGGTTGCGATTGCAGGGTCTCAAGGAGCTTGTCCGCTTCCCTGGCCGGCGCGATCATCACAAGCCTCCCCTCGCAGGCAAGATAGAGAGGTTCGAGTCCCAGCATGCCGCAGACACCACGAACGGCCGGATCGACAGGAACATTCCCGTAGTCCAGCGTGATGCCGACATTCGACTCCCGCGCGATCTCGTAGAGGACCGTGCCGACGCCGCCCCTGGTCGCGTCGCGGATCACGTGAATGCCTGGAACCGCGGTCAGAGCTGCTTCAACCGGCTTCCACAGCGGTGCGCAGTCTGTCGTCACATCCGCGTCAATGCCGTACTCATCTCTCGCGAGCAGAATCGTACAGCCGTGGCGGCCGACGTCTCCGGTGACGATGATCTTGTCTCCGGGCTGTGCGAGCGCGCCGGAGGTGCGTACACCGGGCAGGATCTCACCAACCCCCGTCGTGGTGATGAATACGTGGTCTACCTGACCTTTCCCTGCGACCTTCGTGTCTCCGGCGACGAGATGAACGCCCACTTCGTTTGCTGTTCGCTCCATCGCAGCAACGATTTTCTCGAGCTTGTCCAAAGGATACCCCTCCTCGATCTGGAACGCGCAGGTCATGTACAGCGGCCGCGCGCCCATACAGGAGAGGTCGTTGACCGTGCCGCAGATGGAAAGCTTGCCGATGTTGCCGCCGGGGAAAAACTCAGGCGAGACGATAAAACCGTCGGTCGTCATGGCGATAGGCCCGTTCGGCCGCGGCAGGACAGACGCGTCGTCCGCCGTGAAAAATTCATTCGTAAGATGTCTTTTGAAAACCTTGTTGATCAGCTCGGCGGTCTGTTTGCCGCCCGCGCCGTGTGCCATTGTGATTACATCGCTCATCCTCATATCCTCATAACATCATTCAAATAGATACCCAGTGCCGCGTTTTTTGCGGCATCCGCGGGAGAAAATCGCCAAGGCGATTTCTCGCGGATCGGGTCCTCGGGGGCGCTTGCGTCACCGAGGATCATTCGGAAGGGGCGCATCGGCGTCACTTCCGAATTTCAGTCCAGCGGCTTGCCCGCAAGCTCTCCATAGAGATACCACGCGCTGCAGGCGCCTTCGCTCGATACCATGCAGGCGCCGACCGGGTGCTCCGGCGTACACACCTTGCCAAAACACGGGCAGTCGTGCGGCTGGATTTTGCCCTGCAGCACCTCACCGCAGCGGCAGGCGGGATTCGCGCGGCCTTCAATCGGCGGCAGCGCGAATTTCTTCCTCGCATCGAACGCGGCGTATTCTTCTCGCAGCTCCATACCTGAGTTCGGGATCACGCCGATGCCCCGCCACATCGCATCACAGGGCTGCATCATTTCCTCTGCCATCTTCTGCGCCGCGGGCGAACCCTCCCTCGTGACGACACGTGGATAGCAGTTCACGAAGAAGGGCTTCCCCTCCTTGAATTTCGTAACTCCCACAGCGAGCGCTGTCAGCAGCTCCCGCCCCGTGAACCCGGCACAGACGCCGGAGACGCCTTCCGATACGAGATCCTCGCAGACCTTCGTGCCCGTGATCGCGTGCACGTGACCGGGGTACAGGAAAAGATCGGTACTGTCCTTCATCGCCTCATACGCGCCCGGCATCGTCTTGTTCGCGGTCAGGAGAGAGAAATTCGTCAGCCCGTCCTTCTGTGCGTTCCGTACCGCCAGGCAGTTCGACGGCGTTGTCGTCTCGAAGCCGACCGAGAGGAAAACAACCTGTTCTTCGGGGTGCTCCTTCGCATAAACCTCCGCATCAAGAGGCGTGTACACCACCTTCACCTTCGCGCCTTCGCCTCTTGCGATTTGCAGGCTCTTCTCCGTTCCCGGAACGCGGACCAGGTCGCCAAACGTGGTGATCGTACAGCCCTTCTCCAGCGCGAGCAGGATGGCCTCGTCAATGAAACCGACCGGCGTCACGCAGACGGGGCACCCCGGGCCGGAGATCATGTGAATCTTGGGATTCAGCACGCGCCGCACGCCCTGCCGGAAAATCTCGTGCGTATGTGTCCCGCACACTTCCATGATCCTGACATCCGGGCCGTCGTAATCCCGAAGGATTCGCCGTGCCTTCTCGATGCTGTCTTCTGTTGTCCTGTGACCCACTGCCATAGGATGTCCGCTCCTTTCCTACAGCTGCTGCATGAGATCGTCGGTCTCATCCTTGTCCTCGTCTGTAATTTTCGCGATCGCCGTGCCGGCATGCACCATCACGTAATCGCCGGGATTGAGGTTCGTTAACAGCTCCGCGGAAACGGTTCTCTTCGCCCCGCTCGCGTCAACGATTGCCATGCCATCCTTCAGGGATACTACTTTTGCTGATAAACCTACACACATGTTACTGTCCTCTTTCTAATGAATCTCAACGTCCAGCCGGTGCCGCGTATCTTGCGTCACCGATGACCATTTGAAAGGCCTGCGTCGGCCAGACTTTCACCATTTTGTTCCAGGTAATTCATCGCGTACAGCGCCTGTCCCAGTCCGATACCGCCGTCGTTGGGTGGTACGAGGTGGTGACGCAGCACCGTAAAGCCCTCTTCCCGCATCCGTTCCTCGGTAAGGCGCAGAAGCAGTCGGTTCTGATAGCAGCCGCCGGACAGAGCCACGCAGTTCACGCCGCTCCTTTCCCGTTCCAGCACCGCAGCCTTTGTCACCATTTCCGCCAGTGCCTTATGGAAAACATAAGACAGGAGTCTAGCATTGTGGTCATCCGCGCCGAACGTCCCTCCCCCGGCAGTAGCGGTCGCGCTGGCCGCCGCAGGCGAGGCGGCGAAATCTGTTTCCCTGGCAATATTTAATGTAGATGGATTCTCAACCATGTTTGCAACGGATGAATCGAAATGAGCCACTGGCTGCCCGTCAGGATATCCCAGCTTCTCCGCACCTTGACCGGCCGTGAGATACTGCAATCTCGCTCCGGCGATAAGGCGCACCAACAGATCCGTCGGCATGAGATACCGCGCATCGCAGTTCTCCTGATCCTCGTCTCCCGGAGCAGCGAGATTCGTTGTACCTTGCGTCGTGGGAAGGTTGGGAATCCTCTTCCACTCGGCATTCCGGATGGCTCCCAGGATATCCGCAGCGATGCTGTCCATGGCTCCCGCTGTCTCAGGTCCCCTGGCTTCTTCTGTCTCACCGTTTGCGCTTTCTGCGGTCGCAAGATCAGCACTGTTTACTGCTATACTATCAGCGCTTTCCGTCGCCCGGGCGCCAGTGCTACCTGCCACTGCGAAGTCAGTGCATTCTGCCATTACGCAGTTAGTGCTTCCCGCCGCTTGTTCAGCCGATCTTCTCATGCTCTGCTCAAGCTCCGCCTCGCACGACATTGCCCGGAACATGAGTGCGTTCGACGCCTCACCCTCGAAGGTCGACGCCCGTCGAATTCCGAGGATCGCGGCAACGGCATCGAAGAGTCTTCCGGCGCTGGTCGATTGGACTGCGTTCAGTTTCTTATCATACATCACGCGCTGCACTTTGGTTGTCTGCTCATCGCACAGCCCCAGGGCACGGATCATCTCCATTGCCGTCCCATTGCCTGCATCGGCAGGCTTCTGCTCTTCCAGACCGAGCAGCATGGAGACCGCGATACGCCACCCTTCTTTGGAAGAGAGGTCGCCGCCGATCTGCCAGAAGGGCGTGATCGACGCGGTCCTTCGGAACCCTGTAAGGTTCGATGCGAGCACCTCCCCGCCCCAGATAGTGTCATCCGTTCCATAGCCCGTCCCGTCCAGGGAAATGCCGATCACCGGATCCGTGTAGTCATTCTCTGCCATGCACGAGAGAATATGCGCGTAGTGGTGCTGCACACGCTCGATCGGGACATTGTATTCCTTTGCGAATTTCTCTGCCGCCAGCGTCGCGTTGTAGCGCGGGTGCATGTCACAGGCAATGATCTCCGGTTTCGCTTCCAGAAGTCCGGTCATAAAATGCGCCGAATCCTCGAGTGCCTCAATCGTGCGGACATCGGCAAGATCTCCGATGTAGCTCGACGGGTAGAACAGCGAGTTCACACCGATGCAGAAGGTATTCTTGAGTTCCCCGCCCATGGCGAGCACCTTGCCCTGCATCTCCTTCGACATCAGGTATGGAAGCGGTGCGTAACCTCTCGAGCGGCGGATCATATATGGCTCGCCGTCGTAGAAATCCATGACAGAATCATCCGCCCTGACGCGGATCTTCCTGTTGTTCGAGAGAATGCAATCGCAGAATCCCGCGATCTGACTCGCTGCGTCTTCGTCAGTTCTGGCGATCGGGGCACCGGAAACATTTCCGCTCGTCATCACGAGGCAGTCCGGCATCCAGATCCCGTCATCGTACTGGAACAGGAGAAGCTGGATCGGCGCGTACGGCAGCATGATGCCGACGGTCGGGTTGTCCGGTGCGATAGTTGCGGCGAGCTGCGTTTGATCGCTGTGCCTTTTCGGCAGCAGCAGAATCGGCTTCTGATGTCCCGTGAGAATCTCCATCTGTGCCGCTGTGATCTCGCACTCTCTTGCCGCCACCGTCTCATCCCGCGCCATAACAGCGAAGGGCTTCATCGGCCGGCTCTTCAGCCTGCGAAGGCGTGCGACCGCGGCCTCGTTCGTCGCGTCGCAGCACAGGTGGAAACCGCCGATGCCCTTGACGGCAGCGATGCCTCCCTTTGCGATCACCTTCCTGACATACGAGATAGCCGCGTGTCCGCGCAGTTTCTCCTCCTGTCCCAGAATATAAACATCAGGCCCGCAGTCATGACAGCATACCGGCTGCGCGTCGTATCTGCGGGAGGTCAGATCATGATACTCCTTCTCGCAGGAGGGACACATCGGGAACATCTTCATTGAAGTGCGCTCCCTGTCGTAAGGCAGCGCATCAATGATCGTCAGCCTCGGACCACAGACCGTGCAGTTGATGAAGGGATGGAGATAGCGTCTGTTCTTCTTGTCGAACAGCTCTCTCTTGCAATCATCGCAGATCGCAATGTCCGGCGGGATGTAAATCTCGCCCGAGGTCTTTGCGGACTCTACGATGCGGAAATTGTCGAATGACATGTCGGCAGAACAATCCGTGATGTCCTTCACATCCACCTTGAGAATCACCGCGCGGGAAGGTGTATGATGCGTCACGAGCTCCAGGAAGCGGTCGATGTTATCTCGGCTACCCCGCGCGTAAATTTCCACATAGGGGCCCTTGTTCGCGACAGTTCCGGTCACGCCGGCCGTGTGCGCATGCCGATCCACCGTCGGCCGGAAGCCAACGCCCTGGACAATCCCGTACACCCGTATTCTCTTTGTCAGTAATTGTTCTGTCATCGTATCTGTACGTTGCAGCCCGAAGCACTTACTACTCTTAGCAGGGCAACGTGTATATTCAGGTCATCCGTTCAGTGCAGCCCGAAGCACTTGCTGCCCTCAGCGTGCCAAAGTGTATATTTGGAATATCATTCAGCAATGCGCTGAACACTTGCGTCTCCGAGGGTACAGCGTAGAAATTCAGTGGCCAAACACCCACAACGTTTATCCACATCCCTGAGAAGTGGCATCAGCATTCGCTGTCGGCATAGTGTCCCGACACTGCGAAATGCGGCAGCGCAATCCACGTCCCCGGATAACCACGGACGAGCCGCTGCAAACAGGTATCCGCGATCACGCAGTCATATCCTCCATCGCGAAGGAGCGTAACGAAATCCGTCTCCTCTTTCAGTGAAACGTCCTGCGGCTCTGCCAGGTCTTCCTTCATCATGAACCAGGATGCCACGGTAATCTCTGCCGACGCATCCGTCATTTCCGTGATCGTCCGGCGCAGGGAATTCGCCAGCACCTGCTGGTGCACGATGAGAATCTTTTTGCCGAACTGCAGCTGATGGCAGGCTGTCTGTAGCGGTTCCGGCGTTCCAATCTGCATCGTTGCAGTGACATGTGCAGCTTCCGATTCCCCCATTCCGTGAGTGGCGTTTCCCGTGAGCTCTGTGCTATGAAGGCAGCGCTCCAGCACGGTATCAACCGCAGGGTATGTGATCTCAAACGGTGTTCCGAACTGTCTCTTCAGATATTCCGCGGCTTTGATCCCGGACGGCGACGTCACGATATTCTTCTCATTGCGGCCGGCAGCACGGATGTCATCCAGTAACGCGCCCTGTCCGTAAATCACAATCCTGCGCCCGGGGTACTGCGTCTCCAGTGCCGCCCTCACCCTGTCCGGCTCGGAGGGTGACGCTATGTCGAGTGGCGTCATGCCGATCACGCCAATGACAGGCTCCTCTGCCTCAACCTTCCGGTCAACAGCTTCTTCCGTGAGGTTCTGGAACAGTGCAAGGTATGCTTTCTCTTCTCCACGGTCGTACAACTCCATGCCATTGGTATCGACAGTCAGAACCGGGATGTCCATCTTGCGTGCCGCCATTCTGCGCAGTGCGTGATAGTCCGTTCCAATGACAGAAGGCACCGGCGTACCAATGATTGCCGCAAAGCTCCCGTCCACCTTCTCGCCGATGTCAGAGAGTTTGCGCACGAGCAGCTCATCCCTGCCCATGATGGCATCCATGTCGCGCAGTCCCGCAGAGTAAACAGCAGACCGCGTCCTCTCCCATCTTGGCTCGTCGAAACCGCAGACGTTGCCGGTGCAGCCGCCCGCGTCCAGAATCGTGAGGATGCCGCCGCAGTCATAGAGCACGGTTTCCGCACCGGACTGATCCGGCGCAAACGGTGTGAGATACCTGCGGAAGCCCTTGATCTTATACCCCAGCGCCGCGTTCTTTGCGGCACCCGCATGCGAGATCCGCGCAGGCGGTTTCGCATGTATCGGGTCATCGGGCCGTTCACGGCACCGATGACAGTTTGGAAGGACTGCATCGGCAGGACTTCCAAACTTCGGCTCCTCCCGATCCCACAATGAAATCAGATTGCCATCATTCCCATCCGCATTCTCACCGGGCGCTTTCGTATCCGGTCGCAAACGATTTGCATCGACCACTCCTGCAGCCTGGTGTGAATCACATCTATCTGTATTCATGCCATCCGCAAAACTTGCTCCCGCCGTCTCCGTTCCGACGATCTGCACGGCGGTTTCTCCGGCCACATCCTGCGCGCCTTTTACCGCCGACAGGATCTGCTCGAACAGGTGCCGCACGCCCTCATATCCAAACGGCTGCACATCCGAATTCCACAGGACATGACGCGCCGCCGGGTGATAGAACGCCGCGTCCTTGCCAATCGTCACGTCCACCTCGCACGGCTCGTAGTACAACATCGACGGGTCCATGTTGCTGTAAATGCGCGTATCCGGCGAGAGCGCCGCAATCTGATCCATGTAGACATAGTAATCCGGCGCGGGGTTGCCGAAAATTTCCCGCACTGCGAAACCGTAACGCAAGAGGGCGAGTGCGAGCTCAAACGGATTGCCGTTCATCGCTTCCCCAATGGAAAACACAAGGCCCGGCGCAGCGCTTTGGAGCGCCGCAACGGCTGATTCGGCCTGCTGTTTTCTCACAGGACTCTGGATGACATAGCCCAGAGCGTTGCCAAAGGCCGTATACTGCCGCTCGATCTGGTCGATCTGATACAGGCGAGTGAGCTCTATGTAGGGGATGCCGAGGCGCTCCGCTAGATCATCCGCCGCCGGCCTCGCCTCAGGATTCAGCACGATGTTGAAATTCGCTTCCGACATGGACAGGAATTCATCCATGTCTTTGCACGTCGAGATCTCGTTGATCTTCTGCACGCCGATCGCACGGAGCTGACTGCGCAGCTCACACTTCTCCTCGAGCGGCGCGAAATACCCCAGGAGGTTCACGGTCGTCGACTTCCTGTCCCTTTTCGCAAGGAGCGAGTACAGCGACTGCCGCACATTCACCATGGGCGGTTTCCTGCCTTCTCTTGTCAACGCGTACATGTAGCAGGGGCGCACCGGAATGCCGCACAGCTCTTCCGCCTTGCGCGAAACACGCTCCATATCTGTGCCCAGAAGCGCGTCCACGCAGGTGATGCAGATCATGAGGAGCGACGGCTTCTTCTTCAGAGAATCCACGAGGAGCTTCGCCGCCCTGGGAATCCGCAGAAGATGGCGGCCTGTCACAAGGTCAGTCTCGCTCATTTCCAGATAGAAGAAACGGTCCCGGTATCCCGGAATTTCCGAGATCGCGGAAGTATTGCGGCCGCAGCAGCCGGGCGCCACGATGAGCATGACAGAGCCCGGAACGGACAGGCCCGCCCGCTTCACGCCAAAGCCTTCCGCACCCGGAGAATTGTAAGCGAGCGTCGCGGGCGACGAGTAAACGAGGTGCGCCGCGGTATCGTATTCCGCAGGGATCGCTGTCCTGCCGCGGCGTGACAGCTCTGCCGCCGTATAGTAAACTGCCTGGTGGTTCAAATTAACTCCTTAACAATCCCCGCACGCAGCATCGCTGACATGCAGGTCGGTGCCCGCATCCTGCATGGACGGCTCACTAAGGAGCCGGTCGGCAAGGTCCAGGAATTTCTGTGCCAACTCGGAATCCGGTGCGGTCTCGATCACGGTTTTGCCCTGATCCTCCGCAGTCTGGAATTCACCGCTTCTCGGGATATCCGCGATGATATCGAGACCGTTCGCATCCGCGAAGTCCTGCACTTTCTCGCGCTCATCTTCGATATTCCTGCGGTTCAGAATGAGGCCGTAAACCTTGGCATAGCCACGGTCCTCGAAATTCTTCACGGCCTGGTTGATGTTGTTCGCGGCGTACAGTGCCATCTTCTCTCCGCTCGTGACGATGAGGACGTCCCTGGCGAAGCCTTCGCGGATGGGCGCCGCGAAGCCGCCGCAGACGACGTCCCCCAGGACGTCGAAGAGGACGACGTCCGGCTTCTCTTTCTCCAACAGCTGCATCTCATCGAGGAGGTTGAAGGTCGCGATGATGCCGCGACCCGCGCAGCCAAGTCCCGGCGTCGGCCCGCCCGTCTCAATGCAGAGAATGTCGCCGAAGCCGCGCTTCGTGATCTTCGACAGGTCTTCCGGATCTTCGTCGTGTTCTCTCAGATAATCAATGACAGGCTCCAGATGCTGGCCCGACAAGAGGTTCGATGTGGAATCGGCCTTGGGGTCACATCCGATCTGAATGACTTTCCTGCCCCGCATGGCAAACGCCGCCGCAAGGTTGGATGTCATGGTGGACTTCCCGATGCCGCCTTTTCCGTAAACAGCAATTTTCAGCATAAAAAACAGCTCCTTCTGCAAATCGCGCAGAAAGAGCTGTGTGAAACCATAATGGAGCAGGGCGCCTGTTGTTTTGACGCAAGCACCCTGTCCCGTATCGTTCTACATCCGCGTCTTTCCTACGCAGCGACGTCCGCCGCTTTGCAGTCAAAATCAGGTTATGTCACGTATTATTTGATGATGGACTCGTTCCAGTGCTCGTCCGGCTCGAAGCCAAGGATCTGAGCAACGGTCGCCGCCACGTTGGAGAGACCGAAATCGCCGTCCTTCACCTCGGTGCCCTCCGGTCCATTGAATACCGCGAACGGTACTCTTGCCAGAGTGTGGGATGTCTTCGGCTTGCCCTTCTTGTCGACCATCTCATCAGAGTTGCCGTGGTCTGCCATGACGAGCAGGGTGTAATCATACTTCTTGCAGGCATCCATGACTCTCTTGAGGTTCAGGTCAACGGCTTCCACACCAATGACGGTCGCCTGATAGTTGCCCGTGTGGCCTACCATGTCGCCGTTGGGATAGTTGCAGCGGATGAACTGATATTTGCCCGACTCAATGGCCGCGACGATCTTCTCGGTAACCTCGGTCGCCTTCATCCAGGGCTTCTGATCGAACGGAATGATGTCGGAAGGTACTTCCTCCCAGTCCTCGAGCTCGTTGGAGAACTTCTCGGAGCGGTTGCCGTTCCAGAAATAGGTCATGTGGCCGAACTTCTGCGTCTCGGAGCAGGCGTAGGACTTCACACCCTTGTTCACCAGGAACTCGGAGAGCGTGTGCTCAATGTGAGGCGGCTCTACGAGGAAGTTCGCAGGGAGCTTCAGGTCTCCGTCGTACTGCAGCATGCCGCAGTAGAACACCTTCGGCTTCTTCACGAGGTCGAACTTGTCGAAGCTGTCCATGTAGTCGAAGCACTTGGAGAACTCAACGGCACGGTCGCCTCTGAAGTTGTAGAGGATCACGGAATCGCCGTCATCGATGGTGCCTGCAGGATTGCCGTCCTTGTCTGCGACAACGAAGCCCGGCAGATACTGATCGGTATAGCCGCCCTCTTCGCGGTAGGTCTCAATGGCTTCCCTCGCGGACGCGAATTTCCTGCCATCGCCCATCACGTGAATGTGCCAGCCTCTCTCGACCATGGACCAGTCAGCCTCATAACGGTCCATGGTGATCGTCATACGGCCGCCGCCGGATGCGAGGCAGGCATGGAAGCTGTCATCGTTCAGCTCAGCAAAGGTGTTCTCGATCTGATCAATATACTCGAGCGCGGAAGTCTCAGGCACATCGCGGCCGTCGAGCAGCGCGTGGACACGACATTCCTTCACGCCTTCTTTTTTCGCTTCGGTCAGCATGGCGATGAGGTGGGAAATGTTGGCGTGCACGTTGCCGTCGGATAAGAGGCCGACGAAGTGGAGCTTGCCATCGTGCTCCTTCGCGTAGGAAACCGCCTTCTTCCAGGCATCGGATTCATAGATCGCGCCGGACTCGATGGACTCGTTCACGAGCTTCGCGCCCTGGGAATAGATCTGGCCGCAGCCGAGCGCGTTGTGACCTACCTCGGAGTTGCCCATATCCTCATCTGTGGGAAGTCCGACCGCAACGCCGGACGCCTTGATCGTGGTGTGGGGCCAGTTCGTCATCAGCTCATCAATCTGGGGCTTGCAGGCGTGCTTGACCGCATTGCAGTGATCTTCGTCAGTCCAGCCGACGCCGTCCATTACTACCAGTACCACCGGTTTACTCATATATTATCCTCCTTCATGTTGGGACAGTTCCCTGAATGTGCGGATCAGGATGTCGAAATCCGTGAAATTCTACGGATGCATCCGTTTCGTTACTTTCTTAACAAACCAATTTATTTTAATATGAGCTTTCCCGATTGTCCACAGGCAATGCGCACGACAAAGTCTTAAAATTTGCTGAAATCGACCTGGGAGTTGAATATTCGGCTCCATGCACCATCCTCGCAGGGTCATTATGACTATCTGTATTCTTCACGCATGGGCCACTGTGTGATCATGAGAAATTCAGGACCATAACAGTTCTGCCCTCCCGGGCCAATACATGCCTGCAGGATTTTCAGTACCACAAAGGTTCAGTGCACCCGGGCCAATACGGACTTCCAGGATTTTCAGTACCATAATGGTTCTTTGCATCTGGGCCAATACGGACTTGTAGGATTTTCAGTACCACAGTATCTCAATGTTGCCGGTCCAATACGCTTGTTCAGAAAATCCAGTGCCCATTTTTAGCTCTGAAAATGGGCACTGAATATTCCGAGTTTCGCTATTGGCCCGATAGTTCTTCAAAAGTGTGGGACCATATTTCTGCTGGTCAGCTATTGGCCCGACTGCCATCAAAAAATATGGTCCTGGAATTTTCCCGATGCGCTATTGGCCCGACTGCGAAGCTAAAGTTTGCAATGTTCTCGATCGACGGCTTCCTCTCAACGCACCATTGGCCCAGCCGCCCAACTATAGGTGAAATCCACGCCATCTGGTTCATCCCATCCATGTGACAGCATTCTTGCGCCGAGATAATTCTCACAGGAAATAAAATTCTATCGTCTTCCTGGCGTCATCCATACCAAACGGAGCGGTCTCTGTCTCATAGGTAATGATCAGATTTTGTCCCGGCATATAGCCGGCGTCCATGTAGTCTCTAATCTTGCCCTGGAGATTCTTCTCATAAGTCGGATCTTCTATGAGGCCGGCATGTTCCCAGAGATACAATGTGCCCTTATCTGGGTGAAGGATCGTGAAATCAGGGTAATTCATGTGCCGTCTGGCATAACAGCCCAATTCAATTCCGCATTCATATCGGTATGGGATATGGTACTGTGCAAGGAGAGAGGCAATCATTGCCTCTGATTTGCTCCTGACCAGTCTGCCGTCGGTCGTTCTGATTTTCAAATTCTCAGGATGATCATCTTTGCGCGGGTAATCCTGCTCCTGCCAATCCTTAAGTCTGTCATCTGGTGTCAGTTTCTCCGGCAGCAATTCTCTGTGGCCCACCGAACGATACAGCCATTCTATAAGAGTCAGATCACCCGTACCGTGAATCCTAAGATAGGAGCTGACCGCTCTCAACTCTTTTTCATCTGCTACCTTTCTGCGCAGAATATAATCTTTCAGTGCAAGCTTCTGCGCCAGATCTCTGCTCTTCTTCGGAATATATTTCTCAATCGTCCTGGTCACTGCCTTCTCTGTCGCCTGTCTTCCCAATAATTTCCCCGACAAACTGCAATGCCTGGGGCTGAGCACCTGGAACCACTTATACTGATTGCCATTCCGGCTGCAACGCAGTTTCCCTTCCGGCAAAGATTTCAGCTGTTGTTCAAGCTCATGTACCTCGGTTTGCAGTTGCTGTTGTCTGATTCTACATTTCTCTTCAAGAGTCACGGTTTCCTTCCTGAGCGCTCACCGCTCTGTTCCATCCCGCATGCAATGGCTGTAAAAGTGCCGATCCGGCATGATATGTATGGCGCTGGATTCAGAATGTCCAGCAGACAAGACCACCATAGTCCCTTGAGAGAAGATTTGCAATATGTGTAATATATGTTCGTGATTACAGAATATTCAGTGCTAATTGAGCAAATTGCGAGCCCATCTACATTTCGAATAGTTTCACAGGTTCCATCCGCATAGCCTGCGAAGCCACAGTTGAACCCGCAAAACATACACGTCGCTTGCAAAGGCAGGGTATGTTCCAGCAATGTCTTCTCCTGCAGCACTGCAAAGGAATATACGGCGTCTGCGAGGACGGTGTTATGTTTCATAAAAACTTCTCCTGCAGCACTGCAAAGAAATGTACATCGTCTGCAAAGGCAACAGAAGAGGTATCACGGAGCATCCGAATTATCATAACGGGCTATTGTGGCATTTGAGGAAATTCAGGCCCATAGTTTGTCGTCCCACTCGGGCTAATATGCATCTGCGAAAAATTCAGGCCCACACAATTCCGTTTTGCTTGGGCTAATATTCGTTTCCAGAAATTATGGGTCCACTTTTGACTTCAAAAAATGGACCTAAATATTCCGAGTTTCGCTATTGGCCCGGCAGAGTCTCAAAAGTATGGGACCATATTTTTTCTGAGCAGCTATTGGCCCGGTAGTTCTTCAAAAGTGTGGGACCATATTTCTGCTGGTCAGCTATTGGCCCGACTGCCAGAAAAAACATGGTCCCGAAATTCTCTTACGGTGCTATTAGCCCATCTGCACCGTGCACATGGGCTCAAATCTCTCACACTGTCAAATCCACCCGATGCGTATGACAGCAATCCCCTAAAATGATTCTCTACATACCGGCGTTGTCTGCATTTCTTACTCTCTACCGGTACTGCATCACTTTCACCCGAAGGAGCGTGGGCTTGTCGAACATCATGGAGGCGGTCTCATCGCCATTGAGCCTCCTGCCCGGCTGCCACTGACGGTACTCGAAGGTACCTTCTTCCACTTTCAGGAAATCAAGGTTGGGTCTCTCGGAATCGGTCGATTCGAAATTCAGAATGCAGCCGCCCGCAATCACATAAAATTCATCCTCTTCCATCCGAACCGCCAGCGCACAGCCATCCGGCCTGTCGAACGCGCCGGGCACGCTGGTGATCGCGCGAATGCGTATCGTGCCGAAATCCATCGCATTCTCTTCCGGCTTCTCCCCGATCACAGCCTGCAAATCTTCCGTGTCATAGTGCTCCGCCAGAATCGGGATCATGTCGCCCAGCGTGTTGGCATACCAGGCAAAGGTCTCGACATCCTGTGGTTTCGCAAGGAGCGGATCACCCGTATCCACGCCGAAGAGTCTCGCTGCGAGATTGTCGAACGGCTGTCCAATATCCTCGAAGGCAAACGGGCCGAAACACAGCGCATGATAATGTCCGATCGCGTAAACAAGGCGCGGCGCCAGATGCGAGTGCGTCGATGTCTCCACCACGCACAGCGGGTTATCCGATCTCGTGTACTCGTCGCAGATCTCCAGGAAATTCTTCACGTAAATATCAGGCGCGAGGACATCAATGTGAGGAGCCGCGAATTTCCACACCTCCAGCATCTCGTGGACCGGGCCGCCCGACGGGTACTCGCCCGGGTGCTGTCCCTGCGAGAGCCAGGCGTTGGCGAACATGGGAAGCGGATACTCTCCCTTGCCTGCTGCCGCCACGGCATCGACGTAGGACGCCGTGTAGTAAGCCTGGAAAATCTCCTCCGCGCAGTCACCGAAAACCTCTGTCCACGTACCGGAATCCGCACCGGCTTCCACCGCTTTCCTGGTGCTCTCCGCCATGTCGAAACGGTGTTCCATCAGGTACTGCGCAAGCCCCTGCGGCACCTGCCCCTCGAACAGCCTGTTCGCAATATCCGAGTGCTCTCTTGCGGCACCCATCACACCGGTCTCATTCTCCACCTGCATGCAGACGACCGTGTGCGCCGTTCTGTCCATGATGCGGATATGCTTCATCAGACGCCGGAATGCGTTGGCGTCCGCCTGTTTTGTTTTCTCAGAGAATACCGACAGCGCAGTGTAGGGCATGTCATAGAAATTCTTCAGAATCGTCTTCGTCTTGCCGCGCTCTACCTCGGCTCTGGGGAAGCGCGTCAAATCCTCCTTAACCCAGGCAGGCGCGTAGGTGCACTGCGCATTCTTCATCGCGCCGAACCAAAGGAAGATGATTTTCTTGCGGTGCGCCCTCGCCTGACGGATCAGCGCGTCCACGATGTCGAAGTTGAAATCCCCCTCTTCCTCCTCCACCATCTCCCACGTAACAGGCAGCGCCAGTGTATTCAGCCCCAGCGCGTCCGCCTTGTCCCAGATTGGCTCCATAAATGCCTCGGAGGAAGAGCTGGAATTGTGCACCTCTCCCGAGATCATGATAAACGGCTTCTGATTGACTTCGATATACTTGCTATTCATGTAACCCTCCCCTATTGTTCCCGCATGGCGCGCCCCCACGTGCTCCCGCGGGTGAACCGCTATTACCCTATGTTCCCATGATGTCTGGAGTCGGCTAATAGCTACTCTTCCAGTTCATGGTAGCGCGCCTCTGCATCCGAGAGCTGCGCGTCAATTTCTGCCAACTCGTCCTCATCTGCCGATGGATATACGACCTTCTGCAGGAACTGTGCCCAGTAATCATCGAAGGTGTCGCACTCTGTCCCCAGGATTGTGTCATTTCCGTTTCGCCAGGAATCGCTCATGGATTGCCACAGGCTGTCAACCGCGAGCGAATCGCCTGTGCTCTCCCATGATTTTGACAGGTAGCTGTCTATTTTCTCAGGATCGGCACCCTTCGCTGACTTCAGGGCTTTGGCCATGTCCTGAAGGCTTACCTCAATTCTCTCGTCTGTGACAGCGTGTCCCATGTCCTTAGCGTAACCTATCAGGATCTGGTGATTCTTCAACGACTCCTTCGTTACTCGAATCGCCTCCTCTTCTGAAGATCCGCGCTCAATGGAATCCTTCACCTCTGAATAAAAGTCAAAATTCAGATCATGTTCATCGAACTTTTCGTCCCAGGCAAGCCAGTCGTCATCTATGAGAATCAATGGACTCCCCTCCACGGCCTCTTCCATATCGGCAAAGTCTCCTCCCACATAATCCGTGATGAAGTCCGCATTTGCATACATGGTGCCATCCGGAGACTCCATGTACCATTTGCCGGCAACATGGTAGAAATGGAATACCTTCTTGTCTCCATTCTCGTAGTGCAGGCAGACAGCGAAATACTTATCACCCTGTTTCACTCCGTATACAACCGCTTCCTCATCCGGATGGGATAATTTCTCCAGCAAAGCTTTGCTGGATTCCTGATTCATTTGCTCTACCGGCATCTTGATGGAATCCAGTTGAATCGTCACCACCTTATTGAGATCATCGGAATCATTCGACTCCGTGACATCATTGGCTTCATTGGCTTCACTGGAATCATTCACATCACCGGAATCACCGGAATTGGCCGAAGTCTCCTCAGGTGAACTAACATCGGAACCTACATCCTGCGTCTCCTCCACATTGGACTCTGTGCCTGCCACGCCGGATGAAACTGCTCCGGCTTGTGCCGAGGCACATCCCGCGAGAGACAGGCTGAGGATCAGGACCAGAACCATCAACTTCTTCACGATAAGCCTCCTGTTGTTCTCACATAAAGTGCATTGTGTACAATTAGTCAAACAGTTATCACGCGCGATTCGCTATTGACAGTATATCATGGTTGAAGGCCAGCATACATATTTCCACTTATTCCGATGGTATGCATTTCTCCAGAAATCAGGCGAGTAGTTCGACATGCATATCCCAAAAAGGCTTCTCATAGCACATTTCTGTACTAAGAGAAGCCATCTATTTCCATCACTAATGTCTTATTTACTACTTCGATAGACAAATAATAATTTTCATAACCTGTTCGCAAGTCATTTGAACAACCTGCCTGTTCCACTTCTTTCATTGCCTTGATCTGTTCCTTGGACTTTTCTTCATTCTGAATCATGTTTCTGTTCCTTTCGATTCGATATTTACTGCATCAAAAAAAGCGGCAAGGATTTCTCATCCTGAAATCCTTGCCACCGATCAGTTAAATACTGGGTATGCTTTAACACTCGCTCATTTCTAGTTGATCTATCCCTGCAAGCTGAAATTTATTACTCTTCCCCACTACCTACATCTATTGCTTTTTTGCGTTTCACCCATAATACATAAGTTTGGTATATTACTAGACAATGTATTGCAATCTCAAGTACAAGATTGACTGTACTATTCATAGACAAATACTGATTTCCATTAACTATAAGCTCGTAATTCGAATAAATGATACGGAATATTCCCCAAATTGCCGCCAAATAAACCATTATAGGATATATCTTACCTTTCTTATCTAAAACAAAATAAAAGAATGCTGCCACGGCACCAACTATATTCGGAATAATAAAATAAATCCACGCTAAAATAATCTGCCGGTTTGAATAGAGTGCCATGTTTCCGATTCTTGTAAAACAGGTTGCAGCAAAAAATGCAACAATGACGACCCCCATTCTTTTTGGTGACAGGATTCCTCGAATAGCATTAACAAGACCATACGCAAAGAAAACAATCTGAATAAGCAATGCCAATACATTTGTTACAACCGCTTGAATGTCGCTATAATCAATTGCCTCTGATTGCAACGGGAATCTAATTGTAATGTCCACAATAGTGATAAAAAAGGAAATCACCACAGATGCATAAAGAGCTATCATAATATTATTGATGCCCTTCTTTTCAATAACAGGATTTCGTTCTACTACTTTTTCCATTTCTTCTCCAGATAATAGGTCATCAAGACTCACTTCCAGAATCTGCGATATTTTTTTAGTAGTAAGCAAATCGGGGTAACGAGCTCCACATTCCCATCTTGAGACTGCCTGTCGCGTTACATATAATTGTTCGGCAAGAGATTGCTGTGTCATCCCTTTTTCTTCTCTCGCACTTCTTAGTTGTTCGCCAAATTCGACCATTTCAACTCTGCTCCTTTCGAATAATTCATTCATCTGCAGATGTGACTTCAGTATCACGGATTATTAGAACAACTTCAAGCAACACTTAAAAAAACTCATGTCACCATTATGGTGCATCCACCAAAATCAAGCATTTAATCTAAATATGAATTTATTATCGTTACGAAAACTGGGATTTGCCAACGTTTCATATGCTTCTCAAATTTAGTTCCCTTGCTGGCGTCTTTCGCATGCCACTCGTTCATGATGTTACGAAAGAGCAGGAAATCATCGCTGTAGAGCGTGTCTGTGCCGTCGTTGACGGAAATCAGACGCACCCTATACCTTGAAGTACATCTAAAAAATCTCCCCTCGGTACCTTTATGTACCAAAGGGAGACTTCTATCTTACCTCTCAAGTTTCTTCTCGAGCTGCTTCGCGACGTAAGCAAGCGAGCCGTCCTCGAACGGATTATTCAGGCCGACCTCTTTCACGAGTCCGTCGAAGAAATCGGATGCGGACAGCCGGCACAGCTTCAGGTAGGAAGCCCACGCCGCCTTGTAGTCCTGATCCATCCAGACTTTATATTGCAGCGCGTTCGTCTGCGCGATGCAGTAGTCGATGTAGTAGAGCGGGCAGTCGTAGATGTGGTGCTGTTTCTGCCAAAAGCCGCCCTTCTCGTAGTAGTCGTTGCCCGTGTAATCAAGGTGCGGCTTGTACTGCCTCTCGAGATCTCTCCAGACGCCGTTCCGCTGTGCCGGCGAAAGTCCCGGATTCCGGTATGCGATATCCTGGAACTCGTCGACCATGGTGCCGTAAGGGATGAACATGATCGAATCCTCGAAGTGCATGTCGACGTAGTCCTTCGCGCGGTCCCCAAAGAGCAGGTTCATCCACGGCTCCGTGAAGAATTCCATGGACATGGAATGAGTTTCCGCCGTCTCCATCGTGATGTCCGCGTGCTCCCGGATCGGATCGCCAGCAACGACATAGCCCTGGAACGCGTGTCCGCACTCGTGCGTGATGACGTCCGCATCTCCCGAGGTTCCGTTGAAGTTCGCGAAAATAAAAGGCGCCCTGTAGTCAGGAAGATACGTCATGTATCCTCCCGTCTTCTTGGTTTTGCGGCCGATGACATCGAAGAGGTCGTTGTCGCACATGAAGTTCATGAATTCCGCGGTTTCCGGGGAAAGCTCGTTGTACATCTGTCTCCCGGCCCTCAGAATCTCTTCCGGCGTGCCGATCGGCGCGGGGTTGCCGTTCGTGAAATAAACGCCTTCATCAATGTAAGAGAGATGATCCAGGCCAAGGCGCTGCCGCCTCCTCTCGTGCAGCTTCTCAACGAAAGGAACGAAATCATTCTTCACCTGCGCGCGGAAGGAAGCGATGTCCTCCCTGCCGTAGCAGTTGCGCGTCATTCTGGCATAGCCGAGCGGCAGGTAGTTCTCATAGCCCATGGCTTCGCCCTGCTTCGTCCGGTTCTTCACAAGGCGGTCATAGATGTCATCGAGTTGTTCCTGGTTCTTCACGAAGAACTGCGTGAACTTCTCCCACGCCTCTTTGCGTACGCCGCGGTCCGCATTGTGCAGGTACGGATTCATCAGCGAGAGGTTCAGAATCTCCCCCTTCCAGTCGATCTGCGCCGTCGCGAGGAGCTTATTATATTCGGTCTGAATCTGATTCTCCTCTTTCATGAGATCGAGAATCTTCGGGTCCACACTCTTCATCGCGAGCTCGATATTCTTGAACGCCACTTTGCCGATGCGCTTCTCCAGGTATTCGCGGTAAGGCGAAGCGAACAGTTTCTTCTGATAGGAAACGCACAGGTTCTGGAATACCGGACCGTTCGCGTCATAGAAGTCCTGCTCACCCGCGTAGAACTCATCCGTCGTGTCGATATCATGCCGGATCTCCGCCAGCGTCATCAGGGTCTCAACGTGCCCCTTGATCCTGTAATAGTCCTCGTGAACTGCGAACTGCTCTTCTCCGCTCTTCGCGGCATCGAGCCGCTTCTCCAGGTCCTCGAACTCTCTCTTCACTTCTTCAAAATCCACCCTCTCATAGGGCATGTCGGAAAATTTCATCTGAATTACTCCTTTCGAACCCTATTATACAGCATACATTGACTTTCCTTGTGAGAAAACAACAGGCGGGCCTGCTGTTTTCGTTTCGATCACTCCTCGGCTGTGCCCTCCTCGTGCGCCCTGGCCGCCGCGACCAGTCCCTTGAACAGCGGATGGCAGCGGTTGGGCCTCGACTTGAACTCGGGATGCGCCTGCGTGCCGACGAAGAAGGGATGGTCTTCAAGCTCTATCATCTCGACGATGCGGCCGTCCGGGGACTGTCCGCACAGGCGCATGCCATGCTCCTGCATGACTTCGCGATAATCGTTGTTGAACTCCCACCTGTGGCGGTGACGCTCGGAGATTTCCTTCTTGCCGTAGAGCCGGTAAGCGATGGAATCCTCTTCCAGAACGCAGGGATAGGCGCCAAGGCGCATCGTACCGCCGAGGTTCTCGACATCCTTCTGCTCCGGCAGAAGATCGATCACAGGGTGGATCGTATCCGGCGCGAACTCGGTGGAGTTGGCGTCATGATAGTCCAGCACCTCCCTTGCGAAGGCAACGACTGCCATCTGCATTCCGAGGCAGATTCCAAGGTAGGGGATCCGGTTCTTCATCGCATAGGTTGCCGCCTGGATCATACCCTCCGTACCGCGGTTGCCGAAGCCGCCGGGCACGATCATGCCATCAATTCCGGACAGGAGCGCCTCACACCCCTCACGCTCCACTTCCTCGGAATCCACCCAGCGGATGTTGACCTTGACACAGTTGGCAATTCCGCCGTGATGCAGTGCCTCGACCACCGAGAGATAGGCGTCGTGGAGCTGCGTGTATTTGCCGACGAGCGCGATCTCGACAGTCTGCTGCGAATTCTTCAAATTGTTCACCATCTGCTGCCAGTCGGACAAATCCGGCTCCGGGCAGGGAAGATCAAGGCACTCGCAGACAGCTTGCGCGAGTTTCTCCTGTTCCATCATGAGCGGAACCTCGTAGATGGAATCCGCGTTCAGGTTCTGCAGGACGTGGTTCGTCGGAACATTGCAGAACAGCGCGATCTTGTCCTTCAGATACTGCGGGATCTCCATTTCAGAACGGCAGACGATGACGTCCGCGCGGATTCCCATCTGCTGCAGTTCCTTGACGGACTGCTGCGTGGGCTTCGTCTTGAGCTCGCGGGAGCCGTAGAGGTACGGGATCAGCGTGACGTGAATCATGCAGGAATTCTTCGGGCCGATCTCCTGCTGGAACTGACGGATCGCCTCGTAAAAAGCCTGTGACTCGATGTCTCCGACCGTGCCGCCGACCTCGATGATCGCGACCGTGTCCGCACCCACGGGGCTCGCCGGGCGATAGAATCTGGACTTGATCTCATTCGTGATGTGCGGGATGACCTGAACGGTGCCTCCGCCGTAGTCTCCGTGGCGCTCCTTGTTGAGTACAGACCAGTAGACTTTGCCGGAAGTGACGTTCGCGTTGTGGTCGAGATTCTCGTCGATGAATCTCTCGTAGTGACCAAGGTCCAGATCTGTCTCCGTGCCGTCGTCCGTCACGAACACCTCACCATGCTGGATCGGGTTCATCGTGCCGGGATCGACGTTGAGGTACGGGTCGAATTTCTGCATCGTGACCTTGTACCCTCTCGCCTTCAATAGTCTTCCCAGAGAAGCCGCCGTAATCCCCTTGCCGAGGCCGGATACGACGCCGCCCGTAACGAATACATATTTCACCATAACAACTGCTCCTCTCTATTCACAAGGCTTCCTGCCGCCTGCCGGAAAAAGCATAAAGAAAGGGTGACAAAGGCACGGGAACGGTTGTGCCGTTCCTATTCGTGACGCCCTTGTCACCCGCTATCCCAATATCCTCTTTAACAGCTGCCACTGCCATCTGCCGGAAGGATCTCTTGCGTCCTCTGGCATTTCGCAGGAGCGGCACTGCTCGGAATCTCATCTTGCTGCACTTTCCGGTATCTTCTCCTGCTGACCCATGTCGTAGCTTGCATGAGTGTAACAGTTCAGAACCAATACTTCTGAACTGTTACGCATGGGTACAGTATAATATGTTCCCCGTTGTTTTTGTATACACAGATACAAAGTTTCACAAAAAACACCTGAAAAATATAACGCAGAGTCGGAGCCGTTGCAAGCATAAGATCAGCCGCTTTGCTGCCTTTATTATTCTCAGATTTCCCATTGTCCGGTATTGTTGATCTTACTGTGCATGATCAGAACCGTTCGGAACGCCTGCTACTCCGGGTATACTCAGGTAAATATGACTGAATTGATACCCCGTCAGGTGTTGGCCGGTACCAGCGGCGTGAGTTCCCCCTCCGCGAGGATGGTGAGCCGCTGCGTCGCACGGGACTCCGCGGTATAGAGTCTGTGCCTGGAAAGTTCTGTATCAGGATAGTTCTTCTCATCCGCGTCCGGGATGATGACGCCGTCGAATTCAAGGCCCTTGACAAGGCCGAGGTCGATGATGAATGCGCCCTCTTTCGGCAGTGCCTCATCCACGCGCAGTACCTTCGGTGCGTCTTCTCCCAGAAGCGATGTCACGCGGTCGATGGAAGGTCTGCCCGCGCAGACGATAGCGGTAAGGCCGTTCTCTTTCTTCGCTGCCGTAACGGCTGCCCGCAGCTTCTCGGTGTACGCCTCTCTGGAATCTGCCGCCTCGATCACGGGTACGACGCCGGGCCGCTGCACGGAGCTCGTCAGTACCGATCTCTCCTTCGGCAGGAGGGATGTGAACAGCTCAGTGATCTCCGGTGAGGAGCGGTAGCTGGTCATCAGGGGAAGCTCCGTCACCCTTTTCTTCTTCGCATCGAAGAAATCATGGATCTCGGAGAACTTCACTCTCCCCTCATGGATCGCCTGGAACTCATCGCCGAGCAGCATGAACCTTGCATTCGTGAAATATCTCTCCAGCACCATGAGCTGCGCCAGCGTGTAGTCCTGCACCTCGTCGATCATGACGTACTGTGCGCTTCTCTCACACTCTCCGGTCAGCGCCATCTTGAGATAGTACCACTCAACACTCGTGAGCCTGTCTTTGCTGAGGAGGCGCGTGCCGATTCGCTCGATGTTGAGCCAGCCGCACTTCTCGATCATCTGGTAGGCACCGCCGAATTTCGACTGCGTTCTCGCACTCTCCAGCCGGTCTTCCTTCGAAAGATCCGGCAGGCCTGCACCCTCATTTTCCCTGATATTGTCCTCTTTGGTCTTGAGAACGAACTTCGCCTTGTCAATGAGCGCGTCGACCGTCACCTGGATGAGGCGAACGCTGGTCGGGATGTCCGGGTACTGTGCGATCGTCCGCGCGATCTGCTCCGGTGTGAGGACTTTCATATCGCCCTGCCAGACCGTGTTGAAATCTTCCTTCTCGAGCTGGAACGAGGGCAGGAGTGCGTCTATCTTCTCCAGCGTCTCTCTTGTCGTCTCGTACCCGGGATCATGTTTGCCCGGGACCTCAACCATGTCGAGGAAATCCGCCCAGGTCAGTGTGACGGGATTCCTCTCTCCCATCTCCGGGAGGACGTTGGAGATGTATTTGCCGAACACCGGGTTCAGCGTCAGCAGGTAGACATTCTGCGGATCCAGAGACTGTCTCTTCTGATAGAACAGGTAAGCGATCCTCTGCAGCAGCACCGAAGTCTTGCCAGATCCCGCAATGCCGTTCACAAGGAGAACCGGCACGTCGCTGTAACGGATGAGCTCATTCTGCTCCTTCTGGATCGTGACCGTGATCGCCTGCATCCTGTCATTCCTTCTCTTCGCGAGAGACTGTAACAGCATCGGATCCTGGATTGCGAGCGTCGTGTCGAAATAGCTGTTCAGCTGATCTTCGTGCAGATCGAACTGCCTGCGCAGCAAAAGGTCGACATCCACCCGGTTCCCGTTCACCGTATAGAAGGTCTTGCCGTTGTCCTGGTTGTAATACGTCTCCGCGATGGGACTTCTCCAGTCGATGATCAGCTGGTCGTAGCCGTCCTTCTCCATTCCGGCGATTCCGATATCGTAGTCTTCCGGCTCCTCTTCGGGGGAAAACTGCAGGCGAACCCTTGCGAAATACGGCGTCTCCAGGAGCTTATTCAGCTTACGGATCTTGTCTCCAGCGGCGTCGGCCTCGATATTGGCGCGGTCGATGTTGTGGTTCATGACCTCCAGCTCGCCCCAGGTCTCAATCGTATCATCGTCGGTCGCGAAGTTGATCGTGTAGTCGTCGCGCATAACCTTCTTCTCATCTGCAACCTGCGCGGAGAGCTCTTCGATGCGCTTTTTCGCGGCTGCCTTTTTCTCCTGCAGCTGGACATAAACATCCGACAGGTGCTCCTGCTCCCGCCGGAACTCCTCGCGGTCCATGTATTGGAATTTATCTTCGTTGTGATCGCTGTTCATCGTGGTACCTCAATCATGTGTTATTATCTATTCAGCACAGCTGCCCTTATCCTCCTCGTCGTGTCCCACCTCATATCCCCTGTGGAATGAGGCGTTACACTCAGAGAGCTCCTTCTCGCCGTTGATATAGGGATCGTACATTCGGAGGATTCCCTGCATACAGCCGTCGCACTGGCCGTCCGTCACGCCGAGCGCTTCCTCGACGATCTGCATTCTCTCCGCCTTCGTCGTATTCCTGACTAACAAATATTCGCTGGGTTGGTCCATGTTGCACCTCTCTTCTATATATTATCCCTGGCAATCTATCATACCATGCGTGTAAAGGGCAGGCGCAAGGATATCTTCAGAATACCACCTGCACGAGGAACATATACAGCACGGTGCCTGCTGCCATCGACAGCATCATGCTGCGTTTCCAGATGAAACTCACGGTCACGACGAGCAATGCAGCAATTTCCGGGATGCCGTGGCTCCCGCCCGCCGCGAAAGCAGTCACAAGGTCGACATTTCGCAGGCAGTGGACGACGAGGAGACCGAACACCGCGGGCGCGAGAAACCTTCCGAGGTACTGAACGAATTTCGGCACCGCGCAGCCCTCCGGGAACAGGATATAAGGGAGAAACCTTGTGATCACCGTCGCGCCGAGCGCGCACAGAATCGTGATCATGATCTGGATATCGGACATTCTACTCAGTGGATTCAACTTCTCTCCTCTCCCGGCGCAGCTGCCGGCTCCTCGTTCCACGCGGTGAGCTTCTTCTGGAACAGGGCGAGCAGGAGAAGGATCAAGATCATCGCGGGGATAATGAAATTGTCGGGACCGAAAACGAAAAGAGAGCCGACCGACGCGGCGATGCCGATGAATTCACTGACATGGCTCCTCAGCGACCCGAGTCCGCTCCCGGAATCCTTCATCCACTGATTGAGGAAGATCACAGTGAACATGGCGGTCATGACGAAGTCGAGGCCCTCCGTGTTGAAGGTCAGAAGGGAGCCGAAGATGCTGCCGAGCGCCGCACCGAAGATCCAGTAGCACTGATCGAGGAGGGAGACGAAGAAATAGTACCAGCTCCTGTCCACGCCCTTTGGCACCTCTGCCGCATAGTTGATCGCGAACGTCTCATCGCTCGTCGTATAGATGAGGTAGAACTTCTTCCATCCGGTATTCTGATATTTGCCCAGCATGGAGAGGCCGTAGAACAGGTGACGCGCGCCGACCATGAATGCCGTAACGAATGCCGACACGGGATTGAAGGATGAGAGTAGGATCGCCGTTAAGAGAAACTCCATCGAGCCCGTGTAGACGAGGGCCGCCGTCAGGATCGGCAGCCAGAAGGGGAAGCCGTTCGTGACCATGAGGATTCCGTAGGTGATGCCGAGGAAAACATATCCGGCGAGCACCGGTATGGTGGATGGAAAACACGCTTTCAGCGCTGACAGTGGTCTGTTCATATCAAAAATCCGCCTGCGTTCTGCGTTCAGAGATCATTGTTATATTGGGATATGTCCGACATTCTAACATACCATTGGTGGAAATTCGCTGATAAACTATATATAATAAGCTTTGTTTTTTCGCGCTTTTGCGATACCTGATCATAAAGGAGTTATGTATTAATGAAAACAGCAGCCATCATCCTCTTCGTGGCCATGTATACCATCATGATTATCCGCCCGAAGTGGCGCACCTACATCGCCGTCATCACCGCGGTCATCTTCGTTGTGGCCGGCATCCTGCCCTTTGGCAGCATCTTCACGGCGATTGACTGGAATGTCATCCTGATGATCACAGGCACCATGGTGGTCGTCGATTTCTTCATCGAATCGAAGATGCCGAATCTCATCGCGGATTTTCTCCTGGACAAGGCGAAGAACGTGATGTGGGTCACGATCTTCATGTCGCTCTTCTCCGGCGCGATCTCCGCCTTCATTGACAACGTGGCCACCGTCCTCATGGTGGCGCCGGTCGGCCTCGCGGTCTGCAAGAAGCTGAAGATCAATCCTGTCGGCATGATCATCGCGATCGCGGTATCCTCCAACCTGCAGGGTGCTGCAACGCTCGTCGGCGACACGACCTCCATCATGCTCGGCGCCTATGCGCACATGGACTTCACCAGTTTCTTCTTCATGAACGGCAGGCCTGGCATTTTCTGGGCCGTGGAACTCGGCGCGCTCGCGACCGTGCCTGTCATGATGATCCTCTTCCGCGATCAGAAACACCCTGTATCCGCGGATGAATACACGACTGTGACCAACTATTTCCCCACCGTGATGCTGGCGGCCGTCGTCGTGTTCCTCATCATCGCTTCCTTCATTCCCAATAAACCGGACGTGACCAACGGTCTCATCTGCTGCGTCCTCGCCGTCATCTCCATCCTCTACGACAGGCTTCATACGCAGAGCTTTGAGGGGATGAAGCGTGCCGTGAAGGGCATTGACTTCAACACAATTTTCCTTCTGATGGGTCTCTTTGTCGTCATCGGCGGCGTGAAATACGTCGGCATCATTGATGACGTGGCGGGCTGGATCAGCAAGGTCGGCGGCAGTAACATCTTCCTGCTCTATACGATCATCGTGTGGGGTTCTGTAATCATTTCCGCTTTCATTGACAATATCCCTTATGTCGCGACAATGCTGCCTGTCGTACAGAGTGTTGCGGCGCTCCTTGGCATAGAGCCCGGACTCCTCTATTTCGGTCTTCTCTCCGGCGCAACCCTAGGCGGGAACCTCACTCCCATCGGTGCCAGTGCCAACATCACCGCCATCGGCATCCTCTTCAGGGAAGGGCATGACGTCTCCATGAAAGATTTCTGCAGGATCGGCATCCCGTTCACACTGACCGCCGTCACCGTCGGCTACCTCTTCATCTGGAGCTTCTGGCATTAGAACATAAGACACCGTACAATATCTGAATCCGAGAAAACGCCGCACCCTGCATGGGTGCGGCGTTCGTGTTATCTCCGATCAGTACGGTCAATCTGATGGCATGGAAATGGAAATCTGTACATTTATTTTCGCTTGACCTGTGGTACACGGGACAGGCTAAAGACCTGGCTTGTTCTGATCCTGTGGGAGTATCTCAGTCCAGGTGGAACACTCTGTGCAGATCGGTAGAAACCGGGCTGTTGTCGGGATTGGTCTCCATGACAGGAGCCATATAGTCCCACCACTTGCGATTGATCGGGTCGTCTGCCTGTTTCTTCCAGAGCTCTTCGTCTTCGATCTCAATGCTGCCGAACAGCGTCAGTGTTTCCTCATCCAGGAAGATCGTGTAATTGTGTCCGCCAAACTTGTGAATGGACTCTTTCATCTCCGGCCAGAGTTCATTGTGTCTCTTCTCATACTCCTTCTCCATGCCGGGGTGCAGCTTCATTTTAAATCCTTTGATGATCATCGTTAACCTCTCCTTCATGCGTCTGCAGGCTGAGAAACCTCGTCTCATTCGGTTCCAGCCGTACACTGATCATACCACCAACCCTTTTGGGAAGGAGAATGGATTTGGAGCTTTTCGCCCAAGGATAATACTCTACCGTCAGCTTATTTCCTCACGGCGCGAAGGAAGGCTTCGAATTTCTCCCGCGCTTCTTCAGACAGATCGGTGGGGATCGCAACTTCGACGACAACGTACTCATCCCCGTGAATGGAGGGCTGTTTCATATCCGCGATACCCTTGCCGCGGAGACGGATCTTACTGCCCGACTGGGTTCCCGCAGGAATCCGGCACATCACGTTCCCCGTGAGCGTCTCTACCTTTACTTCCCCGCCGAGAACTGCCGCCTCCAGCGGCACCCGGACCGTGACATAGACGTCCCGGCCCTTCCGCTCAAAGCCATCTCTGGGCTGTATATGCACCTTGAGATAGAGATCTCCGGGCTGGCCGCCCGAAGGCGAAGTCTGACCTTTGCCCCGAAGGCGGATACTCTTCCCTTCCTCAATTCCTGCCGGAATATGCACTCTGAGCGTCTGCGTCCTGCCTCCGCCCGTGCCGATCCTGATGTCCCGGTCGCCACCGAAGGCCGCCTCGTCGAAGCTGATCGTGATATCCGAATACAGGTCAGCACCGGTCGCTGCATACCCATCCGCGCTGCCGAAGCCCCCCGCATTCCTGCCGCCGAAACCCGCAGCACCATTTCCGCCGAAGCCTTCGAACCCGGTGAAGCCGCTGCCGTTTCCACCCGTATTGCTCCAGTGGAAGCTGCGTCCGCCATTCCCGGTCCCGCCGAAACCTCCGGCGCCACCGAACATGCTGCCGAAGAGGTCTCCGAACATTCCGCTCATATCGGGACCACCGCTGCCGGAGTAATAGTACGTGTGACCATTGCCATCCGAATAGCTATGGAACCCCTGACCGCCATCCTGCGCGGCGCTATCGAACGCGGCAAAGCCGAACTGGTCGTACTGCTGCCGTTTCTTCGCATCGGAGAGGACGGCATAGGCTTCCCCGATCTCTTCGAATTTCTTCTTCGCTTCCGCCGACGGATTCGCGTCAGGATGATATTGCTTCGCGAGCTTACGGTAGGCCGCCTTGATCTCTTTCTCAGTCGCGCTCTTTTTCACACCGAGCACGTCATAATAATCTTTTCTCGCTGTCATGACGATTGCCTCCCTTGAAAACATCTCTTAATCGTCATGTATGTTATAGCACTGGTAGAACAGATAGTCAATAAACATCATTGCCTTCCTGCCTTAAGGAGTTCCTCCGCCTTCGCGATCTCATCAGCGTCGGGCGACGCGGTATCCGGCAGCGGATAACGAATTCCCAGCTTCTCGTATTTCGCCTTGCCCATCGTGTGATAAGGCAGGACCTCTACCCGCTCGACCGTCTTCAATGTATCAAGGAAGGCCCGAAGATCCTTAAGCTCTTTCTCGTCCGTTGTGACACCCGGCAGGAGGACGTGCCGGATCCACATCGCCTTCCCCTGCTCCGACAGGTAGCTCGCCAGATCGAGGATATTCGTATTGTCCCATCCGGTCAGTAACTTGTGTGCGGCGCTGTCGATATGCTTGATGTCCAGAATGAAGAGATCCGTGTACTTCATCAGCTCCCGGAATTTGGAGAAGAACGGCTCCTTCCTGGTGAACGGCTGTCCCGAGGTATCGAGTGCCGTATGGACACCGTGCTCCTTCGCGATCCGGAAGAGCTCCGTGACAAAGTCAATCTGCAGCAGTCCCTCACCGCCGCTCACCGTGATCCCTCCTCCGTTTTTCCAGTAGGCGTGATAGCGGAAAGCCTGATCGAAGGCCTCCTGCGCCGTCTTCACCTCATATTTCTCACCGGCAGCCTCTCTCCATGGCGCCTTCGGGACAGACGCCGCTCCCCCGGAATCCGATCCTGCAACGTCCCGATCCCGCAGCATCTCATCCGGCAGCCGCCAGGTCTCCGGGTTGTGGCAGTATTTGCAGCGCATCCTGCAGCCCTGCAGGAAGAAGACGAACCGCACGCCCGGCCCGTCCACGGCGCCGAAACTCTCAATCGAGTTGATGTAACCTTTCATGAATTCTCCTCTCGGATAAAATTACAGACATCGTGTATCTGTTCAGGACAGCCCGAAGCAAAAGCCCAAGGGCTTGCTGCTCCGGGCGTACCAAGATAAACATTTGAGTTCTGAACTATTAATGATAGAACAAGAGATCCCGGGGCAGCTGCCGCGGGATCTCTCAGATTGTTAATCTAATTATACTGTTCCCTGACTCATCTGATCAAAGATGATCATGGAAGGTTCTGGAGATGACATCCAGCTGCTGCTCTCTCGTCAGTGAGATGAACTTGACCGCATAGCCGGAAACGCGGATTGTGAAGTTCGCGTACTCAGGCTTCTCCGGGTGATCCATCGCATCCAGGAGCTTCTCCTTGCCGAAGACGTTGACGTTCAGGTGATGCGCGCCCTGGTCGAAATATCCGTCGAGGACATTGACCAGATTGTCCGCTCTCTCCCCGTCATCGTGTCCGAGAGCCGAAGGGTTCATGGTCTGCGTATTGGAGATGCCATCCAGTGCCCAGTGGTACGGGAGCTTGGTCAGCGAGTTCAGCGAAGCGAGAAGGCCGTTCTGTTCCGCGCCGTAGGACGGGTTCGCGCCCGGTGCCAGCGGTGTCCAGGCCTGCCTTCCATCCGGCATGCTGCCTGTGTATTTTCCATAGACCACGTTCGAAGTGATCGTCAGGATCGAAGTCGTCGGCTCGGAATTCCGGTAAGTGTGATGTTTCTTCACCTTGCTGATGAACTCATTAAGGAGCCATACGCCGATCTCATCGGCTCTGTCATCGTCGTTGCCGTACTTCGGGAAATCGCCCGTCGTCTCGTAGTCAACTACCAGGCCCTGCTCGTTACGGATCGTCTTCACCTTCGCATACCTGATCGCGGAGAGGGAGTCAATCACGTGGGAGAAACCCGCGATGCCGGTCGCGAAGGTACGTCTCACATCGGTGTCGATGAGCGCCATCTCCGCTGCCTCGTAGTAATACTTGTCATGCATGTACTGGATGAGATTCAGGATGTTCACATAAAGACCTGCGAGCCAGTCCATCATGCGGTCGAACTTCTCCATCACCTCATCGTAGTCGAGGTACTCGGAGGTGATCGGTTTGTAGGCCGGACCTACCTGACGGCCATTCTTCTCATCCACACCTCCGTTGATCGCATACAGCAGGCACTTTGCAAGGTTGGCTCTCGCGCCGAAGAACTGCATCTCCTTGCCGGTCTGCGTCGCGGAAACACAGCAGCAGATGGAGTAATCATCACCCCATACCGGCTTCATGACATCGTCATTCTCATACTGGATGGAGGATGTTGTCACGGAAATCTTCGCCGCGTATTTCTTGAACGCATCGGGGAGCTTCGAGGAGTAGAGCACCGTAAGGTTCGGCTCCGGGGAAGGGCCCATGTTCTCCAGGGTATGCAGGAAACGGAAGTCGTTCTTCGTCACCATGGATCTGCCGTCCACGCCCATGCCGGCTACCTCGAGCGTTGCCCAGACGGGATCACCGGAGAACAGTTCGTTGTAGGACTTGATCCTCGCGAACTTGACCATGCGGAACTTCATGACCATGTGGTCAATGAGCTCCTGCGCTTCCTTCTCTGTGAGGGTGCCTCTCTCCAGGTCTCTCTCAATGTAAATATCCAGGAAAGTAGAGATGCGGCCGACGGACATTGCCGCGCCGTTCTGTGTCTTGATCGCCGCAAGATATCCGAAATACAGCCACTGTACGGCTTCCTGCGCATTCTTGGCGGGCTGGGAAATGTCGTAACCGTAAGCCTTTGCCATCTCCTTCATGCCTTCGAGGGCGCGGATCTGGTCGGAGAGCTCTTCTCTCTGGCGGATGATGTCGTCCGTCATCGTGCCGTCGCCGCAGTATTCCTTATCGCGCTCTTTCCAGGCGATCAGCTGGTCAATGCCGTAGAGCGCGACCCTTCTGTAGTCGCCGACGATACGGCCTCTGCCATAGGTGTCCGGAAGGCCCGTCACAATATGGCTGTGACGCGCCGCTCTCATCTCGGGGGTATAGGCGTCGAACACCGCCTGGTTGTGTGTTTTATGGTACTCTGTGAATATCTTGTGGAGCTCGGGATCCGGGTGATACCCGTACATCTCGCACGCCTCTTCAGCCATCTTGATGCCGCCGTAAGGCATGAACGCTCTCTTGAGCGGCTTGTCTGTCTGCAGACCTACGACCTTCTCCAGGTCCTTCATGGATGGATCAATATAGCCGGGGCCATAACTGGTGAGTCCGGAAACGACACTGGTCTCCTCGTCCAGGACGCCGCCCTTGTCTCTCTCCGCCTTCTGCAGCTCCTGGAGCCTGCCCCAGAGCCGGTTCGTCGCATCGGTCGGACCCTCCAGGAAACTCTCATCTCCATCGTAGGGCTTGTAGTTCTTCTGAATGAAGTCACGGACGTTGCATTCCAGCTTCCATGTCCTTCCTTCAAAGCCGTTCCACTGCTCGTTCTCGATCATAATTCCTCCTTTAAATGCGGTCATATTGATCTTCCACAATATGCTTCCCGTAAAGAATAAAATAATGTGTGGGTGTCAGCGGTACATGATTTTGTTGTGTGCTGCTGTATCATGTACAACTTCTTGTGCTTTACGGTTAGCATTGTAGCATTTGCAGTATAGCATTTCCGTAACCCCCGTTACCACGCTCATTATTACCGAAGAAAAAGGAAGATTCCTGATTCCGTCTGTGTATATTTGCGGAATCAGAAACCTTCCTGTATAAACTTACTAAATATAGCTTCGGGATTTGGCAGTATTGACAGTCATCTTCGGGCGACTCGGAGCCATTTCCACACATCGCACGCGGCTGCTGCAATAACATTACAGCAGAATTCCGAGGAAAATAAGAAGCTGCGCCACTGTGTTCATGCCCTGCTCAATCCAGTTGGCGCGCGGATCCATTTTGGGTAGCTTTACTGCGAAGATACTCATGGCAACGAGCCCTGCCGCCCCGAGGAGGAAGAAGATCAAAGACGGCAGCTGCAGAATGTGCTGCGCCACTGTCCCCGCGCTCCACAGCTGCCGGTCTATGAAGAGCGAGATGAGGATCAGGAGAAACCCTGCCGGCATGAGAAAACGCATCTGCCGGTTGAGGAAACGAACATTCCTGTGCAATAACGCGATCACGAATTTCCACGCTGCCTTCAATGCTCCGGCGAGGATCACGAGGAAAGCTCCTGCGCGGTACAGCGGACTGAGGAAGCGCAGTGCGATGACTGATGCGCTCAATGAAAAGAATATGACCGGCAGTGCATCCACAACCGCCATCGGCAGAGTGAAGCCATCAAGAGATTCCCCACTGCCAGGATTCTCTGCCTTCATGCCTGTATCCGTAACATTTCTCATCCCACCAGCCACCTGTACTTCGCGACACTGTAGAGCGGAACGAACGGCACCATGATCGGCGTCTTCTTCACATAAGCCCGATACTCCGGATCGCTGCCATAATTCCTGTTCTGGCGGATTTCCAGCCTTCTGGCGCCGCCGAACATGACGTAGATGATCCCGGCATAACCGAGAACCGCAATGAGCCACTGCGCGCCGGACACCGCGCCGATGCCGCCGAGGAACACGCCGGTCCAGAAGGTCATCTCTCCCAGATAGTTCGGACAGCGGACGAGCCGGTATACACCGGTGTCCACGAAGCGGTGCGGATTGACCTTCTTCGCCTGATTTTTCTGCCAGTCGGCAGTCGATTCCAGGATGAGGCCGCAGATACTGACAAGACAACCGATGGTGACCCACGCGTTGGTGCCCTTTCCATTCAGCAGGCGGAAGAATACCGGGCTGGTCTCACAGACATACAAGAGAGCCGCCGATACCCAGATGCCGATCTTCGCCGCCATGGACATGGTCGAACCGTCCTTGATCTCTTTTGTCATCGCCTTGTTGTAGGAGCCGGATTTCATGAATTCGCGGTAAGTAAGATACCCGCCGAGACGGCAGCCGTAAACGATGAAAAGGAGCGTCGCCAGCACCGTGCCGACGCTCAGAGAGCCGCGGAACATCACGAGCAGTGCAAGGCCGATCGCGGCAACCGAGAAGCCGTAGCCGATCGAAATGAACCAGACATACTTCTTAAAGCCAACCGACGAGAACACAAGAGCCACGAAGAGAAGAATCAGAAACTTAAGCATATCTACACCTTTCCTTTTTCCACAAAAACAGTGCTGCCACGGAGGTTTCTCCGCACGCAGCACTGCTATTATAACACCATATGGCGGGAATGACTGTCAGTCATTTTGGCAGAGTTGTCACTCCGCTTTTCAGTTTCAAATCCGTTTTACCGTTTCCGCACCGGAATCGTCCTCTGCGTGGCAGAAAGCGCATAGTGCAGCGTGCCGTCCGGATTCTCATGACGGATCACAACGCGCCCGGACTCCCTTGCACACTCCGATACGAGCGTCAGTGCCTCGGACTGGGTGCCGTGACCTCGCCCTTCCAGCCAGAGATTGGCAAGGCAGAGTTTGCCGACAGGGTCTCCGCCGTCCGCAGAGCGCTGATACAGCTCTTCCGCCCTGTCATAATCCGGCTCTCCCAGCCAGTCATGGTAATACATGTTACCAAGGAGGCGGCAGGCCGTAGCATTCCCTGCTGCAGCTGCCGCCTCAAACTCCGCCTTCCTTGACAGATATATGACCTTCATCTCTTCCGGGTCGTTCTCGTTCCTGTTCGATTGCTCGTTGTTATCACTCATACTTGTTATTTATCTGCGTCCGCCACTATTCCGCGTTCGGATCAACGCCGACGACACCGTCCAGCGGACGGTAGCATTTAAGGCCGTAGTTGGTGTCGAATACGACGCTGTCCACGATCCGGTCAACATCATTGTCGTAGATGACGAAATTCATTCCCTTCCGATCCATGCCGTATTCCAGGCCATCCAGGAGGATGGATGTCGCCTCCTTCTCCTGGATCGCGGAATAGCCCGCGCTCTTCACCGTATAGGCAACGCCCTTATTGGTGACGCCGTTCGTCTCAACCGCTTCGGTCTCGCTGCTGTCCTCCGCGGTGAGCACCCCCTGGTCAATGACCGCCAGATAGCTGTAGCGATACATATCCGTAAAGTCCGCGGTAAGTCCCATCAGAGAGAGCTGTTCTTTCAGCCCATCCGTCAGGGCATTCGTACCTTCGTCGTTGATTGTGAGGAATACAGTGTACTTCGGGTCCGAGATCCGTTTGAGATACGCATCGAACTCCGTGACCTCATCCAGAGGCGCGTTGGAGAAATCCGGCACCTCGATCCCGTTGATCCCGGTCCCTGCGCTTCCCAGCTCGGAGCCGTCGTCCCTTACAAGCGTCGCGTAGGAGTCGTGGAAGGCAACCTTGACCGCCCCTTCCTCAACCTGGCCGATCGAGTTCATCATGCCATAAACAGCGTCGTCCGCAGAGTTGCCTCTGAATTCCACACCCGTGCCGTCTCCGAAACTGATGCTGGTCCAGTCATTCATGAGCACGCCGCTCTCCAGGTTGGTGCACAGAAGCTTCCAGTCGGCAGAGGTGATCTTCTCCAGCTGCGTCTTCGGGAACTGATAGAGGTTGTAGAGACTCATTCTCTCCCCGTGTGGCTGGTACCTGGTCGTAATCGCAGGTTCATACTCATCGCTGGCGTGATCCTCGCGCTGGATCATCGGGTAGAACGTGATCCCATCCGAGGAAAAACCGTCCTTGATAACGAGCACTGTGTTGAACCGCTGATATTCCGTGCTGTCCTTCGTAAAGTGTGTGTTATCAATCGTTCTCGCGAGCGTATGATATTCCGTCTTGCCGCCCGGGAGCATCGTCACACCTTCGAAATACATGAAGGCATTCTCCGTGTGCTCGTCGCCGTCCGAGAGCACGTAGTCTCCGTCGGGCAGATATGAGGCATCAATGCCGAAATACAGGTTATTTCCCGTGTTGTTGGCGCCGGAGAAACGGATAGATCCGTCCGAATTCACTTTGAGGATATAGCCATCCTCGCCATTCCGGTCCGTGAGGGTATTCAGATAGTAATTGCGCCGGTCCCTGATATCCGCCGTAGCCTTGATGACTTCTCTCGTCTGCGAGAGGGAAGGCAGGAGCAGCTCCGTGTAGCCTGGATTCTTCTCTTCGAGGAGGATGAGCTTGTCCATCTTCTCGTCTACTGAGGCACACCCTGACAGGGTGCCCGCGCCCAAAAGGCCCGCAGTCAGAAGGGCGATCAATTTTCTTGCCAGTCTATTCAATGTGTACTCTCGTTGCCGTAATAGTTGCCGTAGTATTTGCCGTAATATTTCCCGTAATACTTGCCATAGTAGCCCTTGCCGCTCTCCATCGGCACCTTGTTCAGAACACAGCCGATGATATGGCAGTCCGCACGGTCGAGCTGACCCTTCACATCCTGCGCGAAGCGGTAGCTGATGTCACCTGCGGAGATGACAAGGATGGTGCCGTCGCACTGTTTGCCGACAATTGCGCCGTCAATGACGGAACCGATCGGCGGGCAGTCGATGATCGTGTAGTCATACATCTGCCGGCAGAAAGATAAGAGATTCTCGAAGCGCTGGCTGTTGAGCAACTCTGACGGAGTCGGCGTCGTGGGCCCTGAGAAAATCGTGTAAAAACCAGGCTCGTCCGTTTCACATGTGGCATCGTCCGGCTCGCACTGCCCGACCAGATAGTTGGACAGGCCAAAGGTCACTCTGCCGGACTTATAGTGTTCCCTCATGACAGACTTGCGAAGGTCGGCGTCGATGAGGATAACGCTGTTGCCGTTCTGTGCGAAGCTCCTCGCGAGCTCGAATGTCACCTGAGATTTGCCCTCGTTCGGCATACAGCTCGTGACAGAGATGGTTCTCATGTCCGAACCGGAGAATTCAATGTTGCTGCGAAGTGTCTTGTAAGCTTCCGTGGTACGGAAGGAAAGATTCAGATTGTTGATACTGACCTGCTGCATAACTCCCCCTTCTCAGATGTCGCTGATGGTGATGACATCTGTCTCATCCGATATCTTATCCTGCCGATCCCTGTTCACAGGCCTTGACTCCGCCTTCTTCGACGCGGGTCTTCTGGCGCCTGCTGCAGCGGCGTGCTCTGCCTCATGGCGGGGTCTGTCGTTTCGAACCGCCTCATGCTCCGCAGCCGCACTGCGCCCGGCCGTGCGCTCACGCCTTCTCGAAGGGCGCTCCACTTCGTTCGGATCAGCAAAATCACTGTGGTGCAGGGTGTTGATCTCTGCCGCATGATGTGCTGAGTGGGGGGCCTTTTTTGTTTTCTTCTTCGACTTCTTGCTCATCTCCTCGAAGGAGTTCTTCGAGATCTCCTCGTCAATCGGGATCATGGCAAGCGTACTGATGCCGAGATATTTCTCGACATCCTCCTGCGTTTTGATCGTATCATCCATGATGTAACGGATGACGATGATGGCTGCGGTGAGAAAGAGACCGACAAGAGCCGCGATCGCCGCGTTCTTCGTATTGTTCGGAGAAGATTTCTCCGTCGGAAGATTCGCTTCCTCAACGACGTTGACCGCATTAATCGCCATGACTTCCTTGATATGATCCGACGCGTCCGTGCGGATCTCGTCGGCGATCATCTTCGCGGCCTCCGGGCTGGTGTCCGTCACCGTGATCGCAACAATACGGGTGTCGGAAGGCGTCGTGACCTTCACGTGCTTCATGAGACCGTCGTAGTCGTAGTCCAGCTTCAGATCGGCGATAACCTTCTCCAGAACATAGCGGCTCGTAATGATCGACGCATAATCGTTGGTCAGTGCGGAACCGGCCTGCAGATCCTGCGTGGATATCTTGCCGTTGTCATCATCCTGCCGATTGAGTACATAGATCTGTGTCGTGGACTCAAACTGCTCCGGCAGGAGGAAAGCACTGACGCAGTATCCCGCGATACCGCAGAGCAGTGTGATGAGTACCAGGAGCCATGCCCAGTGCAGAAGGACACCGAAAATTTCTCCCAGATCAATCTCGACCTCATCTCCTAAGCTTTGGTTGTTCTCGTTCATAAATTATCTCCCCGTCCGATTCGTGTTCCCTGTAACAGATACCTTAATAATAGTTGCCAAACTCCTGATCTTCAATAACCATTGCCGCATTATCGTACAGCATGGCACGCACATAGCCAGGATCGAATTTCTTCATAAGATAATCCGCACACTCCAGCATGCGCGGCGCCCTCTCTCCCTGATCCCGGTGCGCATCCGTTCCGATGAAGGAGACCATGCCCTGCTGCATGAGCCTGTTCACGTATTTTGTGACCGGATTGAAGAGTTTCGGGATGACATCCGCGGCATTCACCTGCAGATAGATGCCCATATTGATAAGAAGTTCCGAGTGATCCATTTCCCTGACCAGACAGTTGTACCTCTCGCAGTGGGCGAGGATAACCTCATAGCCTTCGTATTGAATTCTCCGAAGTCCCTCATGGATGTAATCAAAAGAATCGCTGGGGTGGAACTCGACGAGAACGTAGCGTGAATCGGCCATGGACTGTACCTGACCTTCATAGAGGCGGTCGGGCAGAGAGCTGTCGTACATGAGCTCATTGCCGGGATAGAACTGCATGTCCAGCCCCATCTCATCGGCCAGTCGTTCGAGGATGGGAATCCTCTTGCGGATGCCTTCCACCGATACGCTGTGAATGTGAATCTTGTTATGCGGCGTCAGGATCATCGTACGGATATTCTCATCATATGCCATACGCAGCATATTCGCCGACATTTCTTCGCTCTGTGAGCCATCGTCTACCTGGGGCAGCACGTGGCAGTGCACATCAATAAAACCGTAATCAAAATCCTGCGACATTGCAATCCTAACGTCACCTTAGAGCGAACTACTAAGGTTATGGCTGTTGTGTTCTTCTGACCACAAACTGTTGTATATTGATAGACTTAACATACAGATACTAACTTATTTTGAGTTTTCAATCAAGTTAAAAGTATTGGAACGATAAGGAATCCCACGCGTTTCGTGGTATCATGGAGGCACTGTCCTCTGTGTAAACAGAAGGCGTCCCGCAGGCATGATGATTTCAAGGTAAGTTCATGATCAGCAAGATTATTGTACGCATGCTCCTCGGAGCAGCGATCGCAGGCTGTGTCCTGGCAACCAGCCCATATCTTAATATAAATAGAGATAACGATTCAGACGGAACAGCGTGCGCCGTGGATACTCCACATAATGACAGTTTCCGGCAGTTGGCGGACAGCGGAAATGTTCTCGCAGGCTTCTCTCCCATCCTTCCGGTACAGGCAGCCACCAAGTCTGCAAAGACACCTGCCAGTACGTCTACTAAGGGATCTGCGAAGGCATCTGCCAGTACGTCCGACAAAAGTTCCACGAAGGCTTCTGCCAAGACATCTTCTAAGGCCGCTCCCTCCGGCAAGGTCACGATCTTCTTCGACGCCAACGGTGGCGTCGGCATGATGGAAGCGCTCTCCGTGACGGAAGGCAGTGATGTCACGCTCCCCGCGAACACCTTCACGCGGAAGGGTTACGTCTTCCTCGGCTGGACCACCAATCCCAGGCGGAAGGGAAATGAGCTGGACGATCAGGCGACGATCCACGATGCCAGCGCCATGAAGCTCTATGCTGCCTGGGAGCCGCAGATGTACATCATCCATTTCAACGGTAACCGCGCGAACTATGGCGAGATGAACGACATCTACGGCATCTACGACACCGTTACCCACCTGCCGCAGAACAGGTTCACGAAGAGCGGACACCGCTTCGGCGGCTGGTCCGGTCCGAACCAGAAGAGCTACGCCAACCAAGATGATGTCCTGAACCTCGACGTCGGCAACACAGCCTCTGAGAAAGTCATCACCGTCGATGCCGGCAAACCGAAGAACAAAAAATACAGCTTCAAGAGCACACAAGGATCCTGCGTATTCGCCGAGAACGGCAAGCTCTACCTCGTGACAGCCGCGTCCATTAATGATGCCGCCTACAACAAGGGAGACACCAGCCACTACGAGACCATCCTGACGAAATACGACCTCTCGACCGGCAAAGCAGTCGCCCGCGCGCGCAATCTCCCCTTCGACCACGGGAATGGGATCTGCTACAACGAGGACAATGGTCATCTCTACATCGCAGAAGGCGGCACCTATAAGGGCTACCCTTCGGGCGTCCTGGAGGTGGATGAGAACCTCAAAAAGGTGAAACAGTGGGATTTCCCGCTCCTTACCAACATCTGGGGCATCGCCTACGCAGATCACCACTTCTACCTCATCGGCAAGAATGAGGACAGCCGCAATTCCTTCTGCGTGCTGAACGAAGACATGGACACCCTGGCGATCAATCCCGTCGACGAATATTACTCCCAGCATTACAGCTCGCAGGGCATCGCGGCGGATGACAACTTCATCTACGCCGTTTCGGCTTGTTTCAACGCCTATGAGTGGAAGAGCAAACAGCGCATCAACGTCTTCGACCACGACGGCAATTACATCGGCGTATGGACGATCGACATCCCGAACGAGGCGGAGGACATCACCGTCATCGACGGCGTCGCCTACATCACGACGAACGAGAAGAGTAAATCGACACTCTACGAAACTCTTCTGCCCTCCGTAACCCTCAGTGCGGTCTGGAAAAAATAAGACCATCCCTGTGCCAGAACTATCAACGTCCTCTTGCTCCCAGTCTGTGACAGATTCCGGCAGGTTGATAGTCTCATAAACGTTTGGCGCAGCGAAGCGGCAACGAATCTACGCAAAGAATAGAGACATGACTCACAACAGGCGGCAACTCTATAAAGATATCCTGCACACCGGCATGCTGCTCCTCGCAGCCTTCATCTGGGGCATGGCCTTCTCCGCCCAGTCTATCGGCGCCGACTACGTCGGCGGCTGGACCTTCCTGACGGCAAGGAGCATCCTCGCCGTCCTCGTCATGCTCCCCTTCGTAATCTACATAGATAAGCAACGTATCGACAGCAATCCGCAGGCAGCAGATACAAATCACCCGAATGATACGGTGCTTCCGGTCGAGATCGCAAAGACTTCACGGCATGGCACCGGCAGGCAGCGCCACACCACGAAAGCTTCCATTTTTCCTTGGTGGAGCGACTGGAAGGCCGGCATCATCTGTGGCATCTTCCTGTGCGTCGCGAGCGGTATGCAGCAGATCGGCATCGCCTATACGACGACTGCAAAGTCCGGCTTCATCACCGCCCTCTATGTCGTCATCGTTCCGGTCATCACTCTGCTCATTCTGAGGAGGCGTCAGTCCGGTAAGATCTGGCTCTGCATCGCGCTCTGCGTGGTCGGCCTCTATCTCCTGTGCATGACGAACGGCTTCGAGAGCATCTCCATCGGGGATCTCTTAACCCTTGGCAGCGCCTTCGGTTTCTCCTGCCAGATCCTCTTCGTCTCCCACTATGTGACGAGGGTTGGCGCCCTGCGTCTCACCTTCCTGCAGTTCGTCGTTGAACTGGTCATCGCAGCCGTCCTGATGCTCCTCTTCGAGCATCCTACGATCGAGGGACTGCGCGCTGCCGCCGTCCCGATCCTCTATGCCGGGATCATGTCGAGTGCCGTTGGCTACTCCCTGCAGTCCATTGGCCAGCAGAGACTGAATCCCACCGTCGCGTCCCTTGCGATGTGCATGGAGAGCGTATTCTCCGCCCTGGGCGGCTGGCTCATCCTGGGGCAGACCCTGCGCCTTCGCGAAGGCATCGGCTGTGCTCTCATGTTCGCCGCCATCCTCCTTTCGGAGCTCCCCGTGGAGCAGCTCTTCCCGCGTTTTCTTTCCGCGCGCTCCGACGATCCGGACGATCTGGAATAGCAAATCATAACAGAACCGATAGTTCTGAACTGTTATGCGCGCCGCACATGCAGATTTTGCTTCGCAAAAGTGCGACATGCCTGCTGAATATCTGCTTTGGAACGCCCGGAGAAGCAAACCCTTGGGCTTTTGCTTCGGGCTGTACTGAACAGATACAGCCGATCTCTACAGCCGGTTCTCCCTCTCCAGCTGCGTTCTGACATTGCGCAGCTGTATCGTCTGGTCGAATCCCGTGTAAGCCGTGAAATAGATCGTGGAGGCACCTGCCATCCTGCCTTCCGAATCCTCCTTGCCTTCCATGAAGTGATGTTCTCCGAAGGCCGGTCCGATGATAATGGCATCGCGTTCATTCTGAACCCGGGTCATTCCTTTGCGGATCGTGATCGCTTCCCCGCCTCGCAGGTACTGCGCCACGTTCTCATTCTGCAGGAAATCAGCTCCCATCACAGCAATCTCAATTCTCCAGGGAGCTCCGTCGACGCCCCCGGTCACAACACGCACATCTACCCCATCCCTCTGTTCGGACTCGGTCACATAGACATCTATGTCCATATCGGGGCCTTCGGTCTTATCGCGTCTGTTATTATCCATCTGCCACCAGTCAGAAGTATCCGGCCTTTGTTCGTCGGTCCACGGCAGATAATACCAGCCGCGCATGGTCTGATGCAGATGGTAGCCGCCAGGGATCTCCTCCATGGATCTACCGGAGAACGCACGGTACTGAACAAACGATCCCGCTACCTTCATTGCCACCTTGATCGTGCCATCATGGAAATAGAGGAAGTCCGTCTTATCCTTCATAACAGTGAAGGTATAATCTTTGGAATGCACCCTGACGATACCGGAATTTCTATAGTATACCCGGTAATCTTCATCCTGGTAACTTTCCGCCTCTTCGGTCTGCCTCCACTCCGGGTGCAGCAGATAGTAATTCAGAAGATCCGGTGCGAGCAGTCCCTTGTCATCGCAGATGTCCATGATACGATTGCACATCTGAAGGAAGGCCGGGATGTGGTGTCTCTCTCCCATCAGCATGTATTCGTTGTAATAGTTCTTCGGATAGGTCAGCCTGTCCTTGTCGTATCTGGTAGAGTTTGCGGTGAATATTGACCCGTCCGGTTCCCAGTAATGGAGCATCATATTCAGATTCCGGATAACGTACTCCTCATACTGCGGATCCCCTGTTACTTCGCCGATTGCGATCATCGCGTCGTTGTTGATGCGGTTATAGTTGCCGGCGCTCTTCTCCGAGTATTCTCCATCCTCATTGCAGTCGATGCCTTCGGCAAGGTACTGCTCCGCTCTCTTCCGGAGCTCCGGATCTCCATAGATCTGCCAGGTTTTGAGCAGTACGGATGCGATCGCCCAGCGATGATTCGGCGTATGGAAGCCACCGCCAGCAATTCCTTTTGCCGCCTTGTGAATGATCTTATCCAGCTGTTCGCAGATTCTCTTCTCCTCTTCGGAAGGCGCTGTAAGGCTCTTCAGATACTCGAAGGTCGGCAGGAGCTTCTTCGTGATGAACGCCGTATCCGGTGCAGAGAAGAAATTACAGGTGACATAGTCGAACAGACCATTCTCATGCTGTGCCTTTTCAATATAGGAAAGGGCCGCCTCAATCCTCTGATACAGTTTGCCGCTGCGATAGAAGCGGGAATCCCGGCAGCAGTAACAGGAGATCATGGATACGCAGCGATAAGCCGTATATTTCGCCTGTACAATCTCATCCTTATCCGCGAAGGAGCCGTAGAATGGGCTCGCCTTCTCCATGCACTGCCGACTCATGGAAGAGAGCACTCTCTCCTCCGTATCTCTCACAATGATCTGATAATGCTGTTCCATTATGCCTCCCCTCTGTCCATCACGGCTGCACCGATAATGCCGACATCTCCGGCATCCGGAATCGCATCCGCGATTCGGATCTTCGTATTGACCGCACTGTCTCTGGAATAAACGTTTGCCAGTACCTTCTCTTTGAGCGCCGGCAGGAAGAGATCCCCGGCTCGCGTGATCCCGCCGGAGAGCACGATCACTTCCGGCTGGAAGATATTGACCAGATTGGTAATGCCTTCTGCAAGATACCCGACGAACTTCTCCAGTACCTTCAGTGCCAGAGGATCTTCCTCCCGTACCGCCTCGAAGAAGAGCCTCCCGTCAATCTTGTCCGGCGCTCCACCGGAGAGTTTCCACAGTGCGCCGCTCCTGTCTGTCGCATTTGTCATCGCCTCTCTTGCCTGCCGGATGAGGGCTGCGGCAGAGGCGTAATTCTCCCAGCAGCCGCGCCGTCCGCAGTTGCAGGTAACACCATCCTCCACGTTGATGGACATATGTCCGAATTCTCCGGCCGCGTAATTGACGCCGCGTACAATCCTGCCGTTGTAGATAATGCCGCCGCCGATGCCCGTGCCGATCGTGACCATGATGAAGGATTTCTCCCTGTAGTTCCCCGCAAGGTACTCTCCAATCGCCGCCGCATTGGCATCGTTGTCGAAATGGATCACCCCCCGCAGCGGTTCTCCGAACGCAGTCCGTATCATAGGCATGAACGGCACGTCCGTGAAGCCGAGATTGTTGGCGTATTCTACGGCGCCCGTCTCCTGGTTCGCTGTCCCCGGCACCCCGATGCCAATGGATACGATCTCATCTCCCGAAACTCGCGCCTGCTGCATCAGCTGTCTGCAGGTACTCATGATCGCCTCGACCATCTCTTCCGGTGCCGCCGCGTCGCGTGTCGGGACAGAGGTCTTCGTCACGATCCTGTAGTGATCGTCCACGATACCCACTGCGATATTCGTTCCTCCGACATCGACACCGATTCTGTACTCTGCCTTATGTACGTTCCTGTGTGCTCCCATGAGCCGGCAACCTCTGCTTTCCCTGAATGATCCTATCTTTCTACCTGTATGGTGAATGATGTATACTGAATCATATGCTGATCAACAATTTACTTTATAATGACAAACACTATACGATTATCAACGACATCGAGCACGAGACCTACTACTATTTCGACTACGATGTGCGTTCCGAGGAAGTCAACATGGCCTTCCAGCACCTTCATATCTTCTATGAGCTGCTGATCCTTCTCGCGCCTGCCGCTTCCCACCTCATCGACGGCATTCCGTATGCGATCCGCGAGGGCGACATTGTCTGCCTCGCACCCTCCGTCATGCACAAATCCATCTATTACAAGGGCGATCCGTCGAAACGCATCGTCATTGATTTCATGTTTCCGCTGAACCGTCCGGATACACAGGCGGCGTACCGCGAAATCCTGCAGCCCTTCCACGAGAAGGTGCCGATCTACCGCTTCGATTTCGAGGATCGCAACCGCCTCTACGATCTCTTAAACGATATCTTCCGGTTCTCCGACAGTCATTCGTATTACGGCACTCCCGCGGATGAGTTCTACATTCATACGAAATTCCAAGAATTCCTGTACACACTGTATGACCTTTCGAAGACGCCCGGCGCGAACCGCTATGAGAACGATGAGACCTACACCTCAATCGAGCAGAAAATCTACGAGATCTCGGCCTACATCCACTCCCATTACAGCGAGGATCTGACGCTGAACTCGCTTTCGGAGCAGTTCTACATCAGCCCAAGCTACCTCTCGCGGGAATTCAAGGCGACGACGCATTTCAATCTGACCGCCTACATACAGGAGACCAGGATCAAGAATGCCCAGTACCTGCTCTCCTCCTCTGATGAGAAAATAGCAGACGTCGCGGAACGCTGTGGCTTCACCTCGTTCTCTCAGTTCAACCGTACCTTTAACCGTATCAGCGGCATGTCACCGCGGGCCTACCGCCAGGCACAGCTGCACCTCTCACGCATCAGTTCGGATCCAGAATGAACGGATTCGATATCGCCATGGCAGTGCAGTCGCTCATCGCCGTGACGAAGACATAGTGCGCATCCCCCACAGGCAGCTCTGCACGGAAAGAGTAATCGTACCAGGCTGGGTTCCCGGTCGCGGAGAGATCTCTTCCAGCCTTGTCACTGTCCAGCGCCCTGGTGAGGAGCACGCCGTCCGGTGTGTGTACGCTCACCTTCTCGAGCGGCGTATTGGAGTACAGCCGGATCTCCATTTCCAGCTGGTCACTCTCCCGGCTCCTTTTGATATGGCTTCCCGGCAAAAAGTCGTGGATGGACGGGATCAGAATCGGGTCGTTCGTGAGGAAGCTGTGACCTCTTCTAAGCGCGGTTAGTACCTCTTCCTGATTCCCCGGGGCAGCCGCCCCACACGCGTCAGGATCATGGATGTAGGTCCGGACGCCGCCGCTCGACAGGTTGGTCTCTGCCCACTTCTCCAGGATCGGCAGCACCTCATCGAAAATGAGGGCGTAGCACGCGATCTCTTCCGGGAAGGCAATGGTGAGCTCTCTTTGCCTGACTGCCAGCTCCTTCCTGAAATCCATGAGCTCATCCATAAAGACAGCATAGTCATTGGCATGGATGTTGTGTGTATCGCTCCCCGTTGTCGCGGGGATGAACCGATCCTGCGAAAGGAGCCGGAGCCACAGCCGGTACGCGCGATCATTCGTCGAGCCTGCCATCATCGGATTGGATCCGTTCCAGATCTCCATCGTATCAAAGATGTCGATCATGTCGTACATCGAGGGATTCCAGGAAATGGATGTCTGCAGATCGCGGGGGTGATTGAGCTGCGCAAGTCCCTGATCATCTTTGATCTGGCGTACAATGCGATAGAATTCCCTGCGAAGAGCCCCCTCATTCCTGTCCTCATCGGAAGGAATCCGGTAGATCACGTCTTCGTCTACGCCGAGCGATAAGACATGACCATTGGAGGTAGAGATCTCTTTGGAGACAATTGGAAGGAAATCGGGCGTCTGTTGTTTTCTCCAGACGGCGTGATTGTAAACATTATGATGGTCCGAGAGCGCGCCAAAGGTAAGTCCTGCGGCCCGCATGGAGCACGCCACCTCCTCTGCCGATTCCCTGACATCGTCCGTTCCGCCATAGGCAGGACTCGAATATACGCTGTGGTGATGAAGATCCCCCGCGTACCAGCCCAGGGAAGAGAGGTCAATGAACCGGTGCAACGTGTAATCTTTGCTCACGCTCTCCTTCTCCTCTACCGTGAAGGAATCGCGCAGGATGACATATTCGCTGCCTTTCGACACCTCGACGACATATCTGCCCTCCGGTATGACGCAGTCCAGTTTCCCGTCCAGATCTGTCATGAACCGTGACATCGTGATCCTGCCATTGACGCGGTTGAAATTCTCCGGCGTTTCCCCAGGGAGGAGGCGGAAGAGCTTCACCTCGGCCGGGGTACCTGCCCCATTCTCTTTGATCGTTCTCACGTGGAGCCCTGCTGTGCAGGAGATCCCCTGGAACTGTGGTACACCCACTTCCTCCCTGTACTCGGGGAGCTTGGCATCCCGCACATTGGTCAGTCCCTGCGCTGTTCGGACCTCTCTGATCAGAGACAGGAGCCGCTCCGGGGTCATGTCATCGACCAGTGCTCTTTCCCTCGTACCTTTATCATATTTTCCCTGCAGAAGGCAGAGCGCCGTCGACAGGAATTTCGTTTCTTTGGACATAATTCTTAAGCTTTCTTGCCTGATATTTTCCTTATCAGGGGCTACAGCCCAATATCCGGCTGTCTCTCCTGATAAAAAAGGGAACGGCCAAATGATCTGACCGCTCCCTTTGTTCACTTTTGTGTGGCAGCTTCTGGCTGTCGCAGACACATAGATTATTGATTACTGATTGGCCTGCTGCTGGAACTCTGCCACAGCGCCGGTGTCATAGTAATCCGCCCTTGCCTTCAGGATCTGCTCAAGGCCTGCATCCTGGAGCTTCTGATACTCGGCCTGCTGGGTCGCTTCGAACTCCTCGGGTGCGCAGCTGATGCAGTTATACACATAGCCAATGATCATGGATGTGAGGTTGGACTTGTACTGTGCCTCTTCATCGAGCACGGTAGGCGTCGTCGGATACAGGAACTGATCCGTGGTGCAGACGTCGTACAACTGTCCGAACCAGTCTTCGGTTTCCCAGCTCTTGTTCGGCTCTGCCCATGCGGACACCTGGCCTTCTCTCGTATCTACGAAATCGAAGTGCTGGTTGATGATGTTGTAATCGTTCGGGGTGCCGGGATAGGACCTGGCAGCCATCTCCTCTTCCGTCAGGGCGATTGGCGCGCCGCCGTCCGTCTTCGTGTGATCCGGTGTGTACTCAATGTTCTCCGCCACTGTAGGATCGCACATCCAGTTCAGATACCTGACCGCAGCATTTACCTTGTCCTCCGACGTTGCAGGCACCATGACATACATGCCGTACAGGGGCTCGGTTGGATTCCTGTAGGACTTCCCGTCAGGGAGCGTCAGGCAGTTGAGTGGTACGAACTCCGCTTCCGGAACGGAAGCCTTCAGTGTCGGAATGTAGTCGAAGATGTTCGTAGAATCATCCAGGCAGAAACCAGCGTTACCACTGGTCATGTCCTGTTTGAACTGATCATTTGTGGTATCCACCGCGAAATCCGGGGAAATGATGCCATCGTTGTACAGCTGATTCATTTCCTTCAGACCGTCGATGGCGCCGTCCGCGAATACGAGGAAGTTCTCGGAGTAGATGTAAGCGTCCTTCTCGGAGAGTTCCGGTACGTAGGAGCCGACGAAGTTCAGGTAGAACTTCTCGGTATCCGTTGTACCGCCCATGGCCCAGGGAACGATGCGATCCACACCGCCGGGATTCTTTTCCTTGAACGCATATAGGGCGTCGATCAGCTCATCCTTCGTCTTGGGTACGTCAAGTCCCAGTGCATCCAGCCAGTCCTTGCGGATGTAGGTGATGTGTCTCGGGATCTGGAAGCCTCTTCTCTTCATGATGGCATACTGTTTGCCATCATACTGGCCCATGTACTGGATATTGCCGATGTACTTGTTGATATTGTCGCCATACTGTGCGAGCGCATCCGTCAGGTCAGCCAGGCCGCCCTGAGAAGCATAGTTGCCGAACAGGTTCTGCTCGTAGGTGAAGATCACGTCGGGCGCGTTGCCGCCAGTCATCATCGTATTGAGCTTGTCATCCGATCCGGAACGGGGCACCGAGGTGAAGGTAAGGTCAATATTACACTCTGCCTTTACCTGCTCCTTGATCCAGTTCGCCAGCGGGTTGTCCTCCATGGTCGTGCCGGAAGCCGCGTTGGAGCGATCCCAGATCATGACATTGAGCTTCTCTGCGTCACCCGACGCCGTGTCGTCAGCTGTATTTCCTTCCGCTGCAGGTGCCGAACCCGTCGTGCCGCTGCCGCAGCCTGCCAGAATGGCTGCGGATAGTCCGAGCGCAGCCGCCTTGGTAAACCAACTTTTTCTTAACATTACTTGTCCCCTTTCTTGCTGTGAAGAATCTATCTGACTCGATCAGCCTTTCACTGCACCGAGCATGATACCTGAAGTGAAATACCTCTGAATGAACGGATAGGCGATGAGCATCGGCACCATGGATACGACGATGGAGGCTGCCTTGATGTTGTCAGCGACCAGTGCCGTCGTGGTGCCTTCGAGCGCAGAGATCTTGACGGAGTCGATCATCTGTTTCAGCTGCATCTGTACCGTATAGAGAGAGGCGGTGTTGATGTAATAGAGGTTGTCCGTTACATCATTCCATCTGCCGACGCCGTAGAACAGTGCGAGAGTTGCGATCGTCGGCTTGGAGAGCGGGATCGCGATGGTCGTCAGGGTCTTGAACTGGGAGCAGCCGTCAATGTAAGCCGCCTCGAACAATGACTTGTCGATGGAGAGGAAGAACGATCTCATGATGATCAGGTTGTACGCAGACAGGCACCCCGGGATGAGCAGTGCCCACACCGTGTCGATCATGTTGAGACTCTTGATGTTCATGAAGGTAGGAATGGTGCCGGGATCAACGTACATGGTCAGGACAAAGGCCGTCATGATGAAGCCTGCGCCCTTGAGCTTCGTCTTGGAGAGCGGATAGGCCGCCAGGATGGTCATGAACATTGCCAATGCCGTGAATACCAGCGTCAGTACGATGGTATAGAGGAAAGAACCCGTGAAGTTCGAGTTGCTGAATGCCTTGTTGTACGCATCCAGAGTGAAGTCGGCGGGGAAGATCGTAACCTTCCCCGAGAGGATTGCACTCTTCGAAGAGAAAGATGTCGATACAACGCGGAGGATCGGCACCAGGGCGATCAACGTGATGATAATGAAGATCGTGCCGGTAATGATCTGGAATCTTTTATTGGACCTGGAATTCTTGAGTTCTCCCATTACATGATACCTTCCTCTCCGAATTTCTTAGCCATCTGGTTGACCAACAGCACCAGAATGATGCCGACCACGGACTGGAACAGACCTACGGCAGCCGCGTAATCATATCTCATGTTCTGCAGACCCGTCTTGTACACGTAAGTGGAGATGACGTCCGCAACATCCTGTACCAGCGTGTTGCCCATCATATAAGGTCTCTCGAAGCCGATCTGCATCACGCGTCCGAGCGACATGATCAGCATCATCGTGATCGTGCCACGGATCTGCGGGATCGTGACGTGCCAGATGCGCTGCATTCTGGTCGCACCGTCGATGTAGGCCGCTTCGTTCAGCGAAGGGTCCGTACCGGAGAGTGCTGCGAAATAAATGATCAGGTTGTAGCCTGCGCCCTGCCAGACACCGGAGATCCAGTAGACTGCCCTCCACCAGCCTGGGCTGGAGAGGAAGTTTATGGAGTTGCCTCCCATCGCGCGGATGATATCATTTAGCAGTCCCTGCTCCGAGCAGATCTGCTGTACCACGCCCGCGATGATAACCCAGGAGAAGAAATGGGGCAGGTACAGGATCAGCTGTGTGGACTTTTTCACGAATTTGGAGCTGACCTCGTAGAGGAAAACCGCGAGGATGATCGGAATCGGGAAGCCGATGATCACGTCGCCGATGTTGAGGATCAGCGTATTCTTCAATGCCGTCCAGAACTGCGCCGTCGAGAACGCATCCCGGAAGTTGGCAAGGCCCACCCAGGGGCTCTGCCATACACCTTTAAAAATATTGAATTTCTTGAAAGCGATGATGATGCCCAGCATCGGTTTGTACTTGAACAGGATCAGGTACACGAGAGGCAGGATCAGCATGACATACAGCTGCCAGTTGTTCCTGAGATAAGTGTTGGTCTTCACCTTATGTTCCCCGTAATGAGGCCCCTGCACCTTGGCGGAAGTATCTTGACTTAAGTCAGCCATGTTCTCACTCCTTACTTCGTTTTAGGTAATATTCCCCGCAACTATGCTTGTAATATTAGACAGAATGACGAATGAATACTACGTGATAATTGATTTCTTGTGCAAAAAAGATTGCATTATTTGTCATAGTCCGACAGGCATGATACATCCTGGCGATATATTGATTCATCTGTTGTCCAAATCGTGGCATATTTACGGCGATTTTGCCCGAGATAGGTTCTTTTCTGGCTTTTCTTGTCGTGGAAAAGAAAAAACATTGCAGAAGTTGCGAAATTTCGTGCAAATTCTGCAATGTTTATTACTCAGAACTTTGTGCAGCCAAGACGGAAGGTACGGATCTCGAACGGACGGATGGTAAAGGAGAGTCTTTGCCCCTTTTCCAGCACATTCTTCGCTCCCCTGATCTTCTCTTCCGTCGGTGTGCACTCGACGGCGGATTCCGGATGCAGGTGCGCAACGTCCGCATGGACTTCTCTCGTCGCACCGTGTCCCTCATAGAAGCGGAGAATCAGGCCGTTCCCGTCTTCCGCCCGTTTCACCGTATCGAGATAGACACCCGGCGCATCCACGTATGCGGCGGAATACCTCTCTCCCCGGTAGCTTCCGACGAGCGCGGTCAGGGGTTTGTTCAGAAGGTCTGCCTCTTCGGTTACTCTCCCCTTTCTGTAGTCACCTTCGTGCGGCAGCAGGGAATAAATGAAATGGTGCGCTCCGCAGTCCGCGTTCTCATTCGGGAAGATACCGGATTTCAGCAGCGTGAGGCGAAGAGTTCCATCCAGTGCATCGTAACCGTATCGCCCATCGTTCAGTATCGCTACGCCGTAATCCGCTTCCGAAAGATCCACGAACCGGTGCGCACAGCATTCGAACATGGCCTGATCCCACGAGGTATTCCGGTGATTCGGTCTCGTGATCACGCCGTCCTGGATCTCCGCCGTTACATGGTCGGTCAAAAGATCTGTTGCAAAGGCAGCCTTCACGAGAATCTGGTGATCGTACCAGTCCATATCGGTGACAAAATCAATCCGCCTGTTGTCACGGTAGAAGATCATCTCCTGCCGAAGGAGCGAGTGCTGGAAGTTCCTCTCCGTGATCACGGAGACGAACAGAGGTCCCGTCTTCCCGATCCTGCAGGAGGTGACACCGCCAAAGGGGCGCTGTTTCTCCTCATACCCGGCATCAATGTTCCAGTTGTCGTACTCCCATGGCCTGTCCTCGAAGAGAAGGAGATGATTTAAAGGGTCCGCGCCTTTTGCCCGAAGCTGTCGCCCGTTCCCCCGGTCGATGAGAGATGTGATCTCTCCGTCCTTCACAACCGCTTCGTAGTACGGTGTCTGGATTCGGATTTTCTCTCCGTTCTCCTGAATGGACAACGCATCCGGCTCTATTGTATTGCCCTCATACTCCGGGTAAATTCTGCGGTAGCCTTTCGCAGGAATGCCCGAAACGAACAGCCACACGCCGTCATCCTCTTCCTGCAGACGGTTGGCTATCGGAGCCTTGGAATCCGCATTATCCCGGAAGAATTGCGCCGTTTCTGCAGAGAGCCTGACAAGGCCTGACTGCTCGCTGTCCCCCGTGTTGATCACATAGAGACAGTTGGTCTCCCCCTGAGGGAACAGTGCCTTCTTCGCCGCAGCCTGCAGTCCCTCCAGAGAATCCAGCACCTCTGTATAGTCCTTCGCCGTCTGATCGTACACCTCTTCGATGGCCGACCCCGGGAGGATGTCATGGAACTGATCAAGGAGCAGTATCTTCCAGTCCTTCTCCAACTCATCGGCAGGATAGGGCAGATCCTCGTAGTTCGCTGCCAGAGCCGAGAGGAATTCCGCATCCTGTGCCGCAATCTCGCACTTCCTGTTGTTCCTCTTGTTCTCCGCCATCGAGGTCAGGGTTCCGCGGTGATATTCGAAATAGAGCTCGCCGTTCCATTCCGGCACATCACTCCTGCGGTCAATCCTTTTGTGCAGGCGGCGGAAGAACTCTGCCGCCCCTGACTGTTTCACCCTGGGGAGTCCCGGAATGCCCTCTTCCATTCGCCTCGACACCTCGAGCATATCTGCCGTCGGACCGCCGCCGCCATCGCCGTAGCCGTAGCAGGTCAGAAACTCGTCGGTGAGGTTCCTGTTCTGGAACGCTTCCGCCGTTCCCAGAATCTGGGAAGGGTTCTGCCTGCCGTTGTAGGTGTACTGCAGGATATCCCGGGTTGCATTTGCCCGCTTCGCGCTCTGGTAGTCGCAGGTCGTGATGAAATACACCATAACTCCGCTCCCGTCGATTCCCCTCCAGTTGAAGAGATCATTCGGGAAACGGTTCGTATCATTCCAGGCGATCTTCGTTGTCATGAAGCTGTGGATACCGGATCTTCTGAGGATCTGCGGCAGCGCACCACTGTAGCCGAACACGTCGGGGAGCCAGAGAACGTCCGTCTTCTTCCCGAACTCCTCAAGGAAGAATTTCTGCCCGTAATAAATCTGCCGGATCAGAGACTCTGCGCTGGTGAGATTGGTCTCACTCTCGAGCCACATCACCCCTTCCGATTCAAAGCGCCCCTCTCTGACCCTCTCCCCGATCTTCTCATACAGTGCCGGCGCATCCTCTTTGACGAACGCATAGGTCTGCGGTGAGCTTGCCATGAAACGGTACTCCGGGTACCTGTCCATGAGATACAGCACGGAAGAGTAGCTGCGAATCGCCTTCTCTCTGGTCTGTCGCACCGGCCATTTCCACGCAACATCAATGTGGGTATGTCCCACCGATGCCACCGTCTCCCCGCGCATACCGTGCCCGTACAGGGAGCGGTGAAGATAATGTGAGGCTTCTTTGGCGGAGCGGTGGAATGCATCCGTCTCATTAATTCCCGTGAATTCACCGACCCGCTCTACTTCCCACAGTTCCAGGAGATTGACCGCGTGGTCCAGCGCCGTTACGATTTCCATGCGGGCAGTATCGTCCTCCGGCAGCTCCTTCGCCGTCTCCAGCGGGACGCGGACATCGTAGTAGAGATCCTCCACGATGTTGTCCTTCGCCGCAAGACTAATATTGAGGAAGTTTGTCTTCGGCTGATTCGAGTAAGCGTACAGACCGATCTCGAACGTCTCCCCGCGAGCTCCATGGTCTGTGAGGATCACTTCGTTGTGATTCATATCCATGGCGGTGACAGCCTCATTGTTCACGTAGCAGATCAGCTGCGGATTATCCGTATTCCAGATGTCGTTCGCGCCCGTTGTGACAGATAGAACAACCGGCAGCCCCTCCATCTCTTCCGGCACCTGCACGCTGAAGCGGAAGTTATAGTGTGCGTCCTTCCCGCCCCAGAGCGCGCCTTCTTCAAGCGTCTGCCAGTTGCTGCAGTCCTCATGGATCGTATCGCGTTCGTTGTAACCTATCGGCTTCATGCGCACCGTGCCGGTGAACGCTCTCCTGCCCGGACGCCGGTTCTCATCCAGGGTTCGCAATATGCTGCCAATTCTTTCGATGGTATGTCTGTCTTCGTACATAGTCACCTCCGATACTGTGCTGCCGGGAACGTGAATTCTCCGGCAGCCATCGTGTGTCCTCCCGCCTGCTATTTGCCCAGAATAACGGAGAGCTGTTCCTGCAGGTAGTCCGGAATTCTGCTCTCCAGCTCCTCAATGGCAAGGTAATCGTCGCTCCGGATGTCAGTCTCTTCATACGAAAGAGACGGCGTGAAGGCGTAATGCTCCCTGATCCAGGCTGCCACCTTCCGGTTCTCCTCTTCCGTCAGATGGATATTCCGTCGATACTGCGGCGGACAGTCGAGGCCATGAATCCCCGAGAGCCTCCTGCAGGCGCTGAGGAATTCCGGATAGAGCCAGAACAGGGAAGGGTCCGCCATCATCGCGTGTTTGCCCGGCTGCGAATACATGAGGATGTGATCGCCCCGAAACTTCGTCTGTTCCAGCATCGCATTCAGAAACCTGCCGTGGAAGCTGCCTTCCGCCCCCGTGATATCTCCGGCATCGCTTAAATAAATCCAGATGTGTTCCAGATCGTAGAGATGCTGGATATCATAATCGAGGTAGTACGCATACTCAATGACGCACGTAGTGTCGGCACTGATGTTAGCAAAATCGAACCGCCTCGCAAAGGACAGGCTCCTTCCCGGCTCTGTATAAACGTACACGCCGACCTTCCGTATCGAAAAAGGTTCCCTGCTGTCCATGAAGATCACCGGCGAGTAGCGGCGAATATTGATTCCATAGCTTGTCATACGACATCACCTCATTTCCGGCAGGTGCCGGGATCTTCGATTACGGATAGAAATCGTCCGATCGAACCCCGTGTAATCTGTGAAATACAGTGTGGAAGCGCCTGCGTTCCTGGCCTCGGAATCCTCCTTGCCTTCCATGAAATGGTGCGTGCCGAAACCGGGACCGACAATGATCGCGTCCTCATAATTGGACATGCTCGTGTATCCGTCCTTCACTGTGATGGCTTCATTGCCATTCAGATAAGTCGCCATGTGTTCGTTCTCCATGAAGTTCGCTCCAGTGAAGGCCAGCTCGATTCTCCACGGATCACCATCCACGCCTTTCGTCACGACGCGGACATCAATCCCGTCTGCCTCATCCGACTCGTTCACGTAGACGTCAATCTCCATGTCGGGGCCGTGCAGGCGCTCTCTTTTGTTCTCATTATCCATCTGCCACCAGTCAGATGTAGCAGGCCGGTTCTCATCCGTCCAGGGCAGATAGTACCAACCGTGCATCGTCTGATGCAGGTGGAAACCGTTCCCGTACGGTTCAACCGTGTCCGCCTTGAAAGCCCGGTGTTCACAGAAGCTCCCCGCCACCTTCATCTCCAGCTTGATCGCACCGTTGTGGAAATAGAGAAAGTTTGACTTCCCGCCCAGAACAGTCCAGGTATAGCTGCCTGTGCGCACCCGTGCGATCTGACTGTTCTCATAGAAAACGTGGTAATCCGGAGTCTCGTAAGGCTCGGGAACTTCGATCGTGCGCCACTCGGGGTGCAGCATGAAATGCATGAGGAACAGCGGTGCGCACTGTCCTCTCTCCCGGCAGATATCCATGATCGTATTCGCCATCCTGAGAAATTCCGGGATCTGGTGCCGCACCCCCATCATCATGTATTCATAGTAGTAATCCGTGGGATACATGAGATTGTCTTTATCCCAGCGCGTAGAATTCGCGGTGAAGACCGAACCATCCGGTTCCCAGTAGTGCAGCATCATGTGAAGATTACGAATGACGTACTTGTCCCAGGACGGATCGCCTGTCACCTCTCCGATCGTGATCATGGCATCGTTGTTGACGCGGTTGTAATTGCCCGCGCTCTTCTCAGCATACTCTCCGTCCTCATTGCAGTCGATTCCTTCTGCAAGGTACTGCTCCGCTCTCTCTTTCAGTTCTTCACCTCCGTAGAGCTTCCAGAGTTCCAGAAGGCTCGATGTGATGGCCCAGCGATGGTTCGGCGTATGGAAACCGCCTTCCGCAATGCCGTGCGCAGCCTTTCGCAGAATGGCATCCTCCAGATCCAGAATCGCCTGTTCCTTCTCCGTGATACTCTCCTGTCTTTTCAGATAGTAGTAAGACGGCATGAGCATCTTGATCATGAAACAGGTATCCGGTGCGGAATAGAAATTACAGGTGACATAATCGAACAGGCCGTTCTCATGCTGCGTGCGCGCAGCAAAAGAGAGCGCCGCCATCATGTGCTCGTATAGATCATCATCGCGATAGTAGTGACTATCCTCATTGAGATAGACCGCCACAGCCTGTTCGAAGAAAATAAAGGCAGGCTTCGCCTCGACGACGCCGGACGGCATCACGATGCCGCCGAAGGCTTTGTTGTTCCTGTCATGAATCTGATGCGTGATCCGGGTCGCAACCCAGCTCTCCGTATCCCTGAGTATCGTAAGATAATGCTGTTCCATACCTGTGTAACCCCTTTGTCTGTTATATTTTGCGCGAGATCATCATATCATACGACCCCGTGGAATAATCCGGCGGCTTCCCCTGATAGTACGGATTATATATGCTGTGTTACACACGCGGTCGTTGAAGAACTGTTATAATATCCGCGTCAACCACAGTATTTTTACATATCTTGTAGAGAAAAGGTGAGTTATGGAACACATGGATAACGCGCAGGCGCGCATGATGAGCGGAGCTCCCTTTGCCCTGGAGCTGCTGACCGACGTCAATTTCAATATGTCACGCTCCCATTACCATACCTATTTCGAGCTGTATTTCCTCGACGCCGGCAACCGCCTGCACATGATGAACGATGACGTCTACGAGACGAGGGCGGGCGACTTCATGCTCTTTGCCCCCTACACCATGCATCACTCGTTCGGGAAACCCGACGCCCACTTCTCCAGAGCCGTAATCTATTTCAAGCCCGAGGTAATCCAGTACGATACCCTGCGCTCGCTCCTGTTAAAATCGTCCGGCCTCTACCGCCCCGCGCCGCAGCAGCTGCATGAGATCCGCCGTTTCATCTATCGCATGCTCGATGAACAGGACAAAGGGGAGGAGCTCTCCAACGCCTACATCCAGAGCCTTCTGAACAGCATGCTGATCCAGGTCTCCCGCCTTCGCCACATCCGGGAAGATCACCACGATGAGAGCCGCATGGAAAAAGTGATCCAGTACATCCACGAGAATTTCGAGCACGAGATCACACTCAAAGAGCTCTCTGATCACTTCTACATCAGCGAGTATTACCTCTGCCGGGAGTTCAAAAAACATACGAACCGCACGATTATCCAGTACATTCAGAACATCCGCATCATGCACGCGCAGCGCCTCTTCATTGAGACCGGCCTGAACGTGACGAACGTTGCGTCGCAGACCGGCTTCAACTCACTCACGCATTTCAACCGTGTCTTCCGCGAGGTGACCGGCATGACGCCGTCTGCTTTCCGCCGCCAGGCTATAGCTGATAGCCAGAAATAAAAAATCCCCGGGCGACTTCGTGGGCACTCTTTCGATCGACTTTGCCGATTGTGGATCAATCACGACACAGCTAAGGCTCTTCACAGCCTTCCACGTGATTTATCCACGAGAAGGCATAGGAGATCGAACAG
>FNQX01000017.1 GCA_900107575.1 Lachnospiraceae bacterium NK3A20 | reverse complement strand
ATGCGATACAGAGTACAGCCGCTACTACCACCTCAAATACAAAGAGGTGAACCGAGCACAGCATAAGCGTGCACTCGTACTAACTGCCCGTAAGTTCGTGCGGCTCGTCTACAGTCTTTTGACTGAGAACCGCATGTATATCTCACCAGAAGAAAGGTGACTTTCTATGGTGCGTAGGAGCCCTGCTTCTTTAAAAGCAGAACCGACAGGGCTTAGGTGGGTGTTTTTTGTCTTGCGCCATCGTTGCATGAAAAGATCATTTTTGCTGACTTAATCCGCTTGACATCTCACCGCTGGACTCTGTTGTCTTATTTCACTGCTCCGCTTCCGTGAAGTGCCCCGCTATTGCCACATGAAATGGATTGATCGCCTTATATGTTCCCGCATCAGTCCGCTTCCGGGCTCCTGCGGTATTCCGCAGGGCTCATGCCCATGTAGTGGTGGAACTTCTTGCTGAAATAGTCGACGTTGTTGAATCCGCACCGCTCCGCGATCTCATAGATCCGGAATCGGTTCTCCCGAAGGAGCCGCCGCGACTCGTCGATGCGTCTGGCGTTCAGATAGTTGTTGAAATTCATCCCCGTCTCCCGGGTGAAGATCTTGCCGAAATACGCGCTGTTGTAACCGAACATCGGCGCGAGGGTCTCGAGCTTCAGATTCTCCGCGAAATTCCGGTCGATGTAATCCAGCACATCGCGCATGGCATCCCCCGTACCGGTGCGTGTCCCGGTCTCGTCGATGAGTGCCCCGATATTCCGGTCGAAATAGTCGAGGATCTCATACAGGAAGGTGCGCGATCCAATGGTCCGCAGGATATCCGTATTGCTCTCGAACAGGGACTTCCTGTCCGGCCAGAGGTGTACGACGCTCTCCCTGATCTCCAGATAGAGGTCGCTGAGGAAAAGCCGTACCGCATGCTCCTCTGCCTGGAGGGCCTGGAAATACTCTTCCATTTCCGAGAGGAGATCCTCCGCCTTCCTGCGGGAGCCCTGGAGCACCGCGTCGAGGAAGCCGCGCTTCCATACCTCCTTCCTGGAAGGATCGAGTTCTCCATGGGAAACCGTTTCTGCCTCCCTGTCGTCGAAGCCGAGGACATGTTGCCCCTTCTCACAGTAGAAGCGTTTCCCCAGAAGCGTCGCGGCGATCTCGTAGGATGCGTGAACCTCTCCAATGGTCGTAACGGCGGGGCCGTAGGTGAGGAACACCGAATCGAGCGGGGAGTCACTCTGCATGATCGTCTCCGCGAGCCTGTCCTTGAGCCGCCGGAAGAGGTGCCCTGCGGCCTTCCCCTTAAGGAGCACCGCCTCCCTCCCGTTCTCTGTGATACACTCGTAGGCGTCCCGTTTCATGAAGTTATCCAGAAGATCCTCCGCGTGGAACGTAACCTTCCTGGCGCGGTCCGTGTGGTAGCTCTCGAACAGTACCGGCTGATAGAGGTCGCAGTAGAGGTTCATGGAGCGCAGTTCTTCTTCGGAAGGCTCCATCACGGTCCCCTCTTCCTTCTCTACGAGCTCGCGGAAATAGGCGGCCCCCGCCTTCCTGTAAATCCGGTCGATCCTGCCGCTGTCCTCTCTCTCCCTGGAAATCTCAGCTGCCACGGCACGCACCTGTCTCTCCAGCAGCTCCTCATCGACCGGCTTCGTCAGATAGTCCGTGACGCCGTAACGGATCGCCGACTGTGCGTAGGCGAATTCCGAATAGCCGCTGATCACAATGAATCTGCCTCGATATCCTCTCTCCCTGGAAAGGCGGATGACATCAAGGCCGTGGATCCCCGGCATGTGCAGGTCCATGAGGACGAGGTCCGGCTCCAGCCTTGCAATTTTCTCCAGTGCTTCCTCGCCGTTCGCGGCATCTCCCGCGATGGCAAAGCCCAGCGCCTTCCAGTCGATGATGAGTTTCAGTCCGTTGCGGATGTTGTCTTCATCATCCGCGATCAGTAAGTTATACAAAGATTCTCTCCCATGAGCGTCCCGCCTAAGGCAGTTCATTATCCCTATTCTACTGCACAACCTGCCTCTGTTTCCACGATGAAATAATGCGTGCCGAGGACAGGTCGATGCGGAAGATCTGGGAGTAATTCAGGCCCGCGCAGACGCTCTGCATCTCCTCTTTGAGATTGTCGAACGCGGCGTCATCCTCCGCGAAGATCATGCGCTTCGAGTCCTCGAGAATTTCCCCCTCGCAGCTGTCGCGGATGACTCTCGTCTCCGCGCCGTCCGCGGGCAGGATCGTATAGCCGCCCGGCATGACCTGCAGCATGCCGTGATCTTCGAGGTACTCCATCGCGGTACCCGTATTGTAGTAGTCGCACCAGTCCTGCCAGATGGCGCTCCTTCGTTTCTCCTCACCACTCTCCTCCCAGAGGCGGAAAGTGAGCGGCACGCCCTCTCTCGTCTTCCCTTTAAGGTTCCTCGCAGGATATGCAAGGAGAGAGGCGCCTCCTTGAAAGGTGCCTTTGCCCCATTCATCCGGGAGTGCAATATCGCTATGATCCATCAGGACCGCCGTCCCGAGCGACGTGAGACCAGGCTCACTTCCCGTCATCTCCCAGGTAAGCCCACGGGGGCCCGGCGTTCCGCGGCCTCCTGCCTGTTGCAGCAGGACGCCCTCATCCGAATAGAGCCAGTCGATGAAATCCGCCATCCTCGCTGCATCCTTCGCGGCCGCGCCGACCGCAATGACACAGCTCTCATCTCCCGTCACGGAGCAGCCCTTCGAGAGGACCTTGAGATCCTCACAAAACGCGGGGAAAAATCCCAGGTCCCCCTCCAGGTTTGACAGCGTATTGAAGCTGCGATCCGCGAGCATGGGATCGAAGGTGAACAGCACTTCGCCGTTTCGCACCTTCTCCTCCACATCTTCCTCCGTCTGCGAGAGAGACTCCGGGTCGATGATGCCGCACCGGTTCGCCTCATAGAGAAACCGCAGTGCGCGCATGTACACAGACTGCGAATCGAGAAGGTTCTGAATGTCGCCTGCACCATTCACGAGGACGATGCCCTCATCCGTGTAGCCATAGACCGCGGCGATCTGTTTCGCGATCTCCAAAAGGCCGCCGTCCTGCTCCATGGTGAACGACATGGCATAGATTCTCCGGTCGGGATACTCCTGCCTCGCAAGCTCCTGCATTCTCTGCAGCACCGGCAGCAGATCTTCCAGCTTCTCCAGCTTCGGATAGCCGATCTGCCGGTAGAGATCCCAGCGTATCATGGGGCAGGCCGAAGGGATGAGTGCTTCCGACGGCTCATTCGGCGCGCCCTCCGAGATCGCGGATGGGATGGCATAGATCCCGCCCAGTCCCTCATTCAGCGCGTCGATTGCGGCACGGCAGCGGAGGATCTCCCTGCCCTTAAGGTAAGGCGTGAGGTCGCATAGAACCCCCTGCTGCACCATGCTCTCCAATGCGCTCTCTCTGGCGCTCGTGATCACGATATCCCCAAGGTCTCCCGCCGCCAGCATGGAATCCAGCATGGAGGTCGCATCTCCGGGGTCCGGCGCGATCACGTTGATCGACATGTGGAACCGATCCTGCACGGCCTTTGCGAACCACCCGGTTTGAATCCCGTCCTGTGTCGCCATCTCATCATAGACGTCAATCGTGATCTCTTCCGGATAGCGGATCGCGCGGTAGCCGTTATCCCGCACACGCAGCCACAGACCGCACAGGGACAGGAGCAGCAGCGCCGCAGCCACATTGATCGCGGCCATCTTATGTTGTCGCAACAATTCCAGCATCCAACCTGCCCTCATGACGCGGAGCCTTCGTCCGTGAAATCTTCACGGTATGGAAAAAAGATCAGGGCGCAAGCCCTGATCCCATTGTATTACATTGCCGCGCACTGTGGCGACGACTTTCCTCTTTATTCCCGGTGCCGCGCATTTCGCGAGAAATTCGCGAAGACGATTTCTCGTGTATGGGGTCCTCGGGGCCGGTTACGGCCCCGAGTGTAACATGAAGGGGATGCCTCAGCATCCCCTTCATGTTTTTATTCCGCGAGTGCTTCCGCATCCTTCTGCGCCTGCTGCTCCGCCGCGTAGCGAAGTGTCGCCTCGTTCTCCTGGAACTCAACGCACTCGTCGTAACCGTAGCCTTCGCAGTCCTTGATCATCTGCGCAACGATCTTGTCGTACTCGTCGTCAGACTTCGCGTAAATGGCCTTCCAGCTGTTGTCCTTGAGGCAGGTGGTCACCTGATCCCACTTGACCTGCAGCTCGTCGGAATGCACGCCGCCGGAGTAAGTAGATCCGGGCGAGAGGATGAAGTCCTGGCTGCCCATGTAGGCGTCCTTGGAGTCCGCGCCTGCCCAGCTGCGCCACTCCTTCTCAATGTCGTATTTCGGCTCGGTCACGTTGGATTCCCAGTTGACGCTGTTGAACTTCTCGCCGTTCGCGTCGGGGTTCGAAGAATCTCTGGCGTACGTCGTGTTGTTGACCTTTGCGGAGCCATCCTCGAACGTTCCGGTGAAGCCGTCCGTGCCGCCGAAGTCCGTCTTGACGTCGCTGAAACAGGACTGGCCCAGATCCGTGAAGTGCGTCTTGCCGTTCTCGTCATAGTACCAGCAGGTGTCCTTCGGGCCGTACCACATGGTCATGGAGCCTTCCGGCGTGGAGAGCCAGTTCAGAATCGCCATGCAGAGTTCCGGATATTCCGTGTTGGCGCCGATGGACCAGATGCGGTTGCCGCCGTAGATGTTCTGACCATAGCAGATCGGAACGGCGTCCGCGGGCTTCACCGGCAGCATGGCCTTGCCGTCCGCCATGTGCGTGTCTGTGTTGTAGAAGGCAGAGCCCAGGAAATCGAAAATATTCAGGAAGGCGGTACCATTCTGGTAATCCGCTACCATGCCGTCATACCCCTGTGTCTGGGAATCGGGATCGAGGAGTCCTGCCTGATACAGCTTGTTGTAGAACTTGAGGCAGGTAAGGTACGGGCCATCCTCCTCAAGTGCCGGATGATATTTGCCGTCCGTCGGGTTGTAGAGGCCGATGCCAAACTCATCGTAGCCGTAGTAAGCAGTGGCCGTGGACTTCACGAACATGACCATGTCGCCGTCCCAGTCGTTGAACAGCGAAACGCCGTAGGTCGGGTTGCCGTTGTCGTCGGTCGGGCAGGCTTCCTGCATCTTCTGCAGAACGTCGACCAGGTCATCGAGATTGCCGATGGCGGGACTTCCCAGCTGTTCATACAGATCGAAACGCAGATCCCACTCGTACATGAAGTTCGAGCGGTCCTTCGGCGAAGTCGCGACATCGAAGCCGTAGCCGTAGATCTTGCCGTCCTTGTTCAGGTTCTGGTTCTTCTGCAGAGCCAGCTGATAATTGTCTGCAATGTATGGGCCGTAGTCGGTCAGAAGATCGTCCTCGTTCCAGTCGAAGAGCATGCCCTTGTCGACCGCGTCCACGTAGTCATCCGTGTCGCTCCCCCAGATGACCAGGTCGCCGAGATTGCCGGACTCCATACGGGTCTCGAAGGTGCCGTCACTCTCGGGGATAATGTTCATCTTGATGTTGAACTTGTCGAGGAGCACCTTGGCGAACCACCCGATCTGCTCTCCGGAATAGTTCGCGAGCTGATCGTACACGTCCAGGGTGACGGTCTCTTCCGGAATGATGTCAGAGAGATCCTCCGCCTCATACAGGCCGCTCTCTCCCGCATCTGACTCTGCCTCCGTGTCGGCGTCTGCAGCGGCGGCATCTCCTGCCTCCGTGTCCGCCTCTGCCGCATCGCTTGTTGCAGACTCCCCCGCATCGGCCGCAGCCGTGGTATCCGCTCCTGCCGCGCTGCCGCCCGCCGCCTGCCCGCAGGCAGTTGTCAGGATCGTGGCACTTGCAAGGAGCCATGCCAGAACTTTCTTTGCTTTCATTTTACCCTCCTTTGATGAGCCCTTCGCCGAGAGACGTTCTCCCGTTCCGGACCCTTGCTATGACTGCATCGTGAAACCATTCACGCTGTGCACTGTGGTGCCGTGCGCCCTCACCCCTCTGGAGACGCATTGGTACAGGCGCGCCTTTTGTTTTAGCCCTTCACCGCACCCATCATGATGCCCTTCTCGAAATATCTCTGCATGAAGGGATAGACGAGCAGGATCGGGATGATGGTGACCATGGAGATCGTGTATTTGATGACCTTGCCGGAGAGCGCGGACTCGAGGACCGCCTTGGACACGGAGCTGCCGCCGGACTGCATGAGTGCCGCGAGGTTCGAGGTCGTATTCAGATAGATGTAGAGTCTGTGCTGCAACGTATAGAGCTGCGGCGCCGACTGCATGAGGATCAGCGAATCCTGGAAGGAATTCCACTGTCCCACCGCGCCGAAGATCGTGATCGTCGCGAGAATCGGTTTCGCGAGCGGCAGGATGATCGTTCGGAAAATCTGCAGATAGGAAGCGCCGTCGAGCTTCGCGGACTCCTCCAGCTCGCCCGGAATCCCGGACTCGATGTAGGTTTTCACGAGGATGATGTTGTAGGGCGCGACAATGCCCGGAATAATGTAGGCCGCAAAGTGATTCGTCAGGCCCAGCATGTTCATGTTGAGGAACCAGGGAATGATGCCGGCGTTGAAATACATTGTGACGACGATGAAACGGTACCACACCTGCCGTCCCCACATCTCGTGTTTCGTCACAAGGTACCCTACGAAAGCGGAAGCCAGCACCATGAGAGCAGTGCCGAGCACGGTGCGTGAGATCGTCACCATCACAGAGGTGAAAAGGTCAGGCACCTGCAAAAGCCTTGCGTAGTTACCGAAGTGGATGCCCCGCGGAACGAAGTTGATGAGTCCCTTCGACACCAGGCTGTTGTCGGAAATCGTGTTGATGAACAGATAGTAGAACGGGAAAATACACAGGAATGCGAACACTGCGAACACGATGTAGTTGATGACCGCGAATATCGTATCCTGCGGCTTCGTACGGAACCGGCTCTTATGATGTTTGTAATATTCCTTCTCAGCTCTGGCGTCGATTTTCTCCTGCCTTGTCATTGCCATGATCATTCACCTCTCATGTAACTGTCTGGAAACCAGCATTAGTCTTCTGGCTATCCTCTGCTGCCTTCCCCTCTCGAGGAATCAGATGATGGATTCGCCGCGGATCAGCTTCGATGCGCCGTTCGCCACGAACAGCAGCACAACACTGACGACGGATTTGAGCATCGACAGCACGGTCGAGATCGGGATGTTGCCATTGACAATACCCATCTTGTAAACATACAGATCCAGTACCATGATCGCGGCGGAATTATTGGAATTCTCGAAGACGAGGTACTGCTCCATGCCGTTCGAGAGGATGTTCGCAACGCTCATGAGGAGCAGAACGAAGAACGTCGGTAACAGTCCCGGTACAGTCACGTGCCACATTCTCTGGAAGCGGCTCGCGCCGTCGACCGTCGCCGCCTCATACAGCTGCTGGTCGATGCCGGAGATACCCGCGATGTAGATGATGGCGGACCACCCCAGTCCCTTCCATGTGCCCCAGAGGAGCATCTTGAGCCAGGTATGAGAGCCGTCCATCAGAAGGTTCTGCCCCTGTTTCCACACGCCGGTGTTGATCATGATGCTGGAGAGGAAACCGTCGGTCGAGAACATCGCAAAGGCGATGGAGAATACCAGCACCCAGGAAATGAAGTTCGGAATCGTCGTGAATGTCTGCACGAACTTGCGGAATCTCGAATGCTTCACCTCATTGAGGAAGATCGCGAACGCCATCGGCAGCCAGCTCGTCGCGATACCAAGACCGGACATCGCGAGCGTATTCTTCATGACGTTGCCGACATCCTTGACGGTCGACTTGTTGGCGATGAGCTCGCGGAACCACTTGAAGCCGACGAAGTTATCGAGAGATAAGGTATCGCCCGCGTGGTAATCGAAGAAGGCGTAGCGCCAGCCCCACAGAGGCAGGTAATTGAAAACGAATACCAGCGCCAGGAACGGCAGCAGGAGCAGGAAGAGATAGTATCTCGACTCCATGTACAGCGGCTGGTGTTTCGCACTCTTCGGCACTTTGAAGAGGAGAATCACGGAAACGACGAGAAGGATGACCAGCGCCACGATGAGCGGGACCACCATGGTCGGGAACATCGGCGCAACCTTCGAGGGCTTTTCCGTGAGCGCGATCTGCCCGTAGGATACGAAGATGCCGCTGCAGGAGAGCAGAGCGAGAATCGTGCCGGTAAGCGTCAGCCTCGTGCTGATCCTGTGACAGCGGTCATTGCCGAGCGAGAGGCAGGCGCCTGCTGTGCCAAGGAGAATGCCGAGCGTGATGCCCAGTCCCGACAACTGCAGAGTACGCATCGTAGATTCGAGAACCCACCCCTTTCGCATGGCGCGGCCCATCCCGTTCGTCAGCGTCGCATAGCTGAAGGAAGTCGTCAGAAGGGAAATGTTCCTGTTGATGATCCCGGCGATCCTCGAGGGATTAAGGCCAGGAATGAACAGCATGATGACCAGCGCGACAATGATGAACCGATAGATGTGATAAAACCCTTTCCCTGCGGTGGAGGTAATTCTCTTATCTGTTTCCACGATCCTGCTCCCTCTGTGAACGGCGAAGAAGAGCTGACTCGAAACCGTCTCTCTGTCTCGAAGCTATCTTCGTCTTAAACGTTTTCTTATTCATTGATATGTATTCCTGCACAAGAAAAGCGGGTACTGACATTTTCCATCGTGCACATTTATTGTATGTGCACGGCGGTGATGCCGATACCCGCAGAATGTGAGGGAAAGTACGGTATTAATTTTACATGGTTTGGGGAAAAGTACAGATAAAACGCGAAAACGATTAAAGCGGTGTTGCCTTACGACAAACACCTTTGGTGCTGTCTGGCGACAAGCATCGTTGGGGGCCGCTTTGCGGCAGCCCTTTATTGCGGTTCTACAAGATACGGCAGGGTGAGGGTGACGGTGGTGCCTGTGCCCGCCTTTGAATCAACGCGGATGCCTGCAGCGTCGCCGTACCGGATACGGATGCGCTCCGCGATGTTGTGCAGAGCGAGGCCGTGTCTTGTCTGACGCGCCTCCTCGTCCGACACATCCCGGGAGATTCTCTCCCGCAGCGATTGGAGCGTCTTCTCATCCATGCCGCAGCCGTTGTCGCGGATCACGATTTCAAGCCTGTCCTCTTCTCTTGTAATCGCAAGATCCACGCTGCCGCCCTCCTCCACTTCATCCAGGCCGTGCAGCACGGCGTTCTCAATGACGGGCTGCATGAGAAGCGGCATGACGTAAACTCTGTCAGAATCTACCTCCTGGCCGACTTCGAGGTGGAAGCCGATCCTCTCACCGAAGCGGAATTTCATGATGCTCATGTACTCTCTGGCAAAGGCAATGCTCTCGGAGAGCGGCACTTCGCCCGCGGTGACGGAGCTGTTCAGTACGTAGCGCATGATCTTGCCGAGCGTTTTAATTGCGTCCGCCGTCGACCTGCTGCCCTCCGCGAGCGCCTTCATGCGGATGGATTCCAGCGTGTTGTAAAGGAAATGCGGATTGATCTGGCTCGCCAGCATCTGGAAGCGCATGGCCTGCTGGTCGCGCTCTAACTCTTTCTCCTGTAACTGCGCCGCGTACACCTTCCTGTCGGCGTCCTGCACTCTTGCGACGACGTGGAGCAGGTCGCGGTAGATCTCGGAGAGCTCGTCTCCTCCCTCGAAGGCCGGCGCGATGTCATAGTTTCCCTCGCTGACCGTGTGCATGGAAGAACGCAGTCTTGCGACACGCCTTGTGAAAAGTAGGGAGAAAACCCTGCTGATCAGCGTCGGCGCGATGATCGCGAGTGCGAAAATAAGGAACAGGCCAAAGAGAATTCTCTGGATCTGCGGATAGATGACATCGTTGAACGAAGCTACATAAAAGACAGACTTGCTGCGGTAGGGCTGCAACTGGGATACCGCCGCCATGCTCCTCTGGGAAGCGGATCTGCCGGTATAGCGGTAATAGGGCGTTCCGTAGTCGAGGGGAACAAGGTCAGACATGGCGGCGCCTAAGAAGGCAGGATCGGAGGCGAAGACAACATTCTTGCGGTCAATGGAGAGCGCCATGCCATACTCTTTGGAAGAGAGTCTGGTCTTGAGGAAACTGTCGTCAAGGCCGATGACGAGAACCGCGTTCCAGGCGGAATTCTGCATCGGAATGCGGCGGATGAGACAGATGTTCCAGCCGTCCTCTCCCCGATCAGAACCCGGAATACCGGCCCAGAAGGGAGACTGCTGCGTGAGCGCGCTCCTGTACCAGTCGGTTTTGCGGATGTCACTGTCCGCGCGGCGGTATTCCAGATAGTCATGGATGTCCGGGTTGTCGGTATAGATCTCCACGAAGTCAACTAAGGAAGCGTCCGCCGCATAATCGGAAATCGCAGACAGCTCCCCCAGTGCCTCCCGCATGGTGCTCTCCCTTTCGTACGCCGAGGACAGCGCGTTCCAGGTGTCTTTGTCGTAGGCGACTTTGGAGGAAGCCGTATAGATCTGCGCCGTGATCTCATAGAGGGTCGCGCTCACCCTGCGGTTATCCGATTCCAGAAGGCTCTCGTTGTAGTGGAGGAGCGTCGAGTAGATATAGGCAAGGACGACGACGGAGATGATCGTCACCGGGATCACAATGCCCACCACGTGCATCCTTCGCAGCTGGCCTCGCACACTGAGGCGCGAGAAGGCCTGCTCCACCCGATGCAGCCGCAGGATAGATTTCAGCCGGGCCGTGGCGTGTAGCCTGTGATTCGATTTTCCCGCTCGTTCATCCAAACTGCTGCTCACTCTCACGCAGAATGCCGGGCTGCATCAGGCGGCACCGGCATTCACATTAATATTTACAGGTTATCACAGTTTCCAGAATACCGGAATGGATTCGAGCGGTGCCGCAACGTGCACCGTGGTGCCACCCTCGTACTCCTTCCCGTCCCGGGTATCCTGCCATTTGCCGGCAGGAAGGTAAACATCCCTCTCGAACATATCCTCGTACAGGATGGGCGCCACGAGATAGTCCGATCCGAACATGTACTGGTCGGTCAGATCCCAGCACGCGGCATCCTCCGGGAACTCGTAGAACATCGTCCGGATGAGCGGTGAGCCGTTCTCGTGCGCTTCTTCGTAGAGCCGCCTGATGTACGGCTTCATCTCCAGGCGGATGTCCAGATAATGTCTCATGATCTTGTAATTATCTTCGCCGTACGCGTAGATCTCAGTCGGCTGGCCGGTGTGGAGATAGCCGCCGCCCCAGTCTCTCTCATCGAGCGCCGGGATCGTGAACGGTTCCCTGTCGCCGTGCATACGCAGCACAGCGGAGAAGACCGCGAACTCGTACCAGCGGATGAGGAGCTGATGGAAATACGGATCGTTGACATTGCCTTCCATGAAACCGCCGATGTCTGTCGTCCACCAAGGGATGCCGGCAAGGCCGATGGAAAGGCCTGCCGCCAGCTGGTCGCGGAAGGACTCGAATGTCGCCGGTACATCGCCGGACCAGAGGACGTTCCCGTATTTCTGGGAGCCTGCCCAGCCGCTGCGCAGAAGGTTCACGGGATTCTCGTTGCCTTCCCTGATCTCGTTGTCATAGAAGATGCGGGAATACAGCTGCGGATAGAGGTTCGACACCTCCATGGCCGGTCCCGCGTAGTAGCGGAAGTTGTCGAAATCGTACTTGGTCAGATCCGGCTCGGAGTTGTCCAGCCAGAACATGTCGATCCCGTAGTCGTAATAGTTCTTCTTGCAGATGTCCCAGACATACTGACGGGTCGCAGGATTGAACGGATCAATCTCGACACAGTCGCCCTGGTAGTCGTAGGTCTGCATGGCGCCGCGCTCCGTCCTCATGAGAAGGCCCTTCTCCACCATCTCGCCGAAGTGAACACTCTTCCTGTCCACGGAAGGCCAGACAGAAACAACGACCTTGATGCCCATGGAATGCAGCTCGTCGCACATCGCCTTCGGATCCGGCCAGTATTTCTTATCGAACGTCCAGTCGCCCTGCAGCGTCCAGTGGAAGAAATCAATGACAATGACATCGAGCGGGATGCCGCGCCTCTTGTATTCTCTCGCCACGGAGAGAACCTCATCCTGCGTGCGGTAGCGGAGCTTGCACTGCCACAGACCCATCCGATCCTCCGGCATCATCGGCGCGTGTCCGGTGGCATCGGTGTAGTTGGCCAGGATCTCCTTCGGCGTGTCCGCCACCGTGATCCAGTAGTCCATCTCCTTCGTGGCTTCTGCCGTCCACTCGGTCAGGTTCTTGCCGAAAGACACCTTGCCGACCGCCGGGTTGTTCCACAGAAAGCCGTAGCCCAGATTGGAGACCGCAAAGGGAACGGTGGTCTGAGAGTTTTTCTGCGCAAGCTCCAGAACACAGCCCTTCATATCCATGTACGGCTGCTGATACTGGCCCATACCGAAAATCTTCTCCCCGTCATTGGACTCGAAACGAACGTGCAGCTTGTAGTCTCCTCCTGTATAGGGGATCCAGTCGCGGCTGACCAGCTTCAGGCAGTGGCTCTCTCTCGTAATGGAGCCGCCATAGTTGCGGTAATACTCGCGAAGGAAGTCCTTGCCGTCGCGGCGGAAGGTAATAACCCCTGCGAAATTGACCACCGCACTGATCCGGCCGTTGGTGATCGTCGCAAGGTCCGTGTCATAGTATTCCCCGTCGCCGCCCCTGTGCGACTCTTTGGAGAATACAATCTCTCCTGTTCTCTCCGGAACCTTCTCCGAGAGAGCCCAGAGATTCCCCGTGAATTCCGGATACTCCGTGGCGCGGATGCGCAGCGCGTCCTGTCCCCACGGTTCAATCCTCAATGTTTCGCCCTGGCGCCTGCACACGAGCGCGCCATGATCGTTCGTAAATTCCATCGTTTCCCCCTCCTGCATACCATGCACAATCGTAACCGTTCAGCGCCATCGCATCTGAACTGTTACTCAGGCCACACATACTGATTTTGCTTCGGGCTGTCCTGAACAGATACCATCTCCAATATTATAAGAGGTACGTGGTAGTTCTGTCGCACGGAAAATTTAATGGGATTATCCCGGAGAAATTAGAGAAGAACGTGGCGGGGCGCCTGCTGTTTCCCCTCAGATGACATGGTGGTTCAGCCATTTCATGGACGAGTAGCGGAACAGGAAAATGATGCCGCGCACGGTCCAGTCGCTGAACATGCCAATCCAGACGGCAATCGGTCCGAAGCCGAAAACACGGATGAGAACCGTCGTCATGAGCACGCGGCACAGCCACATCGTGCAGGAGGAAAGGATCATTGAGAACTTCACATCGCCCGCCGCGCGCATGCCGTAGGCGATCATGAAGGCCGGAATCCAGACGATCGGCTTCACGAGCGTGATCCAGCTGACCATGTAGAAACAAAGATCCGCGGAGAACGTCTCCATGCCGGCGAGCCAGGTGACCGGTTTCGTGATGGCGAAAGCGAACAGGCAGGACACAATCATGACGATCTCGCCGATGTCCATGTGTTTCAGGATATAGTATTTCGCCTCCTCTTTCCTGCCGGCGCCGAGACACTGTCCCGTCACCGTCATGAGGCCGATGCCGACGCCGCAGGCGCCGACGCCATTGACATTCTCCATGATGGCAGCCATCGCCTGGGCCGCAATGGATGCCGTGCCGAGAGTGGAAACGCTGGACTGGATCGCGAGCTTGCCGAACTGGAACATGCTGTTCTCGATGCCGGAGGGCACGCCGATCGCGAGAATCTTCCAGATGAGAGACCAGTCCGGACGAACGAGATAGCGGCGGATCACAATGACCTGCCGGGGCTTTCTGAGGAACCAGAAGATCACTACCGCGCAGAAGATGCGGGAGAGCAGCGTCGAGAGCGCCGCGCCTGCCACACCCCAGTGGAAGAGGAAAATGAAAATTGTATTGCCGACAATGTTGAGTACGTTGGAGATGATGGACACCGTCATCGGGAACCGGCTGTTGCCACCCGCGCGGTAGAAAGCCGCGCCCGCCTGATACAGCGCGAGGAACGGGAACGAAACGCTGGTCAGGGCGAAGTACGTGATGGCTTTTGACATGACCTCCGGCTCCACCGAACCGAAGATGAGGTGCAGCATGGGGATGCGCCCTGCGAAACAGATGAGCGCGAGCAGGAGCGAAATGGTGAAACAGGTCAGCGTGATCTGCTCCGCCGCCTTGTTCGCTCTCTCGGTGTCGTGGCTTCCGATATACTGTGAGCAGATGATCGTTCCGCCGGTAGCGAGCGCCGCGAAGGCCTGGATGACCAGGATATTGATCGAGTCCGCGAGGGAGACTGCGGAAATCGCGGCCGATCCGACCCTTGATACCATCATGGTATCCGCCATGCCCATGAGACTTGCGAGGAGCTGCTCCAGCATGAGCGGCACGAGGAGTTTTAAGAGATCCGCGTTCGTGAAGGTCAGATGGCCCCAGTCAATCTTGGAGCTGTCATAGGATCTGGAGAACAGCTTCAGATACAAGCCGTGTTCTCTTGGCTGCTGCGTCATTTCTCCCTGCATCGGGTACCTCTGTTTCGATGGATTCACACAGGCGTTTCGAACGGTCATCGCCGGAACGCCTGCGGACTTTGCCTGTCATTCACACTGACAATTAACTGCTGATAATTTTAAATGATACGCCCGGGGTTGGGCCGCCGCAAGCCACCATCCAAAGATAATAGGATGTATCTTGACAATCATTCTAAAATTACAGAGAATAGCATGTTGCTGCAGATTTCCCATGCAGAAGAGGATGAGTAATCTATGTTAAATCAGTATTCCAGACAGGAACTGGTCTTAGGACCGGAACCCATGCAGATCATCGCCGGCAGCCGCGTCGCCGTGTTCGGTATCGGCGGTGTCGGAGGCTACGTTGTGGAGGCTCTCGCCCGTTCCGGCATCGGAACGCTCGACCTGATCGATGACGACCGGATCTGCCTCACCAACATGAACCGGCAGCTTCTCGCGATGAGGAGCACCGTGGGCAAATATAAGGTAGACGTCGCCAGAGATCGGGTGCACGACATCGACCCCCGCATCCAGGTCAATACCTATAAGACTTTCTACCTGCCGGGTGAGTCCGACGAGCTCTTTGATTTCTCCCAGTTCGACTATGTTGTGGACGCGATCGACACCGTCACCGGCAAGATCAACATCGTGATGCGTGCCATGGAAGTCGGAACTCCTGTGATCTCTGTCATGGGCTGCGGCAACCGCGTCGATCCTACGAAGCTGGTCTGCACCGATCTCTATGAGACCCATCAGGATCCGCTCGCGAAGGTCATGCGTCGTGAGCTCCGGAAGCGCCATGTGGAAAAGCTCAAGGTCGTCTATTCCACCGAGCCCGCCATCCGTCCGATCGACGATGACGACAACTCCTGCCTCCACCACTGTATCTGCCCACCCGGCACCAGGAGAAAGTGCACCGACCGACGGGATATTCCCGGCTCTACTGCTTTCGTGCCGCCGGTCGCCGGTATGATCGTCGCCGCCGAGATCGTGAAAGACCTCACGCATTTCGATCCGCACGAGAGATGGAAGGGCGGTCAGCAGTACACCGCGCAGAAGGAACGGGAGAAAACAAGACTGTCATAAAAAACAATAACTACAGCTCATCTACCAGTTCCTGCAGCTCGAGGTAGCGCTCCATGCGCTCCTCGAGCTTTTTGTCGATTTCTTCCTTCTTGCGGGTCAGCTCCGCGAGCTTCGTATAGTCCGACGCCGCTGCCGCGATCTGCTCATCCAGTGCCGCCTCCTCTTCACTCAGGCGGTCAATCTCTTCCTCAATCGTATCGTATTCGCGCTGATCCTTATAAGAGAGCTTCGCCTGGTGCCGCTGCTGAGACTGCGCCGTGTTGCCGCCCTCCGGCTCCCGCGCGCCGTTTCGCAGCTTGTCGCTGTCTGCCGACAGTGCTGCCGCGCCGCCTGCTGTTCTCGCAGGGGCAGAGCCAGTTGCTGCCTTCGCGGCCGTCCCGGCACCGTTCACCGCAGTTCCCACATCCAGCTGCCGATGCTCCCGGTATTCCTGATAGCCGCCCTCACTCTGCCACAGCGTTCCGTCCGGCTCGAAGGCAAAAATTCTCGTCGTCACCCGGTCGAGGAAATAGCGGTCGTGGGAAACGGTGATAATGATCCCCGCGAAGTGGTCCAGATAGTCCTCCAGGATCTGCAGCGTCTGGATGTCGAGGTCATTCGTCGGCTCATCGAGGATCAGGACATTCGGATTCTCCATGAGGACGTGCAGAAGATAGAGCCGCCTCTTCTCACCACCGGAGAGCTTGGCGATCGGCGTGTACTGCATTTCGGGCGGGAAGAGGAACCGGTCGCACATCTCCGACGCGGAGACGAGGCCTTCCGGCGTGCGGATATACTCCGCGGTCTGTCTGATGTAGTCAATAACGCGCAGGCTCTCATCCAGCGCCTCATTCTCCTGTGAGAAATAGCCGAAGCGTATCGTCTGTCCGACGCTGACCGACCCGGTATCCGGCGGCACCAGCCCCAGAATCGTCCGAAGAAGCGTTGACTTGCCGCATCCGTTCGGCCCGATGATGCCGATTCGGTCGGTCTTGAGAAAAATATAAGAAAAGCCGTGGAACAGTGGTTTCCCGCTATACGATTTGGAAATATTGTCCAGCTCGATCATCTTCCCGCCGATTCTGGAAGGGAGGGAGCTGATCTCCACCTGCCTCTCCTCCGCGATCTTATCCCGGTCGCGCAGCGCCTCGAAACGCTGAATGTGCGCCTTCTGTTTCGTCGAACGGGCCCGCGCGCCGCGCATCATCCAGGCCAGGTCCTTTTTGTACAGCGTCGCCATTTTGCGTTCGGCGGCGAGCGCGAAGTTCAGACGCTCCTCCTTCAGTTCAAGGTAGCCGGAATACCCCGCCTGATAACGGTAGGTCTTCCCCTTGTCGATCTCCAGGATCTGGTTCGTCACCTCGTCGAGGAAATACCGATCGTGCGTGACCATCAGGAGCGCTCCCCGGAAAGAAGTCAGGAAGTCCTGGAGATACTCGATCATCTCACTGTCCAGGTGGTTCGTCGGCTCGTCGAGGATGAGAAGATCCGCGGGCGTCAGCATCGCCGCAACGAGAGCTGCACGCTTCTTCTGTCCGCCGGAAAGCTGCTCCGGGCTACACTCCGGATCGTCAATTCCGAATTTCTGCAGCATGACCCGGACTTCCCCCACCGTGTCCCAGTGCTCCTCTTTGCCGTAAACGCGGGAGGCGATGTTGTCCAAAAGGCTCCGGGATGGCTCGAAGGTCGGATTCTGCGGCAGATACGAGATTCGAAGACCGTTCGCCTTCGTGACCTTCCCCTCATCAGGCGTGAGTTCTCCCGCCGTGATCTTCAAGAGAGTCGACTTTCCCTGTCCGTTAATGCCGATGACGCCGATCTTGTCGTGACTGCTGATGCCGACCGTCACGTCGTCCAGGATCGTCTTCGCGCCGAGGACGAGGGAAATGTGTTCCAGATTCAGGATGTTGTCAGGTGCAGTATGGTTATCTCTTGTCACGATCAATATTCTCCAGGATCAGGGTGCCGACAGCTGCGCAGAGAAGGGCGATGGCGATGAGAATCCCCCAGTCCTTCCAGAGGTTGGCGGCAGTGAAGGCGTACTCCGGTTTCTGTACCATGCCCGCCGCCCACATCTCGAACCGGTAAGCGTACTCCGGACTGGTGATCACGGCGACAACGTCACCAACGAGGGGCACGCCCCCGAGCTTGCGGATGACACTCATGAGCGCGGTCGAAGGCAAGCTGTTGAAATTGCCGAGCGTGCACACGGCGAAAATCCCCCATTTGCTGATCGTGAAATTCGCGATCCTGCTGGGCGCCCCCTTGAGCGGGAAGGCAACACCGGAGAACACCAGCATGATGATGAGAAGGAACGGCATCGCCGTCATGGCGGAGGTCGTATCCTTCACGATGCAGGAGACCATGAGCGCCATCATGTCGGAGGTGTAGGTGATGAGGAACAGCGTGAGGAAGAAATCCGAGAGGAACCATGGCGTGATGAGTCCCTGCGCGGGGTAACGTACGCCCATGGCCTTATATACGATCATGGACACGACGACCTGGCTCGCGCAGATGAACGCCTGATAGATCATGTGGGACCCCATATAAGCGGAAATATGCAGGCCGCTCCGATGTTCCCGTTTGATGATCGCGCGTTCCCTGCACACCGACTGGATGGAGTTGAAGAACCCGTTCCAGATGCAGACGCTGACAAGAGCGAGCGATCCGATTGTGGTGCCCTCCATGCTGCGGAACAGATTCCTGCCGACGACAGCCGCGACGATGAACGCGATGAGCGCCGCCATGGGAATGAACTTCCAGTCCTTCTCGTAGATGAAAATGCGGAAGAGCTTGCCAAGATAGATGCCGACCTGGCCGCGCCTGCCGGTAGGCTTCGCGCCCGCGGGGATCAGTTCGGGTGCCTTTGCCGCCTGCGCCGCGATCGGCTGTTTCGGCCCCTGTGTATTACTATTCGGTGTTTCACTCATGATCTGTTACTACTCTTTCAACTGAATTCGCGAAACTCTTCCGTCGAAGTGTCTCACTGCCGGTCCTTCTGGTTCTCGCGGTACGCCTTATATTTCTCGATGAACTCGTCCGCCAGGCCTTCGCCGCCCTCATCCTTCTGGTTGATGGCGCGCACGATCTGCTCCATTGACTCTCTCTGGAAGAAGTCCTTCGCCTCCGCGATGCTGCCGTAGAAACACAGCCTTCCGGTCTGTTTCTCATCCTTGGCGAGAACGATCACCTTATCAAAGAGGTCAATGACACGGTCCGGCGTATGCGTGATGACCATGACGATTTTCTGCGTATCCGCAATCTTCCGCAGCTGACCGAATAATGCCCGCGCCATGGTGCCGTCAAGGCCCGAATCCGGCTCATCCAGGATGAAGAGCTGGGGATCCGCCATGAATTCGACACCGATGGAGAGGCGCTTCCTCTGACCGCCGGAGAGCTTCTCCACGAGCTCGTCCCGCACCGTATCAAGGCCGAGGAAATCCAGAACCTCGTCGACCCGACTCTCGCGCTCTCTGGCGCTGGTGCCCCGCGGCATGCGCAGCTGCGCCGCGTTGACGAGCGTCATGCGGACATTGTCGTTGCCGCGCAGCAGATCCTGCTGCGGCACGAAGCCAATCTCGTATTTCATCTCCTTGTAGTCTTTATAAACGTCGCGGCCTGCCTGCGTGATGGTCGCCTTCGCCTTCTCGTAACCGGTGACTGCGTTGATGAACGTCGTCTTGCCGACGCCCGAGCCGCCCAGGATGAGGACCATGTTGCCGGAATCAATCGAGAGATTGATGTCGGAGAGGAGGACCTTCTTGCGGAACAGGCTGCGGACGGCACGCTCCTCGATGTGGATGACGAGCCGGTTGTTCACCGCACTCTTATGATTGAAGATCAGGCGGTTCTCCTGATAGACGAACACCGTGTTGCCGATGCAGATGACATCGTACATGCCAAGTTTCCGCTCGCCCTCAACCTTCTGGCGGTTGACGAAGACGCCGCGTTCCGTGTTGATGTCCTCAACATTCCATGTCCCCTCTTTGAAGCGGAGCAGCGCGTGGTGCCGATCCTCCCGGATCTCTTCACTGGTCCGCGCGACCTCACTTGTCACGCCGTCCCCGTGCCCGTAGATATGGATCATGTCGCTCGTGTTCTCGAGGGAGATCGTCTGCCAGGTAACGTCCGGCTGATAGTAATCAATGAAAACACAGACCAGCGTGATCTCGCTGTTCTCCACCTTGATGACGTCGCCGTTCTCGAGCACTTTGTCATAGCCCGTCTGCACGTTCGCGCCGTTCACGTAGGTCTCCGTCTCCTCGGAGAGATCGCGGTATTTCCACCTGCCGCCCTCGTACTCAATGTCGCCGAGATCGTGATCCCGGAACGGGTAGTTCATGGTGAGAACGCCGTCCGCAAGGCCTGTGAGTTCTCCCGTTACAATGTGGGTTGTGCCCGTGAGCCGGAACTGCCTCGGTTCCCCGCTCTTCTCGAGCACGACGAGTTTGGCTGGTTCTATCTGTGAGTTGTCTTCGGTCATGTGATGCTTCTTTCTACATTTATACCCATTGCCGCGTATTTTGCGGCATTCGCGCGAGAAATTCGCGAAGGCGATTTCTCGCGGATCGAGTCCTCGGTGACGCTTGCGTCACCGAGGAGCGTTCGGAAGGGACGCATCGACGTCGCTTACGAACTTAGTTTCTCCGCCTCTTCCTTCGCAAAGGCGGCGAGCTTCTCCAGCGCCATGAGGTGGGATGCCTTGAAATACAGCGCGGTGTCCGGCGCGATCAGCTGCCGCAGTGTCTCCTTCGCTTCCTCTGCCGATGAGAAACTCCTGACATCGGCAAGGCCGCGCTTTGCCGCCTCATCCGCAATGAATTTCGCCCTCTCTCCGACGGTGAGGAGCGTGTCGATCCCAGCCTCTGCGGCAGCACGGCCTACGCCCCGGTGCAGCTCCTCTTCCATCTCGCCAAGCTCCAGCATGTCGCCGAGCACAGCCACGCGTCTGCCTGCCTTTGTGTGGGAGAGTGTCACAAGCCCCGCCTTCATCGACTGGGGATTGGCATTGTAGGTATCGTTGTAAATAATGATGTTCCCGGGGCAGCGATACGTCTCCATCCGCATCGCCGTCGGCACATACCCCGCAATGCCCTGGGCAATCTCGTCATTCGACATGCCAAAATGCTGCCCAAGCGCCGCTGCCGCAAGGCAGGGATAGATCATGTGTCTTCCGAGTGCAGGCACCGTCACGTCGAAGTCTCCGTTCGGCGTCACCGCGCGGAACTTCATGCACTCCTCCAGTGTATCGTCGATATTCACGGCGCGGTATTCCGCATCCGCACTCTCTCCAATCCAGGTGAAAGTAAACTTCTCCTGTTTCTCCTTATCATTTTGCAGCTGGGGCAGGTAGTCATCGTCCGCGTTCATAACGGCGAAGCCGCCCTCCTGCAGTCCTTCGAAAATCTCGCTCTTTGCCTTGAAGATATTCTCGCGGCTGCCCAGGTTCCCGATGTGCGCGTCTCCCACGTTCGTGATCACGGCGCAGGTCGGCTGTGCAATGCGCACGAGAGAGCTGATCTCTCCCTTATGGTTCATTCCCATCTCGAGCACGGCGATCTCGGTATCTTTGTCAAGGCGCAGCACCGTCCTCGGCAGGCCGATATTGTTGTTGAAGTTTGCTTCCGTCTTGAGGACGTTGAACTTCACGGAGAGGACCGCCGCGATCATATCCTTCATCGTCGTCTTGCCAACCGACCCCGTGACACCGATGACAGGAATACCAAATTTCCTCCGGTAAACAGCAGCCAGATCTCCGGCTGCCTGCAGCGTATCAGCTACCTTGACGTAGAATTTCCCCGGCAGAAAGGTTTCCGGCTCCTTCGATACTACCGCCCCCGCGGCACCCGCTTCCAGCGCACCGGCAACATACCGGTGACCGTCCGTATTCTCCCCGACAAAGGCGAAGAATACATCGCCCGCCCCGCACTTCCTGTTGTCCGACTTCGCGCCGGTGATCCTGGTATCCAGGTTCCTGTATTCTCCCAGGAGCGTTCCGTTCGTTGCATCCACCAGTTCTCTTAACGTGATCTCTTCCATAAATTCATTCCTCATTCCGGCGCGCCGCTGTTACCCGCGCCGACCTCAGTATACCATCACAACACAACAAGCTGGACAGAAAAAACAGGCAGAGGCCATATATCCGGCTCCTGCCTGTCTGTTGTTTTCTCAGCGATTGCTCTGGAATCTTCGAACCGCGTCGTTCACGATCTCCTCGCAGAGATCCTCGTATGAGATGCCGACCGCCGCCGCTTCCTGCGGCACGAGGCTCGTCGGCGTCATGCCGGGCAGGGTGTTGACTTCGAGGAACCACACCTCGTCATTGTCATCAATGATGAAATCGGATCTGGAGTAAGTGCGCAGCCCCAGCGTTCTGTGTGCCGCAAGCGCCATGTCCCCCATCTTCTTCGCCAGCTCCTCGCTGATCCTGCCGGGACAGATCTCTTCCGTCGCGCCGGCTTGGTATTTATTCTGGTAGTCGTAGCCGCCGATCCTGGGAACGATCTCGACGCAGGGCAGTGCCCGGTCGCCCAGCACGGCATTCGTGAACTCGCGGCCCTCGACGAACTGCTCAATGAGAACGTCGCTTCCGAAGGCGAGAACTTCTCTGAGTGCCTCTTCGAGCTTCCCCTCCTCGCGGATGATGTAGACGCCGACAGAGGAGCCGCCGGTCGGTGTCTTGACGACGCAGGGGATCGGGTTCTCCGAAATGATGCGCGGGATATCGTCCACCGTCACATCGTGGTAGGAGTGCCAGTCGGGTGTGTTGACGCCGGCGGGTCTTACCATCTGTTTCGTGATGATCTTGTCCATGCCCATTGCCGCGCCAAGGTAGCCGGAGCCGGTGTAAGGGATGCCCATTAGATCGAAAGCAGCCTGCACTCTGCCGTCCTCGCCGTTCAATCCGTGGAGCGCGATGAAGACGACGTCCGCCCTGCTGCAGATGTCGAGGACGCCGCGGCCGAAGAGGGACGGGCTCTTAAACTGTCTCGCTGCCCTGACTGCCGCAAGGTCCGGTGCCTTTCCATCGAAAACAACAGGCTTGAGCTCAGGCAGTGTCTCGAACAGCTGCTCCGGCTTCTCCAGCACTTCTTCTCCCATGTCCTCCAGGCCGTTGAACATATCTACGAGCACGGCCTGATGTCCCCGATCACGCAGTGCCTTGCATACCTTGGTGCCGGAAGAGAAGGAAATTTTTCTCTCGGTGGAAAGTCCTCCGCATAATACTACGATCTTCATACGCACGCTCCTTACTCCGGCAAGCCCCTGCCGGCGTGTATCTCCTTATCCCACAATGAGCCCCTGCCGGCATTTCATATCCGGCAGAGGCTCTGATGGCTTCAACGATAACATTTTTTGGGCAGCGCTGCAACTGATTTCCCGCACCCGACGGGCTGCACCTTTCCCAGGCGAGCGCCTCGCGCCGCGGGTGCCTCCGGGGCTGCTTTGACGCCAGATGCGCGGATCGCGGCTATTACCTGACTTTGTGCGTGGCGGGTCGGCGGAGGCCGCACTTGGGAGTCACATGTCGGAGACGCGAACTGCGGCTATAAGTCTTAAAATACAAGACTTATAGCCGCAGTTCGCGTTACCGGTCCTCAGAGTGACTCCCAATGTCCGGCGTCCGTCATCCCCGCCGCGCACAGAGGAAGGTTATGACCGCTACCCGTGCCAGAGGAAAGGCAGCCCCGGAGGCACCCGCGGCACAAGGCGCTGGACGGGGAAGCTGCCAGCCCGAAGCTGCGGTGAGTGTTGCAGCGCGGCCTTTCCGTGTATTACATGCCGACGAGGTCGAAGACCTCCATGGAGATGGCGATCTCATAGTGGCTCTTTGCCTGTGCGGGGTATTTGATCTGCACAGACTTTAAGGTCTGGCTGTAATACCAGCCGGCGTCTGCCGCCTCGAACGCATCGCGGTGCAGGAAGTGAGGAAGCTCCTCCTCGTCCAGGTGCACGCTGAACGGTGCCTTCTCCCTGTGGATGACATCGAGATACATCTCCCTGATGGGAGATGCATAATTTCCGGTGCTGTCGAATGCGACCACAACCCTGGAGCCGGAGGTGACGGAAATCTTCGTCTCCCTGCAAACGCCCTTCTTGTAGTCGTTCGTTTTGCCGTCATCCTCGTAGAACGTGAATTCAGAGTCCACGTCCGGCGCGAGCAGGATCTTGAGACCCGTCACCTCATCGTTCGTCAGATTCTCCAGATGATTCATCGTCGTCGGCACGATGGCGCCGCTGCGGATGAAGACAGGAATGCTCGAGAGATCCACAGGGAACTCCACTTCCGTTCCGGGCTCAAAGGCTTTCCTTGTCTTAAGATCGTAGAACCTCTCGCCTTCGATACCGCTCTTCGGGAAATAAACCTTCCGCGTGTCTGCTCCTTTTTCCACGACATTGGCAACGAGCAGATAGTCGCCGAACATGAAGTCCACGCCCTCATTCCAGGTCCTGGTATCATTCTGGAAGACCTCGAACATCGCCTCCATGATCGGAAGACCGGTCCGGTGCGCGCGGTACATCAGGGAATACAGGTACGGGCTCAGCGTGTAACGGAAATTGATCGCGTCACGGATATAGTTCTTCGAGCCGCTGTACATCCACGGCTCCGTTACGGTATTGTCCGTATTCGTCGAGTGAATGGAGAAACGGGGCATGAACGCGCCCATCTGCACCCAGCGGACGAACAGCTCCTCATCCGGCGCCGGTCCGTAGAAACCGCCGACATCACAGCCGTGGTTGGCAACGCCGGAGAGGCCCATGCCGAGGATCGTCGCGATGTTGGATTTCAACGCCTCCCAGCAGGTCAGGTTGTCACCAGCCCACACCTGCGCGTAGCGCTGGATGCCCGCATGGCCGGAACGGCAGACAGAGAACGGTCTCTGGTTCGGCTCGTACTCCTCGATCGCTTCATCGGAGAGCTTGCACATGAGGTTGGACATGATGGGTTTCAGCGCGCCGATCGTGCCGCCTTTGCCTTCAAAATAGACCTTCGCGTCCTTGTCGACCATGGAGTCGTACTCACAGTTGTCATTCCAGATGGAGGTGCAGCCGTAACGCAGCAGGCTGTCTTGGATGTACTCCTTCCAGTGCTCTCTCGTCGAATCCTTCGTATAATCAATGAAGATGCCTCTGCCGCCCCACCAGGTACCGGTGCCGTACCCCTTGAGGCTGTTGCCCTCGCCGTCTTGTACCTCCGCGTTGTCGTTGTCGTCGGAGGCCTTCACGAACATGTCCTTCTCCTTCATTTCCTGAAGGAGCGGGTGCACGAGCAGCATGCCGGGCTTGATGTTGGGCGATACCGTGATGCCGCGCTTCGTCATCTCGGCGAACCACGCCGCCGGATCGCGGAACCGGTCATGATTCCAGGTGAAGGTGCATCTCTTGATGCCGTCTTTCGTCTCTACCGCACAGTAGCCGGAAGAGAGCTGGTAGCCGTCGATCGGGATGCCCTCGTCGCGGCACTTGTCAACGAAGGCAAGAATACCCTCGTCACACTTGTCGGGAAGCTCGGAATAGTACATGGAGGAGCCCAGATACCCGAGCGCCGCCCGGGGAAGGAGCGCGGACTTGCCGGTCAGATCGGTATAGCGCCCGATCACCTCACGGATCGATGGTCCCGCGATCAGGAAGAGATCAATGTCGCCGCTGTCTGTGCGGTAAGTGGAATACCTGTGCCAGTAGTTCCTCTTCTGCCGCCCCATGTTGAAATCGCACTCGGCTGTATTGTGATAGAAGTAGCCGACTGCTTTTTTCGTGGCGCCCTGAAGCTTGATATAGAAGGGGATGTGTTTATAGAGAGAGTCTGTTTTCTCAGGGTTGTAGCCCATGGCGTCGCCGGGTGCCATGTCCATGTATTCCTCGGCCTTGTTGATCCCGCCCGCCTTCTCACCGAAGCCGTAGAAACAGTCCTCCGCCTCGATCCGGGAGGTATGCTGCCTCCTGTGATTGCTATCCTCGCGGTAGGCAAGATCTGTGATATCCGCGTGAATGAGCGTGCCGTCCTGATCGTAAACGCAGATGCGGAACGGATCCTTCTCCACCTCAACACGCAGCTTCCTGCCCTGGATTACGGCTTTGTCCGCGCCATCCAAAGTCAATGAGGAGGGCGCCACCTCGACTCTCTTCCGCTCACCCCGGAACAGCGCGTCTGTTCTCGAATCCCAGGCGGTCATCACGAGGGAGTAGCTGGCCTCATCCCAGTCTCCATCGAACCCCGCCCGGATGCGGATGATGTCATCCGTCAAAAACCACAGGCGGATCTCCACCGCGTTGGTCTGGATCACATAGAAATTCTCCTTCTGTGTTACTGCTCCTCCTCTGTACGCAACCTTCATGGCTCACCCTTTCCCGGAGCCGGGGCTCCGAATCTGCCTGCACAACATCTGTTCCAATATAAATGTTTCTGGCTGTAAATAACTATTCAGGATTCATCTCGAAAATCTTCGATTTTCTCTGTGTATCAGTTACATGATAGGTTCCGGCCAGTGCAAGAGCTACACGGTTTCTGCTGTTTTGCGCGTATCATTTTACGTATCTTGATGTGAAGCGGCCCGTCCCTTCACTGCACGCTCTCTGCCAGGGCAGAAACTGCGGTAGAGAGGCGGTCGATGATCTCCTGCGACTGGTGGCTCTCCTTCGCCCGTGTGTAGTAGTAGAACTTGATCTTCGGCTCGGTGCCGGAGGGCCGCACCGCGAACCAGGTACCGTCTCCTAAGATATATTTCAGCACATTGGACGCAGGGATATCCTGGTATCCATCCGCAAAGTCAATCGCCCGGGTCACCTCGAAATGAAGACTCTCATCTTCTGCCGTGGCAGCATGATCCCCTGCCCCTGCGAAGTCGTAGGTTCCTCCCGCCCTGCACTCGTTCGCAATCTTCCGGAAGGCGTCCATGACGCGGGCAATCCGCGCCGCCCCCTCCTGTCCCTTGAGGACAAAGGAAACCTGTTTCTCCGCGTAATATCCGTACCGCTGATACAGCTCCTCCAGAACGTCCGCGATGGTCTTCCCCCGCTTCCTGTAGTAAGCCGCCATCTCTGAGATCAGCATCCCGGCCGCGATTCCGTCCTTGTCACGGACCGCCTCGCCCGGCGCACAGCCGATGCTCTCCTCGTAACCGAAGAAATAGGTGTAGCCCCTTTCCGTCAGCTCCGGGATCCTGCCGCAGATATTCTTGAAACCGGTCAGCGCCTCATAGACGTCAATCCCGTAGTCCTCGCAGATCGCCCTGCCAAAATCCCCCGTCACGATAGACTTGATCATGCAGGCCTTGTCGGGGAGCGTTCCCTTCTCCTTCTCGCTCATCGCGCGATAATAGATGAGGAGCGCGCCCGTCTGGTTGCCATTAAGAGGAAGATACCCTCCCCTGCCATCCGGGATCTCCACTGCCATGCGGTCCGAGTCAGGGTCGGTCGCGATGAGCAGTTCCGCGCCCGTCTCTCTCCCCAGCTTCTCCGCGAGGGCAAACACCTTCGGGTCCTCGGGGTTCGGATAGCCCACGGTCGCAAACTCCGGGTCCGGCTCCTGCTGCTCCGGCACGAGCCGGAAATTCGCAAAATGCCTCTCCGCTGCCGCCTGTCGCATGGGAATGCTGCCCGCGCCGTTGAGCGGCGTGTAAACAACAGGCACCCCAAGATCCAGTTCCTCATCGGGGCGCAGTCTCATTCCGGCCACATAGTCCAGGTACTGCCGGTCCATGTCGATCCCCTGTGCCGGCATGGCTTCCAGACCATCTTCCAGCATCGTGACAAGTCCCTGCGCCACGGCGTCGGCAAGAGGAATCTTACGAACAGGATCGAAGAGGTCCAGTCTCATGATGCACGCCTGCATTCCGTCCGAAATCGCGCCGGAGATCTGCGCGCCGTCCTTCCAGTAAACCTTGTAGCCGTTGTACTCCTTCGGATTATGGCTCGCGGTCATGTTGATGCCGGAGAGCGCGTGGAGACGGCGGATCGCGAAGGCGAGCTCCGGCGTCGGCCGCATGGCGGGGAAGAGATACACTTTGATCCCGTTGCCCGCGAGGATTTCCGCCGCGAGCTCGGAGAACTCCTGCGAATGGTAGCGGCAGTCATACCCGATCACGACGCCCGCATCCCTGTCCTCCTGTGAGGCATTGATATAGTCCGCGATCCCCTGCGTCGCCCTGCCAACCGTGTATACATTCATCCGGTTATCACCGGCGCCGCATACGCCGCGAAGTCCCGCCGTTCCGAAGACAATCTCCTGATAGAAACGGTCCGTGATCTCCGCCTCATTCCTACGGATGTCCTCGAGCTCTTTTCGCATCGGCGAATCCTCAGGAAGCTTGTCCAGCCAGTATTCGTATCTTACCTTTGCGTTCATTCTGCGCCCTCCTGTTCCCATAATTTCTACAGCGACAGGCTCTGTATCTCATTCCCGTCGAAGTCTTTGAGTGTGAGCGTTTCCTGCACTTTACCGTCCGGGCCCGCGGCGCTGTCGTAGATCACGTAGGAATGCGCACTGCCGTTTTTCGGCAGGGAGACACTCCCCGGGTTTACCAGCGTGATCCCGGATCTCTCCGTGAGCACCGGCACATGCGTGTGTCCCTGACAGAACACATCTCCCTCTGCCAGTGGCGGAAGATTCTCCATTGACTGATGATGCCCGTGCGTTAAGTAAAACGTCCTCTTCTCTGTCAGTACCTGTGCATAGTCCGCCATCACGGGGAACTCCAACAGCCACTGATCCACCTCTGCCTCGCAGTTGCCGCGCACGCAGATAATGCGCTCTTTCAGGGGATTCAATAGCGCCGCGACCTTCTGTGGATCGTACTGTTCCGGCACGGGATTTCTCGGTCCGTGATACAGAATATCTCCCAGCAGGAGGAGCTTCATGGCTCCGGATGCCTGATATTTTCCCACTAACTGCTCACACCAGTATGCGTCTCCGTGAATATCAGACGCGATCATGAATTTCATCCTGTGATTCCTCTCTGATTGGTTCCGTTGATTTCTCCTGTCGGTGCATAGCGCTTCCAGCCCAGCACCCTCTCGAGCATGCCTTTCGTGTCGAGTACGCCGAAGGCAAACCCTTTGCGCACCAGCTCTTTTGGCACGAACTCATCGTATTTCTCGAATACGGGCACCTCTTTGGGGTAGACGAGCTCCATGGGATCGAGCGGAATTTCCGCGGCCTTTGTGACGACCTCGAAGAATTCGTCCCTGCCCGCCGTCATCGTGAACTGGATGAAATACGGGCGGGAGGCGTCCATCCCCTTGAGCCCCAGCACCTTCGCGCAGCGGATCTTGAGGAAGCGCTCCAACGCGATGAAAGCGTAGGTTCCAAGCCACGGGAACAGTACCCACATATTGCCGCCGAGATTGATGAGCGGCGTATCCAGCATGCCGGAGAGCCGCGCCATTTCCCGCGCGGAGCCAAGCCTTGCCGCCGCGTTCCGCATGAGGTACGGGTACATCTTCTCCTCCCGCAGCACTTGTCGCATTCTCTCGAGGATTCTCGTGTTGATATCCCCGGGGCAGAGGCCGAAGAATGCCGGTACGTTCCCCTTGACCAGGGTGCAGTAGACCGTGTGGCGTTTATAATCGATGTCCTCGACGACCCAGACGTGGCCTGCGATCGCGATTTTGTCTCCGATGGGCGGCGGCTGCACAATGGTGCCGAGCTCCTGGGAGTCGCTGCGCACGGTGTACTCCTCATTCTCCTGGAACACCGCGTAGAACTTGAAATTGTTCGTCAGCCTCTCGCCGGCGATCCCGACGATGAGGCCGCCCCGCTCTGTCCTCTCGATGTGGTCGATTTCCAGAAGGTGCTTTAGCAGCACCTTGTAATCTTCCTGTGATACCTTATGGAAAACAGACAGCGTGAGCACTCTTGCTGCGAGTTCCGCGGGGGACATCTCTCCGCCGGACGCCAGTGTCGCCATCGTCTGATGGTAGAGAAGGCTGTACGGCAGGCGGTCCAGCCGCGGCGGCTCCACCCACTTCTCTTCTACGTAGAGCTGCACGAGCGCGATGCCCTGCAACAGTTTCCACGGAATACCGGCGGGGAGCATGGCCCTTGCTTCCGGCGGGTCCTCCCGCATGACGAACCACATCTCCGGCGGCAGGTCGCGTCTGCCTGTCCTCCCCATTCTCTGCAGGAAAGAGGAGACTGTGAATGGCGCGTCGATCTGGAAGGCGCGCTCAAGGCGGCCGATGTCGATGCCCAGCTCCAGCGTCGACGTCGTGACCGTCGTGAGATCGTTGTCCTCATCCTTCATAAGCTCCTCCGCCGACTGGCGGTAGGAAGCCGATAGATTCCCGTGGTGGATGAGGAAACGGTCCGGCTCGCGCCTTGCCTCGCAATACTGACGAAGCGTTGTCGTGACCGCCTCCGCTTCCTCTCTTGAATTACAGAAGACAAGGCACTTGCTGCCCCGCGTGTGTTCGAAGATGTAGCCGATGCCCGGATCCGCCGCCTTCGGCGCCTTGTCTGTTGCGGGTATGCTCTGCTCCACGAGGAAGGGAGAATCTACTATCGGGTGCACCTCGGCGTCGATGATCGACTCATCGGCCGCCATCTCCCGCTCCTGGCGCGTTCGCCGCTCCGGCTCGCCCGCCTGCGGCCCTGCCGTATAGAAATGCTCCATGGACAGGCGCCATTTCTGTCTCTGCGGCGGGATCTTCGGGATCACGGTGCCGCGTCCGGTTCCGGCCGCAAGGAAAGCACCCGTCATCTGCGGGTCGCCGATGGTCGCGGATAGTCCGATTCTCCTTGGGTTCACGCCCGCCATCCTCGATAAGCGCTCAATGAGACACAGGGTCTGTGCGCCGCGGTCGCCGCGCATCAGGGAATGCACCTCGTCGATCACGACGAAGCGCAGATCTCCGAACAGGCGCGGGATATCTCCGTGCCGGTGCAGGAGCATCGCTTCCAGCGACTCCGGCGTGATCTGCAGGATACCGGAGGGATGTTTGACCATCTTGTTCTTATGCGACTGCGCGACATCCCCGTGCCAGTGCCAGACGGGGATATTTCCCTCTTCACACAGCTCGTTGAGGCGCAGGAACTGATCGTTGATCAGCGCCTTCAGCGGGCCGATATAGATCACCCCGACGGAAGCAGGCGGATCTTCCGACAAGAGCGTGAGGATCGGGAAAAAAGCCGCCTCGGTTTTGCCGGAAGCCGTGGACGCCGAGAGCAGCACATTCTCTTCTGTGTTGAAGATGGCATCCCCTGCCGCGACCTGGATCGCTCTTAAATTGTCCCAGCCGTTCCGGTAAATAAAATCCTGTACGAACGGCGCGTATCTGGAAAAGATGTCCATGTCAGTTAAATCTCAAACTCTGCATACGGATTGTTCTCACTCGCCCCATTGCCAGGTGCACCACTCTGTACTGGCGCACCTGATGTGGGCGCATTCTGTGCTGTTCCACTCTGTGTGCTCTCACCCTGCGCGAATGCACTTCGTGCGTACGCACAGAGTGCGTTGTCGTCCAGCTCTGATTTCGCGTAGCTGAATTCATCGGAGGAGAGAAGTCCCTCCACATCCAGCTCCGGATGCTGGTAGAGGATGTCCAGAAGCTCAATGAAGTCGCGGATGACTTCTCTTGGCGTGATGTGCTCATCCGCACCGATCCTGCCGTACTCGATTCGGATGAACATCGCAAGATCTTCATCCGAGAGCTTCATCTCATATCCGTAGAGCTCCGCGTGGATCTCGGCAAGCTTTCCCGAGAGGACCAGCATCTCTTCTGCCGTCAAAGGCTCCAACCGGATGACCGGCGCCAACATATCCCTCGCGCCCTCTCTCGAGAACTTGCCCTCTGCAAGGCGTGAGCGCAGCGCTTCGTAACTGTAGAGGCCCCGTCTCTCGTCCTCGACAGCCTGCGGCGTGCCGCACATGAGAATGCCCAGATACTGCGCCTTGCCCTGCAGCGTGTCATTGTACATCGTCAGGATCTTCTCGTAGTTGTACTGGCGGGAGATCGCATTCGGGATCTTGCTGATGTTGACGAGCTCGTCGATCATGACCATGAAGCCCTGGTAGCCTGCCTGTTTCAGGAACCAGGCGAAGAGCTTCATATAGTCGTACCATTCATCGTCGGAAATGATGATGGAAACACCCAGCTCCTCCCTCGCCTCGGACTTCGTCAGGTACTCGCCGCGGAACCATTTGAGCACATGTGCCTTCTGTTCCTCATCGTCCGTCACGTAGGAGCGGTAGTACAGGGACAAAAGTTTCGCGAAATCGAAGCCGTGCACCAGCTCGTTCATCGACCGGATCACGCGGTGAATTCTCTTCTCCACCTCCGCCGGGAAAGCAGCATCGGACGGCTCCATTCCCGTCTCCTCCGCGGCCTTCGACTGCACGGCGCTGATCCAGCGGTCCAGAATGAGCGGCAGCGCGCCCCCCTCTGGCCTCGTCTTCGTGGACATGTTCCGGATGAGCTCGCGGTACGTCGCAAGTCCCTGCCCCTTCGTGCCCTGCAGCCTCCTCTCGGGGGAGAGGTCCGCATCGACCACGACAAAGCCCCGGTCCATCACATAGCTGCGTATCGTCTGCAGGAGGAAACTCTTGCCGCTTCCGTATTTGCCCACGATGAAGCGGAAGGATGCCCCGCCGTCTGCGATGATGTCGACATCGTGCAGGAGCGCCGCGATCTCATTTTTCCTCCCAACCGTGATATAGGGCAGACCGATGCGCGGCACAACGCCGCCCTTTAAGGAGTTGATCACAACTCCCGCGATTCTCTTAGGTATTCTTCTCTTGCTGATATCCATAAGCTGTTTATCCTTTTGCGGCACCCGCAGGTGGTGACACCTGTATCGAGTCATCTGGCCGCTCCGGCACGAGCGCCTCCAGTTCCCCTCGGTAGTCCTCGATCACTTCCGGCACATCCCCATCGAACGCGATCACCGTGTCCCCCATGGCGTCCATCGCCTTCTCATTGATGCTATCTACGAGCATGGAGAGCATGAGGTGCCTCTCCCGAAGATAATCATCCTACGCCTTTCCATGGAGCAGCGCGTGCAGGAGAAACTGTTCCTCATGCGAAAACACGAGGCTATCCTGTTCCATCTGACCCAGGGCAGGTACTGTATCGCTGCCCTCTGACATCGGAGACACGGTCTCTCTCTTCCGGCTGTTCTCATCAGGTTCCACTGCTCGCGTCCCGGGCTCCGGCAGCTTCCACATCTCTTCCGCAATATACTCTGCGGCAGGCCTGATATTTTCCACGGACGGTGCATCCTTCGACATATCATCCGACATCTCAACCGCGTCCCCTGCCTGCCGGATCAGATCTTCCACTGCCTCATCCACGATGAGCGAATCTCTCGTGACAGCGGCATCCCTGCGGATCGAGCCAAGGATCGACATATCAATGCTGATCTTCGGCCTGCTGGCCTCCTCTTTGTCCCGGACGTACTGCGAGGCGAAATGCGCGATGATCCCCTCTGTGACAGGGTCGAGATTCCCGGCCTTGATCTCATGTCCGAAGTGGAACTGCAGCCGCAGCTGCCGGTCAATCTCGCGCAGGAGCTGTTCGAATGGCTTGCTCCTCTTACTGCCCCCTTCATAGCTCTCAACCGTCCAGTTGCCTTTATGGCAGCGCCATACGTCGATGGGTGACACCTCATAGGTATAATCTTCGTACTGCCGATGGTCGTAGAAGATGGCCGAGTGGAACAGTCTCTTCTCCCTGACGTCCTTCATGCCGAAATACCGCTCCACCAGGCTCCCCATTCTCTGCTGCCGCATCACACCCTGCAGAGCATAGAGGATCAGGTTCACCGCATCTCGGACATCCTCCGGGTACTTCCTTGCAAAAATGGATTTCTCGAAATATTGGAACGAGAGCGCCTGCACCGCCGCGAAAACTCCATCCCTGTCGAAGTCCTCCGGAAGATCCGCATGTTCCGACAGAACCATCTCCGGCGCGGAGGCGAGAGCCTTGGCGATCACAGAGAGATCCTCTTCCCTCTCCGCTCCGAAATACCGCGGGATCAGATCCCGACTTAGATTGTAATAGATCACATACTCCGGAATCCAGTCCCACAGAGCCTGTCTCATTCTGGCATCATCCTCGCCATAGACCCGGTATACCAGCATGAGCTGATCATACCCTTCCTCCGGCGTGACGCCAATGCCGTTCAGGAGCTCATAAATGTAGAGGTAAACGTACGAGGTGGACACCTCGCGGTCCGGACTGCCGTGACGCAGTCTCGTGCGGAAGCCGAAATATCCCCGCAGCTGGTTCGTTGTCATCACACTGTAGGTCGGATACAGCCTCTGGAAATTCCCCTGGTAGACATAGTCATCTTCGTAGTCTGCCATGAACTGCCCCTGTTCATAGAAAATACGGGCAGGCGAGTTCTCAGCGCCTGTGGCGGCAGCCGCAACTTCCTTCATCGCACGGATTTTCTCAGGCACCTGCACCCGCCGTGCTCTCTCCGGATCCCTGGGGATGCTCTGGTCGCTGTAGACGGAGGTAAACCGAATCGAGGCACTGTCCGCCTCACGATCTGTCTGCGGCGGCACGCTCCCGCTCTGCGCCTCTGTATCTGTCCGGGAATGCCGTAGAAGGCTGGAACCGATATCTTTGTAAGAGAGAGAGTTTCCACCTGACGTCTGCGCGTTCCCGGCACTCCGATTGGCAACGCTGCCCTCTGTGATGTAGAAGCTCTCATCAATGAGCTGCATGATCCGCTGCAAAGGCACGGTGCCATCCAGCAGGATCATCACCCACTGCGAATGATTCATGTAGGTTGCCGGAAGGATGCCAGGTTCCGAGGTCAGGAAGTCCACCACCTTCGGATCGCAGCGCACCGTCAGGGTATCAATGGTTCTGACGGTATCTTCACCGCCATTCTCATCGGGAACGCGGCGCTGCAGATTCATGACAATCCCATACCATTTCCCGCTCGTGCGGTGCCGCAGCACGACGTAAGTCGGGTATTGTTCCCATGGGCGGACTGGCTCTGCCTTGTATCTTCTGACACAGTAGTCCAGCACCACCAACCTCATGGAATTTTTCGGGATATCACTCCACACGTTGCGTGTTTCTCCCCCTGCATTATGTACTGTTCTCGTATCCGTTCAGTACAGCCCGAAGCAAACGCCCAAGGGCTTAGCCCAGGGGCTTGCTTCTCTCGGCGTACCAAAATAGCTATTCGGCAGGCAGGCCACAATTCCGCTTTGCGGAATACTTGCACAGCAAAATCAGCATGCGTGGCCTGTGTTCAGCTCTCCTGCATAAAACGTCCGGTCAGGCTCTCTTTTGAAGCGCGTATCTTCTCCGGGATGCCCTGGGCCACGATTCTGCCGCCCTCGGTCCCGCCGCCGGGCCCCATGTCTATAATGTAATCCGCATTGCGGATGACGTCGAGGTCGTGTTCAATGACAATGACTGTCGCGCCGTGTCCGATCAGGCTCTGGAATACGGCAAGGAGCGTTCTGACATCCCTGGGATGCAGCCCGATTGTCGGCTCATCGAAGACAAAAACCGAATCCGACTGTCCTCTCCCCATTTCGCTCGCTAGTTTGAGCCTCTGCGCCTCGCCGCCCGAGAGTCCCGGTGTCTCTTCCCCGAGGGTGAGATAGCCAAGTCCCAGATCGTGCAGAACCTGCAGCCTCTTCCGGAGGAGCGGCAGGCCCTTCAGCGCATCCAGCGCCTCGTCCACGGACATGTTCATGATGTCCGGCAGACTGTACTCTCTGCCATCCTTTGCAAGGCGCATGATCTCATGCGCCTCTCTGCTGTAGCGGGAACCACGGCAGTCAGGGCAGGGCACGTCGACGTCCGGCAGGAACTGGACATCAAGAGAGATCTCTCCCGTGCCGTCGCAGGTGGGACAGCGTAGCTTCCCCGTGTTGTAGGAGAAGTCCCCCGCCTTATATCCCAGCTCTTTCGCGGCTTTGGTCCTCGCGTACACCTTGCGCAGCTCGTCGTGGATGCCGGCGTAGGTCGCCACGGTAGACCGCACATTGATGTCGATGGGCGTCGCGTCGATGAGCTTCACCTGGCGGATGCCTTCCGTGGTGATGCTCCTCACATGGGCGGGGAGTTTCGTCCCCGCAATCTTCGCCACGAGGCCGGGAATGAGACTCTCGAGGATGAGCGTTGTTTTGCCGCTTCCGGAGACGCCGGTCACGACGCTCATCCTGCCCTTCGGGATATCCACTTCGAGCGGCTGCACAGTATGAATCTGGTCCGTCGAGAGGTGAATGCTGCCCTCTGAGAACATCTCTCCCTCCGGGATCACAGGGCGCTGTCGCTCTGTCCCTCCCGCAAGGTAGGGTCCGATGACAGAATTCTCATTGTGCTCAATCTCCCTGACCGTCCCTTTCGCGATCACGTCTCCGCCCTTGGCGCCGGCCTCTCTCCCCATCTCAATGAGGTAATCCGCATGGGCGAGCACCTGTGTATCGTGGTCGACGAGAACGACTGTGTTGCCGTCCGCTGCAAGGTCATCCATCACGCCGGTCAGGCCTTTCAGATTGTAAGGGTGCAGACCGATGGACGGCTCATCCAGTACGTAGAGCACTCCTGTCGTACGGTTCCGCACGGCTCTTGCGAGCTGCATTCTCTGCCGCTCACCGGTAGACAAGGTCGACGCCGCACGGTCCAGGGAGAGATACCCAAGGCCCAGATCCATGAGCCGCTTCGAGGTATCAAGGAAGGCTTCGCAGATGTTCTTCGCCATCGGGCGCATCTTCTCAGGGAGCGATATCGGTACCCCCTGCACCCAGTCGATTAACTCCGTCAGTGTCATCGCCGTTGCATCCGCGAGACTGATCCCGCGAAGCCTCGGCGCCCTTGCCGCCTCGGAGAGTCTCGTGCCGCCGCAGTCAGGGCAGACCCCTTCCGAAAGGAATTTCTCGATTCGCTTCATGCCCTTGTCATCCTTGACCTTCGCAAGGGAATTCTTCACCGTATTAACCGCACTGTAGTAAGTGAAATCCATCTCCGCCGTCTGCTGCGTCTGCGGATTGACATAGAGAATGTGCCGCTTCTCCATGGGACCATGATAGACAATCTCCTTCTCTTCGGGCGTCAGGTCACGGAAAGGTACATTGGTGCGCACGCCCATCTCTCGGCAGATATCCTTCATGAGTGCCCACATGAGCGTGCCCCAGACAACGACCGCGCCCTCGTCAATCGTCTTGCTCTCATCCGGGACAAGCGCCGCCTCGTTCACGGTTCTCGTGACACCGGTGCCGCCACATGTCTTGCAGGCACCGCCGGAATTAAAGGCAAGCTCCTCCGCGCCGGGGCCGTAGAACTTCTCCCCGCAGACGGGACAGGTGATCTCCTGCATCGCCGCGACTGCGAACGAGGGCGGGCAGTAATGTCCGTTGGGACAGCGGTGGCTGGACAGTCTTGAGAACATAAGGCGCAGGCTGTTCAACAGTTCCGTCATCGTGCCGAAGGTAGAGCGGATTCCGGGCACGCCGGGCCGCTGGTGCAGTGCGAGTGCAGCCGGCACATAACGCACCTCATCGACATCGGCCCGCGCGGCCTGCGTCATCCTCCTTCTCGTGTAGGTAGAGAGGGACTCCAGGTACCTCCTCGAGCCTTCCGCGTAGAGGACGCCGAGCGCCAGAGACGACTTGCCGGAGCCCGAGACACCGGCGATCCCGACGATCCGGTTTAACGGAATATCCACATCTATGTTCTTGAGATTGTGTACGCGGGCACCGCGCACCTCCATATATTTCGGCAGCATCTTCACTGCACTGTCCATCCGTTGTCACTCTTTCCTGTCTGCTGATAATCTGCTCTTGCACGGCCTCGATCGCTTCCATCGCCCGGCTCAATCCAAAGCCCGGGAACAGATACTATCCTGCTCCCGGGCTCTGCTATTCTCTCTTCTCCAGGGCGTGCCGCCCTGACATCAATGTACGGGGCCGCCTGCTGTTGTCTATTTACCTGCGTAAGCTGCCGCGTTGCTGCCCGCGATCCGGCCGAAGACCTCGATGTCCGCAACGGCTGTGCCGCCCAGACGGTTGCCGCCGTGCACGCCGCCGGTCACCTCGCCTGCCGCAAAGAGACCCGGAATCGCCGTGCCGTCTTCCTTCAGCACTTCGGTCGAAGGATTGATCTTCACACCGCCCATCGTGTGGTGCACGCCGGGCGTTACCTTCAGCGCGTAGAACGGCGCCGTATCCAGGGGACTTGCGAAGCTCGTACGGTTGTAATCGGGATCCTTGCCGTCCGCCACGTATCCGTTCCAGGTATCCATCGTGCTCTGCAACGTCGCGGGATCAATTTCCAGCGTCTTCGCCAGATCTTCGAGGGTATCCCCCTTCACCGCACTGCCATTGTCAATGAAGTTCTGGATGATCTTCGACTCATCGGCCATCTTCTGGTCAACAATCTCATACGCATAACCGCCGGTCTGCTCAATCTCTGCCGCAGAAACGACGTCTCTCGTTGCGACCTCATCAATGAACCGCTCGCCCTCCTGGTTGACCAGGATCGCGCCGTCGCCGCGCAGGCCCTCTGTGACGAGATCTCCGCCGGAACCAAAGAGTACGGTCGGATGGATCTGGATCTGATCCATGTCAACGGTAGCTGCGCCGATCGCAACCGCCATGTCAATGCCCTGTCCCTGTGCGCCTGCCGCGTTCGTTGTCATGAAGTCTTTGAATTCCGGGTGGTACTCCGCGACCTTATCCATGTTGGCGCCGAAGCCGCCGCTCGCGAGAACGACCGCCTTTGCGTTGACCGTGACATTCGCGCCGCTTTTTGTCGTCGCATGAACGCCGATCGCCGCGCCCTTATCATCCGTGAGGATCTGATCCGCTGTCGTCTCTGTGAGCACCTGAATGCCGCGATCGTCAACATTGCTCTTTAAGATCGGAACGATGTAGCTGCCGACCGAAATGGTCTGACCGCTCTCATCCACCGGCCGGTGAATTCTCTTGACGGAAGCACCGCCTGCCGCACCGACAACAGGCAGGTGAATGCCGATGGAATCCAGCCACTCCACCGCGCCGGCACTGTTCTCAGCCAGCGTCTTCACGAGCTCGGGATCGTTGATGCCATGACCACCGATGATCGTATCAAGCTCCATCAGCTCCGGAGAGTCGAAATATCCTTCCGGATTCTTCTGATATTCATCCCACTGCTTCTGTACCGTTTCAGCGAGTTTCGTCACCGTCTCGTTGTCTGCGAAATTGTCCTTCGCATTCTGGAGCTGTTTCTCCACGCCTGCGGCCTCGTCGAACTCATTCTCCTGCTGTGCGGGAGTGCCTGCAGCGTTCATGCCGCCTTCGGCGCGGTTCGTGTTGCCGCCGACCATCATCTGGGATTCCAGTACGATGACGTCGCAGCCCGCGTCCTTTGCGACAATCGCCGACGTCATACCGGCACCGCCGGCGCCGACTACAACAACGTCGGTATCATATTCCGCGTCCTCTTCCTTCTCTGCCTCAATGGTCGGTGGCACATCGAAAGGAGCGGGATCAATGCCCGCGTTCTCCAGCGCGTTGTGTGCGGCCTCCTTGATCGCTTCGCTCGTCACACTGGCACTCGTAACATTGTCGACCGCCAGACTGTTATATTTATAAATGGTGCCCGGAAGATGATCGACCGCAATACTGCCGATGCCTTCCGTCTCATTCTCACTCACGACGTTGATGGCATAGATCTTATCCTTGGTGGCAGTGACCTCAACGGTAACGTCACCCTCCATGCCGCGCGCCGTACCCTGTGCCGTAACGGCGTCAGCGGGAATCTCACCCGCGCCGCTCGCCGGTGCCTTGCCGGCCCAGGTCTCGAGCCCGACCGCCAGCGCTGTCGCCGCGATCACAGCAATCCACTTCGTTAACTGCTTCTTCATCAGATGTCCTCCTCCTGCGCGATGCCGCGCAGACTTGCTAATCATAACTATTCCGGACCCATCTCGAAAATCTTCGATTTTCTACGCTCAGGTCCTTCCGACGCGCTGCGCGCGTTGACCCTCAGCGAAATTTATATCGCATCCAGCCGTGTGAACACGGCTGGATGCTCATAGATTTCGCTGGGTGGAATAGTTATTAATATTATACGAACCCGCAGGGGAAGCCGCAACCTGAGACCTGCCGGAAATTGGCTGGACGATTTGTGAAATATTGAAAGATTGAAACGTACATTTATGACTGCCCGTTGCCGCCGCCACCCGCCCAGCCATGTTATAATGGATTAGAAAGGATAGATGCCATGGACTATATCCACCATTACAACTCGCCCCTCGGGGGACTTACAGCTGCCTCCGACGGAGAAGCGCTGACCGGTCTCTGGTTCGATGGACAGCAATATTTCGCCGCGGGACTCTCGCCAGCGCACGAGGAGGCCACACTCCCTGTCTTCAATGAGACGGATCTGTGGCTGGACCAGTATTTCGCAGGCAGGATTCCGGACTTCACACCGCACCTCTCCCTGAGTGGCAGCGAATTCCGTATGCAAGTTTGGGAGATCCTGCTCTCCATTCCCTATGGCAGCACGGTTTCCTATAAGGAGATCGCGAATCGAATCGCCGCAGAGCGCGGTATCGCCGGCATGTCTTCCCAGGCGGTCGGCGGCGCCGTCGGTCACAACCCGATCTCCATCATCGTCCCCTGTCACCGTGTGATCGGCACCGATGGGAGCCTCACAGGCTATGCCGGTGGAATAGACAGGAAACGGAAGCTCCTCTTACTGGAAGCTTCCGTTTCGATGCGCCCTGGCGGCAGCCAGGAGCTATAGCTGCTGAGCCGCTGCGCAGGCGATATAGAATGTCACGCTAATACCCAGTGCCGCGTATGTCGCGGCACAGATGGCAGTTCGGGAGGGACGCATCGGCGTCACTTCCAGACTCTTCACCCCCTCTGGCTGAATTCATACGCAAGTCTGGGATCCGGATCCTGCACGACATGGATGGTGCCGCAGAGGACAAAGCCCTGCTCCGGAAGGAGCGTCTGCAACACCTTGTTGTCCGGGTGCGTATCCACACGGACATGGCCCATGGACTTCTCTTTCGCAAAGTCCAGCACGGCTTTCCCGATGCCCCGCACGCTCCCGTCTCCCGCGAGGCGGTGGACGACGCCGTAGGGAGAGGCATCTTGCCAGTCCCCGTCCTCGATCACGCGGTACGTCGGCTCGATCTCCGTGCCAAAGTCGTAATAGAAGGTACCGACAACGCTTCCCTCATGGACGACCACATAGCTCTTCCCCGCACGAATATCCGCGTGCAGCATCTCTTCGGGCGGCCAGTGGTTGTCTCCCCACTGGTGCGGGTTGCCGTGCTCTGCCTGGAACTGCCTTGCATGCTCATAGATGTGCAGCATGACCGGCAAATCTTCTTCTGTCGAATGTCTTATCTGCATGTTGTCAAATCCTCCCACTGTTGCCATGTGATGATGGTATCATCCGCCTGGCTGGTCGGTGCCAGGGATGCCACTATGACTGATCCCGCCTGTTGTTTTGACAGGATACTATATAGCGATCATTGTAGCATCAAAACTCTGTTCACGATCACACACAGGATCAGCGTGATCAGCATATCAGGGAGGGTTGAGCCAAGCGGCGTGTCCACCCGCATGAGAACCCGGTAGAGCACGAAGCCGACGGCCCAGATCACCATATTCGGCGCATTCAGTTTCTCTCTGAAATGATCTCTCTTCAGGAGGAAATAATCCGCGGTCTGCACCGCGATCATCGGTGCGAAGACAGAGCCGATGAGATAGAGGAATGAGGTGATGTCATCCATGTTGAACAGCATGGCGCAGAACGTGCCAACGAGGGTTACGAGGATGGCAATTTTTCTGCCGCTCACCTTCCCGGGGAGAATGGTCTCTGTGGAGATCCCGGCGCTCCAGGCGTCGAGGAAGGTCGTCGTGACGGTCGAGAGAACGACGATCACAAGCGCCGCGATGCCAAGTCCCGCCGCCATCATCACCTTCCCGATATCCGACTCTCCGGTGAGAGTCGCGGCTCCCATGCCGATCATGTACATCCAGGTGGAGATCAGACTGTAGACGATGACGGAGACTGCAGTTGCCTTGACTGGCTTTGCGGCTTCTCTCGTATAGTCGCCGATCAGGGGAAGCCAGGAGAGAGGCATCGCGACAGCCAGCTCGACCGCGGCGCCGAAAGAGAGGTCCTCCGACACCACGCACGGCGTACCGCTTCGGACAATCACGCAGCACAGCACAATCGACAGGATAAGGAGCGCTGCCATGACAATCCGGTTGATGACTCCAAGGCTCGTGAGTCCCACCGTTACCCAGACAAGGATGAGCCCGCCGATCAGCAGGGCGAAAATCCACGCGCCGGCGCCGAAAATCTCACTGGCGGACACGGAACCGTCGTAGATCATGATCGCCGTCCAGCCGACCAGCTGCAGGACATTCAAAAGGGCGAAGAACACACCTCCCCTCTGCCCGAAGGAGAGCTTCACGGTTTCCATCGCGCTCTTTTGCGTCCGGCCGCCGATCAGCCCCGCGAAGAACATCATCAGCCCGCCGATCACATGACCCGTGATAATAGCGAGCATCCCCTTTGCAAATCCCAGCGGGGCGAAATAGGTGCCTGTCAGAATTTCTGCGATGGATACGCCGGCGCCGAACCAGACAAGCGCCGACTGAAAGGCTGTCATCTTCTTCATCATGCTTCCTCCATGAACTTGCCGCCGAATGCAAAGGCATGATTCATCGGCCCGCTCCCACTGCCCAGATCCAGCATAGCGCCGAGTGCGCCGGAGATATATTCCTTCGCTCTTGCAACGGAAGCTTCCAGGGAGAATCCCTTGGCAAGATTCGCCGCGATCGCGCTGGATAAGGTGCAGCCCGTCCCGTGCGTGTTGGGATTGTCGATTCTCACTCCATAAAACCAGCGGTATTCTCCGTTCCGGTACAGCAGATCATTGGCATCGTTTAGCGAGTGCCCTCCCTTGCACAGGACCGCGCAGCCATACTGACTGCTGATCTTCTCCGCCGCCGCAGCCATATCCTCCTCTGATGTCACCTTCAATCCGGAGAGCGCCTCCGCTTCCGGGATGTTCGGCGCAAGCAGTGTCGCAAGCGGCAGGAGTTCCTCCTGCAATGTCTGGATGGCATCCTCCGAGATCAGTTTCGCGCCGCTCGTCGATACCATGACGGGATCGACGACAACAAAGGCCGGCCGGTACTGCCGCAGTTTCCCGGCAATCACGCGGATCAGCGCCGATTCCGATACCATACCGATCTTCACGGCGTCCGGGAAAATATCCCTGCACACCTCATCAATTTCCTCTGCCAGAAATTCCGGCGTCGCGTTCATGATCGCCGTAACACCCATCGTATTCTGCGCCGTCATGGCTGTGATGGCGGACATCGCAAATACACCGTTCGCCATCATTGTCTTGATATCTGCCTGGATTCCGGCGCCGCCGCTCGAATCACTTCCGGCAATGGTCAGTGCTGTCCTCATGGTTCTCCTCTCCGGCGGGGCGCCTGTTGTTTTCGCGCCCGCACCCTTGCAAGCTTTACTGCGCGATCAGATTTCTCATATAACCGAGCGCTTTTGTTTTCTCCAGAATTGTGACCATGACCGCGGCAATCACCGCACCGCCGATGGCACTGACAATGAAGGGGATCACATACGTGAAAATGGCCGCCTCTTTTCCCATGATGAAAATCGCAATCGGACAGGCGATCATCGCGCCAAGGATTCCGGTACCGATAATCTCACCCACGCAGGCAGCGATTGTCTTCGCCATGCCGCTCCCCTTCACCGCTCTGTAGAGAAGTCCCGCGAGATACGCGCCCACCATGCTGCCCGGGAAAGCCATCAGTGTGCCGGTGCCCATGATGTTGCGAAGCAGTGACGCCGCAAAGGCCACCGCGACCGCCCACCACGGCCCCAGGAGTATACCCGCGATGACGTTGATCAGTGACTGCACGGGGAAACATTTGGACGCGCCAACCGGAATATAGAATCCGGAGAGTATGAGAATGATCGCTACCAGGAGCGCGCCGGTGACAAGTTTCTTCAAAGTTTCGTGTTGCATATCCAATCCTCCTTTTTTGTATCTATCACAGCCTCAGGCTGAGATTTTTGAGTGTAAGGCAGGTCTTTGTGATATCCTCTGCCGCGAAAATACCAGACACAATCGCAGCTCCTGCCAGCCCCGCATCGTTGAGCTCCCCGATATTATTCTGCGTAATACCGCCGATCGCGCACACAGGAATCGTGACCGCCGCCGTGATCCTGCGGTATTCCTTCCTGTCAATCGGTCTGGCATCCTTTTTCGTCAGCGAACCGAAGGCGGCGCCGCTCCCGATGTAGTCTGCGCCGTCTGCCTGCGCCCGGACCGCCTCCTCTTCGTTGTGCGCTGTCGCGCCGATGATGTGCTCCGGCCCCAGCACCGCTCTGGCCCGCGACACTGCCATATCGGATTGCCCCACATGTACACCGTCCGCTCCTGCCTCGACGCAGGCTGCCACATCGTCGTCGACGAGGAGCGGAACTTCGTAGCGGTGACACAGCGCTGTCAGTTGCCTGGCTTCGGAGACAATCGCTTCATGCGGCAGTTCCTTCTCTCTGAGCTGCACCATGGTGACGCCGCCCCGCAGTGCCTCCTCTACAACCTCCTCAAGCGTCCTGCCGCGCAGCCATGTTCTGTCCGTCACCGCATAGAGCCGGACCATTTCTCTCTCAAACCTCATTCTGTATGCATCTCCTCAATCTTTTCTCTGTCGCGTCCGCAGTACCTTTACTGCATGACACTGCCGGTCGGCATCTTACAGCTGTAACGTGTTACATCCGGCTCACCGCGTCGATCAGCGCGTTCCGGAAGGTTATGGTGCCGCTGATCTCTCTGGCCCTTATTTCCTCCTCGGTCTCCTGCGCAGTCCTGCCGTACAGGTTCAAGACCTCGTATATGATATCCGCAGCAGACTGCGTCTTATGACACTGTGCGGAGAGCGCGGCCGTGACAAGTCCCGAGAGCATACAACCCGCCCCCGTAATACGGGTCAGCAGCGGCGTTCCGGTACGACCCTCTCTCACCGCATCGCTCGTTACGACAAGATCGACGGTACCAGTCACGGCGAGGATGGTATGATACCTGTCCGCCAGCTCCATGAGCGCGGTTTGGGGCAGATCAATTCCAGACGCCTCGACGCCTCTGGATGGGAAGGTTACACCCGCGAGCGCAGCCATTTCAGATAGATTGCCGCGGATGCAGGTCATCTGAACGTGAGACATGAGAGTATGGAGGAATTCTTTTCGATAGGAGGAGACACCAGCGCCGGCGGGATCCAGCACGACGGGAATGCCGCGGCGGTTAGCCTCTGCCCCGGCACGGAGCATCGCATCCATCTTCGCATTATTTGGCATTCCTGTGTTGAGGAGAAGTCCGTCGACAACGGACGCAACCTCCGCCGCTTCGTGCGCATCATCCGCGCAGATCGCCGCAGCGCCGGAAGCGAGGATCATATTGGCGACACTCTCGATCGTCACCGGGTTGGTGATGGCATGGATCAGCGGATGACTCTCCCGAATGGCAGAGATAATAGACATAAAAAAACCTCCTTTGCTTCACAACAAGGAGGGGCATAGATAATCATAGATCAAAGCTTCCTTTCGCCGGCATTATCCGGATCAAGTTTAAGGGTTCGGCAAATACCTGCCGATCTCAGCGTTAGCGCCCCTAGCAATGTTATTCAGTTACTGCACACTTTAGTCCGCACAAGCGGAGCTGTCAAGCCTGCAAGAGCTATGATTTACCATTCTTTTGTTTCGCTTAATTGGTTGCGGATGTCTCTGCCTCCATACATGATGCGGGAAATAGAAACCGTATCTATATCATGGTCGATGGTATAGAAAATCAGATATTTTTTAACAGGAAGGAAATGGACCCCCTGACTGTGCCAGGGTTCTTCCTTGTATAGAGGATTCTTTTCCGGCATAGAATCCAGTGTTCTGGCCTCTTTCATAATAGTGTCCGTCATTCTGCGGGCTGTTTTCGGAACCAGGAGAGTATATGCTATGTATTCATAGATATTTTGCAGATCCTGTCTGGCTTTGAAGGTATAGATGATCTTCATTCTCCGTACAGTCTCCTCATCTCAGCTTCAACATCATCTGCAGAAATAATACGTCCAGCAGCGATATCATTCATACCCTGCTGCATCTCAGCATCAAATTGTTCTTTGGTCAGCTCACCTATGGAAACAGGTTTTCCAGAAGGCAGCCTCATCTCAAAAGGCATTCCACGCTGAATTACTACCTGCCTTAAGAACATTCCTATCGCATTTGACATCGGAATACCCAGATCATTCAGAATCGTTTCCGCCTGTTCTTTTGTCTCCGGATCAACACGCGTATATACACTCGCTGTTTTAGATATGGTTCTCGCCATAATTCAAACCTCCCTAATTCATCTTGAAGTCAGTGTATCACATTTGATTGCTTATAGCTATCTTTAAGCGCAATTGATTCCGTCACATGCTAAAATTCATGTGGGTACCTTGAGCTTATCATGCTTTGCGTAAACCGCATTTAGGATATAGACCTTTCCAGATCATCGAACACATCTTTAAGTGGTCTGCCTTCACCCGAAACCGACTGTGCGCGAACCTCGTTCACAATCTTTCGTAACGCAGGCAAATTTACTTCCCCCGCCATCTGGCTTATAATATTGTATCCATCCGGAACAAAGGAAGTTTAGTACGATCGGAAGAAAGAAGTTATCAGTGGATATCAAGCCATGGCTGGACCAGCTGCTGCACGAAGGCGGCTTCGGCCTTGAAGAAGAGAATCAAAGAGTGACCGGCGACGGGCGTCTGGCCGCGACCCCGCATCCGTTCGGCGACGACCCGCACATGGACAGGGACTTCTGTGAGAGTCAGCTGGAGATGATCACTCCGGTGGCACACAGCGCGGCAGAGGTTGTCGGGATTCTTCGCGGCTACCGCAAAAGAGCGATCGCGCTTCTCTCCTCCCAGCCGGTGCCGGAGTACCTCTGGCCTTTTTCCAACCCGCCGTATCTTATGAGTGAGGATGACATCCGCATCGCGCAGTTCTACGGAGACCTCGCGGAGAAGACAGCCTACCGCCACTATCTCGCGGAGAAATACGGCAAGCGCCTGGAGTCGCTCTCCGGCATTCATTTCAACTACTCCTACCCGGAATCGTTCACGCAGAATCTGATCCGTGAGGGCGTCTACCCCGACCAGATCTATCTGAATCTGGCAGAGAAAATACTCAGCTTCTCCTGGTTCATTGTGGCGCTGACCGCGGCCAGTCCCATTTTCGACAGCTCGTTCCAAAACCCGGGTAGAATCGGCGAGTCGGACTATGGCATTTACTCGTCTCTTCGCTGCAGTGAGAACGGCTACTGGAACGCATTCGATCCGGTACTGGATTTCAACGATATCGACTCCTACATCAGCTCCATCACGCAGTATGTCGCGCACGGGTGTCTCTCCTCCCCCGCGGAGCTGTACTATCCGGTCCGCTTAAAGCCCGCCGGCAAGAATTCCATTGAGGGCCTGCGCCACGGGATCAACCACATTGAGCTGCGTATGCTGGATGTGAACCCGCTGTTCATCGAGGGCATCAACGAGCAGGATGTCGAATTCCTCGCGGTGCTCATCGCCTACCTCACGGCGCTCCCGAAGCTGGACCTCGAGCCCTGGCAGCAGCACAACGCGATCCACAATATGAAACAGGCCTCCCTCTATCCTCTGGAATCCGTCGCGATCCGCAACCGCGACGGCAGCACTCTCCCCCTCATCGAAGAGGCGCTCATGATCTTCGACGACATGGTGGAAAAGGTCGGCGACCTCCCCGTCATCGCCTACGAGCGGGACAAGATCCTGCACCCCGCAAAGCGCTACACGAGCCTTATCATCGACCGATATAAGGATAACTTCGTCCAGGAAGGCCTCAGAACCGCCCGAGCCTGGGCGCAGATGAACTGACTCGCCCGTCCATCTGAAGCGATCGTTTCGCACAGCGTACAGCACTGTCCATCCGAAGCTATCATTTCTTACGTAGAACAGCACTGCCTCTCCCCGCTAATCACAGGAGAGCGCAGTGCTGTTCTCTGATTCTATACCTTTTCTATCGCCACGGCTTTCCCGCCCTGTCAGCCCTTCCGCGGCGTTGCAACCACGGATACCATCTCATGCTCATCGCCTTCGACAGATATGATGTTGTGCGGGCTGAGTCTGGAATAGATCCCCGCAAGCTTCCCGCCGTACAGGTACATGCCGGTCATGTTGGCGAAGCTGTGCACATACGGGCTCTTTTGTCCCGCGGCCTGCTGCTGGTAGGCATTATTCCCGTAATCCGTCTTCGTATAGTCTGCGTTCAGCGTGCGGTACGGCTGTACGAATTCCTGCACGACGCACCCTTTGTCCGCATGTTCATCCAAAAGGCGCCCCCACGCATTGCTATCGTAATCCGAGCTGTCATAGATGCCCTGTGCGCCATAGGAATCCTGCGGTTTCAGGATCCAGTGCCGCGCGGTGTCGCGAACGTCACCCCTCTTTGCCGTCTCTCTCGTGAGAACCGCCGTATAGGGCACATGTTCCCGGATGTAGTCTGCCTCTTCCTCTGAGAGGAATGAGAGGGTGCGCTCCAGATGCAGGATTCGAAAGAGGATCTTGTCGTGCACGATCTGGGTGCAGAAATCTCCGACCAGACAGACTTTTTTCTTCCGAACGGCGGACAGGAAGGGCTCGATTTCCTCCCGGTGCGTCAGCACATCGCTCGTCACGGCTCTGCGGTAAATCGCATCGACCCGCATGCCATCTTTCGTGTACAGGTGCGCTCCGTCGAAGGCAAGGTCACGGATCTCCGCGACCTCCGCCCTGCTGCCCGCGCGCTCGAAGGCTTCGGCGAAGCGCTGCAGTTCCGTTGTATTGATACTCTTCTCGAGGAAGTCGACAACAGCCACATTCGGGTGCTCCGGCAGCTCGTTCGTATCTTTGCATATCTCCAGGAAAACTCTCACCCAGGAATCAAAGAGCTCGAACGGGCGCTGTACATAATCTCTGTTCAGCGCCTCATACATCTTCGTCTCCCGGTACACCCCGGCCATCACACGGTTCTCATTCATCGCGCTGCTGCCGTCCGCGTTGAACTCGCAGTAACGGAACTCTCCCGTCTCTTCATTCAGGAACATGTCGAGCCGACAGATTGGCAAAAGACACCTGTAGTGGGGTCTTGCCAGGATGAGCTCTTCCAACACCTTCGGGAAACCGAAGAGCTTGCGGTAGTCCTCATGTGCGTAGTATTCCTCCATCACCTTGATGAGAATACGCCACATGGTCTCGCCTGCTCTTTTCACCAGAGCATAGCCTTCCCCGGTGAACGCCTTAGGGAAATACAGCACCTTGATCGCATTCCCATGGTAGCTGATCTCGGAGTGCTCGATCCTGTCATTGGCTGCGATGCCGGATGCGTCATGAGCCGCGGGATCTTCGTAATATATCTTCTCTGCTTCCTCTTGTAATGTCAGTTTCATTGCTGTCAATATCCTTTCTCACCCCATCGCAAATCCCACGACCAGGTACGCCGCGACGGAGAGGGCGCTCGCGATCAGCACGTACGGCAGCTGTGAGAGCGCATGCTCCATATTCTCAATTCCCGCGCTCTGCGAAGAGAGCAGTGTTGCGTCGGTATAGAAACAGGCATGGCTCCCGAACGCGCCGCCAGATAAGATGGCCGCCATGGTCAGGATCGTATTCGCGCCCACCGCTGCGTTCAGAGGGAAAATAACAGGAATCACCACGGCAGTCATCCCCCAGTTGGAGCCCGTGACAAAGGTCAGCCCCGCGACGAGCAGGAAAGTCAGGCAGGGAAAAACCTGCCGTGACATGACGGGTGTCACAAGGTCGATCAGATATTCTGCGATTCCCAGCGTGGTGAGTCCCTTCTCCAGTGTGAATGCCATGAGGAGCATGGCAAGGACCGGCAGCATGCTGGCAAAGCCGCGGATCACGTTGTCTGTGAACTCCGAAATGGTCATAAGCCTTCGGGGCAGATACTGCACGGCACAGACAACGATACCGATAATGACGGCCACGAACAGATCCTCCGTAGCGATGGCGACACCGACGAGAATTCCTAACGGGATCAGGAAATTCCAGACGCTTCCCACCGTGTCCGTGCTGACAACGGTGGTATTGTACTGCGCGCTCGCGCTGCTGTAGGTCATTCCGGTCGTCTCTGTCCGCTCGAAAGCCTTTTTCATAGATCCCAGCTTCGGCAGACCGCCGAGACAGAACAGGAGCACGACAAGGAGCGTAAAGATCGGATAGAACTGAAACGGGATCGTGCGGATATATGCTGACATTCCATCCGCGTACCCGAGGGCCTGCACCTCCTTCTCTTTTTCGAACAGGCCGGAGAAAAACACCGCCCAGGTTGAGAACGGCAACAGCACACACACCGGCGCTCCCGTCGCATCCAAGAGGTACGCCAGTGCCTCACGAGGGAGCTTGTGTTTATCATACAGGGGCTTCATGCAGATGCCGATCGTCATCACGTTGAGATAATCATCAATGAAGATCAGTATTCCCAGAAGGAAGGATGCAAGGAGAGTCTGCTTCTTCGTCCTGCAGAATCTCTCCGCGATCCTGAGAAAACCAAAGCTTCCCTTCGATGCCTGCAACAGCGCGATCATACTGCCGAACAGGCCGCAGACCAGAATGATCCAGACATTCTCCGACAGGGAGGCCTGCACCGCGCGCGTCCACTCCGTGAGGAACTGCCCCCGGTACAGCACGAGAAAGGCCAGTACGGAGCCGCCGAACAATACCTCCAGACTCCGTTTCGTAGCAATCGCTGCCACAATGATCGCAACAACGATCAGGACCGCAATAAGTCCACCAGACATAAATCTGCCTCTTTCTCCTTAGAGCTGCTCACAGATGTACTGTTTCACATCGGTGAGTGTGCTCTTCTCCCAGGCTTTCTCCTGTTCCCTCTCAGCGAGCGGGCAGATGATGCGGAAATCGAGCGCCTCCCCTGGGACCCGTCCGGCCCGTTTGGGATCCGCGAAATTCTCCGCCCACTTCTCATCGGAAGCATTCTGATACTCCTCCGGCTTCAGGTAGATGAGCTGTCTCTTATAGGCCGCCACCATCATCTTCGCGGCAAGGGGCGCGAGCAGTTCGTAGTCTCTCTCTCCCACGTTTGCGAAAATACGAGGCAGGCCGGCAGCAGTGATATGCTCTATCCCGCGCTCAATTCGCAGCCCACGGGCTTCCCAATCGTACGAATCTTCGGTAAAGTTCAGCTTCACGAGAATGCCGAGATCCGTGTTGAACTGCGCCCTCTGATAGTCTGTATCGAAGATGAAGTTCCCGAGGGAGTAGAAGATCACCTTATCTCCCACGGTCTCGTAATTCATCGGCACATGCGGATGGTGAGACACAACAATGTCCGCGCCCATCCGGAGGAAGGCATGGTAGCGCTCTCTCGTATAGGGGGAAGGCAGCGATGTGAACTCCTCGCCGCCGTGAGAGACAATGACACACCAGCGGCAGGTCTTTTTGATCTCTTCGATATTCTGCCGGATGCGATCCATGTCATTCCAGAGAAGGCACCCCGCGTGGTCCTCGCCCGCCGGCTTGCAGCCTCTGCGATAGCCGACACTGAAAATGCCGATGCCCCCCGCTTCGTCCAGAATGAGCGGCCTCGCCGCCTCGTCCAGATTCATGCCGGCGCCGATCGTCTTCGCGCCGTGCCGCCTGCTCTCTTCCAGCGTCTGCCGCACGCCCTCTTCGCCCGCGTCACAGATATGATTGTTGCACAGATTCCATATATCCGCGTGCATCCGATCCAGCACCTTCCCCGCGGCTGGATCCATGCTGTGGATCAGCTGCTGGACAGGTACACAAGGTTGAAGCCCCAGGGTGCGCTGCACCGTGGGGCTTTCTCTGCGTACCATGGCCCCCTCCACGTTGGCGATCACATGATCGCCGCTGTGAAGGAAGGAAAGGATTTCAGGATCGATGAGGTTCTCATCGTTCCACTTGCCATCCATGTACTTATCAAATCCAATGTCGCCGGTAAAAATAAGAGAAGATCTCTCTTTCACTTTGGTCAGTCTCCATAATCCTCCAGCATGAATTCCTTCAGACCGCCGTCGTCATAGACCTCCATCCGCAGTTTGTAGCGGTAGTCTATGAACCAGTTGTAAGCCGTGTATCCGTTGGAATCCGCGACGAACGGCTCCTCCGTGGGATCGCCGTACGCTGCCAGAATCTCATCTGCCGTGGAGCCCCAGGTAATGCCGCCGGGCAGCATGATGTCGGGATAGTTCTCCGATCTGCTGGCATCAATGGTCAGAGACCAGATGTCCGTGTCGAGAATATCCGCCACCTTGTCACCGGTGTTCATGAAACCGCCGGTCACGCGCAGTTTATCATCATAGTCGTCATTCTTGAATTCGATCGTGCCGCTGACCTTGTCCTTGGGATTCAGGACATAGCCATCCTGCAAACCGAATCTTTCGAGGTCAATCGTCCAGTCATCCTCGATTTCGGAATAGGCAAAGGGGATCTGATGAACCTCGCCATCAAGCGCGAAGACCATATCCGTCCACTTGGCGTTCTTCACCTCGTCGAGAGATGCTGCAGCTCCCGCTGCGGCACCTGTCGCCTTGGCGTCATCGCCGTTTCCACCCTCGTCGTCAGCTTCCGTATCCGCCTCGGTCACAGCCTTCGCTGCGTCATCCGTTGCCTCGGAAGCGTTCTTCGCCTCTTCCGGAATTTCAATGGCCTCAATGTCATTGAAATCCTCGAAAGTTGATTCCAGTGTATAGTTCTCGACGGAAATGTCAACACCTTCCGTCTCCACGGAGCTGCCCATGACGGCATTGATGATCGCGCCGCCGAATTCCTTGGCGTCAACTTCCATTTTCACGGGATAGGACGTTTCCTTCTCCACATACAGACGTGCCGGTGCGCTGGTCCCCTCGGCCGCAGCGCCCAGATCACTCTGTCCGATCGCTTCGCCCGCGGCGCCGATAGCATCAGTGAACAGCTCGCCGGAAAGGGCAACGTCGATCACATAGCACTCCTTGCCGTCGATCGTCTGCGTCTCCTCCTGGAGCTCGGCGTCAGTCTTGTTGTCCGCGATGGCTTCATAGATCGCTCTGGAATAAAGATCCGTGCTCATGCCCGCAGCGCTCTGCGTCGTCTTCGTCCATGCGCCGTCACCCGTGTCCTCTTTCGTTCTCATATAGACAACGAAATCACTTTCCGGCTTCTCCGCGTACATCTCGAGTTCAGTTTCCTGCGTCTGGTCCAACGCGGTGATGGACATATCCATTTCCGCGCGCATGAGGTACGGGTCCGTACTCACATCCGCGTCCATCTCCATCGCCATTTTCATGGAGGTGTTCACGCCCTGTGCGCTGATGCCGGCTTCCAGAGTCATGTTCATCTCCTGATGGAGGCTGTTCACGTCGCGCATCGCCTCAATCGTATCTCTCGCGACGCTGACCGCAGTCGCTTCCTCCTCTTCCACGGTCGCTTCTGTCGTCGCCACCTCTACGGCTTCTTCCGCAGTGCTGACTGCGGCCGCAGCTGCCGTCGTGGCTGTATCTGCCGCGGTATCTGTGTTCTTCGCTCCACAGGCGGTCATGGAAACGGTCATCACGCCTGCGAGAACTCCTGCTGCTAATCGTAAATTCTTCTGTTTCATTGTTTGTCTCCCTGTAAATTTGCTGTACGGGTCCCAACACGGTAAATATTTATTCATTAATTGTATCAAAGGTTACGCAAATGAAGCAACCGACGGATTTCGCGATTGGTTGGATTAACGTGATTGCCCGCAACCGGGTAATTGCTATCCCAGGTAAACAAGTGCATAATCTATCGAAGAAAATCGAAGATTTTCGAGATCGGGGCAGAATAGATAATATATTCAGTACAGGAGTCAGCAGAAATGGAACAGACAAAGCTTTACTTCGCGTCCGACTATCAGGAGGGCGCGCACCCGCAGATCATGCGGCGGCTGGAAGAGACGAACCTTGTGCACACGCCGGGTTATGGCACCGACGATTATACGAACGCGGCTCGGGAGAAAATAAGACAGGCCTGCAACTGCCCTATGGCAGAGGTCGAGTTCCTCGTCGGCGGCACCCACACCGTGATCCGCTTCGCTACCAGTTGGGCAACCACAGAGGAGGACACCACGCGTCTCATTCAGATCATCAGAGAAATCGCGTAATAAAAGCCGGCGCGCATAGCGTGCCGACTTTTCCATGTCCTGCGATATTCTCTGTTTTGTGATATTCTCAGCGCCGTTTCTCCATCGGCACGAAGTCCATCGTCCTGCCGACATATTTTGTCGCAGGGCGCATGATGCGTCCGTCGTAGAGCTTGTTCTCCGTGTTGTGGGCAACCCACCCGGCCACCCTCGCAATGGCGAACAGCGGCGTGAACATCTCTTCCGGGATGCCGAGCATCTCGTAGGCGAAGCCGGAATAGTAATCCACATTGGTGGGGAACGCCTTATGTTTTCTCTTCTGCGTAATCTCGTGCACCGTATCCTCGAAGAGGCGATAGAAACGGAACCGGTCCTCGACCCCCTTCTCCTTCGCGAGCTTCTCGCAGAGGCTGCGCAGGATCTCCGCCCTCGGGTCTGAAATGGTGTAAACCGCGTGACCGAAGCCGTAGATGAGTCCCGAGCGGTCGTAGAGCTCGCCGTCGAGGAGCCGTTCTATGACGTCCGCCACCTTGTCCTTGTCGTCCGTAATGCCGGTGATGCCGATGACCTCGCGCATCATGTTGTAAACTGAGATGTTGGCGCCGCCATGCTTCGGTCCCTTGAGAGAGCCGAGCGAGCCGCAGATCGCGGAGTAGAGGTCGGTGCCCGTCGAGCCGATCACGACGTCCGTGAACGCGGAGTTGTTGCCGCCGCCGTGGTCCGCGTGAATGAGGAGAATCGCATCGAGCAGGTTCGCCTCCTCGCTCGTGAATTTCTCATCCGGCCTCAGCATGGTCAGAATGTTCTCCGCGATGGAATATTCCTTCTTCGGGTAGTGAATGATGAGCGACTTGCGGTAGACGTCGTGCATCTTCGCCTGGTAAGCATAGCAGGCGAGCGCCGGGAACTTGGCGATGAGATTCAGGCCCTTGCGCATCGTCTCGTAGACATCGACGTTGTCCGGGTCATCGTCGTAGTTGTACAGCGCGAGTGTCAGTGTCTGCAGACGGTTCATGAGATTGCGCGAAGGGGAGCGCAGCACTTCGTTGATAAGGAACGAATCCGGCAGCTCGTAGCGGTCGGAGAGGGAGGCACGGAAATCGCGGAACTGCTCCTTCGTCGGCAGGAAGCCGAACAGCAGGAGGAAACAGGTCTCCTCGTAGCCGAAATTCCCCTGCCGGTTGCTGATGAGATCCCTGATACTGTAGCCGCGGAAGAGCAGGTCACCCTCGCAGGGAATGACCTTGTCATTCTCATCCCGCCGGTAGCCGACAACATCCGCAACCCTGGTCAGTCCGACGCGTACGCCGGTGCCGTCCTCATTGCGAAGGCCCTTTTTGACATTGTATTTCGTGAAAAGATCGTTCGGGATATCTGTGTAATTCGACGACTGACCGAAGAATTTGGCCAGAATATAGTCATCGTGATAACTCGTTCTCTTTTTTACAGTCGCAGCCATAGAGCTCTTCCACTTCCTTCTGTCAGATTTCCCTGCGTCATGTTCCCGCGAAAACAGCAGGCGGCCGTGTATACAATAATACATTCCGCAGGTTTGCAGTTATCATAATGAAACGCTTTAGTAAAGTCAAGCGTCATCTGGCAAAAGAGGCGAGAAGAGAAGGCGCTGCAAAGGCCACGGCGTGGACAGCTGCATACGTAGTTGCCTTTGCTCAGTCCAGAATCCAGGCGATGCCCTTTGCCATGCGCTCGGTAGAGCGCTGGAAGTGGTTGCCCTTGTTGAGCTCGAAGATCGTGTGGATCCCCTGCTGCCGGAAATACTCCTTGATCTCCTCTGTGTTCTTCTGCACCGGCTGCAAATAAGGGTTCCCTGTCTTTGCTTCCCGGTCTCCCAGGGAGAAATAGAGCCTGTCCGGAACCCTTTTCAGTTGATGCCCGTAAACGTAAGATGGGAAATCAGGATACCACAGGGAACCGGAGGCACTGGCAATCCTCGCAAAGAGATCCGTCCGGTACATCGCGTACACTGCGAACAGTCCCGCGAGGGAGTAGCCGGACAGCCCGATCCAGGCAGGCGTATCTCCCAGTGTCTCCAACGCAGCCGGGAGAATATCTCCTGTCAGTATATCCAGGTATTCATCCGCCTTGCCGGCGCAGGGATTGTCGCCCGGCCTCGTCGGCGGCGCGGCCCAGGGCGACATGTCATCGTCCCAGGACAGCCCCGCCACGGCGAGCAGCGAGAAATCCTTCTCTGTCACAGTCTTCACGGCGTCTTTGATTCTCTCCCCTTCATGCTCAAATGTATTGACCACGACAAGGGGCGCCGACGCGCTCTGCCCCGGATACAATGTCACTTCTTTTCCCCGAATCACACGCATTCATACTCCTCCTGCCGCAAAATACGCGGCACTACCGAACTCATACCTCTTGCCGCGCATTTTGCGGCGCCTGCGGAAGAAAATCGCCAAGGCGATTCCCCGCGCAGGCAACTTCTCGCAAATCGGGTCATCAGGCCGTTCACGGCACCGATGACCATTTGGAAGAACTGCATCAGCAGGACTTCCAAATTATCACTTCCGAAATCGCGATAAAAACTCTGCCGTCCGCGACTTTTCCGGATGGCGGAATATCTGATCCGGCATTCCCTCTTCCAGGATCACGCCGTTATCCATGAACAGAACCCGATCGCTCACTTCGCTCGCGAACTGCATCTCGTGCGTTACGATGAGCATTGTCATGCCGCTTTCTGCAAGCCGCCGGATGACCTCCAGCACCTCGCCCACCTTCTCCGGGTCCAGCGCCGAGGTCGGCTCATCGAAGAGCATGACTTCCGGATCCATGCACAGGGCCCGCGCGATCGCAACCCTCTGTTTCTGCCCGCCAGAGATGTTGTCCGCATCGGCATCTCGAAACTCTGCCATCCCGACCTTTTCCAACTCCTCCATGGCGCGCTGCTCCGCTTCCTGCCGCGTCAATCTACGAACCGTGGTGAGCGGGAGCATACAGTTCTCCAGCACCGTCCTGTGGTGGAAGAGATTGAACGTCTGGAATACCATGCCGATTCTCTCACGCAGCCTTCGAAGGTCTGTGCCTGGATCACAGAGATTCTGCCCGGCAAAGAGAATCTCCCCGCCGTCCGGTTCCTCCAGCAGGTTGATGCAGCGAAGCAGCGTTGATTTGCCCGAGCCGGACGAGCCGATGATCGAGATGACCTCGCCCCTGCGCACCGAAAGAGAGATGCCTTTGAGCACCTTCAGTTCCCCAAAGGACTTCGTGAGGTTCCTGATCTCCAATAAGTTGTCCATCATCCGTTCTCCCCGACGAGGATTCCAGTCTTCCTCATGACAAGGTTCAGCAGCCAGGTCATACCCAGCGTCAGTATCAGGTAAATCGCCGCCGCGATCAGATAGTTCGCAAGGTATTTATAATAGAAGCCCGCCACCGATCCCGTCGCGAACATCAGCTCGACGAAGCCGATGATGTTCAGGACAGACGTACCCTTGATATTGTTGATGAGTTCATTTCCAATAGACGGCAGACTGTTGCGCACCGCCTGCGGGAAGATGACGCGGATCATGGCCTGCCACCTGGAAAAGCCAAGGGAGGCCGCCGCCTCACTCTGTCCCCGGTCCAGCGACTCGATGCCGCCACGCAATACTTCCGCGAGATAGGCCGCCGAATTGAGCGAGACCGTGATGAGCGCTGCTGTGAAAAAACTCCATGCCCGGTTCACTTCCGTGATCGAAGCATTCGGCATTGCCGCCCTTGTGATCATGAAGCCTCCATAATAAACAATGCAGGCCTGCACCATCATCGGTGTCCCGCGGATCAGCGTCACGTACACCCTCTCGAATCCTGTGCCGAACCGTTTGAGACCGCGCAGTAGCACGGCATCTCTCTTGTCTGCCGTATTCGTACGGAGAAAAACAAGTGGGATGGACAGCACAAAGCCAATCAGCGTGCCGAGGAGAGAGACCGAGAGCGTCCCCCAGGTACCGGCGAGCCAGAGCTTTCTCGAGTTGATCAGCATGTAGATCATGGAGGGGAACATGGCGTCCGGGTTCGAATCCAGCGCCGCGATCTGCCTGCACCAGGGAAGGAAGATTCTCACCGCAAGGATAGCCAGGACCACTGCAAGGAGAAGGCCTGTGACTATGCCGATTTTATGACGCCTGCCATGAATTCTCTTCTCCATCCTGCGCTCCTTCCGCATCCTGATATGATGTGCTGCCATAGCAGTTCAGAACTGTTGCTCGTGAACTTTATACAATCTACACATGCATATTTTATCTACATTGGCACGCCCAGAGAAGCAAGTGCTTCGGGCTAAACTGAATAGATGCCTCGTTAAACTTACTCCCCGACCTTCGCCGTCACCATGCCCATGAGCTCCTGCCGCTTCTCTACCGGGATGTCTGCGAGCGCTGCGTTGATCTCATCCAGGAGAGCCGTGTCATCCTTCCTCACACCGGCACAGATCCCGTTGAAGTCGAGGTGGAAACCGTCGTCATCCGGGAAATCAATGATCACAAGATCCGGGTAAGTCTTCCGGTAAGCCGCTGCAGAATCCAGGTTGATCACGATGCCGTCCACCGTGCCGGCATTCAGCCGGTCAATCATGTTCGGAATCGTGTCCACGGGAGAGACATGGTTGACGCCTTCGATCTGGTCGATGACGGTGTCCAGTTTCGTGCCTTTCTGCCCCAGGAGACTGGCACCCGCAAAATCCGACGGTACCGTTGCCTTCGCGTATTCACTGTCGCCTTTTACCATCACGCCGTATTCTGTGGGCGCGATCGCGTAAATATCAGAGAAGGCCGCAGCCTGTTGATGCTCCTTAGAATCCACCATGCCGGAGAAAATCGCGTCGACCTGTCCCTGATTCAATCCTTCCAAAAGGCCGTCCCACGGAATCTTCACAACTTCCAGCTCTCTTCCCATGTGTTCCGCAACGAGCTTCGCGATCTGAATGTCGTAGCCCTCCGCGTAGAAGCCTTCATTGTTGCTGATCGGTACATTGGTGTCGCTGGCCTTATCCTCTTCCCAGTTGTTCGGAGCGTAGGCACACTCGACACCGATGCGCAGCACCTCTCCCTCACCGCCTGCGTTCTCACCTGCCGTGTCAGTCGTGCTGCTCGTTCCTTCGCTCTGCGCACTGCCTGCCTCGCTGCCAGTTCCTTCACCTTGCGCGCTGCCTGTCGTGCTGCCGCAGGCTACCAGTCCTGCTGTCATGATGCCGGCCAATACTGCCGCAGCGATGCTTCTGAACTTCTTCCTGTTCATACGAGCTCCTTTCCTTCGACGGCAATCTTATCGTCCTGAGATTCCAAACCGTTCCACCAAATCCGCGTTCCGGTAGCTGCCGCAATCCTTGCTCCCGATTCATCCCCCGTATTACCAGTAAGTATATTGTAACCTGCTGTTTTTGAAATGAAAATACAGAGAAATCCTGTGAAAAGCCTTGAGCTGCGGGCAGCTTCCGATATAAGATAGCTGTGTATTTAGCAGAAACTAAAATGAGGCTAAGCCAATGAAATATATCGATATCAAAAACGGTCCTTCCCACGTATCCAGAATCATTCTGGGCTGTATGCGTATGCCTGCCCTCACGGTGCAGGACGCGGCGAGACAGATTGAGACAGCGGTAGAGGAAGGCATCAACTATTTCGACCACGCCACCTGCTACGGCAACGGCAAAGCGGAGGAGAGATTCGGCGACGCGCTGAAGGAGACCTCCCTCAAGAGAGAAGATCTGATCATCCAGACCAAGTGCGGCCTGCAGTTCGAGCGCGGCGAATTCGACTGGACGAAAGAGAATATCTTAAACAGCGTCAATGAGAGCCTGCGCCGTCTGAAGCTCGACTATCTCGACGTGCTCCTGCTGCATCGCCCGGACCTGATCTACGATCCGGAAGAGGTCGCGGAGGCGTTCGATGAGTTGGAGAAGGCAGGTAAGGTGAAGATGTTCGGCGTCAGCAACGTGCCGATGATGCAGCTCAAGGTACTGAAAAAATACGTGAAGCAGCCCCTCTGCATCAATCAGCTCCAACTCTCCATCGCGGCGTCCCAGCTGATCGACCAGACCCTGTACGTCAACGACCTGTCGACAGACATGTCCATTGACCGTGATAACGGCCTTCTGGATTACTGCCGTCTCGAGGATATCACCATCCAGGCGTGGTCTCCGCTGCAGTATGGTAAATTCGAAGGCTGCTTCGTAGACAGTGACAAGTACCCCGAACTGAACAAGGCACTCTCTGAGCTCGGTGAGAAGTACGGCGTTTCCAAGACCGCCATTGCGATCGCCTGGATCCTCCGCCATCCCGCGAAAATGCAGGCTATCGCAGGCACGATGAACCCCGCGCACCTGCATGACTACTGCGAGTCGACAAAGGCAGACCTGACTCACCACGAGTGGTATCAGCTCTACCTCGCTTCCGGCAAGATGCTGCCGTGAGATATTGCAATATGACATGTCGGTAATCCCGTCCCCTGTCAGATCGCCGGCAGACCTGAATATGAACTCTGCCCGGGCAGCCAAAGATCTGTCCCAGCAGCAGCTGGCTGATCTCGTCGGTGTGTCCAGGCAGACGATCAATGCGATTGAGAAGAGGAGTAGCCTCCATATTACTGAGACGGTATTTCTGATTGATCCCTGGCACAGCAAGAATATAAGGCCGGCAGAACTGTATCTGCCGGCCCCATGGGAATGGAATCCATCGTATATTACTTGTTGAAGTTGAACGCCTGCTTGCCCGGATATACCGCTGCGCCGCCCAGCTCTTCCTCGATACGAAGGAGCTGATTGTACTTCGCTACACGCTCTGATCTCGAAGGAGCACCGGTCTTGATCTCACCAGCATTGAGAGCGACTGCCAGATCTGCGATCGTGGTATCTTCCGTCTCACCGGATCTGTGAGATACGATCGCACGCATGCCTGCATTCTGCGCCATCTTGATGGCATCCAGTGTCTCGCTGACGGAACCGATCTGGTTCAGCTTGATCAGAATCGCGTTGCCCGCGCCGAGCTCAATGCCCTTCTTCAGACGCTCCGTGTTCGTTACGAACAGGTCGTCACCAACGAGCTGTACCTTCTTGCCCAGCTCACGGGTCATCTTCTGCCAGCCTTCCCAGTCCTCTTCGTCCAGACCATCCTCAATGGAGTAGATTGGATACTTCTCCACAAGGCTCTTCCAATGCTCGATCAGCTCGTCGGAAGTAAAGTCTTTGCCAGACTTCGGCTGATGATAGAAGCCCTTGCCCTTTTCGCTCTTCCACTCGGAGGAAGCCGCATCCATCGCGAGCACGAAATCCCTGCCCGGCTCGAAACCGGCGTTGCGGATCGCCTGCAGGATATGCTCGATGGTGTCCTCGTCGCTCTTAAGGTTCGGTGCGAAACCACCCTCATCTCCGACTGCCGTCGTCTCACCCTCATCCTTCAAGAGCTTCTGCAGCGCATGGAAAACTTCAGTCGACCAGCGAAGTCCCTCTTTGAAGGAGGCAGCGCCGGCAGGCATGATCATGAATTCCTGTGTATCAACAGAGTTGGTCGCGTGCGCACCGCCGTTTAAGATGTTCATCATCGGAACAGGCAGCATGTTCGCATTCACACCGCCGATGAAACGGTACAGCGGAAGATCCAGCGACTTCGCGGCCGCGTTTGCCGCCGCGATGGAAACCGCGAGGATCGCGTTGGCGCCGAGGTTCGACTTATCCTTCGTACCATCCAGCTCGAACATGATGCGGTCAACCGCGTAGATGTCAGATGCATCCGCGCCAACCAGCGCCGGTCCGATCTTCTCGTTGATGTTCGCTACCGCCTTGGAGACGCCCTTGCCACCGAAACGACTCTTGTCTCCGTCTCTCAGCTCCAGAGCCTCGAACTCACCCGTGGAAGCACCGGACGGGGATGCGCCGCGACCGATGGTGCCGTCAGCGAGCGTTACCTCCGCCTCCACCGTGGGATTGCCGCGGGAGTCAATAATCTCTCTTCCATAAACCTTCTCAATCTGTAAATAATCTCTCATAAAGCAATGTCCTCTCTTCTTAAAATTTATTTCAACGCCTTCATTTTATCATTTCCGCGGAAAAAAAACGATTCCTGACCTGAGGGCAGGCCAAAATCCCCATTTATTGTCCGCTGTTTTTCGTTGTGTCTTTTTCCGATGCATTTCTGCGTGTGATTTTGTCAATCACTTTTAAAAGCTGATTTTTCCTGTTTTCTCTTTTCTTGTCCTTGTCCCGGAAAGTATATACTCTCCTTATGGTCTGTCTGGCGAACTTACTCAGAGAATATATTTGTTCCATGGTATAGTTTCCGGTTTCAATCACACTTTGTTTCATGTGGTTTGCCTTGCTGATCGCGCTGTCTACCAGATGGTCCATATTCTGATTGAAGCTTTCTTCGACACTCCTGACCATTTGATCAAAATGAAGCAATATCGTAACGGTAAGCGTGATATCCACCGCAAACAGAAATACGAGAAGCAGCGCCAGCAATTCTACCGCTGCAGGCGGGATATGCCGTACCGCGTCTTCGGTAAAAGGCGCAATCTTATCAACGACAAGAAGTCCTCCGAAGCCGAATCCAAGACTGGTGAATAGACTGATCCTGCCCTGAATATTGAAGGGCAGCCTGCTGTAGTCCCACCATACGGCATGAAACAGTCTTTCCAGTGTCCAGGATGTAACATATTCCAGCCCTGCACTGCCGATGACACACAGAGCGAATAACTGCCAGCCATTCAATATCACCTCACTTTGACCGGTGAAGCGGATCAACAGTGAAACCGCCAGTGCGCCTGTTCCATAGATAGGGCATACCGGACCGTACAGGAAGCCTCTGTTCTCCCATTTTCCGTTTTTGATTGTGCAGTATGCGGTTTCATATGCCCAGCCCATGAAACTGTAGATCATAAACAGGCATACCATTTTACTGATCCACATACCTAATTCTTCCTCTGGAACAGAGTTTCATGAAAGGAAACACATTTGTCTGCAATACATACGATCCATGCCTCTCTTGATGTTGGAATCCTTCTAAGGTTTAACGGCCACATATGACAGTAGATGACCTGAGATGTTTTATCGTCTATGTGAAAGTATTTTTCCGCATTCCGTCTGGCCGTCTCCGCATGAGTAAAACCATGCAGCCTGTGAGAACCGTTATCATCTCTATGCCAGTCGTAAAGATAAAAATCATGCAGCATGGCCCCCGTCAGTAATACATTTAAATCCGACCGCAGGAAGAGAAGACGGTTGATGTCATAGCTCAGCCTGGCTACATTCCTGCAATGCTCATAGGTGGAAACCCTGCCATGCTGAATATATTTTTTCATTTCCCGGACTTTGCAGTCTGAGTAAAAAACCGAAAGTATGCTGTCCACCTTATTGTAGTCGCCCATATATGATATGCTCTCTTCCATACCGTTTTTCATCCACATAACAGTCCATTCCGGCCGCAGCGATCTCTGCATTCCCGCTGTGTACTCCGGGACTCCGCCGACGGATCGTCCCCCGCCCGCCTTTTTGAAAATATTGTATGGATGAAATCACATCTCCGCAAGCTGTTTATCACTGTTCGCGGTTTATTATCTCTTCAGAGCATCGTTCTCCGGCTCGTCGCAGGGAGGCGGAGCGCAAAGACCACTGCGGATGATCCGTACCAGTCCGGGAATAAATCACTGCCTGGATCAGAATACATGCCAGGGCGGCACCGGTCACATACGCCAGCATCGGTTTCATATCAAGCCAGGTTCCGAACAGATACGCCCGGAAGGAGAACAGCTTCCGGAAGCTCTCCGTGAACATTCCTCCGTCGACGCCATGGAGCGACGTGTCGATCTTTTGCAGCATTCCACGCATCAGAATGTTCCTCAACAGAATTGTCACCTGGCTGACAGGGAAGAGATTGCAGGCCGTCTGCACCGCGAATGAGAAGTCTGAGATCGGGATATAGGCACCGATCATGAAGCCGGCCGCTGCGGACAATATGCCGGAAAAGGCGCTGCCCGCCGCAGATGAGCGGAAGAAGAGAACAACGATCATAAAAAGAGCCGTCGCGGAGACCGACCCCAGAATGGTGATACCGAAAGCCTTCAGGATATCAGCAGCTCCCATGTACAGTTCTCCCTGCATCCGCAGGATCAGAAGCCCCGCGGTCAGTATCATCCCTGTCAGCAGCATGGAGGAGAGCGCCGCGGAGACGAAATAAGACAGCGCGATCTGCCAGCGCCTGACGGGCGTTGCCCGGATATCATAATCTTTTCTGTCCTCCCGATCCTCGACCACCATTCTCAGACAGTTGAACGAAACCGTGATCAATGCAGAGCCGACGATACCGGTGAGCATCACGAGGTTCACCAGCATATCAACGTCGCTCTCTGCGATCATGCCACTAAGCCCCGGAGTTTGCCGGATGACGTTATTCATCGAGTCGGTGTACGTCCCCTTCAGGAACAGCTGGTACAGCGCCAGTACGATGACAGGCGTCAGCAGGGAGAAGAATACCGCCGATCTGTCTTTGAAAAACACCAGGAGATTCCTCTTCGTCAGTCCGATAAATCCACGCATCTTCATCCCTCCATCCTTTTGCCGGTCAGTGTAAGGAACACATCGTCCATGCTGCCTTTGGTGATCTCATAGTCCACGATCTGTTCCCTGTACTCCGCAAGGAAATCCGTCACAGGAAACCTTTCATTTCCCCGCGCTGCCAGCTTCACTACGTAATGATCCGCCTCATAGCTGTACGGCAGCGGCTGCAGAATCCGCTCATTCTCTTCACTCCGCCCGGTGTACCAGATCAGCTTCGTCGTGGTGTAGCGGCTCTTCAGGCCTGCGGGCGTATCATTTGCCGCAATCCGTCCCCGATCCAGGATCACGACGCGGTCGGCATCGTTCGTCTCTTCCATGTAGTGCGTAGTGAGGAATATCGTCATCTTCCTCTCTCTGCGCAGTCGACTGATATAGTCCCAGACCATTTTGCGTGACATCGGATCCAGTCCCGTCGTCGGCTCATCCAGAAATAATAGTTTCGGTTCATGGATCAGCGCCCGGATCATGTCCACGCGCCTTCGCTGCCCTCCGGAGAGTTTCTCATACGGCTGTCTCCAGATCTCCTCCAGCCCGAAGCTGTCCATGAAGGGTGCAAGCCTCTCCATAGTCTCCCTTTTCGTGAATCCGTACCAGGCGCCCCGCGTCAAAAGGTTCTCCCGCACTGTGAGCTGGTCATCCAGCACGGAATTCTGGAATACAATGCCGATGTCGGCGCGGATCGCGTCATCCTCCACCCCCAGCTCGTGACCAAAGATCGTGGCGCCGCCTGCTGTTTTCGCAAGGATCGTGCATAGCATATTGATCGTCGTGGACTTGCCCGCGCCGTTCTCCCCGAGAAACGCGAAGAATTCCCCCTCCTGCACCTTAAAAGAAATATGATCCACCGCCGTGTGAGCCTGGTAGCGTTTCGTCAGCCCGTTTACAGTAATCGCGTTCATTCTGATACCCCGTGCCGCGTATTTTCGCGGCACCCGCGCGAGAAATTCGCGAAGGCGATTTCTCGCGAATCGGGTCCTCGGAGCCGTTTACGGCACCGAGGACAGTTCGGAAGGGACGCATCAGCGTCACTCCCAAACTTTTAGCCTCCTATCCGGCATCCCTTGCCGGCAGTCAGAGCATAACATTTCCGCGCGATAAAAAAAGAGCAGCCCGACCAACCTGCAATGGCAGGCAGCCAAGCTGCACTTTAATCGTAAGATTTTACACTATTCCCTGTCCTGAATATCCCGGATGGCCCGGTTGATCTTCTTCTCATCCGACTTTGCGAGCCATATCGTCGCAAGCCACACGAAGGCATAGATGAGTACGTAGATTACGAGGACCTCTGCCCAGCCTTTCGGCGTCGCATACCAGCCCAGAAGATATCCGCACAGGCTCACAATCCCTCCCAGCAGAAGGAAATGGAGGAGGATTCTCAGCCGCAACTCCCGCCTCGAGATCCCGTCAAGCGATGTCACAAGGAACGTTGGCAGCGCACATACAAAGCCTGTGAAAACAACAGCCAGCGGCATATACCATGGCCACTCGATCGTTTGCGTGCCATGGAATATTCTCTCTTTGAGTGCCATGATACCGAAAGCGAAGAGCATCACTGAGGATATCATGATGGTTTGTGTGAAGATCATCTTAACTTTATTCATACGATGCCCAGCCTCTTTTTGAGTTCCTTCACGCAGCTCCTCGCGATAATAACCTTCTCGCCGTTTAAGAGCTGTGCCACCATTCGCCCGTTAATCTCCGCCTTCACGGATCTGATCTTGCGAAGGTTCACGATCATCGCCTTGGACGCGCGAAAAAAATGAAGGCCCAGAAGATCGTCCAGTTCATACAGCCGATATTTTGTCACATAGCAGCCATCCTTCGTATAGACATACGTCCTCTTGTCTACGGACTCGATGTAATAGATCCGGCTGATCGGACACAGGAGCGTCTCCCCCTCGTGCTGCACCGGGATGGCACGGCTGTGATTCTCCAGAATATCAATCGCGCTCTGTAAGTCCTCGGAGATAGAGACCGCACTGATCTGCGCTATCTCCTCCTCATAGGAATCCACTTTTCTGATCTCTACCCGCAAATTACTACCTCAGTTATCACACCCCACTGCCTCGTTTTCTCAATATCGGATCAAAATGCTTCAGGTTCTTCTGCGATATTTTGTACCCCGCGCCTGTCCGCTTTTGACGATCAGCTTCTCCTGTAACAAAAGGTTCAGGACTCGAACAGTCTTAGCTTTAGTCCATCCGAGTCGTTCCGCGATTTCTTTGCTGGAGAGCAGCATGCCTGTGTCTAAGCTCTCCAGGAGCATCTGCTCATCAGACGTCACTGCCGGTTTCCTGTCTGTGCAGGGAAGAGTAACACCTATCGTATGAGCCGTGACTGCAAAATCCGGTTGCAGGTAAGCATCCGCGTATGCGTCTTTGATTCGTTTGATCCCCGTGCCAAACATCTCAATGTAATGGAGCCTGAAGAATACATTCCCGACCATCGGATTGCGCAGATTGGAAATTCTGCCGTCAAGATATTCTTCTCTGGTAATGCCTTTCGGAAGCCCTCCCGGTGATATGATCTCAATTCGATCTGAGAACATAGAGATCCGAATATGCGAATTCACATCCCATTCTCTGTGGACAAGTGCATTTGCAACAGCTTCTCGAAAAGCTTCCTCAGGAATCAGCTCAACTGTTTTCCTCTCTACACCCTTGATTACCTCATACTGATAATAGCGCCGGTAAACAGAAACTGCCCTGTCATACTGCTCCAGTACCGACACTCCGGCCACTGTTTCCCGATCCAGAATTTCGCTGATCGAATCACCAAATCTTGCTATATCAATGCCATAGAAATCGTTCTTGTCAGCGAATAGTGCAGCAGCATTGGTGTACTTTTTATCTTCATTGATGAAACCGAACGTCCTGAGAATATCATCATTCAGGTGTTGTATATGCAGTTTCTCTATCAGTGCAGACTCGAAATAATGGAAACTCAGGTCATCCGAATCATAGGGAAGCTGTTCGTAGTAGAGATTGGACCCTTCCAGTGTCAATCGTTTCAGCTCTACATGATCCACTTCAACCGTTGAGGTATCACTTCTGCGATAGGCCTTTCCCTTATAGAAATATGGCTTATTCTTTCCTTCTGAAACTGTGAGTTTTACAACATTTGAACGCCTGTTGACACTTAATGTGTAATCAGGCTTAGGGCTGATACTGTCATTAATCCTGTTCTCAATATCCAGTCTGGCGCTGTCCGGATCAGGTATGCCCACGGAATTACCATCATCGTCTACGCCAAACAGAATCATACCTCCATCAAAATTGGCAAAAGCGCTGACCGTTTTCAGAAAGGTATTCGTTATCGTCTGTTTGAATTCAAGTGAGTGGTTTTCTCTCATTGATTTCACCTGTCTTTTTGTTTTATCGTAGCAAAATAAAAGCGATAATGCAACGATAAATTTATCGTTGCATTATCGCTGCATCGATTAAGGCAATTAACATTGTTTCAACATTATTATTTCGATTAATGTTCGCTAATGTTCCCCAATGTTCCCGCTTCCTGCCAGCTGATGATCTCCTGCTCGAGTTTCACATTGTAGTGCAGCATGTAGGTCAGGATGTCTGTGTATTCCGTCACATCGTCCGCGTTCAGTACGGTATCCCGGAATTCTTCGAAGGCGTCCGCGATTCCCGCGTCCTGCATGAAGTTGCTGTTCATGTTCAGATACAGCTCCAGGTTGTCGGCAGAACCGAGCTCGTCAATCTTCTGGGCAATGGTGAAGAAGGCTTTCATATCCGCACTGCTGCGCGGTTTCATGATCAGCGAATAGTTCTTGTCGCCGAACCGGTGCTCTTTCAGCATGGCATTGATGGCATCCTTCTGATCCCGCATCCCGCGTATTCTCGAATAGATAACTTCCGCAAAATCGCGCATGAAGGTATCGGAGATGGTCTGCGCCTTCGCTTCGATCCGGTTCTTCGTCTCCTCGATATCTTTGGTGCGCAGCTCATCGAGACGGGCGATGTATTGTTTCGCACCATTTCTGTCCGCAACGTACCCCGCATGGCTGGCGTTATAGCGGAGCATCGCGCCTACCATGTTGGTATTCGCGTCGCTCAGCCTCTTGTTGACATCCTGGATGGCACGCAAGAGGCTCCCCTCTGCGTTGTTCTTCTGCCTCTCATAGAGCTCGTCCGCGGCCTTCTCCTCTTCGGGATGCAGCGTTACCGCCATCTCATAGTCGTCCTGAAGAATCTTCTCTTCCCGGCGTCCTGCCAAAAGCCGCGCTTCGGATTCCTCTACGGAACGCGCATCGGATTTGAGCTCACTCTGGATGTCTGTCAGGGCCTTCTGCGTCTTCTCTCGTTTCTGCGTGGCCGCAAGATACATATCCATGAGGCGCTTCGCGGACGGGTTGTTCTCCAGTGCCTTGATATTCCGCTTCGTCTCCTCAATTTCTGCGCGGAGCTGCACGATCATCTTCGGCGCTGTCGTATCGTAGTTCTCCGGCGCAAAACTGGCCCGATACGCCGCATCCGAGAGTTTGGCGAACTTTGCGCTCGCCCGGGTGAGCTCTGCCGCCCTGCTCTGTTTCTCATCCCGCTCTCTTTTCTTCGACTCCAGAAGATGCAGAATCGCATCTGCTCCGAATACAAGGTCCCGCACGGGGCGGAGCTTGTTGCCGACGATGCCTCTCGCCAGCATACCGTTTGGCATGATCGCACCCTTCGGGTGGTCATTCAGCTCCTGCCTGGTCTCTACGCACTGCAGATTCCCGCAGACGTAGTTGATGTATTTGCGCGCATAGAGGTTCGCGATCTGGAAACGCTCCGCGAGCGATCCCATCGGTGGCTTCGCAGAGATGTCTTCCATCTTGTTGGTCAGGACGAGGTAGATTCTATAGAGGTTCTTCTCATCCACGATGCGCAGCAGCCCCGGAATCGCCTCCGGATCCGCGATCACGTTGAACCGCCTGCCAGCGAGGAAAGACTCTGCCGCCTGCTGCCATTTCGGATCAATCTCGTTCACGAGATCACAGACAAATCGGATTTCCGTATGGATTCCCGCGCGCTCCGCCTCCTTCTGCAGGATGGCAAGCTCCTCTTCCATGCCTTCCGGCAGGACCTTTTTGTTCTGCTGCAGGGTGCGGATTTCCGCATTCAGCTTCTCGAGTTCCCGCCGAAGATCCCTGAGGGCATAGCCGGTCTCTTCTCTCTTCTGCTGGAACTCCTGATCGAAACGAGCGAGAATCTCTGCAGCGTCTTCAGCGCATCCTCAATCTGCGTCTTATTGAATTCCGTCCGGAACCCGGCGCCGATTCCGAACTGTTCCAGAGTTTTGGTGAGTTCGTCCGGCCGGATCAGGATGGACCGGTCCAGGCCGCCACTCATGCGCTCCATGAAAATATAGGCGAGTGCGCAGTAAATCACACTCTCCCGTATCGTGAAATTCTTCTTGTTGATGGCGGGCGATTCCTTCTCTTCCTGTCTGTCGCGCAGCATGATAATGCCGTAGTCCCGATCCACGAACATCGTGTAGCCCATCGGTGCGAAATAGCTCTCCAGCTGCGCGTCATTCCTTGCGAAGAACCCGAAGAGCTTCCGGATGAACTGACCGAGCACCTCCTGTGCGTTGTCCGCGATGTCCATCGTCATCTTGAGTTTCAGCCGGACAGTCATCACGTATTCCACCATCTGACTGCGAATGTCGCGCACGATGTGCAGATATCCGTCCGTGAGGAAGTCTTCAATGAAAGTAACCTGCTCATAGACCTGAATCCGCGCGGCCTCACAGGTGAGGTGCTGTTCCTTCTCCGCCTTCATGCAGTCCCGGATGAACAGCTCTTCGGTCTTAGACGAGTCCATCATCTGCCGGAGCATCGCCGTGATCGGGCCGCGGAACAGCGATGCGTTCTCACTGTCCACGAGCCGCGTGAATTCGCCGATGAAATCGCCGTCAATGTATTCGCCCAGGTTGTCCATCAGCTCCTGAAAAGTCAGTCTGCCGGTGACCCTCTGCTCGATGCGTTTGATGGAACGGCGCAGCATTTTCAGGGAAGAAGCGAGGGATTTGATATTCGTGTAGATGTTGAGAATGACAAGGGTGTAGGGATTGTTGTTCTCCCATTCCTTCCTGTGTCTTGTGAAATCACTGAGCACCAGATATGTGTTGTAGAGATAGTTGGACATCTCGTCCAGCTGCATGGAAGAGGCGCGCTGAATGTAATCGGCAAGGCGCATGCCCTGTTCCGTGAACATGTAGGTTCGGCTGTAGGTCCTGGAATCAATGCCTTCCTCGATCCAGCCGACCTCTTCATTGGCAAGATAGCTGATGACATGGTTCGCCATCCGCTCCTCAGGCGACTGTCCGGACTCTCCGAGCGTCTCCCTCCCGCTTCCAGCGAAAACAGCAGGCTTCCCGAAAGACACTGCATCCGTGTCCATCTCATCGATCGACTCGATATGGTCCGCGAGCAAGAGGTTTACGATCCCGTCCTTCAGATCCTCCCTCCCCACCTGCATTCTGTCGGCAAAGAGGACATTAATCATCAGCATGCATTCCGCATAGAACTGCTGCTGATTCCCTCCGTTGGCAGTGGCTGCAAGCGGATTGAAAAACCGCCGCGGCACGTTGTCGAATAGTCTTGCCAGGGCACTCCCCTATTTCCGGATGAATCTATCATCCGTACCTACATCCTCGGATCGGAACCGTTCTACTCTCATGTGAAGATCATACTTCTCCCGGAGTGCAGCAATCGTCTTCATCATGGGAGAGGCGTGATGCGTGTCGATTGCCTCCTGATCTCTCCAGCTATCAATGAGCAGAATGGTCTCCGGATCCTCCAGGGATGCATAATACTCGTATCTAAGATTGCCCTCCTCTGTCCGAATCGCTGCGACAGTACCGGAATGAACCATCTCATCAGCAAAGGACCTTGCCGAACCATTGCTTCCCGTGTATCGGATATTGACCGTAATCATTACTGTATCCGCCCCCTGATCTATACCGACAGTAAACCGACATTTATACCGACATAAAATTGTCGGTATAAAAAGCGCAACCGTCATGCTTCTGTAATCAGCTGATCACTTTCCATTTTCCATCTCTTTTAGAACCGTTCCGTATCAGTTTCCCCTTTTTCTGAAGACTTGCCATATTTCTTTCCACAGTTCTGACCGTTACATTGATCTTTGCTGCCAATTCCCCCGCGGTAATATCGGACTGCACAAGCACATATTTCAATATCTGTTGTTCTGTTTTATTTAAACCACAGCTAGCGCTGACTGGTAAACCGACATTTTTCTTTTGTCGTTCCAGAACTTCCTGGTCAAAGGGAATCGTACATTTAATATAGTTTTTATTTATATCAAATACATCCTGCCCGTATTGTTTCACAATGGTTGGAATGCCATGCCCTGTATGCTCGGTCAACCCCAGAGACAGAAAGATTCGCATCAGTGTAGCATTTCTTGGCCTGCTGATACCTTCGAAAAACGCTTTCGTCGTCAACCCGCCCGGAAGCCCTCCATGGGAAAGGATTTCCAAACGGTTGGAGAACATAGAAATCTGTGGCTCAGTGATGGTCCAGTCATTGTGTACCAGCGCATTCAGCACCGCCTCATTGACACAATCAAAGTCAAATAGGTACCGGTCATATCTGGGACGCACACTGGTATCTGAGATACATATATTCTCCGCTTTCAGCCGATCCTTTATCTTCATATAAGTCGTCAAAAGGCAGCCATAGCCATAATCATTTCTCTCAGAGATGTCCGATTTATCCATCCCTTGAAATTTGACGAAAATCACTGTCTCTTACATAGACCTCCACCACCTGCCCGATAAAACCGTTCTCCTTCAACCTGCTGGCAACGCTCTCCGAGAGCAGGTAGAACACCGGCTTCACATCCTCGTTATTCACCAAGCCCCTGGGTGTAGTCGTACTGTTGCCGATGCTCTTGACGGGAGCCTCCAGCCCCATCTCGCTGACCGGCGTCTGATCTTCTCCCCTGGCAAAAACAGAGAGCATGAGCCCGATTTTGCCGAACCACTCCTTCAGAATTTGAGGATCCGTTGCGGCAAGACGATTGCCGTCCTCAATCGACACAGTATGATCCCCCAAAAGATGACAGGTCTTAGTCTCAGGTCGTCTGGGTGCACAGTCAGGAGACATTGCAGGATGGCGAGATTGGCATCTTCTATCTCAATGGCATGTCCTACTGCAAGCGACTGGAACACATACGAAACAATGCCTTTCTGATCTCCTTAAATAAAAAATACGCACCGATTCCGGTGCGTGAGGATGACAGTTTCCGAACCTTCGGGAAGGTGGTTCGGTAACCAGTGATATAAGATAACGTGATGAGAGGAGGAGTGCAGACTATGGCGGTACAGAACCATCTCAAGGAATGCCGCCTGGCCTCCGGCCGAACACAGAGCGAAGTCAGCAAGGCAGTCCAGGTGAGCATCAATACGATCAGCCGCCATGAGCTTGGAGAGAACCGCCACTCTCTGGAGACGGCCCTCCGCCTCGCGTCCTACTATCATAAGACCATAGAGGAGCTATTCGAGCTGGAGGATGGTAAATAGTATCTGGCATTGGACATATAAACACATATAAACATTGTGGATTTCCTGATGGAGCGGAAGGAACTGGTTCTAAATTACGCCGCAAAGACTATGTGATAAAGACTGATGTCTTCTATACATTCTTCAAACAGCGCTTCAATGGCCTCCCGCTTTTCCCTTATGCTCAATCTGAGATGGGATCGACCCCCGGCTGATCCATTTTGGTTACATTCATTGCTTCAATATAATAAAAGGGAGTGGTTTCTCCATTACTTAAGGCGGACTTTCCTTCCCGCAGGATTCCGGTAACGGAAATCCATGTTTTGAGTGATGTGAAAGACGAAAGGTCCTGGTCGGTCTTGAACTCAAAATCAACATAGCCGCCGGTACAGTAGGGACAGGTTGGTCCGCTTCGCCCGACAAAGGTGTACTTGTTGTCAAAATTGATATAGTACCCTTCAATCTTTACGGTCTTGTCTGCATAGTCCTTGAAATTCACAAACCAGTCGTTGATCTGCGTCATGTACAGCTTATCCCCGACCGTAATATCCACCAGATCCGAATTGAACGTCTCCCTGTCCTTTGCAATATCATAGGGATACTCGTCCGACACAACGGTGGGCATCTGCGGCGGATCAGCCGGTGTGGTTGATGAGGCTGACGAAGCGGCGGCTGAATCTGCCGCCTTTCCCGTCTCCTGATTTTGTTCTTGGTTTTTCTCTTGACTTTGCTCCTGGTTCTTTTCCGTATCTGTTAGGGCTGTGCCTGCCGGCATACTGTCTTTGTCTGTCTCATCTGATATTGACTTTGTTTGCTGCGTGCCACTGGTTGATCCGGCCTGATGTACGGATGTTTTCGCGATTTTCTTCCATGGGAGAATACACAGCAGCAAGACGATGACCGCAAGCACAACCCATTTCACATGTTTCTGATTGAATTTCATTGAACGGTCCTTTCTTCCTTCCATTTCTCTACTGACCAGAACAGTATGAAAGCAATAATGTTCGTCACGACGATACATGCTCCGGTCGGCACAGAATGCAGGTAAGAAAAGATCAGTCCTGCAAAAAAACAGAAAAGCGCAATTCCTGCCGACAGGATCACGGTTGTCTTAAACTTCTTTGTCACACGCATGGCGGTAAGCGCCGGAAATACAATGAGGTTCGAGATCAGAAGCGTCCCCATCATCCGCATGCCAAGAACCACGGTAACGGCAGTAAGAATGGCAATGACCATGTTATAAAGCCGGACATTGGTCCCTGTCGCCTCCGCGAAAGCCTCATCAAAGGTCACTGCAAAAAGCCGATGAAAGAACATCACGTAAAGTATTAAAACAGCTATGCTGAGGACGACAGAGATATAGAGATCGCTCCTGCTCATCGCAAGGATGCTGCCGAACATATAGTTGCAGACATCCGTATTCATCCCTGTCGTGAGCGAGATGACCATAACACCAACTGCCAGTGCCCCACTGCACATAAGAGCCGTTGCCGCATCTCCCTTGATCTTCGCACTGTCCTTTAACTGCAGCAGGAAAAACGCCGCAATCACGCAGATAGGGATCGAGATATACAGTGGTGAAAATCCAAGGGGATAAGCAATGGCCAGTGCTGCAAAACCGACATGGGACAGCCCGTCGCCGATCATGGAATAACGTTTCAAAACAAGGCTTGTCCCCAAAAGAGATGCGCATAGCGATACTAAAACACCTACCACGAGCGCCCTGACAAGAAAGGGGTAGGACAACATTTCAAGAATAACGCTCATTCCATGCCTCCTTTTAGGAAACCCATGCCGATCGGATCTTTACGGTAGTCTGATGATGTCCCGAAAAATTTCTGCCGGTTCGCGATATGCAGGATATGGCTTGCCTCCCTTACGGCTCCTCCCACATCATGGGACACCATAATAATCGTTATGCCCTGTTTTTTACGCAGATCACGGATCATCTGATACATATTCGCGGCGACCAGCGGGTCAAGCCCGGTTACCGGTTCATCCAGAAGTAATAACTTCCGGGTAGCACACAGGGCACGGGCCAGCAGCACACGCTGCTGCTGGCCTCCGGACAGTTCGCGGTAACAACGATCCTTTAAGGAGCTGATCCCCAGCATTTCGATGTTTTTCTCCGCTTCCGCCTTCTGCCCTCTTGTAAAAAACACATGCCGGCCGAGGCGGTTAAGACACCCGGACAGAACCACTTCCATAACGCTTGCCGGAAAGTCCCTTTGTACCTGTGTCTGCTGCGGGAGATACCCGATCTCATTCTGCTGCAATCCGTCTCCGTAGAGCACATTGCCGGCTGATGGCTTTTTCATGCGCAGAAGCCCCCGGATCAATGTGCTCTTCCCCGCACCGTTTTCTCCTACAATGGCAAGATAGTCCCCTTCCTGAACATCAAAGGACACATCGGTCACTGCCGGTTTTCCCTCGTAGGAGAAGCTGACATGCTCGCATTGAAGAAGGTTCATGTCAGTTCAGCGCCTCCCTGAGTGCCTCCACATTGTGCTGCATGAGGCTCACATAGGTTGCGCCCGCCTTAAAATCCTCATCGCTGACGTTATGAACAGCATTTAACAATTCTGATTTTGCACCGGTAGATTCTGCGATGGAATCTGCCATCTCCTCATTGGACAGTTCGATATGAAATACCACGGGGATATGATCCTCTTTGACTTTATCCGTCAGAAAGGCAACTGTTTTCGCAGATGGCTGTGTATCTGTCGAGCATCCCGGAAAGGCAGCATAATAGGTTAAACCATATTCATCACAGAAATAGCGGAACGGGAAACGGTCGGCAACGATGATCTCTTTTCGCTTCGCATTGTCTACAACGTCCTTGAACTGGTCATCCAGTTTCTCCAGCTCGTCAATGTATGCCTCCGCATTGCTGCTGTAGGTCTCCTTATTTTCCGGATCAAGGGCTTCCAGAGCGCCAGCCATCTTCCTCACAATTGTGATGGCGTTTACCGGAGAGGTCCAGACATGCTCATCCATCTCTGCCTCCTCTTCCCCTTCCGCTCCTTCTTCACCTTCTGCCTCTTCTTCCTCTTCAGGCTCCATTCCCTCTACTGTTTCTTCTTCGACTGTGTTCACCTGATCCATCAGCCGGAAGACCTTTAGCTCAGACTGATCCATGGAGCTCAGGACATCCGCTACCCACTCGTCTGAGTCTCCGCCTACATAGATGAAAAGGTCACTGTCCTGTATCCGGATAATGTCCTCAGGGGTCGGCTCATAGGTATGGCTCTCTGCTCCCGGTTTTAAGAGCATGGTGACCTCCGCGTCATCTCCTGTGATCTGCCGCGCAAAATCATACTCCGGAAAATTCGTGCAGACGACAGACAGTTTGCCGTCATCGCTGTTCCCAGCCGCTTCCGATGCTGACGAAACGGATGAATCCGAAGCAGAACTCTGCTGAACCGTCTCCGCGGCTGACGACGCCGTTTCCGTGTTCCCCGGATTCGTATTCTGCGCGGATGAGTTCCCTGTGCTGCCGCATGCGGAAAGGACAGCCGCTGCCATCGCGGCTGTTAAGATTACTGACCATATTTTTTTCATTTGATTAAGCTCCTTTGTTTTCTGGTATTGATAGAACAGACTATTACACAAAGGACTTTTTAATCGTTCATACGGATCTTTTGCGATACCAGGGAAGAAAATACAAGAAATACCGGATGGTTCTCTTCCATTTCAAAAGAGACCATCAGGGGAAGCAGGATGATGGCTGCAATTCCAGCCCCTGCTCCCAGAAGACGGATGTTGCTGCTGCACTGCTCCATGACCGCGCAGATCGGGCAGTCTGCCCCCGTACAGTCGTGATCCGCTTCTTTTACAAGAAAGGCTTCCGACAGAAGGACCAGCAGAATAACGGATACCGCGCAGATCCTTGCCGCAATCATTCGTTTGAACTTATACCGTTGCGGCATCCCCACTGCGCGCCTCCTTTCTGTTATTGCTGCTGTGCTTTCCAACAGTTTTCACACAAACCATAAAAAACCGTGCGCCTGGAATCTATCCGGAAATGATGCTGCTGCGATAAATGTCTGCCGACTCCTGCAAGCTCGGCGCACTCGATATGAATCAGCCTGCCGCACGCAAGACACTTACAATGAAACTCATCTGGCGCATCCGGCAGTTCGCCTGCTGTCAGATACTCGAAACATGCGGAAGTCCCCGGCCCGGTTATGTATTTCACGACACAGCCTTCCTCTACCAGCGTTTTCAGGTACCGGTAAATGGTAGCTGTTCCGATGGAAATGCCGATCTTTTCCAGGCCTTCCTGGATCTGCACAACCGTGAGATGCACCCCGGCATGTTCTGCTAAAAACGTTTTCAGCTCATTTCTCTGTTTTGTCTGATACTGTGCTCTCATGTGCAGCGCCTTTCAATATGAGAATCATTGTCATATTATAGTTTCCATCTTACCTGTTGTCAAATAAAAACGGCAGGATTTCTCCCACCGTTTCTCTCTGCATGTTTCTCTCTGCATCTGCTATCCAAAAACGGCTTTAAGGATCAATGCACAGAGACTTATGACATGTCATCTTTTGAATCCCTGACTTCTGTTTTTATTCCTCCAACCTTTATTTTTCATATTGCCCCCCTGTAATTCGTACTTATCTCAAATGCCCAATGAAGCAAACTGAGATCCCGTGTCTGCCAGTACACATAATCATTCCAGGCATCCTCTGACCACATTTCTCTCATTCATCTGTCTCTGTCAGATCAGGCTCTGTGCCATGGCCGCGGTCTTATTTTGCAAATCCACAGCAATATATCTTGCAATCTCACGCATTTGATCTTCTGCCTGTTCGGACACCTTTACCTGGTAGAATTTGCCGTCCATTCGTCAACTTCCCTCTTGAGACCTCCAATCACCTCATCCGCCGGTCTCGAAATGCCTGCTTTCGCCTGATTTAATCCCGTCTGCATCATTTCATCAAACTGCTCTTTCGTCATTTCGTTCCGGGCAAGCGGCTGTTTTGGCAGCAACCATTTAGTTCCGCTTGCACAACCCGTGAAGCAGATCAAGAAGTCCCTGCTCGCAGAGATCCTTGCGTACAGCGAAACTCTGTGAAGCGCTGACAAGCAGATAGAAATGCGTCTTTGTTTCCAGCACTTTGTAAAGCGATGCATACATGATTTCCGCACGGCTTGCAGACGTTTGCAGAACCACACGGTCGCTTGTGAATTCATACTGGGCCATGCGGTTCTCCGGTGTTTTCTGGCTGAAATAGTTCTTCCGTATAGTGTAAGCGTACAGAACATAGACTAGAATTGGATAGGCTGCAGCACCGGCAATATAGATCCCGCCTTTGAGGGTACCGGATAAGCATAAAAGAATCCCGCACGCAAGGAGCACAGCTGATACAATGGAACTAATCAGGACCGCGTTCCTGCGCCGCAGTGTCCAGCACATCTTTTTGTACTCTTCGTACGTCATCTGAATTTCTGTCCTGTAAATCTGCTCCATCTGCATCTCCCTTGTATTATTATGCATGTTCTTTCTCCCCTGCGGGAAAGCCGCCGGAGATGTGCTGTAGTCAAAAAAGCATGATAAATGCCTGCGTCATGCCCTGTGGACTTACCTGCAAACTGTGTTATCCGTTCTTCCCGATAAACTGTGCGGGCAGTGTCTATGTCCAGACAAACCGCTTCCACCTGCTCGTTGAGGGAGCGCCTCAGACCTCTTTGATAAAACTCTCCTCTGCCTGATGCTTACCCGTATAAATCGTATAAAGTTACAGTTTCAAGTGGATCATCTTGACCATGCGGAAAGCATCCGACACGCCATGTTGATTCTGGCAGGCAGGCCAATCCCTCTTTTATCAATATATGATTTGGGTGTCAAAAGTATTGCAGCGGTACCCAGCTGCCTTGTGTAGTACGCTCTTTGACAAATGAATACAGTTCAATTCAATACGAGATCTTGAGGCTCCCAAAGTGCTGCTGGATCCTTGAAAA
>FNQX01000011.1 GCA_900107575.1 Lachnospiraceae bacterium NK3A20 | reverse complement strand
CGAATCGGGATCAGCTGGTCGAGGCCTGCCATCAGGGACTGGAATGGATCGACGCCGAGCGCCGCGATCTTGAAGATGCCAACGCTGACCGCGCAGATGATGACGCCGCACAGGGACATCGCAATTCTTCTGGATTTCATAGGAAAGGACCTCGCATTCATTTAGTTTCGGGCCGTGACGAGGTCCACTTTATCATTGCGGTGCGGCGATGGCAATATGGAATCAGCGAATCACCAGAGCTCGCATGATGATATCGTGTATTCGCTCGGCGTCGGAGAAGCCCTGCAATGACAGCTCCTGTGTTGCGGCATCCAGAGCCGCGGTGAAATTCCCGGCCAGTTGGTCGAAATGCTGCATGGCGATCCTTGCGCCAATCCCTGCCTTTGGTGCGGCGGCTGCGAAATCGGCTCGGGTAATCTCACTCATATCGAATTTGCCATTGATCCCAATGGCGAAGTCTGTTGCGCTGTGCTCATATATGATCGTGCTGATCAGGTCGTAAGCTGGTGCCAGCCGGATTCCCCGCAGATTCTGATCGTACAGGATGGAATAATTCTTGGGATGGTTGTCTGTGTTGCCGATGAGGTAGTCGTAAATGAGCTCATCCCATAACCGCAGCATATCTTCTATCGGATTCGCGCTGACCTCGCGGAGCAGCCGGAATATTCGGTGGAAACAGGGATCTTTCGGGTGGTCATATTTCCCCGCGCCGGCGAGTGAGAGATGCGATTTGACGACCATATCGGTTGATCTCTCGGCCCCTTCTCGGGCGAGAGCCTTTACTTCGTCCAGAGAGCGGCTCGTAAGATGGGGCTTCCGCCCTGGCGTCGTCTTCCAGCACCTGAATCGCGCCGAGACACTCCTTGCCAAGCCCCGCCAGAATGGCGAGATAGTCGCCCTCGTCTGTATGCATCCATTGCGCGACAGAGTGCCGTGTGAATCCCTCCGGCAGCAAGCCCTCGAAGAAATTTGCTGTACGGCGGGCAGAGAAAGGCTCTTCTTGCAGCGGCAAACTCACGGAGATCGGTACCGCGGTATCGGAGTGCAGATATTCCGGCAGATAGGTGAAAACAGCAGACTGACCACTATTACCTGTGATCGTGCCTACGGGTATCTGGCTGCCATGGATTTCGATACTGACATTGAGCTTCATTGCGATCCATCCCTTTCATCCAGGCTGACATGCAGGCCGAGCAGATTGGCAAGATAGAGTGCCTTGCCGAGCTCGGCAGTGCTCTTGCCACGCTCCAGGTCTGAGATAAAACTCACGCTGAAGCCTGTGAATTCGGCCAGATATGCCTGCGTGTATCCCATAGCTTTTCGTTTTGCACGGAGTGCTGCACCGAAAGAGCGGGCGTCTGTTACGATCATCTTCATAACCTCATTGGAATCAAACGAATCGGACAAAATGCATGTGCCTGACGGAATTTCGCCGTTCGGCGTTGTCAGCATTATTGTACCACGAATTTACGCCGATCGGCTAAATTGGTGGGTTCAGGTAATACATTCCGCCGATCGGCTCAGAATTGAGCGTCATGATGCTGGATCAGAAGCGACTGAGTCCTGCGACACCGGATGAGTTCCGCGAGTTTCTCTCAAAAAGGACGGGCAGGAACTTCCGCAGATCGAGGAATCTGCTGATGATGACACTGCAGGATATACTCGGCCGCTGACAAGTACAGGCGGGACTTACACAGATCAATCGGGGGCGTTCCAACCTGGGATTGCTGCTGTTGCAGAGGCAGAACGCTTCGGGACACTACGACGAAATAAGCGCGGGCTGCCGCGATTATATTGGGTCAATCACTATGTGTACCTATCCGCTGCAATGTCAGAATAAGCACACTTTCCGTAATTTTATAAACCAGTAGCCAATCTGGCTCAATATGACATTCTCTCATCCCTTTGTAATTCCTGGAGTTTACCAGGTCATGATCTCTGTATTTGTCCGGGAGTACAGTTCCATTGGCGAGCATGGTTACAACCGTTCGAAGCTCTTGTATATTGTAGCCTCTCTTCACTGCAAGCTTATAATCTTTCTTGAACTGTGTAGTCCTTTCGATTTCATATTTCATCAGGAATCCAGTTCCTTAAACAGTTCGTCAACACTATGAAATTTCTTTGCAGAGGGATCTTTCAACATCTGTTCTGCTTCTTCCATCGCTGCATACGTTGTGGCATTTGGCTCATCGACTTTCACCTCGAAGGGGAGGCCATGACACCTGAGCGCTTGACGATAAAAGATTCCTGTTGCGGTACTTAAATCCAGACCCATTGCCTTAAAGAGATTAGATGCCTGTTCCTTCAATTCGGGTTCAATTCGAAGAGTCATATTCCCTTTTGTTCTAGCCATAGTGACACTTCCTTTCGTTGCTTTACTTAGCTATCTATAGTATGGTCAAAATTAAGTATTTTACAAGTGCAATGCACATAGATAGCGTGCTGTAGAGGACTGAAAGTTGCCAGAATACCGCGTCCTCAACAACTTGGATCTTGGTTAAAAAGTGAAATTAATCAAGCCTTTTGTTATCTTCCGGGGTATCAAGGGAAGATATCAATGGTTTCACGCAGGAAGAAATCGACATATTCCAGAAGATTATTGAGAACTCGGCTAATCTGATTGTGGAATTTGCAAAAGACGGGGGTTTTGAAAATGCCTCAGGTTTTTAGGTGGGGTATTTTAGCGAAGTCACTTATTATTGTTAGGCCGTGGTCTCTGTATCTGTCAGGAATCCATTTCCTTAAACAGTTCGTTAACACTCTGAAATTTCCTTGTGGCATGCCGCCTGATTTTCCTCAATGGTGTGCATGCCGGGATAATATTGCAACATCTTGTGAAATGAAATCTTCTGAATGATCGCACGTCTGTCGACGGCCGCAAGAAAGGAAATCTGTCGATAGGTGAATCCAATCCATGTCGTACGCAAAGGATGCGGCTTCTTCAAAAATCAGCTGCTGTTCTGTCTGCTGTAGCTGATTCTGAGAATTATCTGCCATTGACGCACCTCTCAGAGAATATAATATCTATTAAAAACCGAGTCTACAATCATTATACTGAAAACGACTCAAACCTCATTGTCCTGATCTATATCATCCACTAATCGAAGTGTCGCTTCACCCAGTTTCTGTTCAATGTCATCTGTAAGTGCCAATAGAATACCGCTCTGAAATATTCGCGAAAATTTCAAGGCCTCTGGCGAAGGAGGAAACTGCCAGAAGTGAATAACTGACAGGAAATAATCGCATGAAAATTTCAGAGAAAACATCAAGTGATGATTTCCAAAATGACCATCTACAATTAAGTTCAGAATAGCATGAGGGGATTAAAGGTATGAGTGACGGCGCTGATAAATTCTGCGATGTATACAGGGAACTTGCAGCAGTAATCGGGGAGAGTGCAGTCATCAGGATATGGAAAAATTATGCGGGGATGTCGATCTCTTTTCCAAAAAGGCTACTCGATCGCAACTATATCAGAAAATTCATTCAAGAAAATATGGACGTCATGAAGGCCGGAGAAATGGCCGGTGAAGTTGGGCTATCAGAGCGAAGAGTCCGGCAGATCATGCATGAAATCCGTGCAAGCAAAGACGAATGACTAGTTTGTCATTGATCAGACAGATATTTTGTGCAGAGCCTTGCCACAGGGGTGGAGAGGAGAGATTATGTCGAAAAAGCCGAGAAGAAAAAATCACAGACGTGGGGTGGGCTGCCTGACTGCCGTGCTGGTACTCATTATTGTCATCTTGTTGGTGTATGTGTATGTTACGCAAACCCATAAGAAAAGGAAACTGCTGGCAACGGATGAACCGGCCAGATTGACATCAGTAGTAACACAGGCAAGCCTGGAAAAATTTGTGAAGGAAGCCAAGCTGTATACTTTGGAATATCCAAATAACGGATATGTCAAGGTATATACAGATGATAAAAAGGAGCTAAAATACAGCGTCGCCTATAAGGGATCGGTTAAGGCGGGAATCAATACAGATCAGATTCAGATCACATTGAAGGATAAAACTATTACGGTAACGCTTCCACCGGTAATGCTTGAAGAACCGACGGTGGACGTAGGATCACTGGATTACATCTTTGACAGAGATAAATATGACAACGAAGAAGGAACGGCAACAGAGGCATATCATGCCGCATTGAAAGATCTGAAGCAGCAGATCGAACAGACGGATGATATCCGGCAGATGGCAGCAGAATCTGCAGAATCCACGGAAAAAGCATTTATTGAAACATTAGTGAATCGTGTTTCTAAGGATAAGCAGTATACCGTTACTGTAGTCAGCGCAGATGAGGAGGCGTCCAATGAGGGGGGAGACTAAGATATTTACGATAACTCTTCTGATTTTAAGTCTGTACCTTACAGGTTGCGGCGGTATCAGCTTATTATCTGCTGGAGACTCCACAGAAACGGTTGTGACACAACAGGCTGCGGCATCAAATGATGATATAGATACTACTGTTGATATATCTGATATCAGGAATATCTGCGATCTGGCCACACTTAAATGCTATTATCATGATGTGGCAAAGGGAACGAAGGCTAAAGAAAAAGGACCTTTGTCTATCGGACAGATGCTATTAAGACATCCATGGCAGCGATGGAAAAGGATGTTAGAAAGAATACCAAACTGACAGGAATCGCCAGGGCGCAGGCTGAATCCATCATCAAGAATTACATTAGTGAAATCGGTGAACTGACCCGGACGGATTATAAAGTGACGTTTGCAGAGAATGCTGACAAAGCAACGACAGACTCCAGTACAGCACCTGCTGCTACAGAATAGTAACATTCAAAAGCCCCCTTCGGGGGCCTTTGTTGTATATCTATATGTTTCTGCATTACCTGGTGGAAAACGCTGAAGGTGCTGGAATGTTCTTTGCAGTCATTATAGTTACGCAGGGAGATCCAAGGGACTCACTAATTATTACTATATCTACAGACCTGGAACAAAAAAAGAGCCAAGAAACATTGAAATCTCAACATTTCTTAGCTCTCATACTTATCGAGGCGACAAGATTCGAACTTATTTGCCACGCCGAGAAAACGCCTATTTCACGCGTTTTCTGAGACTGCGTGAGTGTTTTCGTGAGTACGTTCATTGAAGAGATGACTCTGGAAATATTCAACTGTCTGCTTCCCGTACTTCTGCGTGAACTCATTGATCGGGTTAAGATAGAGCCGCCGGAGCACGGTGGAATCTTTTGACCAGCCGCCTGCGTTCTCAATGTAAGAGCGGGGAACACCTATCGCGTCCATGATCGAGGCGGCATAATGTCGAAGGTCGTGAAAGCGGCAGTTGATCCCTAAAGACCGGCACAGTTTACCGAATCTTTTTGTAACCATGTTCGGATTAAGATGGATCACATATTGATCCGGATACCCGTCACCAAGAAGCTCAATCACTTCCGAAGGATAGAAGATCGTTCGGATACTTTGCGCGGTTTTCGGCATATCTTTACAGACCCATTCGTGATCTGGAGTCTTTACCATATCACTGTGAACGTGGATCATGCTCATGTCACGGGAAATATCGCCATACTTCAGCGCGCAGCACTCGCCGCGCCGCATCGTGCCGACGGCGGCCAGCACGATACATTTCCGCAGTTCCGGATCAGCGGCATCAATCAGCCGCTTTACATCCGCCGACTCCGGTGTAGTCAGCTCCCGCAGCAGGACAGGAGGGAGCGTTACATGAAAACGTGAATCAGGGAGAAACATATCAAGCGTAGCAGACAGCAGGCCGTAGATATCTTTTACTGTGTGCGGAGACAATCCGGCGCTGACAAGACCGTTCACATAAATCTGTAACTGCTGTTTCGTGATCTTGTTCAGATGGATATCACCAATCGCAGTATAATAGCGTCTCGCTTTATTCTGATATTCAACAATTGATGCAGGAGACAGGATCTTTCTTTTTGAATCAATGTAGGAATCAATTGCCTGTGAGATCGTCATATCATCAGCAGAACCGAAACGCAAGGTATGTGATTCATATTGCCGAGCAAGCCGTTCCGCTTCTGATCGGGTAGATGCGGTGAACGAGGTGCGATCAACATGACCATCGGGGCATTTAATGTGCACCTGACAACGCCAACTGCCAGACTTTAACTTCTTTGCCTTCGACATACCATGCTCCTTTCTTTTAGCTCGAATAGCCATTCTTTACAGCCTTGTTCTTTGGCGTTTGTAACTTAGATTTCCAGTCAAATGGGAACCCCATTTCAGTTAATATGTGATCTTCTGTTAATATAGTGAGATGAGAGTTCAGTATGGCAAGGCCTCTGGTAATTTGCTTTAACAGGGTGTTGAACTGATTTTTTGATACCAGTATTTTTATTGCGATTACTACTGAGAAGAAATCTCTTTTCCCGAACAAGTATTCATGCGTGCGAGGATTCTTCGGTAAATTCATCCGCTGATGTAGTTCAGTGTCAATCAATGGTCTCTTGGTTCGAAAGCAATACAATCTGTTGCTGTGAGCGCAAAAGTTTCTTGCCTGAGATAATAGGCTCAAAATATTTGTAAGTTCATTATCTCTGATACCAAATACCTTTGCGACTTCAGCTCTCTCTTGAGGCAACATGAGACTATAAAATTTGCTGACTGTACCAAAAGTAAGAATATTATTAAGAACCCATAGAGGAATATAACCATAATCGTTCAAATAGTGACTTATACTGGGGTCTCCGGATCGGTTCGCGATCTGTTTGTGTATATCGCTTATTAGAGCAGCAATCTTCTGACCACCGTCTTTCTGAGAGGTATCAAAATTACTGTAAATGAGATAATTTTTATGACCGTGATTTTTTGAGAACGTATAGGCTATCAGATTCTTGATGTTGGTTTCGATGATTAAAATATTCTCAAGAACATTACGGCGAAGCTGCCTGTCAAAAGCATAGAGAGCATATATTTGATCGACAGTAGCTCCCTTCACATATTTCTCTGGATCAACAAGCCTACCACAAGCGTCGCGTTCAAGGAAAAGCTCTTTATAACCATTGATCAGGTTGTAATAGCCACACCGTTGAAGATATTTCTTAGCCCGACCACAGTCATCAGGATTGGATAGATCAATACCTCTACTATCCAAAAGAGCAAGCATTTCCTTATAAGACTTAAACACTTTTTCCTTTTTGTCGGACATAGTTTTATCCTCTCCACATAAAAATAAGCAAAAAAAGACCCGGGGCCCGAAGGACACCCGAGTACGTTCCAAACATGTGACTTAGAAATTCCTTTCTAAGTGACTTGAGTATAACAAACGCACAAAAGGATGTCAACGCTATAAAATGGGGGTCATAATAATATTATGATTAACCACCCCATTGCGGATTGATAGCAGAACTATTTATCCTGATGCAATTCATTAACGAAGCCTGCAGATATAATGCCAGCCGGCATGGCGATCACTGCAATACCAAAAACAGAGGATATCATGGTAACAATCTGTCCCATTGGTGTTACCGGATAGATGTCACCATATCCGACGGTCGTAAGAGAAACCGTTGCCCAGTATATCGCCTCAAAAAAATTCTCAAAGCTCTGTGGCTCGACGTTGTAGATGATCAGAGCAGAGATGAAGATATAAACAGCAGAAATCCAGCAGACAGCGATCAGCGATTCTTTCTCGCGGTCAATGATCTTCATGATAATCTCGATGTTCCTGGAGTAACGGAATGCCTTGAATACACGGAAGATCCGGAACATCCTTATCAGGCGAACCACACGGAACAGTCGAAAAGAGCGGTTGAGAACCGTAATGCCTGGCAGGATAGAAAGAAGATCGATAATGGCCATGAAGGTAAAAGGATAAGCGATATATGCGACAGGGCCATGTTTCTGAAGTTTGAGGTCTGCGGTGAACCATCTAAGCGCATAGTCAATAATGAAAAGTGCGGTGCATGCATAGTCTAAGATTTCGAATGGACGATAAGTACCCTTGAACATCATCGGAAAGATACTGACGATGATGGTCACCATCATGACAATATCATACAGATCAGGGGTCTCTTCGGATTCAGGCGGCTCCAGTAGCCTGTAAATCCTATACTTAATTGGCCATACATGTTCATGTAGATTCGCTTCATTTTCATCCATCTTTATTCCTCCAGTCATGCATCAATTTTTGAATCTAAGAATTCTGCATCCACTTGCCTTTGCACGCCAAGAACAGCACAAACTGCTGATTTTGTATCATCAGAAGCCAGCCGATACTTGCGGACCAGAGCAGCCTCTTCCCTCGAAAGGGGGAGAAGCGAATCGGCAGTAGGAATGGGATATCTGTCTGGAGAATTTATAGTATCTGCAGATCTCTCATGTAACAGTTCTTCTCGCTGAATAGAAAAGAATGAGCAAATCTTATCAATTTTATCCATTCGAGGAGTGTTGTAACCTTTAACCCAATTATTTACTGTAGTGTTACTGACTCCAACAAACCTAGCCAGGTCAAGTTGAGTTCTACCGTGGTCATAGAGCAATCTGTTCAGGTTTTCGGAAAAAATGCTTTGTATAGTCATAGGTCAGCCCCCCCTCTCTATGTGAATATCGTAAAACATAAATTAATTTGCAGCAATACTAAATACAAAAAAGATCAACTTTAAGTGTTGACATCAAGTTTAACTTGATGTAGCATAAGCATATCGAAAAGATGTATTGACACGGAAAGGAGCAGTGGTTGGAATGATGACCACCATTAAAATTACATTAGCGGCTGCTCGAGTAAATGCTGGGCTTACACAGGCACAAGTAGCACAGAAACTTCATAAAACTAAGCAGACAATCGTTAATTGGGAAAACGGGAAAACCACAATAGATACGGCTAATTTTACGGTTTTATGCGCTATCTATGGAATCCCGGAGAGCGCTATTATTTTGCCAAACAAATCAAGTTAAAGTTGATCATAATAAACTTCAGCGATAATAGATATCTATTACACGTGATTAAGGACTTGACGGTCTTAACCAGAAGAGCACGAAGCCCAGAAGCGAAGGGAAGTGAGAGAGATGGAAATAACGAGAGCAATGGAATTGACAGAGTATCAGCCGGGGAGTGATCCAGCTGATCCGGCGGCTGTGGAGGAATAAGAAAGAACAAGGAGGGAGGAACGATGAATGAGGACATAAATAGAGAGAATCAAATGGACAGGGTAATCATAGAAATAAGCTGGAAGGTTGTACAGGAGCTCAGGAACACAAAAGGCGCATGCCTGTTAGAGCCGAATTTTATTGAGGCCATAAAAGCCATGACAGAGCTTTACTCCGCCAGACGTTAGGGAGGAAGACGAAATGATTCAGGGAAGATCACCGACAGGCGCGAAGAAAATCATTACGTCGGCTGCGCTGAAGAAGTACAGAACACAGGCCGAACTGGCAAGGGCAATCGGCATGAATCCTGGCACATTGTCTATAAAACTGGGAAAGCCGGAAACGATCACTGTAGGAGAGCTGGGAGAGATCGCGAGAGTCGCCGGGCTTACCAAGGATGAGATTGCCCAGATCGTAAGCCCTGGGATGCAGACGGAACCACAGAAGCGGGATCCGATGGATCCGAAAGTCCTTTTGTGTGAGTTGATCTGTAATCTGTCCGACAGTGTAAAGAACCGAACAGCGCATGGAGACGCGGCAGGAGCGCAGACATACTCAAGAGCAGTTGCCTTACTGACAACAGTAGGCAGGGTAATCGAGGATGAAACTTAGCGAGATGAAGATAGCGGGAATCATAGGGGGACACACATGATCTACACACTGACGATGGGAATCATCAAAACGGCTTTCGGATCGAGTGCACGGAGCTTTTCGAGGGCACTTGGGGTAAGCGCAATCTTAGATTCTCCGTATTCTTCCAAAAGCTGGTAAACAGGCTTCTCAATATCACCGTAAGTAAGACCTTTTAGGTTGGCAATGGTGAAATGAGAAATTTCTTCATAAGTCATTTTAAGCACCTCCTTTCCCTAATATTTATGCTCCGACTGGAGCCTATAAGGAAAGGATAACACGGAAAGGAAAGGACAAAAAACAATGGTCAAAATCACATTCATAGACGATGAACACGGAATAAATCAGACAATAGAAGGTCAGGCCATAATCGGTTCGATCATCGAGAACGACTCTAAATACAGTTCACTTTTGGTTGGACATAGCAGCAAGAAGCAGGCTATTCACGCCATGGGAACGACAGTAGGATGCCTTATCAAAGAAATCAGTGCCAAGGAAGAAGAACGAGCCGTTTTAGCCGGGCTTTGCGTAGCGTTCATCAACAAATATGCCGAAATACCGGTTCTTGGAACGGACGATATCATCCAAAAAAACTTTGGAGATGAAAAGGTCATGAAAATTGAGAAAAAGTTCAATGGAGTTAAGAAAACTCCCGACGATGATGCGGAGAATGGCACCGGTAAGGATAAGGACAAGAAGATCCTGTTTTAAGGAAAGGATAAATGCATGAGAGACAAAGCCATTGGCACTATATGCCGCGCGATCATCCTCTCCAATGGCCAGCGAGTAAATAAGTGCAGCAGGGAAATCGGCGAGGCGGCAGGGATTCCGGCGGGCACTTGGTACCGGAAGATCAGAAAGCCGTGGACTTTCTCTGCGGGTGAACTTGCATCGGTAATCGAGGTTACCAGGATGCCACAGGCAGACATCATCGAATTAATAAAGCTTATCGGAAATGGGGCTTAGAGAATGGAAACCACAGGCGCATAAGAGGAAAAGAGATGGCGAGATATTTTGAGAACTACGATGCACTGATCACAGCACTGCGGAAGGTAAAGCGTGCCGACGAGGTCAGAGAAATCATAAAGGATCTGGAAACCAGGAACTGCCACTTGTGGTGGATCAGACTTGCGTATGAGCGACTTCGGGAACTCGTGTAATGGAGGAGGTGTAGCAGATGAAAGTATTAGGAGCCGTCGGTGTGCTGCTGTTCTTTGTCGGGGCAGCGGCGATAGATAGCGAGGGCGTAGGACTAGCAATAGCGATTCTGATGATGGTAGCAGGCATGGCCTTGTGCACGATCTGTGGTATTGCCATGACCGAGCCGGATGACGAAATAGACAACCTTCTCAGGACGGAGGACGAGGATGAGACTTTCAAGAACTTTAAGTAAATGGGAGCCGGTCAACAAAACCGTCTACACAGATAAGCCTCCATGTCTTCGACAGACAATCGAGTATAGAAACGAGCGGTATCCCGACTGGGTGATCATGGCCAAAAAGTATGCCAAGACAAGAGCCAATGGTGAAGGTTACTGGACTATCACCGACTATATCGCAGAAGGTCCGAGTGGGGATTATACGTTCTACAAGTTAAAAGACGCCCAAGAATTTATAGAAAAATATCACAGTTTTTGAAATGGGAGATCTAACGGAAATTCGTCTTGGCAGCCACAGGACAATCCGAGTTCGCGGAACAGACATTCAGCGTTTTATCGAAATGAGTCCGGAGGTTTGCAGAGATCCGGAACAGAGAGGTTGAGAAATGATAGTCAGATGCATTTACGGCAGTGCCGTGCAGGCTGCGGCGGAGAAGGCCGGACTGAGAGACTGGTGCGATCAGCACTGCGACAAGATTGGGATTTCCAGAGGCTATGTCTGCTACGACAAGCTGACAGAGGAAGGCATCAACCCGAACGGTGAGCATAAAAAATTGAGGCAGTGACTTGGGATAGCCACTGCCTCGGGAATGCTATAAGCATCTAAAAAGATAAAAATATTATAGCATTCCTGGATAACAGAAACAAGAGGTAATCCACGAATTTTACCACACGAGCCCGGTGCAAGACCGGGTATTCAGCGAGGTAAAAGGTATTAACATCTCGACCATGACACGATCAGAGGAAGCAGGATGTACGTCCAGGAGACCATACATGCAGGGAAGACGCTGGAGATACGGAGATACTTCACCGCCAGATACGGGAAGAGGATCCCGAGGGGAGAGATCAAAGGAAAGACCTCCGAGGCAGTAGCCCGCCAGAATGCCAAAAGGCAGGAGAGGGAATTACGATGGCTGCTGAATGAAAACTTCCAGGATGGAACGGATGCACTGGTCACACTCTCTTGGGGGAAAGGGACCACGCCGCCGGAGACCTCGGAGGAGATGAAGAAGGAAGTACAGAAGTTCTTCAGACGACTTCGGAAGAAGTACCGTGAGAACGGCAAGGAACTGAAATACGTCTATACCATGGAGATCGGGCCGAAGGGCAGCAGGCACATCCACGTAGTGCTGAACGAGGCGGACAACTTCGAGCTCTGGACCACTTGGCAGGGCGGCGTGGTAGATGTGCAGCCGCTGAACTCAAACGGTCAGTATGCGAAGATCGCCAGCTACTTCGCGAAGTACTCGCAGAAGACAGAGAAGACCGAAGGGAAGAAGCTCGGGCGCCGGTACAACCCGAGTCTGAATCTCAGGAAGCCGAAGATCACGAAAAAGATCATCAAGGCAGTGAGATTCTGCAAGGAACCGAAGGAAAGAAAAGGCTACTTCATCGACAAAGAATTGTCTTCCAGCGGAGTAAACGAATTCACTGGCTTGCCGTATCTCTTTATCACGTACCAGAAGCTGCGGGATTAGAGCCGGGAGGGATCGAATGCAGACAAATATCTATCTGGTCACAAATAACCGTTCTCCCCGACAACAGGAGTGCAATTACGGCTACCTCATGGAAGCCGTAGACATGGGGAAACGCGTAGGGACGGCGCACTCATGGAAGGACTGCGAGGAAGACCACTACGGTGCTCTGCTCCTGGCGCTGACAGAGGCAGCGGGGCGCATGAAGCCGAACCGCACCGGAACGGGAAGTGTCCTGATCGTGACAGACTGCCAGCCGCTGGCGTCGGGAGTGCTGAGCCTGTACCGCTGGGAGAGGGACGGGTGGATCCGATCGAAAGGCCGGAAGGTTAAGCGGCAGAAGGAATGGAAACGCGTGGCGGATGCCCTGCGGGGCTATCAGATCGCCGCAGAGGTCAAGAGAGTGGATTTTTATATGGATCTGCTCAAGGAGGAAAGCTATGGCGGATAAAAAGGACAAGAAGGAATTGTTCCCGAGATTCGGGGAAATGGGCACTTTAGAGGAATTAAACCACGCTGCGGAAGGACTGAAGGCCGAAGGTGACATAGACAGTCTGAAAGCACTGGCCGCAGAGAACGGTATGGATTCGGAAGACGCGGAAGATTATGCGGCGGGGGACGTGAAACAGTTGGCCACACTCCGGCAGGCGGCGCTCGGCAGGATCAAAGTACAGCGGGAGAATACAGACATCCCCGCGCCGGCAGCAGATATTATCTACGAAATGGCAAGAACTATGACAGAGGACCCGGAAGTGTGCAGAAGCTTCCTGCAGAAGGGAGCGCGGATTGATAAGGTCTGGGAAAAGCTGAGAGAGACGGCCAAAGAGAATCAGAAAAACGGCGCCGGTGTTGCCTGCGGCACGGATCGGGATCTCAAGGAGATCATCATGAAGGCGGTGGCGGAATGAAGAAAAAAGACCTACTTACGTATATCCCGAATCGACTGGATAAATCACAGATCAGACTGGCCGGATCAAAGAAAGCCCCCGTTTTAGTGACAGTGCTCCCACAAGACCATGAAGTTCACTTCACATGGGGGGATGGCTATCTGACATACAACACCCAGGAAGGCACATGGAGAAGGGCCACGATCTATGACTACTGGGGTGAGGCACTGGAAAGCGATGCACCGAAAGACGAGAAGGCGAGGGATGACCTGCGGAAATTCGAGAAGCACGTACTTGGAGACCAGCGGTCATTCTACACAAATCTCTTTGACGAGATCAAGAACATCGAGTACGAGATATGGCTGAGAAAGCAAGCTAAAGCACAGCAGAGGAAAAAAGAAAGAATCCGGAAGTTCATGGAAATCGTGCCGCCGATGCCGAAACACTTTAGAGACTGGGCAGAGAAAAGGTACAGAGGCCGCGCGGACAAGTACAGCCGCATCCACAACATTTCACTCTGTCAACAGCTTCCTGATGGATGGATTGTAGAGAGGATCTTCCGTGTGGAATTCAAGAGACTCCGTGACCAGAAGGATGGGATGTCACTGACAGAGATAGTCAGAGGCTGGAGTCGGGATCTGGCAGTGTATTATTGGGACGACTGGTACTACGGAGAGCATTGGGACAAGGTTGGAGTGCACCAAAGCTGGTGGGATAAAAAGACAATTCAGGACAGAACATCGACACGGACGGACTTCTACGACGGGAATCTGGAAGATCTGGGGATAGACCGGCAGGGCCGGGAGATTATCAGTGCGATCACAGAGCCGATTGAAAGACATCAGCTTATGCGGATCGTGAACGGCACAGATGAACTCAAGGACACCACAGAGCTGTTGGCCAAGATGGGATTTTCAAAGTGCCTTGCGGAATACATTAACGCGTCCGGGCCGCTGGGGGTAGAAAGCCTGGCGGCGATACTGAAGGATCTGGGGGGACAGCAGGCAAAGCGGCTCGCCAAGCTGCATGTCAACCGTATGATGATTTCCGTCATCGATATTTTCCCGAAGGCGACAGACGAGACGCTACTTGGAATAGGCGTAGTCAAAGATGATATAGCAAAAGAATACATCATGCAGATTCTGCAGAAAGGCTTGAATGCAAATCATGTCTGGACGCTGATGCAAGGCACCAGAGAAAAGGGCATGCGTCTCCAGGATCAGCTTCGGGAATACATAGATTACCTCGATATGGCAGAGAAAAGAGGCTGCGACATCCACAGCGAGATAATTTACCGAAACAAAAGGTGGAAGCATTTCCACGACCAATATGTCGAGGAGTTGAACCGGGAGAAAGAGGAGCAGAGGACAAAGAAATTTCAGGGGATCAAGAAAGACCTGGCAAGAAACCGTAAGCTGTTTGGCTGGCAGCAGGGCGAATATTTCATTCGTCCGGCAGAGTCGGCAGATGACATTATCCGGGAAGGCAGGCTGCAGCACCATTGTGTAGGAGCGTCAGATACCTACATGTTGAGGATGACCACGAGGGAGAGCTGGATTGTTTTCCTGCGCAGGACGTCGGATCCAGACACACCGTATTACACGATTGAGGTAGACAGAGGCAGAGTCATCCAGGCATACGCAGCCTATGACCGGAAGCCGGACTGGGACACAGTGAATCAGATCCTGCGAGAGTGGATGCGTCAGGTCAAGAAGAACTTCGTAAAGATGGATGTCGAAGAACGGCAGAATGCGGCACAGAGCACAGAAAGGCCAATGCTGGAGGCAGCAGGGTAAGGAGGACACATGGAGTACATGGGAGAGGTAAGGATCAAACCACAGGAAGAGTCGGAGATGGATTACGGATCTGACATCACCATCACACCGGAGACTGCGTCATCAGAGGCGGCCACACAGATGCAGATCAAATACGGGGGATACAAGGGGTTTAAGGCAAAACTCGACTTTATCATAGGCCGGACAGCGAACGACTTCATCGAGATTGGGCAGATGCTCAAGGAAGCCAGGGACACCGACATCCTGAAAGATTCAGGCTACAGCGGGATGGGGGAGTTTGCAGAGAAGGAGTACGGTCTTCGACCGGACCAGACGTCACGCTTTATCGGGATCTACGAAAAATTCGGGACGCCGGATGGAGAGCTGAAAGCGGAGTACAGGGAGCACGGAATCACGAAGCTCTCGGAAATGCTCGCGCTGCCGGACAGTGTAGCTGCAGCGATCCCTGCGAGCCTTTCGAAAGAGGAGATCAGGACGATCAAGGACGAGGTCAAAGAGGAGCAGGCCATCACACCGCTGGAGGTGGCGATGGAGGGGCAGCAGGCGGATGAACCGCTCACAGCGATGCTGAAGGCGTACTTCCACACACGGCCGGAAGACTACAGAAAGCTTTTCGAGAAGTCGAAAGAAGCCGGAGCACAAGGGGAAATCAACGTTTTCGACGCTCTGGCTCCTTCTGGAGTGGCAGTGCTGGAGTCCAGGCCGACCGGCATGGGAAAAGTCCTTCTGACGTTCGACGGAGAGGACAAAAAGCCGAAGCTGACACAGATCAGAGAAGATACGACAGAGGAAGTCGAGTGGTTGGACCTTCAGAATGTCCTGGATGAGCTGACAGCGGGCCCGATGGGAGAATTCACAGATCAGGAGTGGCAGACACCGGAAGAAGCGTGGCAGGGATTGTACGGGGAAGAAATGCCAAAAACGCCCATTTCCCCAAATGCGGAGGGCAATTCACCGGAGAAATCCGAAGCGAAAGTAAAAATTGCGCCAGCGCAATTAGAAAATGCCGGAAAAGCTGATAATCCCCAAAGCGGAGCGGTCACAGAGGATGCCGAAAAAGAGACAGAAGAAGAGACACAGAGTAAGAACGTTCCAGCACCGGAACCGAAACCGGAAACGCCGCCGCGGGGAACACCGGAGGCAAGAGAAGCAATAGCGGTGATCAAGGACAAGATCAATGCGGTAAAGATCCAGCTCTCCGCAATCGGCCATATCCGCGCCGATGAGGAGCAGTACCTGATTCAGGACGCGATGGAGAAGTATGAGAACGCGTCGCAGGAATTGATAGATGCAGTGAATGACTTGAGCATGCTCCGGCTGAAGGAAGAGCGGGAGAACTGAGAAAGGAGACCAGGATGAACAAGGGAATCGTACCGGCAACCGGGAAGTGTCAGTATTGCGGTCAGTGGAAGACGGTCATGATCGGAGAGGATAAGGAGTATACGCAGGCAGAGCTGGATCAGATCGCCACGAGTGAGTGCGATTGCGCCGGCGCGAAGCAGGCGCAGGAAATTGAGGTGATGATCCGGAAGGGGCACAGACTTGTGAAGCATTATCTCGGGAAGACCTATCCGGAATCGGAGAGGATCATGGACGCGGCAATTGAACCGATCTTCAGAGGCACAGACGGGATCACGAAGGTAGTGATAAAGGCAGGCATCCACACGATCACGCTGCAGAAAGCGATAGAGTCTGTCGGGCTGAAAGTCCAGGAAACCAGGGAATCAAACGCCAACTCAGAAGACGAGGAAGATGTAGAGGAAGAATGAAATCAATTATCACGGGAGACACACCGGACAGGTGCTATATCTGTCGAAGAGAGATCGGAGCCGGCAGCAGGCATCTGCACCACATGATCCACGGCTCAATGCGGAATCTGGCAGAGAAATACGGCCTGACAGTGCATCTGTGTGTAGATTGCCACACAAAGTTACATGATCACGGGAAGGAAGATCTCAGACTCGAGCGGATCGCACAGGAAGCGTTCGAGAGGAAATATTCACACGGAGAGTGGATGCAGCTGTTCCGGAAAGACTTTACGGAGGAAAGCAAGATGCCCAAGAACACCGAGTACTGTGTAACGAGCTGCGGAAACACGCAGTGTGTATTGAACATGGAAAATGTTGGAACAGCCGGAATGCCGGTATATCGCAAGGATACCGGTTGGTGCGCAGGCTATCAGCCGGTCAGGAAGAAAGCAAAGAAAACGAAAGGCGGGAAGAGATGAGAATTGTGATTAGCGTATTGGCAGTACTGGGAGCGATCGACGTGATCGGAATATCAGCTTTCATACTGTTCATGCTGATAGGTGTCAAGACAGAACAAGGAACACGGGAGCAGGAAGAGGAGCGAGCAGGGGCGCCAGAGGAAAACGGGCCGAAAGACGTTTAAAGAGTCGGACAATGGGCACCGTTAACATAAAACTGAATACGGCACTGGATGTTGTACGCAAAATGTGCTGGGATTCCCACGGAAACTACTGTCACTGTTGAATACACCAAGGCGGTCTGGTGCCGCCGCCGGAAAGGAGTGTATCAATGATCATGAACAAAGATAAGAGCAAGTCATGCCTGGACTGCAGATATACAAAAGAAATTCGGATAGAGGGAGCGAAGATGCTGAAATGCGAGGTATACAGCATGATCATCCCGCGCCACGCCTGCAGCAATTGGAGGAAGGAAGACAGGAAACCGGCGAGCAGGAACGAATAGACATCATGGGGTAAGCAAAAGGCAAAGGAGAGCACGGAGATGAGCGAGGTGTATATAGCAAGCAGGAAAAGCAAATATTATCTGCCGAAGGAGGAGTATCTCACAGTCGTACATTTCTGCAGGCAGTATCCGGGGTGGGTTACAGAACTGGAGCAGATGCCGGACAGCGGAAGTGCGATCCGGTACGACAAGGTTCGCGTGCAGACCTCCGGAGACTATGATGCGAACGCAGAGCTTGCCATGCGGAGATATCAGATAGCCGGAAAAAAGAAGCTGGTAGATGACACGGCAATCGAGGCGGCAGGCATATTGTATCCGTGGCTGGTCCTTGGCGTAGGATATGGCAAGACATACCATGAGTTAGTGCAGCGGGGGATACCGTGCTGCAAGAACACATATTACGAGGTGCGGCGCAGATTCTACTACACCCTGTCAAAGAAGCTCTAAAAATAAAAAAAGGGTAATCACGGGAGAGTTTTGTGTGCTACAGTGATAACATGAGTTTGAGGACGAGGGAAACCTTGTCCTCTTTTTCGTGGAACAAACCCGCCGCAGAAGTGAGGGGGAGAGGAAAAATGCCCCGGGGGATGCAATGTAGCGAATACCCCGGGAGATATGTGGAACGCAGGCCGAAGGGGAAAGATGAAGAAAGGAACGGTCAACCCGCGATCTGCAAATGGATCGCTTCGCAGGAAGTACAGAGCGAGAATGAAGGCAGCAGGATGTGAATGTGGCATCTGCAAGGGCAGGCTCGGGCCGATACACTACGACGAACCTAGTGATGCGCAGCATCCGCTTTCCTTCGTGATTGATGAGATAAAACCAGTCAGCAGATGGAAGGAGTTTGGGTATCATTCAGCGAGAGAAGCTGCGGAAGACTGGGACAATCTGGAACCCGCGCACTACTGTTGCAATGCCGCAAAAAGCAACAAGGTCGGCAAAGAACAAGAAAGAGTAATCCCGCGCGTGCACATAAATCAAACTAGTGGAGGATGGTGACAAAGCATCTGCAGCATTGGCAGCAGGCGATCCGCTCCACGGTCGGAAGGGGTAGGGGGGATACCCCCAGGCCCCCGCCCTGGCAACCCCGCGCCGTCCAGCGCCAATATACCCCCGAGGGAATAAATCACAGGGGGGTGGTCTATTCCCTATAGGTTATTAATAAATATATATATAAATACAGGGCCGTAAAGATATGCAGAAAAATGACCTGGAATCGAGGAAAAACAGAGAACGGAATCGGCTGAAAAAGCTGCTCAAAGAGTCAGGTGCGGACGATTGCAAGATCAAGCTGCTCATGCAAGTGATCGAGAATACAGCGTGGATGTGCATCAAGCTCGAGGACGCGAGAGAGAAGATTGAAACGGCAGACGTTGCGATACCGTATAACAACGGTGGCAATCAGAAAGGCCTCCGGCAGAACCCGTTATTCCTGGGATACGAGGCACTGTGGAAAGCATATATGACAGGAATGAGTCAGATCATGGGTGCGGCAGAGATCAAAAGAGATGCAAAGAGCGTAGAGTTGAGACCGAGGACCGTGCTCTCACTGGTTAGGGCGGAGCAGAAACAGGGATGACTGGATCACAGGAACCGAGGATAAAAATCGAACCGGAGCGGAAGCGCACGGACGGAAACGATGCGGCACTCCTGATGGAGGAATACAGCGGAGAACTCGACAGGTGGCAGAGGATTGTGGTAGACAGCTGGCTCGGAACAGATCTGGCCGGGAAGTATACCGTATCAACTGCCGGGCTGTCAGTCCCCAGGCAGAATGGGAAAAACTTCTGCCTGGAAGCGAGAGAGTTCTTCGGGCTCGTGATCAAAGGGGAGAAGATACTCCACACCGCGCATCAGGTTCGAACGTCGAAGGAGAGTTTCAGACGGCTCGCGGCAATGTTCACGAACGATGCGCATCCGGAGGTAGAGGAAGAGGTTGCACAGATCAGATACACCAACGGAGAGGAAGCAATCTTTCTGAGAAATGGAGGAGAGATACGGTATACCGCACGGTCGCGTCAGTCAGCGAGAGGATTTTCGGGAATCTCGCTTGTTGTTTACGATGAGGCGCAGGAGCTGACAGATGATCAGATCGAAGCGATTACAGCGACGCTGTCAGCATCTGAGACAGGGACGAGACAGGTAATCTATACAGGAACACCGCCATATCCGGACTGTCCCGGGGTGGTATTTCGAAGATTTCGGACGGCGTGTCTATCAGACCCGGGCCCGCACGATGCATGGCATGAATGGTCTGTAGCGGCGAACTCCGTAGACGAGATAGATATCAACAACCCTGATATCTGGTTCATGACCAACCCGGCAATGGGCGACAGGCTGTCAGAGGCCTTCACAGCTGAAGAACGGAAGATGCTCAGCAAGGAGGGCTTTTGCCGCGAACGTCTCGGCTGGTGGTCTCCGATCCTGACAGAGAAGAAAGACAACGCCATTGATAAGACTGCATGGGAAGCGTGCGGATCGAACAAAAAGAAACCGGAAGGAAAGACGGCATTCGGGATCAAATTCACGCCAGACGGCGCGGAAGTGATTCTCTGCGGGGCTGTCATTTCGAAGGATGGAAAGGCCAGAATCGAAGAGATAGAGCGAAAAGCGACGAGTCATGGTATCCAGTGGTTGACGGAATGGCTGAATCAGAGATACACAAGGGCGTGCTGCGTGGTGATTGACGGCAGAAACGGTGTAGATATTCTATGTGACCGGATCCACGACACATGGAAAGCGAAGAACTCTGTAATCAGACCTACGGCACGGGATGTTATCGCCGCAGCGTCACAGCTGATCACGGAAGTGAATGAAGGCACACTCACATGGTACACGCTCCAGGATGATCTGAACGACAGTGCCGTAAGCTCCGTGAAGCGCCCGATTTCGGGCGGCTTCGGCTTTGGAGGAGACAACGCAGGGCCAATTGAGGCCGCGGCGCTTGCACTGTGGGGTTGCAGAAATTCTAAGCGAGATCCTAACCGCAAAATGATGATCGGGTAAGGAAAACACATGGTGACATTAAATTTTGGATTTGTGGAAGGTCTGCCGGATGAAGAGCAGAACAAACTGAATAATCTGGTGAAGATCTACAATTTCCACAAAACCGACAATGTGAGAAAGCGGAGATACTACAACGGCAGGATCAGTCTTGCGGAAGTCAATCTCGGGCTGGCACTGCCGAAGAACATGGCGAAGCTGAATATCGGATGCAGCTGGGGCGCAAAGACGGTTGATGTTCTCGCAGCGAGATCAATGTTCGACGGATTCGTTACGGAGGACGGAACGAACGCGGATGTAATGAATGGAATCGTGAAGCGAAACCGGCTGGTCGCGGAGTATCAGAAGGCGTGCCGGGATGAGCTGCTCTATGGAGCAACATTCGCGGCAATCTCAGGGGAACCGGAGCATGCAGTCATAAGATTCTATTCTGATCTGTGCGCCGCTGCAGCATGGAGCAACGAAAAGGGGAGAATTGATTGCGGCTTTGCCTTCCAGGACGGAAGGCAGGACGAGAGCGACCTGACATGGTCGCCGATGTATGTGAATCTCTATACCGACACAGCAACCTGGGAGCTGTCCAGAGAGTCTGGGCATTGGAAAGCGAAGGAAAACCCGCACAAGTTCGGCAGGCCGATGCTCGTGCCGATGGTATGGAACGCATCCAGCGATAAGCCGTTCGGACAGTCAAGGATTAAAGGACCGATCAGGAAACTGATACAGGGGTACGTGCGAACCCTTGCCAATGCCACGATTGGTCTCGAGTTTGCCACAAGTCCGCAGAAATATATTCTAGGGGTTACGGATGATCAGTTTGCTCAGATCACACAGAGCAAATTTGACCAGTATGTAGGATCCATCATTGCATCCACGCAGAACCCGGAGACAGGCAGCAATCCGCAATTCGGGCAGCTTCCGCAGGGGACATTGGCGCCTCATGTTGAGATGCTGCGCATCCTTGCGACGCAGTTCTCCGCAGCATCCGGCCTGACGGTAACGGATACGGGCGTGGTCAATGACTCGAATCCGACATCATCCGACGCAATTCTTGCACAGAGCCAGACACTGGTGCTCCTGGCGGAGCAGCTGAACACAGGAAACGGAGATGCCCTCTACCAGATTGCACAGATGGCGCAGGCGGTAGAACTCGGCACAACGCCGGACATGCTTCCGGAAGAGGAAAAAGGGATCATTGCACACTTCAAAAATCCGGCCATGCCGTCGGTGGCCGTAACGGCAGATGCAGCTATCAAGATCGCATCCGCACGAAGCGAGTTTGCCAGCACGGACACATTCCTTGAAATGATTGGGTTTGACCAGGCAGATGTCAGGAGAATCAAAGCGCAGGAGCAGAGGGCGAGAGGGCAGGAACTTTTGAATAACCTGACAGAAGAAACCGACGCAGGAACGGCAGGAAGTCAGACGGCAGCAGGCACAGGCTGAATGAATGAAGATAGCAGCGACGAAATGGGAAGCATATACAAGATCACTGGCCAGGATCAATGAGCAGGCGGCAAAGGAGATGGAGGCATTTATCGCCAACCATGGAACGGCTAATCGTAAGCAGATCATAGACTATGCAATGGCGCTTATAACCAAGTACAGCGAGGGTTCCTCCGAGCTGGCATGTGAGATGTACGATGCAATAGCAGAGATCCAGGGCGCGAAGGTGAAGCCGGCAGAACCGGCAGCCCCTGCGGAATATGGGGAAGTTGCGAAGGCGATCAACGGTACATTGAAACAGTCACCAGAGGGCAAGCTAATCGGCGATTCTGTTGGGAGACTGGTAAAGCGAGCAGGGGCAGACACTATGCTGCAGAACGCAAAGCGGGATCGTGCGGAATTTGCCTGGATCCCGTCGGGTGATGCATGTCCATTTTGCTCAATGATTGCATCAAGAGGATGGCAGCCCGCGACAAACGAAACGGTCAGAGGTAATCATGCGGATCATATTCACACGAACTGCAAGTGCGAGTTTGCGATCCGATTCTCGAAGGATATGGATGTGGCCGGATACGAGCCGGAGAAGCTGCGGGAAGAATGGGACGCAGCGGAAGGGGATACGCCGCGGGAGAAAATAAATAGTTGGAGAAGAAAGCTCTCTGAGAAAAACATTGAAACGGATGTAACCAAAGAATACTCAAGAAAGGCTGGTCCGGGACGAGTTGTTTTTGATACATGGTATCAGATTAGTGCCCACAGCAGCGAAATACATACGGCTCAATGGATCGCAGACACATTCGGCGGCGATATAAAATGCTTAAAAGAATCTAATGAAATTGGAATAAAAATGCCAGATTACGAGTGGAATGGAATGCTATGGGATTTGAAAACATTGTCATCAGAAAAAGCGGCAGACAGTGCCATAAGGCATGGACTCAAGCAAATCCAGAAAAAACCGGGAGGTTTTATTTTGGACTGCAATAAAGAACTGAACCAGGATGAAATAAGAAAAGTGATGGAAAACAGGATCAAAAGATCAGCAGAAAAAGGAACGAAGATAGATGTGATTATAAAAAATGTAAAGGGAGAATATAGGGTGTTTAGATATAAAAAATAGATGCGTTGCCCACCCACCAATAAAGGGCGGATGGGCGCATCTATCCTATTTCAACTGTACCACGTACCAGAAAAAAATCAAGAATTATATCAATATTACCCATTTCTCACAAACTCGGGCAGCACCAATGTGAGAAAAGGATAGCACAGCATCGGAGAAATAATCCGGTGCTTTTATTATGCCCTGATGGTCTATGCCGGTTCGACTCCGGCAGCAGGGCTTTAAGGCAACGCGAGCCTTGATCGCGGAAATCGACCACTCACAGGAGGAGAAGAAAATGGCAGAAGCACAGGCAAATGAAGGAAACCAGAAGTCATACACGCAGGAGGAAATCGACAGCATTGTCGAGGGAAGGCTTGCGCGGGAACGTCAGAAATATGCTGACTACGAGGAGCTGAAAAGTAAGGCGGCGAAATATGATGCGACGTTGTCAGATTCGCAGAAGACGCAGGATAAGCTCACGAAGCTTGAGACAGAACTCGCCGGCATGAAGAAGACGGAGAAGATCAGAAGCATTCGGGCAAAGGTTTCCAAGGATGCCGGCATACCGGAGGAACTCCTTACCGGAGAAGATGAAGACAGCTGCAAGGCGCAGGCGGAAGCAATTCTGAAATTCGCTAAAGGCAGCAAGTATCCGGGTGTGAAGGAGACAAAACACGAGACCGGGCAGCACCAGAGCGCGGGATCGGATACAACCAGTGAAGATTTTAGAGAGCTTGCCGGGCAGATGTTCGGCAGAAAGGAATAATTCATGGCAGCACTTATCACAAACGATTTTGAAATTCCGAACAACATCGCGCAGGGGATTTTCAAGAAGGCACAGGCAGGATCTGCGCTGGCACTTCTCTCCGGCGCGCGTCCTCAGAAGTTTGGGACCTCCACCAACTGGGTGCTCACTGCAGCACCGAAGGCTGAAATCGTAGGAGAAGGAGCAAAAAAGTCTCCGACACCTACGGCATATGCACCGAAGACCGTTACGCCAGTAAAACTTCAGGTGACAATGCGATTCTCCCAGGAAGTTCAGTGGGCAGACGAGGATGTACAGATCGGCGTTTTACAGGATCTGTCCGAGAATGCGGGAATTGCGCTTGGAAGAGCGCTGGATCTCATCGGCATTCACAAGATGAATCCGCTCAGCGGGGAGACATCCGAGCTCCTGAAGGAAGGAATCGGTGATACCACAAAGGCAGCAACGCTCACCGATGACAAGTATGATGTAGCGGTCGAAGCGGCAGCAGGCCTCATCATCAATGCGGGCTACACACCGACCGGAATTGCACTGGATCCGGCACTGTCCTTCGGCATTGCGACGATGCGTGATACGACAGGCAGAAGAATGTATCCGGAACTTGGATACGGCATCGGCGTCACGAATCTCGAGGGAATGAAGGCGGCAGTGTCCGACACGATTTCTGCAAAGGGTGAGGCGAAGAAAGCAACAAATCTCCTTGGTATCGTCGGTCAGTTCGACGCGTTCCGCTGGGGAGTGCAGAGAAGCGTTGGCGCTCATCTCATCGAGTTCGGTGATCCTGATGGACTCGGAGATCTGCAGAGACAGAACCAGATCGCGCTTCGCGCGGAGGTGGTCTATGGCGTCGGCATCATGGACCTCGACGCGTTTGCCAAGATCGTCAAGGCATCCGCTTAATGCGGTACATGTTAATGCGGTACATGTATCACGGGATCGTAGTGGAGTCCGGTAAACCGCTGGACTCCACCATCTTTCAGCCGGTTAAAGAGAGCCCGCCGACGGGATCTCCAACAGAACCCGAAATTGCGCCAGCGCAATTGAAAGAGACGCCGAAAGAGAAAACGGTTCGGAAAAAGAATACGGTTCGGAGGAAGTCAGATGCCAGCATACGCAACCGTCGAAGAGATAGAAAATCGGTTCAGAACACTTGATGAAGATGAAAAGGAAAGATGCGAGGCACTCCTGAAAGATGCGGCGGAAATCATAGACGCGTTCAGCGGCCAAGATGTGCCGGAAAGTACAAAGGCACTGGTATCCAGGAACATGGTTATCCGGGCGTTTGGTTCCGGAGACATTGATGTCCCGATCGGTGCGACGCAGGCCACGCAGACAGGCCTCGGGTATACGTCGAGCGTTACGTTTGGCTCCGGGCAGTCGGGAGAGCTCTATCTGTCCAAGACAGACAAAAAGCTCCTTCACATCGGCAATCATATCGGCTCTAGATCACCGGTTGAGTTTCTTTCGGGGGATGCAGATGCTTAAAGGAATCACAGTAAAACTTCACGTGAAGCAGCCGACAGGTACTGATGATTTTGGAGCACCGACATACACAGATGAGGTTGTCAGCGTTGACAATGTTCTGGTCGGGCAGCCGTCAGAATCCGATATTATCACAGGGAACCAGTTCGGCAAACACATTGCTTACACACTGGGGATACCGAAAACCGATTCCCATAGCTGGGAGGACACAGAAGTGGAATTCTGGGGGAAGAAGTTCAGAACGGTAGGAATGCCGGCACAGGGTATCGAAGAAATGGTCCCTCTCGCATGGGGCAGGAATATCATGGTGGAGCTGTATGAGTAAAGTCAAAATCAAGTTGAACAAGTCCGAGGTGCGAGGTCTCTTAAAAAGCCCGGAAATTGCGGCAAGCTGTAAAGAACAGGCGGATGCAGTGGCAGGAAGAGCAGGAGAAGGCTATTCCGTCGAGCAGAGAAATTACCCGGAAAGAACCGGGTATGTTGTCAGCGCAGAGAGCAAAGAAGCGGGCCTTGATAACATGCGGCACAACACACTATTGAAAGCGTTGGGTATATGATCGAACAACTGATTATCAATTATCTGCGGAAAAGACTCCCGGAGGAGCGAATCAGCGCGGAAGTTCCGGAGGGAATGCCGGAGCGCTTTATCACTGTCGAGAAGACCGGATCGCAGCAGCTCGGAAGAGGATTGTATGCATCAACACTTGCAGTCCAGTCCTGGGAGATGTCCAAGTTGAAGGCGGCGAAACTCAGCGATACGGTTTGCAGCATCCTCCGGGAAGCTCCAGAGTATGTTTCTGATGTTACGAGAGCAACGGGAAGTGATTACGATTTCACGGATACCACAGTTAAAAGATACCGTTATCAGGCGGTATTCACATTCACGCATTACTGAAAAGGAGGCAAAAATGCCCAGAGAAAAAAATGTAACAGTAGGAAAGCCTAAAGTAGGCGGTGCGATCTTCCGCGCACCTGTCGGATCCACATTGCCGACGGATGCAAAAAGCACGCTGGACGAGGCATTTAAGGAGATGGGCTATATTTCGGAAGATGGCCTGACGAACAGCAATTCGGTCGATTCTGACACGGTAAAGGCATGGGGCGGCGACACAGTACTGAACCTCAACAAAGGTAAGGAAGACGCCTTCAAGGGAACCTTCATCGAAGCACTGAATCCGGAAGTGCTGAAAATGGTTTATGGAGACAGAAATGTTGTCGGCGACATTGATACCGGGATTACGATCAAAGTGAACAATGACGAGTCGCAGCCGTACTCGTATGTGTTCGACATGATCCTCAAAGGCAACATTCTGAAAAGGATTGTGCTGCCCTCCGCAAAGGTCACGGAAGTAGGCGATATCACATACAGCGACGGAGATGCAGTAGGCTATGAGACCACGCTGAGCGCAGCCCCGGACAGCAACGGGACAACGCATTTTGAGTACATTTCAGCGCCTGCAGCATCTCAGACAGTGCCTGAAGGGTAAGGAGAATGAGCATGGTAAAAGGGAAAACAGAAAGCGGGTTCGAATTCGAGGTTGATGAAACCATCCTGGATGACTGGGAGCTTGTCGAAGACTTGGAACAGTGCGGCAGCAATGCATACGCTCAGATCCATGCAGCGAAACGCGTTTTTGGGGATAAATACAATGACGCAAAGGAATTCTGCCGCGACAAGGAGACCGACCGGATCAGGAGCGATAAGATGCTCTCTCTTCTGACCGAGGTGCTCGACTCACTTCACGCAAAAAACTCCTGATCCTCGTTGCCATGCTGGGAGAAGACCGGGATGCGCTGACATGTGATATGGCAGAAATCTACCATATCTTCAACATGAAGGAGCATCCCGTTTCTTTTATTGCAACGCTGGCAGCGGGGCTCAGAGAAAACTCGAGAATCCGGACAGAAATGGAGAATCGGAGACTGCCGAATACGGACAGCCTCCTGGCGCTTGTTTTTGACAAATTGAACTGGTTGTGCTGGACCAAGACAAAGGATGCACAGCACAATAAAAACATGCCGAAGTCGCTTTACACACTGCTGACGGAAGGCGACAAGGATAAGGTATCAGGTTTCGCAACGGCAGAAGAATTTGAGCAGCGGCGTAAGGAACTGCTAGGAGATTAAGATGGCAGACAAAACCATTGCACAGGCATATGTACAGATCATCCCGACGACGAAGGGAATCAGCGGCGAGCTCGCGAAGGTTATGGACAGCGAAGCTGACGCGGCGGGCAAATCTGCCGGAGGGAAGTTTTCATCCAAGTTCTCGGAATCGCTGAGCAAAGCCGGAAGCAAGATCGGCACCGCAGGCAAGGTAGCGGTCGCCGGATTGGGATTGTCGATCGCGGGGGTGGCAACGGCATCTGTAGGAGCATGGAAAGAGGTTGATGCGGCGATGGATACCATCACCGTGAAGACCGGAGCATCAGGAGACGCGCTTGCCGATATGCAGAAGCGCGCACAGGCGATCGCGACAACAATTCCCGTCAGTTTCCAGGAAGCCGGAGATGCAATTGGAGAGGTCAATACCAGATTCGGGCTCACGGGAGAAGGCCTGCAGGACCTGTCGCAGCAGTTTGTGCAGTTTGCCTCACTGAATAACACGGATATCAGCTCGTCCGTTGACGCTGTTCAGGCTGCGATGGCGGCCTTCGGGGTATCATCCAAAGATGCTGGCGACATGCTTGATACGCTGAATAAGGCAGGCCAGGACACCGGCGTAAATGTGATCAAGCTTGCCGGTGATCTTTCGGCAAATGCAGGAACGCTGAAAACATTCGGCTATAACGCATCTGATGCGACAATGCTCCTTGCGAATCTTTCCAAGAATGGTGTGGATACCGCATCGGCAATGATGGGTCTGAAAAAGGCCTATGCGGAGTCGCTGGAGAGCGGCGTGCCAATGTCAGATATGCTGTCAGACCTGGAGACACGGTTACAGAACAGCAGCACAGCGACAAAAGCATCACAGGATGCGATAGACCTGTTTGGATCAAGGGCTGCATCCTCACTAATTCCTGCCCTTCAGGACGGGCGGCTCTCATTCGACGCGCTTGGGACATCCATAGGGGATTTCTCCGGAAATATCGCGAACACCTACAACGAAACGCTGGACCCGTTGGACCAGATGACGGTCAACATGAATCTGATGAAAACGGCAGGCACAGATCTGGTCAATGCAGCAGCGCCTCTCATCACTGGTGCACTGACGGGGATCACGGGTGCTCTACAAACGGCGCTTCCCGTTTTTGAACAATTTCTTGAATCATTTTCGACAAAAGGACAGACAATCTCAACAACAGTTGCACCGATGATGAGCACGGCATTTGGAACCATCAAAGACGTGGTTTCAACATTGCAGGGGGCGTGGAGCGGACTTTCAGACTCACAGCAGCAGATGATCCTGAAGATGGCTGGCATCGGAATTGCTGCGGCGCCCGTAATTGCGATAGGCGGGAAGATAACCGGTGTGATCGGGTCAGTTGTTGGGGCCGGAAGCAAATTGATTGGAGGCATTGGTGGTTTTGTCGGGAAATTGGGTTCACTCGGCGGGGCGGCATCTAGTGCCGCGGCCCCAGTACAGTCTGCGGGAACATCAATGGGAACACTATCAAAGAATGCAGTTGGTCTTGTGGCAGCAGGTGCGGGAATTCTCCTTGCATCGGCAGGAATTGCCTTGCTTGCGAAGTCTGCAATCTCACTCGCCGGAGCTGGCCCGGGAGCGGCGACTGCAATGATCGGACTTACGGCAGCAGTCGCAGGCATGGCTGTCGGAGCGGCAGCGTTGGCACCGGCTCTCACTGCCGGCGCAGCAGGACTTGTCGCATTCGGAGCGGGAATTGCACTGATCGGCGGCGGGATTTACCTTGCCACAACCGGAGTTGCAAAGCTGGCGGGGCAACTGCCAACAATAACAACACATGGAAATGCAGCGGCAGGAGCGCTGCTCAAGATCGGCGGGGCGATGACAGCATCGGCAGCAGGGGCCGTGGCACTTGCCGGTGGATTCGCAACCATGCTGATTCCTATCGGCGGCGCAGCACTGACGCTCGGGGCGGCAGATCTAGCGCTTGTGGGACTTACTGCTACGCTGGCGGCATCAGGAGGAGCGGCGATCGTACTGGTAGGAGCCATGAAAGCCGTTGCCGCACCCGTGAAGGAAATCAGCAGAAATGCGAAAGATGCCGGAGTCTCACTGGAGCAGATGGTAACCAGCGTTAAAGTCGTTAATGCTGCCGTAGACGGCTTGAAGAGTGAGATGGGAAAGATCGGCGATGCGATAGCGGAAATGTTCGGGAAGGCTACGCCAACAGCATCAGCGGCGGCACAGACGATGATGTCGCAGACAGTGGCCCAGATCAATACCGGCATGACGACAGGATTGGCGAAATTCGGTCAGATCATGATATCAGGAATGAAGACGCTGAATGAATCGACAACATCCGGAATGATGACAATGGGATTGACGGTAAAAACTTCCCTCGCCGACACGCTGAAAATGTTCGAAACAACAGACATCGGAGAAGCCTGGTCCCGGAATCTGAACAATGCATCAGTGGAGACAAAGAGCCGGATGATGGAAATCTCGGCATCCATCCGATCTTCATTGGAGAGTATTGCGGCGATGTTCCGAAATACGAAACTGGAATTCAGCCGGAACATTCAGCTCCCGCACTTTGCAATGACAGGAAGTTTCAATGCAAAGACTGGCGCGACGCCTTCCGTCAGAGTCAACTGGTACCGGAAAGCGTATGACAATGCGTACATGCTGTCCGGAGCAACAATTTTCGGTGCGATGGACGGAAACCTTCTCGGAGGTGGAGAAGGAAGAGGCTCCGAGCTTGTAATCGGGACAGAAAAACTTGCAGAAGTCATTCGCGGGGTGATCGACAGGGAAACATCGCCGGCGGCGATGGCAGAGGCTTTCCGGCAGGCATTAGATGATATGAAAGGCGGAGGAATCAACACGGTTGTGCTCAACGTAAATGGGAAAGAGCTGGCAGAAGCAACACTGGATGACTTTACATCCGTCATTCAGAGGCGTGGAATTGCGCCGGAGGTTGTGCTGGGAGGCTGATTTTATGACAGAAAAGGGATTCACACAGGGAATCAGTATTGACGGAGAATTTTTTGATGTTCCCATACTGTCGATCGATCGGACAGGAAGCTTCCTGGATAAGTATGTGGTAACGACAGAAGATGGCACTCTGCACAGGGAGCCGATCGGCGTGTATTACAACTACGAGATGTCCTTTGGATACATGGACACGGATACACATCAGAGACTGTGGGCCAAACTCAGCGAGGCGATGGATTTCCATAAAATCTCACTTCCGGATGCACATGGGACGTATAATTTTTCGGCGTATGTGGCCAGCCTGTCAGATGAGTACAGAAAGATTTACACCGAAAAAGCGGAATTCAAAAATCTAAAGTGCAAGTTTGTCGCCAAAGAGCTTGCAAGGAAGAGGGAATGATGCCTGTAACTTACGCAAAGGCTGCCATAAATCTGGGAGACAGGATCCTGTCATGGGAAGATGATCAGATCAAAGAGGCAAAGATCACAGAAGAGATCGACGAATCACTGTCGGCTCTTCCGGCATCGGTAGTATCACTCACGATACTGGATCCCAATGACGAGTTCAATCTCGCAAACACTTCCGGCATGTGGAAGGAATTGAGGGTCAATCAGCCGGTCACGGTATCAGAATATAAGGACGGCAACCTCATTGATTTTGGGACATTCTACCTGAAAGAATGGTCCTTTGACTCCAATGAGGCAAAATTTGAGTGCCAGGATGTCATAGGACTGCTCGACAGCTTCGTTTTTCTCGATGGAAAAATCTACAGCAGCATCCGTGCAAAGGATATCGTTGACGAGATCATGTCAGCCGCCGGCATCACGGGATACAGCATAGATGCAGACATAGCCGATATCCGGCTGAGTGGACATCTCAAGATACAATCCTGCCGATCTGCCTTGCGGGAGGTATGTGCAGCTGTGGGAGCCGTCGCAGAAAGGACGCAGGAGGGGAGCATTCGGATACACACACCGATGCGGCATATCACAAGCTACATCAAGCCGGAGCGCAAGATCATGGGAAAAACAAAAGTTTCACATGATTCTTATGTATCCGGGATCAAGATATCATTTTCAGCATATGCGTATGATAACAGTGAGACAAAGGCATACACAGGAACTCTGACCAAGGGGAAACACCGGATAGAGTTCTCACAGCCGTTCGCGCCGGGCCTGACGGCATCAGGGTGCAGCATCGAAGAAGAGCATACAAACTATGCCGTTGTCAACGTAAACTCGGAGACAGAATGCATCATCACGGGCCATCAGTACAAGGCAACATCCTCCTCAATGCTCTATCAGACACAGGAAAGCAGTCAGGGAGAAAAGGGGGAGACAAAGAACTACAGCTTCTCTCTGATCAACTCTACGTTATGCGAGAGAATTGCCAGGCAGCTGCTGTCATTTTACGGACTAAGACAGAAGGTTGAACTCTCCTATTTCCCGGAGACAGAGAGGATCGGCGGCTGGGTAGGAATACAGGATGTGAAGGGATATATGTCAGCAACGCTGATCTATGAGCAGACCATAGATCTTGCCGGCGGGTATATAGCACAGGCAAAGTGCCGAGGATACAACAAAGTTATGACCGAAGCCTACTTTATGCCGGACGACATCAAGACAAAAGAGAACATTATTATCTAAGCAGGAGGCAGGAATGAGCTTTGTAAAAAGAGATTGGATCGACCGCATAAGTGAGTATCCGGGCAGAAGAAAACTAATTGATGAAGAAGGCAATGAGAAGATTTACACGGTCGAGAGGTACGAAGGGGAAATATTGGCCGAAGGTGATTCATGGTCAGCGGATAACATGAATGACCTTGAAAATCGGATCGGCGACGTGATAGACGGCTTTGCCGCATCGTTTGCGACTCAGGAGGATGCGGACACCAGCTCCATCAATTATCCGGTTGGCGCCTTCATGACGCATCTAGGATCACTGTACCGCGTGGTAGTTGCCATCAAAAGCGGCGACACGCTGGATCCGATGACCAACATTAAAAAGATAAGCGTTGGTTCTATGTTGGAACACATGAGCGCGAATGGAAAGGATTTTCTGTTCGCTTATGATCCGGATACAGAACGATACGGATACGCGATTGACGGAACATTTCACCCTTTTAGGAACCCCGCAGGCAATGCAACGCCGGCCGATGTGCGTGCGGGCAAAACGTTTTCATCGGCAGATCTGGAAAATGCCATCGGTACAATGAAACCGGAGGATGAGGTTAAGGCCGAGGCACTGGAAATCAGGGAAAATGGAACGTATGAGCCGCCGAACGGAGAATATTACAATAAAGTTATCGCTGATGTATCAGGTAGCCACCTGATCGAGAAGACCATCACTGAAAACGGCGTCTATGATCCTGCGAAGGAGTACTATGACGAGGCCAAAAAGATCATGGCAGATGGCTACTCCAGGGTGACGGTCAATGTCGCGGGGGGAGGAGGAAAGGAAACCCGCGAGATCACAGCCGTGGCACTACAGGACCTGAAAGCCGGAGAGGACGCCGCCTGCCGAATGCAAATCTCGAATTACGAGTCCATCACGGGAGCGAGTGTACTGTATGCCTATGGGAGCCACATATACGCATGGCGGCTAACTAACGATCACCGAAGCTGGATAGATCAGTATGACATATACACAGGAGGCCTTAAAAAGACAGTCGCTGACGGAAACAGAGGAAGCAAAGACACTGAAACGGGGAATCCTGCAACAAATGCGATTTTTGATGGGAAGTATATCCTTATCTGCGGCACAAAAAGCTGGTCCGTCATCGATGCGGAAACAGGAGATCTTATCGTAGATCAGCAAGCATGGGGCGATATCACACTCCATGGAAATTCGTATTATGGCACGAACAACCTCAAGACGGCAAATCCTGTTTTACCGAAGCAGTACGACAGGATCATCGCCGGAACCGGGGATAATGATAACTTCCTTGTATTCGATATAACTGCGAAGAGCGTTACACCGCTGGCACTTAAGGGCTATACACAGCCTTTCACATACACGGACAATTCATTCGTGGCGCTAAGCTATGATGACCGTTATCAGGCTCCAGGTTTTTGCAAACCAACAGGGATAGCCGTCTTTGATTTCTCCGGCAATGCCACAAAACGATTCTCGCTGTCGGACACCATGATTGCAAAAGATGGGTTTTATGGCGTGGGCAATACTTACTACTGCTACAATCAGAGACTCTACTGGCGGGGGAGAGCCGGGACGGATTACAACAAATCCATTTTGATATGGGACCTCGAAAACCTATCGGATGGAGCGACACTGGACGCCGGGAATGCCACGATTGTTGATGTCGGGATAGATCTTAATGTCACGGCAATAGACTCATCCAATGACAGAAACAGCGATGGGGGAAATGATTTTTATCTGTCACAGGATAAAAAGAAGCTCATATCCAGCTGTAAAAATGGAACGTATTATATCGACATTGACACGAATACGGCTCATACCATCAGCACTACGAATATCGCAGGAGCAAAGATCGGATTTACCGATGCATTCCTTTGCAATGGCGCGCTTTATGACTATGACGGCAAGACACTACCGAATATAAAAAGGTATGTAGCACGAGCTGCACAGTCGTATAACCAGCACCCGGACTCGTGGGCGCTGGGGTTCATGAAGGAAGATGTAGCGGCCGGAACAGCCGGAAAGATAGGTGTCATATTCGACAGCATCCGGCAGATATATGACTTTGATTTCACAAAGTCGCTCAACGATACGATCAGCGGGGTGAAGGCTGCGCTTTGCAATGGTGCCACCCAGGACGGGGAAGGGATCCATATCGCGCATGCAAAGGAGTATGCAGAGCTCTTTCGAATACCGGCGTTCCCGTGCTTCTTCGAGGTAGAGTTCGGGGATTTTAATGCGATATCGAATGAGTCGGATGGAACAGTCTTTTACAGCGCTGGCGGCCTCTGGCATATTCCTTCACTGCGCACCGGCAAAGCAGGCTGGTGGGAATACTGCGATGGCTGGCATGGACCACTGAATGTAGGAGAATCGGCAGATGTATTTCAAAATGCCAGCCTGCTGGCAGCGATATCAGAGAGCAAGGAGCTTGACATATACGTCAAAATCCAGGACACCTATAAGCTGGCTTTACATCGTCAGAGTATGACAGCAGGCGTATGTGACAGTCTCATCCAGATCGGCAGAAATGACGTCTACGGCGCTTACGGGATGACACTGAAATCTTGCAAGGTGTGGCAGGGCGAATTTGAGGATTACAACTTTACCGAGAAACTGGTGTGATCAAGAGGAGCTTCGGCTCCTCTTTTTAGTGAGAGGAGAGCATCTTGACGGACGACAGCATTACGAGAAGAGAGTATGAGGAGCACTGCAAAAGGATCGATGACGAGCAGAACCGCCAGAACCACAGGCTGACATCACTTGAAAATGGACAGAAGGTCTTGTCGGAGCTGACGATCAGTATAAAAGTTTTGGCCGTCAACATGGAAGGGATGGCCAAAGAGCAGACCGAGCAGGGGGAGAGGCTGAAAGCAATTGAGGACATCCCCGGAAAACGATGGGGTGATGTCGTAAAAACAGTCATCACTGTCCTGGTGTCGGCGGTTGTGGGCTTCGGTCTCTCAAAAGTAGGGCTGTAAGATGAAAAAACTGGATATGTATATCGTGCTGGCAATGCTTTACATCACAGGATGGAGCATTGCCTTTTTTATAGCCTGGATCAGGCTCGGTGTAGAGCCGTCCACGCTGGAGGGATGCATCCTCACCCCAGGTGTGGTGGAGCTGGTCTGCGGGGCCTGGATCAAATCCGGGAGGCAGAAAGCCGAACGGGAACGGTCACGAGACGCCCCGGAACCGGATGACGAACTCGAAATCTATGACATTGATGATGGAGGTTTAGATGATGAGTAATGCTGTTTTTGAGATCGTAAGGCTTTTAGTGATGCTATGTGCAGCACTTGTGGCTGCCTTTGTGATCCCCTGGATCAGGGCAAGAATGAGTAAGGACACACTTGAAACCGTGGAGGAGTGGGTAGAGGCGGCCGTCCTTATGGCCCAGCAGACCATGTGGGACAAGGACGGGGCAGATCGAAAAAAGTTTGTCCTGGACTATATTTCGAGGTTTTGCAATGGCCACGGGATCTCGTTGACCGCGGAGCAGGTCGACATCCTGATCGAATCGGCTGTAAAAGAGATGAAACTGGGGGGTAGGGAGAAGGCATGACGACGATAGAAAAGGCCGTCCTATGGATGGAAAGCCACGCGAATGACAACGCCCACGGGTATGACCAGATGTACCGATGGGGAGAAAAGGGAGACTATGACTGCTCATCGGCAGTGATTACAGCATGGCAGAGTGCAGGGGTCCCGGTAAAGAGCAGGGGTGCGACCTATACAGGGAATATGCTCAATATCTTTAAAAAATGCGGCTTTAAAGTCATCACAAGCCGTGTGAACCGGCTGACCGGGGCCGGGCTAAAGCGGGGAGATGTGCTTCTCAACACGGCCCATCACACGGCTATGTACTGTGGGGATGGAAAGGAAGTGGAGGCATCCATCAATGAAAAAGGCAAGGCCACAGGCGGGGCGCCTGGGGACCAGACAGGACATGAATTTTTAATCAGGTCGTACCGTAATTACCCATGGACACACGTCCTAAGATATGCAGAGAATGATCCGGTACTCCGTAAAGGCTCTGCGGGGGATGCGGTAAAGGCAATACAGGCGATGCTGATCTTTTGCGGGTACCCATGTGGAAGGGCCGGGGCAGATGGGGACTTCGGTCCGGACACATACAATGCCCTCACAGCCTTCCAAAGGGCAAAGGGGCTGATTGTAGACGGAGAGTACGGATCACAGTCAAAAGCGGCTCTGATCGAGGCATACAAGGAAAGGAAGTCCATCGACAAGGTTGCACGAGAGGTAATCCGCGGAAAGTGGGGGAACGGCGACGTAAGGACAGCAGCCATCAGGAAGGCTGGGTATGATCCTGCGCAGGTACAGCAAAGGGTAAATGAGCTTTTAATATCATCAACAGCCTTACGGTTGATAAGGTGTTAGAGTGTGGATGGATTGCCACGGCTTAAGTGGTAAAGAACTAAAACACAAGGGAGGGTTTTTCCTCCCTTCCTTTACGGTAAGATGCGTCAGAAGCAGAGGAAAATTGAGATTGGAGAGATCTATGGATCCCTTAAGGTGATCGGGATCTTCCAGGACAAGCCCAGGAAATACACCGTCCAGTGCCTGCGCTGCGGGAAGACCTACACCACAAGCGGCCAGAACCTTTTGAAGTACAGCAGTGGCTGCCCCGATTGCCGTGCCAGGGACACGATCGTCGATCGATACAAACCGTATACCGGCAAGCGCTTCGGCTATCTCGAGGTTCTTGGCTTCGCTGGGCAGGGCGTCCGCGGGGCAGCCCTTGCGAGGTGCCTGTGTCACAAATGCGGGCGAGAGATCGTAACCACGTACAGCCGTTTGCTATACTCTGGCATAAAGACGTGTGCACAGTGTGCCAAGGAAAACCTTTATGCCGGGCTAGACATACATAAAAAGCTCATAACCGGGGGCACGGATGTGGCCGCCATCCACAATCGAAAAACTAACTCAAATTCGACCACGGGGCACAAGGGCGTTTCAAAGATGAAATCCGGAAGGTACCGGGCTTACATCTACTTCCGGAGGCACCAATATCACCTTGGAAGCTATGACGAGATTGAGGATGCAATCGAGGCAAGGAAAGAGGCAGAAAAGAAAGTGTTTGGTGGCTTTCTGGAGTGGTACAAGGCAAGCCATCCCGACGAGTGGAAGAGATACATAGGATCAAGAGATAAATAAGTGTTTGGGGGACATTAAAAAGCAGGAGACAGATTGCATTGTCTTCTCTTTTTTTGCCGGAAATATCCAGCAGATATTTTATTTTCTACCTTAGCTGCAACCCGTTGCAACCAGAGCTTTTTCGGCGCAAAAATCGGTGCATTTTCGTGAGTATTTTCGTGAGTGTTTTCACTTCATTCTACGCAAATTTAATTTAAAATATGCAAATCAGATTTAATAAAACCAAACGATGGAAAAAGAAAACGCCGTATTTCCAATAAAAATTCAATACTTGGAAATACGGCATTTATGCATGTCATCGAGGCGACAAGATTCGAACTTGCGGCCTCTGCGTCCCGAACGCAGCGCTCTACCAAACTGAGCCACGCCTCGATGTGATTCCTGCCTCAGCGACCCTTCGCTCGAGGCAAAAGATATCATACTAAACGAGCCGGTCGTTGTCAATGAGAAAATATAAGGCTGACACGCAGTACGAAGACAATACAGAAACAGGAAAGCGCCATCCGCCATAGAACTGTTGTGCGGTAAAATCACATCCCGTGCGCAATCGCCGCGAAGGCCGGCAGGAGTCTTTTATAGTGCAGGAATTTGCCTGCCTCGCCGAGCTCTTTGATCTTGTCGAAATCGCAGATATCGAAGCCGTCGGTTTCGGATTCCTGCGCATGCACGTCGGCGACGCTGAAATTCATGATGAGGTGGTAGATGTCGACGATGTAGTTGTTCTTCTCCTGCGTGTTCTCACTCTTGTAGGAAGTGAGGAAGCTGATCATCGCGTTCTCCGTATCAAGGCCGGTCTCTTCTGCCACTTCGCGTTTCACGGCATCGAGGGAGGTCTCGCCGGCCTTCACGCCGCCGCCGGAGACCTCCCAGCTGCCGGGGGCCCACTGTTTATCCGCCTTGCGCTTCGTGATGAGGTAGTTGCCGTGCAGGTCGGTGACAATGCCGAGGACAGAGAGGTGATAATCGCCTGGCTTCATGTTCCAGTCGTTGCGTTTCATCAGGCGGCCTGTCTTTTGTTTATTCTCATCGTAAATATCCCAGAGCTCAAGCTGCTGCATATTTCTGTTCTCCTTACAATTCCTGTATGTGAACATTCATTTCCTATTTGCGCCACGGAAGATGTAGATACTTCCCATACGACAATCTCGTGTCTTTTCGTGTAGTCTTCGTTCGCTTCCCATAAGATCCACTCATTCAATGGGGCACTTTCGCGGGCCTTTCTGTTATCTCTCATCGACCACCTGGAAGATATAGAACTTGAGGTAGTAGGAGGCGTCGCTCGCCCACAGGATCGGGTGGTCCGGCGCCTGCTGGCGGAATTCAACCTGGCGAAGGCGCTTGTGCGCATCCTTTGCCGCCTGTGCGATGGCCTCGCGGAACAGCTCCGGCTCCATGAAATGTGAGCAGCTGCACGTTGCGAGGAACCCACCGTCCTTCACGAGCCGCAGGCCGTCCGCGTTGATCTCGCGGTAGCCGTGGGAGGCTGCCTTGACGGAATTGCGGGACTTGGTGAACGCGGGCGGGTCGAGGATCACGACATCGTACTGTTTGCCTGCCTCCCGCTCTTTCGGGAGAAAATCGAAGACATCCCCAACGATATAATCAATCCGCTCGTCCAGACCATTGAGCCGCGCATTTTCCTTCGCCTGTGTGATCGCAAGCTCGGAGGCGTCGATGGAGACGACGTGCCGCGCGCCGGCGATGGCGGCATTCAGTCCGAAGGAGCCCGTGTGGGTGAAGCAGTCGAGGACTTCGCCCGCGTTTTTGCAGATGGAATGGATCGAGAGACGGTTCAGCTTCTGATCGAGGAAGAAGCCGGTCTTCTGGCCGTCCTTCACATCCACGATGTAGCGGATGCCGTTCTCCGTGATCGGAACCTTCGTATCGAACTCTTCGGAGAGGAAGCCCTTGCTGCGTTCCAGGCCTTCCTTCTCGCGGACTTTGGCGTCGCTTCGCTCATAGATGCCGGTGACGGCGATGCCATCCTCAGCCAGCACCTGCACGAGAGCGGAGAGAGCGATCGTTTTGAGATTCGCACCGCGCTGTGCTCCCGCCACTGTCGCAGGGTTATCCTTGCGGGCTGTTTCATTCCCGGCGTCTTTTGTGAAGGCAGCTTCGGAACCTGCACCGGCGGGCACAGCTGTGGCTGCGGCCTCCGTGGTGTCGGCAGGCCTGCTGTTTTCCCCAATAAGGGGCGCTGCGGTCGGAACCTCCAGCCCCAGGGCGAGAGATTCCACGACGAGGACAGTCTCATATTTGTCGACGGTCAGGCCCGGCAGGAAATCCGCCTCGCCGAAGATCACACGGCAGGAGGAGGTGTCGATGACACTCTTTCGGTACTCCCAGGCGGCCTTCACCCGCTGATAGAGGAAGGCGGGCGTGATGATGTCCTCTTCCCTGCGGGAGAGCATTCGCACGCGGATTTTGGAATTGAGGTTGATGCAGCCGTAGCCCAGGAAATACCCGTCGAAATCGCGGACAGTCACAATGCTGCCGTTCGGGAATGCCCCTTCGACGCTCCCAATCTCATTGTCATAGATCCAGGCGCCGCCTGCCTTGAACTCGCGGCCTTCCCTTTTGCGTATCGTGACGACGCCGCGGGATACAAGATCCGTGGTGTCTTTGCAGTTGTAGTTCAGATAATCTTTGATCGTCATGACGCCATTTTAGTTGACGCGCCACAGGTTGACAACAGGCACCGTGATAATTTGCGATACAACAGGATATCCTTCTATTTTCGCCGGCGGCGGGAGGCTAGACTGTGTACAGTGACCGGACAGAGCTCGTCCGGCGTAACGATTCATTTCGAGAAGAAGGAGCATTCCTATGAAGGATAACAATCACATCAGTGCCAAGGTATCCCCGCTGGAACAGTTCGGCTATTTCTGCGGCGACTTCGGCGGCAGCTTAGTCAATCTCTACATCAGCGCGTTCTACCTGACCTTCTGTACCTACGTTCTGAAGATCAGCCCGGCGTTCATGGCGCTGCTCTTTTTCTGGGCGAGAATCTGGGACGCGATCAACGATCCCATGATTGGCTCGCTGCCGGACCGCTTCCGCATCGGCAAGTCGGGCAGGAAGTTCATCCCCTGGGTCAGAGTATTCATGGTGCCGCTGGCGATTTCGGGTGTTCTGTGTTTCACCGACGTCTCCAATTTCCCTGAGCTGTTCAAACATGTCTGGGTCTGCGTCGTTTACATCCTCTACGGCATGGCTTACACCGGCACTTCGATGCCCTACGGCGCGATGGCATCCGTGATCACCGACGATCCCATCGAGCGCACCAAGCTCTCCCGTGCGAGATCCTTCGGCGGTATCGGCGTCGGCATGCTGTTCATTCCCGTCGTATCGCTGATGATCTGGGACAAAGAGGGCAATCCCGTCGCATCCGGATATTTCATCATGGCAATTGCGGCAGGCATCCTCTCCGTGATCTTCTACATCATGCTGACCCTCTTCTCCAAGGAGAGAATCCAGCAGGAGCACAAATTCGCGAAAACAACAGGCGCAGCCGCAGCTACTGGCGGGCAGAAATACAGCTTCTTCCGCTCGGTGAAGGAGGCCTTCACCAACCGCGCCATGATCGGCATCATGGTGGCGACCATCGGCTCCATGTTCCTGTCGGTGCAGTCCATGCAGAGCTACCTCTTCCGTGAGTACTACCACATGCCCCGCGCGATGAGCCTGACCTCCATCATCGGACTCCCCGCGATGATCGTAGCGTTTTTCTTCGTGCCGAAGCTCGCCAAGAAATTCGGCAGCCGCAAATTCATCATTATGGCGGCGGTTTACACGATGGTGGCCTACGGGATTCTCTTTTTCATCCCCATCCCCAATGTCTACGCTTTCATGGCGATCAACTCCATTGCGGGGCTGGGCTCCACTGTTTTCGTCATGCTGGTATGGGCGATGGTAACCGAGGCGATCGACTATCAGGAGTACAAATCCGGAGACCGCAGTGACGGCACGCTGTTCTCAATTTATACTTTCTCCCGCAAGATCGGTTCTGCTCTGACGGCGTCCATCTCCACGGCGCTCATCGGCGCGGTGGGCTTCGTGGCAGGCGCCAAGGTACAGCCCGAGGGTTTCGGAGAGAATGTACGCAAACTCCTCATGGGTATGCCCGCGATCGGCGCGGTCCTGATCCTTATTGGCATCGGCCTCATCTATCCTCTGACACAGAAGAAGTCCGCCGAGATGCACGAGGCACTCCATGCGAAGCGTGAGGCTGAGCTGGCAGCGCGGCAGGCGGCCGGAGAAGAATAATCTCAGATTGACACAGCATCCCTTCCAGGAAACGCGCAACCCGGCTCCCGGAAGGGATTTTTGATATCAGTACAGAAACGGAGCAAGAAATGAATACAGTAGAATTCAATACCTCCATGGGGAAAATAAAAGGCTTACGGATGGATGACGGCACGCTTTCCTTCCGCGGTATTCGCTACGCGAGTGCGGAGCGCTGGAAATATCCCGTTCCGGTGGATGCATGGGAAGGGGTCTATGACGCGACACACTTCGGCGCGGCCTGCCCGCAGATGCGGACATTCCGGGGCGAAAGTGAGCAGACGCCGGAGCCTTTCTACTATAAGGAATTCCGCAAGGGAGACCACTACGACTACGACGAGGACTGTCTCTTCCTCAATATCTGGGCGCCGGAGCATGCAGAGAACGCAAATGTCATCCTCTATATCCACGGCGGCGCGTTCATGGGAGGCTGCGGCAACGAGCAGCACATGATGGGAACGGCCTACGCGAAGAAGGGCGACATCTTCGTGTCAATCAATTACAGGCTCGCGATCTTCGGCTTCTTCGCCGCGAAGGCACTGGAAGAGGAGTCAGGGCATACGGGCAACTACGGCCTCTACGACCAGCTGACAGCGATAGGCTGGGTACATCGTCACATTGAGGAGTTCGGCGGCAATCCCTTCGCCATCACGCTCATGGGGCAGTCTGCCGGCGCGATGAGCATCCAGCAGCTCGCACTCTCGCCGATGTCGCGGGAGCTTGGAATTTCCTCTATTTACATGGCGTCCGGCGGCGGCCTCGGCAGGGAATTCGCGAAGGTGGATCCCGTGGAGGACTCTTACGCCTATTGGGAGGAGACGGTAAAGGCCATGGGAGATGGCCCGGAAGACTGGAGGAAGCTTTCGCCCGCGCAGGTATTCGACGCAATGGGTAAGTCGGCGGACAGGAATCTCCTCCTGCACCTCTGCCCGCACGTTGACGGCCGTCTCATCCCGAAGGATCCAATTAAGGCAGCCGGGGAGGGAGCCTTCCTTCCGGTGCCGTACCTTATGAGCTCCAATACGGAGGACATGCTGCCGGAAACTCTCGCGCCCATGGCGAAGGAATGGTGCCGGCTTGTCAATGAGCAGGGCGGGAAGGCCTTCTATTTCTGCTTCGGGCGGCACCTTCCGGGAGATGACGCAGGGGCTTTCCACTCGGCGGAGCTCTGGTACACGATAGGGAACATTGGCGCCTGCTGGCGGCCGATGACGGACTGGGACAGGGAACTCACAAAGCTTTTGACCTCTTCCATCGACGCGTTCGCGAAGACGGGAAATCCCAGCATTTCGGGGCTGCCCGCATGGAAGCCGTACGACAGAGACGGCGAATATCTCTTCTTTGGAAATGAAGGGATTGAGGCAAGAGCCGACAGGTGCTGATCAGATCCGGTTGCGTTTCCGGTATTCTCTGGGGGTCATCCCCGTGACCGAACGAAAGAGCTTGGTGAAATAGTTCGCGTCCGTGATGCCGACTCTCGAACTGATCTGTTGAATATCCTCGTTGCTGGAGACAAGAAGAAGGGCTGCCCGTTCAATGCGGACAGCCTTTAATTTTTGCAGGGGAGTCTGCCCTGTTTCCTCGTGGAAACGGGCGATGAGATAGGTCTCCGAGACTTCCAGCTCGCGCGCAAGATCTGCCGTCGTGAGAGGCTTTGCATAGTCCTGCGAGATAGCGTAGAGACAGGACTGGACAAGGGCGGAGTAACGGGACGCGGCCTGGCTGGAGATGTATTCGCAGAAGCTGCGGATCATGTCCTGATTGATCTTCGCGATTTCCCGGGCGGATTTCGAGAGGGCGATCTGCCTGCCCGCGGCCGAGGTAATGCTGTGGATAATGGAGGCCGGCATGCCGGCGCGGTAAGCGGCAACCCTTGTCATGGCGCGCATGACTGCTGCGCTGATGCGGAGGGAATCCAGCTCCGGCGCATTGCTCCAAAGCTCCGCACCCTCATGACGCAGCTGTGCCTGCAGGCGCGTTGCACGGGAGTAGTTGCCGCTCTCAATCGCCCGCATGTAGTCCTGTTCCATGGCGTAGTGGCTGTCCAGATTCTCGCGGCTGACACGCGCGAAGTCTCCGTCGTCATACCCCGCCTCTGCATCGCCAAGGCTCTCGTGGAAGACATAGTGTTCCTTCAGATCGGACAGACCCAGCTCATCCAGGATCACCGCGCTGATGCGGTCCATCTGCGCGTCCGGAATGACGGGGAAGGTGCCGTAGCGTATCAACAGATCCTCTGCCGTCATCGACCGGATCTGCCGGCTGCGAAGGAGCCTCTGACAGGCGCCGGCGCTCATCCCTTCGGAGAGATAGGGACCGATCAGGATCGGCGCCCCGTCCAGATAGAAGAGGATGACGTGAAGGCGCAGCGCGTCCTCGAAATAGTTCATGGAATCTTTCCGTGAATTCGCGAGGATCAGCGACAGCGCCTCCTTCTCCAGCCACGTCTGGTCCGGGAGGATGCGGTATTCTCTGGAATAAGCCGCAATATCCTCCTCCGTCCGAAGACAGGCGAAAGGCAGGTGGAAAATCGCCTGGATGATTTTGGCGGTGTGCGCCAGTTTTGCCGGAAGTTCACTCATGATGGCAGTATAGCAAATGGGAATTATTTCTCAATCTCCCGGAGGCGGGCATTCATTTTCATGAATTCCTCCTCGGTGTAGTCGGGCTTCATGAAGCTGACAAAGCGATCTAGCGCAAAGCTTCCCATCGCATCCTCCATGGCCTTTGCGACTTCCGGCATCATTTCCCGGATCATATGGAATGCCTTTTCATTGCTGCGCAGGGTCTCGATGCTGTCTTTTAAGCTGTAACGGTCCTCGGGGAAGAGGCGCGCCTTCTCCTGCTCATCCTCGAACCAGTTCGCGACATTGAGGCCGGGGTGCTGATCCACGTAAACATAAGACGTATCTGCCGTTTCCTGCCGGAGGAAGGTAGCTTCGTCCCGGACGGATCCCGCAGTGGCGACCATGTGGTTCTCGCCCATGGAGAGAGGGATGTTCTCGAACCGGAAGACACCTTCGGAGGAGGCCGCAATATAATCCCTGCCGCCTGCGGTCAGTGTGACCTCTGGCTGGTTGGAGTAGACCTTGACGGTCATGGTATCGGTGCAGCGGTTGACGAAACGCTGTTCCGCGATATGGATCACGGGATCTTTGCGCCACTGCGCCTTGTAGTAATAGAAGGCATCCTTGCACGTTTGGCGGTCGAAGGTTACAAGGCCCTTGAGGTTGCGGTTCTTGATATTCGCGGCAGTGCGGATCGGGCTCACGAAATCGAACATGTTCCAGACAAAGGAGCCCCAGACGAAATCCCGGTCGCGCATGGAGGGATAGACGGATTCGTGGTACAGCGCCTGGAACTCCTCGGTGTAGTCGTTGACCCTGGGGTGGTCAGAATGGTAGGCAAGGTTTGTATCCGCGCCGTATTCCGAAATGCCAAGGGGCATCCTGCTGTTGTCCCTGTGGAACTCGTCGAGGAATTTGCCGTGATCCTCGAAGCTGCCGTAGTACCAGCCGTAGTAAACGTTGTAGGCGGTCACATCCGTGATCTGATTGAGAGGGCTGGTAGTTGCTACCGCGTTGAGATTGGAGCTCGTAGAGAGGCGGGAGGAATCCAGCTCGTGCACCAGCTCATTCAGCCGGCCGATCTTCTCGTACATGTACGGTTCTTCGCCCCAGATTGCGATCTCATTCTGCACTCCCCAGAAGAAGATAGAGGGGTGGTGCATGTTCTGGAGGATCATTTCGGTGAGCTGCTGCTCTGCATTGGCGAGGAGTTCCTCATTCTTCGTAAGTTTCAGCATCGGGATCTCTGCCCATACGACGAGACCCTTCTCGTCCGCGAGGTCATAGATGCGCTGCGGGTGAGGGTAGTGGGAGAGGCGCAGGCAGTTGGCGCCGATCTCGGAGATCAGCTCCATGTCACGCTGCCACTCCTTCTCGCCTGCGGCAGAATATACCTTGTCGAAATCCTGGTGTTTCGCGACGCCGTGGAGCTTTACGTGTTCTGCGTTCAGGAAAAAGCCCCTGTCCACGTCGATGGAGAAGCTGCGGAAGCCGACTTTCCTTGTGACTGTGTCGAGTTCGCGGTCATCCTCATCGAGCAGGGTAGCCGTCGCGGTGTAGAGATAGGCCTGATCCAGGCCGTTCCACGGGTGGAAGTCATCCAGGGAGAGGATGAGGTCGTAATCCTTTGCGGCGGGAGGTTCCTGCTGCGCTGTCGTAGACGCACACTGCGAGAGAGAGGCTGTATTTCCCTGTGCGGCCACGACCGGCACACCGTCTGTTCGGCTGCCCGTACTGGCCTGCGTGGGTGCGGTGGCAGCGATCGTCCGAGACGCGACCAGCTGTCCCTCCGCGTCTGCGAGGTCGTAGCGGATCGACAGACCGCTCTCTGCATCCCTTCCTGCACCGTTCAGCACCCGGGAGAAGGCATAGAGAGAAGCCTTCCCATCCGATACTCCGGTATTAAAGATCACGCCGTCAGTGCCCCAGAAGGTATGATCGAAACACTGTGCGTCCGTGATCATCAGCTCTACCTTGCGGTGGATGCCGCCGAATACGGCGAAGTCGCCGGAGAGGGGAGAGACCGTTTTGCCGGTTTCATTGTTGGCGATGACGACGAGCTCATTGTCCGTCTCCGCAAGATACGGCGTCAGCTCAAAGGTGAAGATCGTGTAACCGCCTTCGTGATGACCCAGCGTATGGCCGTTGAGACTGATAGTACAGACCTTATCGACGCCGTGGAAGCGCAGGAAGGCGCGCTGGCCTTCGGATAGCTTCAGATCGAAGTGCTTGCGGTAGGTGCCGCTCTCCTGGATATATTCCTCATCCGTGTACCAGGTGTGGGGTAATGTGACAGGCTGAGGCGCCTTGCCCTGCGCGATGTCCCGCTCCAGTGCAAAAGTCCAGTTATCGTTGAAGCTTCTGATCTGACTCATATCGAAAGGTCTCCTTCATCTTACATAGCCGAAAAAAGCAAATAGGTATAATTATACAATCTGACAACTCTATCCTAGCACCTCCGCCTCCACCTGTAACAGGATGAAATTATACGAAATAGAAGAATTTGCAGATACAAAACAGATGCAAATATTTCTGTGATCTCGCGGGAATTCCCTGTTATTGCCCGCACTGATGTGTTATTCTATTAACGTAGTATTGAAAACTACATGGCTGGCAGAGATGCTGGACCATCAAACGCCGCGGTAAGACACCATTGCCGTGCGGAAAAGGGGTTACCAGATGAATGATCAGAAAGCTGTCGTATTCGTCGATTCCGGCTGCGACATTCCCAAGAACGTCAGAGAAGAGCTGAATATCAAGATCCTGCCGCTCCGTGTCATGTATCCGGAGAAGGACTACATGGACGGCGTCGATATTGATCCCATGATGGTGTATCAGCGCTTCCCGGACGAGTTCCCGTCCACGTCCACGCCTTCCCTCGCGGAGGTCATGGATGTATTCGAGGAAATGAAAAACGAAGGCTACGAGCGTGCCATTGCGGTGACGATTTCCAGCGGACTCTCCAGAACGTACAACACGATCCGCCTCGCCGCCAGCGAAGAGGAAGACCTGGATGTCTATGTATACGATTCCAAGAATATTTCCATGGGGTCTGGTATTTTCGCGATCTGGGCCGCGAAGAAATTACAGGAGGGAATGCCATTTGGAAAAATCTGTGAGAATCTGGAGAAGAAACGTTCCGATTCCAAGGTTTTCTTCTACATGGATACGCTGCGATATCTGCAGCGCGGCGGACGCATCGGCAAGGTGACGAGCGTGGTCGGCGAAGTGCTGAAACTCAAACCCATCATTTCCTGTGATGAGGGTGGCACCTACTACACCGTCGCCAAGATCCGCGGCGCGAAATTCGGCAAGCTGCGACTTCTCGAGGAAATATTGAAATTCTGCCAGGGTCACAAGACCTGGCTTGTCATCGAGGAGGGTGACGCTCACTCCGAGGCGGTACAGATGCAGAAGATGCTGGAAGAGCACACGAAGAACAGCGAAATTCTTTTCGAGCAGCAGATCACGGCGACCATGGCCATCAACACCGGCCCGGGACTGGTCGGCGTCATTGTATTCCGCGAGCCGTAACCAGGCATTCACTTCAGAGGGGGGAGACAACACGAGATGAAGCTAAGGTTTGCAACAAGAGTGATTGGTCTGACAACGGCAGCGGTCTTGCTGCTCACGTCACTGACCGCGGCAGGCTTGCCGGTTTTCGCGGCAAAGAAAAAGGGCGGAACCAGAATAACGCCTGCGGCGCCTGCTGTTCCTGCAGCCACTTATCCGGTTGCGTTATCGGCAGCGATCAGCGGCAGCAATGTCGTGATCTGCGCCGAGGGAATGCAGGCGACCGATGACGGCCTGTATCACCTGTACGCGCAAAATGTGTGGGAGAGCGGAACCCGGGGAACGGAGATCGCGCAGCAGCCGGCAGGAAACGCGCAGTTCACTACGGCACTGAACAACGACAGAGCAGATTCCGTGCTGTTCAAGAAGTTCGTTGTACGGGGCGTCGTCCAAGGACAGCTGACACAGCTCTCCAATGCGGGGTACATTACCAATCCGGAGGCTGTGGCAGATCACACGCACGCGCGTCTGGACAGCAGCGATGTGAAGGGACTTCTCCCGGATTCCGGCATGATAGAGAACGGCATGGGCTCCTTGTCCTCAGCGGGCGTGAAGAAGATTTCCTACAATCTTCCGATCAGCAGTTTCGTCGGAACCGGGATTACCTACAACTACATGGGGAAGAGCTATCACTTCAATGCCGGCATTGTCGGTGCCTACAAGGTGCTGATGTCGCGTTGTCAGGCAGCAGGCATTCAGGTCAACATGATTCTCCTGTGCGATCCACAGCTCGAGGCGGCTGCGCCGGACCTGGTTCATCCACTCTCACGAGGGACGGGTGGCAACTACTATATGTTCAATGCGGGCGATCAGGGCGCGCTGCATCTGGAAGCACTTGCGGCTTTCCTCGGAGAGAATTTTCCGGGTATCGACAACTGGATTGTCGGCAATGAAGTGAATGCCAGAAATCCGTGGAACAATGGCCAGTGGGCGGACGCGGCGTCTTTCTCGAAGGCTTACGCGGACACGGTTCGGGTATTCTACAACGGCATCCGATCACAGAACGCAAATGCGCAGATCTATGTGGCAACCGATCAGGAATGGCTCTCGGACAATCCCGCAATCCATTTTGGCGCGAAAGAGATGCTGACAGATCTCAATGCCTGCATTGCTTCTGAGGGGAATATTGCCTGGGGGCTGTCCAACCATCCGTACAATGTACCGCTGTACGCGCCTTCCGTGGCAGCCATGCCGGCGAATCCGAAGGTAACGCACGATAGGAACACCTCGGCTTACGTCACAATGGAGAATATTGAGATTCTCACCGATTTCATGTGCCAGCAGCCGATGCTGTCGCCGGACGGATCTGTCCGACCGATCCTACTCTCCGAAGTGGGCTTCACTTCATCTGCGGCAGCGGGCAGCAATGAGCAGTATCAGGCGGCGGACATTGTGTACGCGCTGAACCGTGCAGCCACGAATCGCTACATTAATGGCATTATCATCAACCGCCAGAGAACGCATGTGGCAGAAGTGGCGCAGGGGCTTGACTATGGCCTTCTGAACGCGGATGGCTCGCAGAAGCTGGCGTACCAGTGGTATGTCGGCGCGCAGGATCCCGCTGTTATCGCGCAGGCGTCCTCCGTTCTGGGGATTGATATTTTGCAGGACTGTGCCAAATACGCAAGATAATACAGGATCATGAATCACTTTTTCGAAGAGCTCCCGCAGGGGGGCTCTTTTTGCGCCCGTCGTGCTGGCTTTCCAACGCCCTCTTTATTTGGTATCATAAAGTGTTAAAGTTCGGAAGTGACGCTGATGCGTCACTTCCGAACGATCCTCGGAGACGCAAGCGTCTCCGAGGACTCGATCGCGAGAAATCGCCTTCGCGAGGAATCGCCTTGGCGATTTTCTCCCGCGAGTGCCGCAAAATACGCGGCACTGGGTATAAGTCTGTGAAAATATAAGGCTGATCACAGGCAACAATTAATGAACGATATGGAGGGTTACCAGATGGCAGCAGCAATGACACCTCTTGCGCGCGTGCAGGAGGGCTTCAGGGATAAGTTCGGGGATCTTGCGGGCGTTCGCTATTTCTTCGCGCCCGGCAGGGTCAATCTCATCGGCGAGCACACGGACTACAACGGCGGTCACGTCTTCCCGTGCGCGATTTCCCTCGGCACCTACGCGGCCGCGCGGAAGAGGAATGATCAAAAGCTCCGTTTCTATTCCACCAATTTCCCGAAGTCCGGCGTCACTCTGACGAGCCTCGATGATCTGGTTCCTCTGGAGAAAAAGGGGTGGGCCGGCTATCCCAAGGGCGTTGTCTGGGCCTTTGCGCAGCGCGGTTATGAGCTGGACTGCGGGTTCGACATGGTGGTCTACGGGGACATTCCGGCGGGCTCCGGCCTGTCTTCCTCAGCGTCGCTTGAGGTGCTCACGGGCTGTATGCTCCGCGCGCTCTACGGCTTTGATGCAGTGACGAATCAGGACCTTGCTCTCATCGGGCAGCAGTCGGAGAACCAGTACAACGGCATGAACTGTGGCATTATGGATCAGTTCGCCTCTGCCATGGGCAGGGAGAACCACGCAATCTTCCTCGACTGCGCAACGCTCCAATTCGAGTATGCGCCGCTGGAGCTGACCGGGATGCGCCTCCAGGTCACGAACACGAATAAGAAACACAGCCTCGTCGACAGCGAGTACAATCTCCGCCGCGAGCAGAGCACGGCTGCGCTGCATGATTTGCAGGAACGCTATGACATCAAGACGCTTGGCGATCTCTCCATCGAGGAGTTTGAGGAAGGGAAGGATCTCATTCAGGATGAGGTCTGCCGCAGGAGGGCGAAGCACGCGGTCTATGAGAACCAGCGCACGATTCAGGCGGTCGCGGCGCTGAAGGCGGGCGATCTTGTCACCTTCGGCCGGCTGATGAACGAGTCCCACATTTCCCTGCGCGACGACTACGAGACGAGCTGTCCCGAGGCGGATATTCTGGCAGAAGAGGCCTGGAAAATACCAGGCGTCCTCGGCAGTCGTATCACGGGCGGCGGCTTTGGCGGCTGTACAGTCAGCATTGTGAAGGATGAGGCAGTGGAAGAGTTCAAGGCCACAGTCGGCAGAATCTACGAGGAGAAGGTCGGCTACCCCGCGAGCTTCTACACGCTGGATATCGGCGGCGGCCCCAGGGAGTTGTAATCTTCATAGATACATCCCGAACTGGCAAGGAAGCCATTCTACAGAAGGAATTCTCGCATATCAGTGCCGTCAGCTGTGACAGCATAGTGCGCGAGATTGTATACGAATATATGACGAAAAGAGAACGTGTGGAGGGTATCCTCCGCCTATTGGACGAACACTATGGCACCGATCTGGGAGCAACCCTGGATTACGCGCCGGACAAAGCCTGGCAGCTGTTGTTTTCCACGATACTCTCGGCGCAGTGCACCGACGCGAGAGTCAACATGGTCACGAAGGATCTGTACGTGAAATATCCGAATGTACAGGCCTTCGCGGACGCGGATCTTGCAGAACTGGAACAGGACATTCATTCCATCGGTTTCTACCACGCCAAGGCGAGGAATCTCATCGGCTGCGCAAAGAAGCTCGTATCCGAGTTCGGAGGTGAGGTACCGCGCACCATTGAGGAGTTGACATCGCTCCCGGGCGTTGGCAGGAAGACGGCGAATGTTGTGCGCGGCAATGTGTTCCACGACCCCAGTATCGTCGTCGACACGCACGTGAAGCGGGTTACCAACCGCCTGGGGCTCACCAATGAGACAGAGCCCGCCAGGGTCGAACAGGACCTTATGAAATGCCTCCCTAAAGACCACTGGATTCTCATCAATCTCCAGGGGATTACGCTGGGGCGCGAGATCTGCAAGGCGCCGACACCCAGGTGCGATGCGTGTTTCCTTGCGGAATATTGCAGGAAATATGAGAAAGATCACAAGAAAGACCGGCAGAGAGCAGGGAAAGAGTCATGAAGCTATTCAGCGCGATCGTACCGTGCTACAACGAAGAAGAGAATATTGATTATTTCTACGAGGAGTTCATGAAGAACCGGCCGTTCTTCGAGGAACACGACCTCGACTACGAGCTCATCTACATCGACGACGGATCCAGGGATCACACCGTGCAGAAGGTCAAGGCGCTGCACGAGAAGGATCCGAAGGTGGTGCTTGTCTCCTTCTCACGCAATTTCGGCAAGGAGGCCGGCATGTACGCGGGACTCCAGACCGCGAAGGGCGACTATGTCGCGATCATGGACGCCGATTTGCAGGACCCGCCCTCGCTCCTGCCCGAAATGTTCGGCTACCTTTTCGAGGGCTACGATCAGGCGGCGACCAGGCGTGTGACGAGAGAGGGAGAGCCGCCGGTGCGCAGCTGGTTCGCGCGGCGTTTCTACCACCTCATCAACCGTTTCTCCAAGACGGAGATCGTTGACGGCTCGCGCGATTTCCGACTGATGACAAGGCAGGTGGTCGATTCGATTCTGCGCGTGACGGAGTACAACCGCTTCTCCAAGGGCCTGTTCTCCTGGGTCGGCTATAAGACGAAGTGGATTGAGTTCGACAACGTGGAACGAAAATACGGGCAGACCAAGTGGTCGTTCTGGTCGCTCACCCTGTATGCGCTCGACGGCATCGTGGCGTACAGCACCGTGCCGCTTGCGATCGCGAGCTTTTTCGGCGTGTTTTTCTGTCTTGTTTCTCTCATTATGATGATCGTGATCTGGCTGCGTGCGCTGATCTTCGGCGATCCGACGCCCGGCTGGCCCTCTCTCGTTATGATCATTCTGCTCATCGCAGGCATTGAGCTGTTGTGCATGGGCATCGTGGGGCAGTACCTCTCCAAGACTTATCTCGAGGTGAAACAGCGCCCGATCTACCTTGTCCGCGAGAAGGTGGGTCAGGGGGAAGATCTGGAGCGCCCACAGATCCCGGAAGATGATCATGCGGGGAGCGGTGCGCGGGAAGGCGCGCAGGCCGCGGATGATCCCAGCTATGCCGACCACTGAGTGCGGCACGATTGGAAATCAGGCAGATGAATAATAAAACCGATTCGATTAAAAAGGTAACAGCGCTGGAAATGCCGCTCCTCGGCATCCTGATGCAGGTGGGGCTCTACGCGATCCTGTGGTTCAACTCCTACTATCCGCTGGTCCGGCTGAAACTGAAATTCTATATCAAAGGCCACCTGCTCGTCCTGATCATTTATTTTGTCCTGCTCGTATTCTTCATGGCGACGTACGGCGGCCTGCGCGCGGGCTACATGAAGCGGCTGGATGTGGTGCTGTCGCAGATTTTCTCGCTCCTTCTCGTCAACATCATTTCCTATTTCCAGGACTCGCTCCTTCGCAACTGGACGCTGCCCGTCATCCCGATCCTTCTGTGCACGCTCGCGCAGACCGGGATTGGCATCGCCTGGGTTATTTTCAGTGACGCGGTGTACAAGAGGGTATTCCCGCCGGCGGACCTTCTCCTCGTGCACGGCGACCGTCCGACCGACGAGATCCGCGGCAAGTTCGCCTCCCGTCCCGACCGTTACCACGTGCGCGAAGACATCAGCATTCACGAGGGTCTGGATCGGATCAAGGAGAAGCTCCTTCTGGAGAGAACAGCAGTCGTCCTCTGGGATATTCCCGTGCAGGAGCGCAATGATCTCATGAAGTTCTGCTATTCCAACGGCATCCGCATGTATATGATGCCGAAGATCCCGGACGTTCTCATCAAGGGATCACAGCAGCTGCACCTCTTCGATACGCCGCTGTACATGACGAGAGAGTATGCGCTGACCTTCAACCAGCGCCTTGCCAAGCGGTCGATCGACGTCATCTGCGCGCTCATCCTGCTCATCCTGACGTCGCCCTTTTTCCTCATCACGGCGATCCTGGTCAAGGCCTACGACGGAGGTCCCGTGTTCTATCGGCAGACCCGCTGCACGATCGGGCAGAAGGAATTCAAGATTATCAAATTCCGCAGTATGCGCGTCGACGCGGAGAGAGACGGCGTGGCTAGGCTTGCGTCGGAGCATGATACAAGGATCACGCCGATCGGCAGATTCATCCGCAAGGTGCGCATCGACGAGCTGCCGCAGCTGGTCAACATCTTAAAGGGCGAGATGTCTTTCGTCGGCCCCCGGCCGGAGCGCCCCGAGATCATCGCGCAGTACGTGGAGGAGATGCCGGAGTTTGTTTACCGCATGAAGGTGAAGGCGGGCCTTGCCGGCTACGCCCAGGTGTATGGCAAATACAACACCACGCCCTACGATAAATTGAAGCTCGACCTGACTTACATCCAGAACTATTCCGTCTGGCTGGATCTGAAGCTCATGCTCCTCACGCTCAAGATCCTGTTCACCCCGGACGCCACCGAAGGCGTGGAGGAGGGCCAGACAACGGCGCTCCGCCAGGGCGAGAAGGACGAGTGAGCGGATATGATTCCGGCTTGAAGAGAGTCTTGATCTGGGCATGGGGAAAGCGGGCTTGGTTCCGATTTGGACATTCGGAAACGGTTTCAGAAGAAAAATGTCCAAAAATTAACTTAAAACAACCCTTCGAAGGTCTTCCAGGAGTTCTTTTGGACAATGGTAACGTTTCCGAAACAATATTTGTCCAGAAAACAGGAGTTTTCCTGGACATTTTCGGACCGGAACCGTTTCCAATTGTCCAAACCAGGGTACAGTTCGCATGTGGAGACCGTTTCAAGCCGATATTTTGGACATTTCCAGTAGAAAGAGCCTGTTTTTTGTCCAGAGAGTATGCAGCAGAAGCTGATGTGATGGTAATATCGGACAAGCTTCGGGGAAAGATACGATTTTTGTCCAAAAAGATGGCAGCAGAGAGAACAACCAATGATAGATTATACCGACAGACATCTGAATGAACAGTTAAACCGCAGAAGTGTGTACCTGCGCCTTGCAGGTAAGCTCTGGGTGATCCCGGTCGCGATGGCGACGGGCGCCCTGCTCTGTTTCCTCCTCTATACGCTCATCACCGTGACGGTGCACGGGCAGCGGCAGTACCGGGAGACGGCGGTCTACCAGGTCGACTTTGTGCAGAACGAGGCGACGGGGAAGGTTTATGACTACTACAACGCCGCGACCTGGGACGGGCTCATCTTCACGCACCCCGACATCGCAACGACGGTGCGCAAAGAGCTTCCCGAGGGCATGACGATGGAGGCAGCCTCCGAAGCCGTGCGGGCGGACCTCGTGTCGGACATCCGCTATCTCTCGGTCGAGGTGACGACGCCGGATCCGAAGGATACCGCGCAGCTCTCCCTTGCGGTCCGCGACGGGCTGGAGAATTTCGGCGAGGTCGCGAAGGAGTTCGAGGACATCACCTTCCTCTCCTCCGATGAGCCGACGCTCATCGTGGTCTCTGACCGGTCCCGCAACGCGGTGCTGCTCGGGCTGTTCCTGGGATTCATCATCTCTGCGTTCGCCTTATATTTACACGAGATCATGGACGATGCCATCTACGTGCCGGAGGATGCCGAGAGAAGGTACGGCCTGCCGGTGCTCGGCGTGCTGGCGGGAAAGGCAGGGGAGAATCGAACCGTTCTGCCCGACTATCTGCAACGGCAGCTTGCGATCAATCTGGAACAGGCGCTGCGGGAGAAAGAGCGCGTCCTCATCCTGTCGCTGCACGGCATGGACGACGCGAAGAGAATTCTGGACGAGCTCAAGGCGACGCTCTCCGACACCGGCGCGAAGGTCGGCGGCAAGAGCGGCATGGATACCATGTCCCAGGGCATCCGCTGCGGCTTCGTACCGACGGGCAGCGTGGACGATCCGGCATTCGACCGGGCGACCAGCTCCTGCCAGGACGTGATCGCAGCGATCCATTACGGCGAAGGGAGCGGCGCGCGGACAGACAATCTCCTGCGTGAGCTGGACAAGATGGATTTCCACGTCATCGGTCTCCTTCTCGTGGACGCCGACGGCGAATTCCTCTCGAGATATTACAAGGTAACCAAATGAAGCTGGAAGTACTGGTCGCCGCGGTGGACGAGAATGTCTACACGCTGGCGGAACACATGAATATATCGACACAGGCCGTGATCTGCAACCAGTGTCACGAGGTCTCCTACAAGGAATTCGAGCGGAAGGGGCGGCTCATCCGCTCCTGGTCGTTCGATGAGCGCGGTGTCGGGCTGAACCGCAACAACGCCCTGATGCGCGCCGACGCGGACCTCGTGCTGTTCGGCGACGAGGATCTCATTTACAATGACGACTACGAGGAGCGTATCCTTCGCGAGTTCGACAAGAATCCGACGGCGGACGTCCTCATGTTCAACGTGACGGCGGTCGAGAGTCGTCAGACCTATGAGAACACCAGGCACAAGCGGGTGCGCTGGTACAATTACGGCCGCTATCCCACCTACGCGATGTGCGCGAAGCTGGAGAGTCTTCGGAAAGCCAATCTCTGGTTCTCTCTCCTCTTTGGCGGCGGCGCGAAATACAGCAACGGCGAGGACACGCTGTTCATCCACGACTGCCTGCAAAAGGGGCTGAAGATCTATGCCGTTCCTGTGACGATCGGCCACGAGAACGCAAGGGAGGACAACAGCTCCACCTGGTTCCACGGCTATACGGAGAAATTTTTCTATGACAGGGGCGTCCTCTACCACTATCTCTACGGCGCGATGGAGAAGCCCTTCGCGCTGCGCTTTCTGATCGCACACAGGGACAAGATGTGCCGGGACATCCCCGTGAAGGAAGCGTACGCCCTGATGAAGAAAGGAATGCGGGAAGCTTGATCCTGTATCTGCTGATCACAATGGCTGCAGTCTTTGTGGCCTGCATAGGAAGCTGCGCGGAGGACAGTGTCCTTGCGGGGAGAGCGGAAGAGAGCTGGTGCCGCGGCGGTGGTGTGACGCGACCGGCGTTTGGAACAAGGGCATGGAGTCTGGAGAAGGTGTCATATTTCGCGCTTTTCCTGATCCTGCTCGTGCCGGCAGTCCTTCGGCAGGCGTGCGGCAACGACTACATGCGCTATGTGGAATTCTTCCATCTCGCGTCCGTCGGCGCCTACGTGCCCACGGAGCCCGGCTTCAACCTCTTCGTGACGCTCATTTACAGGATGACCGGCTACGAGAACTACCTTCTGGTATTCGGCATCTTCGCCTTCGCGACCATTGCCCTGTTCCTTGCGGCGATCCGGCAGCAGGCGCAGAGCTTTGCGTGGAGCTTCTTCCTGTTCATGATGTTCGGCTACTATTTCCAGAGCTACAACACCGTGCGCTACTATTTCGCCCTCGCCATCGCGCTGTTCGCCCTGCGATTTTTCATGGAGCGGCAGTACCTGCCCTTTATCCTTGCGATCCTCTTCGCGGCGACATTCCACAAGTCCGTCCTGTGCGTGCTCGTCCTGTACCCGCTCGCAAGGCATTCCTTTAGAAAATATCAGGCGGCGCTCCTCGTCGTGGCGGGCGGCCTGTTCCTTGTTTTCCACAGGCAGGTGATGCAGGTGATCGTGAAGCTCTATCCCTCGTACGAGGGCACGGATATACTGGCGGCGGGCGGGCAGGTATCGCCCGGGAACATCCTCAAATGCCTGCTGGTGCTGGGCCTGTTCCTGGTCTGCGCGAAGGAAACCATGGATTCCGGTACCCGGACAGCGCAGAAAGAGCCGACGGAATCCGCTGCACAGACGGCCCATGCGCAGACGGGAGCAGCTGCGAATATGGCAGCCGGGCAGGCTGGCAGCAGGCATCTTCTACAGTCCATGAAGAGGATGTCGCAGGCCGCCTGTGAGCTGCCGCTCCGCATGAGGTTCTATCTCAACGCATCGCTCCTGTCGCTGTATATTTACGTATTCGCGTGGTTCGTGCCGGAGGTGTCGCGGATCGCGTATTACCTGATGATCACGCAGATTTTCTTTATTCCGGAACTGCTCCTTGGGATACCGAAGGAGCGGGAGAAGAGAAGGCGGCTCCTCATCGTTCTGACAGCGTCCGCGGCAATCGTCATGTTCCTCGCTTTCCTTGCGAAGGCCGGGGACAGCAGGATCCGCATTCTGCCGTACCGGACATTCCTGTTCCATGAGCTGCCGGCAACACCTTCCCGCAGCATTCACTGAGTATGAATACACCGTTTTTCACCGTCATTGTAGCGAGCTTCAATGCGGGGGACAAACTGAATAGTACGCTGGAGAGCCTCCTTGCGCAGACGTTCACCGACTACGAGGTGATCGTCAAGGACGGCGGCTCTGAGGATGGGAGCACAGACCAACTGCCGAGAGATCCCAGGATCCGCCTGATCCGCAGAAAGGACGGCGGCATTTACGACGGCATGAACCAGGCGCTGGCGTCCGCGGCAGGAGAGTATATCTATTTTCTCAACTGCGGAGACGTGCTGCACGATGCGGGCGTGCTGGAGAAGGTCGCGGCGGCGATTGACAGGGACCGTCACATCGCGGAAGGCAGATGGACGAGAGAAGAGAGGGAGAGTCTGCGCCCTAAGAGAGGGCCTTTGCCGCACGTTGCAGACAGGCAGGATATTCCGAATGACAGGAGTGCTGCGATTTACTATGGCGACGTCATGGAGATGCAGACAGGGCAGCGCGTCCGCGCCAACCCTTCCATGGACCGCTTCGCGATGTACCGGTACCTTCCCTGCCACCAGGCATGTTTCTACACGAGGAGTCTGTTCAGAGAGAGAAGGTTCAACACGGCATATCGCGTGCGTGCGGACTATGAGCACTTCCTCTGGAGCGTCATCCGGGGCGGCGCGCGGACGGTCGCGATGCCGGTTATTGTCGCGGACTACGAGGGCGGCGGTTACTCCGAGACCGAGAAGGGGAGAGAACTCTCTGCCGCGGAACACCGGCAGATCACAGCGGAATATTTCACACAGGCGGAGCGTTTCTGGTACCGCGCGTACCTTGTGGCAACGCTGCAGCCTCTTCGGGAGAAACTGGCGCGGGGCAGGCACACGGCCGCCCTCTACGACAGGGTCAAGAATGGAGTCTACGCCCGAAAGAGTCATAAGGATCACAGGCAGGAGCAGGACGAATGAGAGTGTTATGGTTATGCAACATCATGCTTCCGGCCTTCGCGCGAATGGCAGGCCTGCCGTTTTCCAACAGGGAAGGGTGGCTGACAGGAAGCTTCGAGAAACTGATCCACGAGAGGGAACAGGAAGGTTCGCCGGAGCTGCTCGTGGAACTGGGTGTATGCTGCCCCGTGCCGGCAGAGCTGGGCGAGTGCCACAGGGTCATGGATGTGGCGAGCGGCAAAGAGGTAACGGATTCGGATGGCGGCGCGCAGGGCACCGTGGATTTCTATGGTTTCCAGGAGAATTTGAACACGCCGGAAATCTATGACAGGGACCTGGAGGATCGGTTCTTCGCCATCATCCGGGAATTCCGACCCGATATCGTGCACATTTTCGGCACAGAATTCCCGCACTGTCTTGCGATGGTGCGCGCGTTCCATCACCCGGAACGGACGCTCATCGGCATTCAGGGACTGTGTTGTTCCATCGCTGAGGCGTACATGGCGGATCTGCCCTATTCCGTGCAGAGAAGGGCGACCTTCCGCGACTGGTACCGCAAGGACAGCCTCGAGGAGCAGAGACATAAATTCCGAATGCGCGCCAACATGGAAGCACAGGCGCTGCGACACACGGCGCACATCACGGGCAGAACTTCGTTCGACCGCTCGATGACGAGCCGGATCAACGATGACGCGGTCTACCATTCCATGAATGAGACCATGCGCCCGGATTTCTACACGGATGAGTGGAACATCGACAACGTGGAGCCGTACAGCATCTTCATCTCTCAGGGAGACTATCCGCTGAAAGGCTTCCACTACATGCTGGAAGCCATGCCGGCTGTGCTGGACAAGTTCCCGGAAGCGCATCTGTACGTGGCGGGCAACTCCATCATCGGCAATGTCGGCGGTGCGATCACAAAGAAGAGGAAATATCCGGAGCCCCTCTGGATCACTTCCTACGGCATGTATCTGAAGAAGCTGATCCGCAGGAATCATCTGAAGGGTCACGTGACCATGCTGGGTAAGCTGGATGCCGCGGGGATGAAAGAGCGATTTCTCAGGAGTCATGTTTTCGTCTGCCCCTCCATTATGGAGAATTCGCCGAATTCCCTGTGCGAGGCCATGCTCCTCGGCATGCCGGTCGTGGCGGCCAAGGTCGGCGGCATCGGCGATCTCGTGATCGACGGCGAGGAAGGCATCCTCTTCCCCGGCGGCAAATACGACGAGCTGGCAGAGGGCATCAAGACGGTGTTCTATGACGATAACGTGGCAGACTGGCTGGGCGGCAACGCGAGAATCCGTGCACAGATCCGGCATAACCCCGACACGAATTTCCGCAGACTCCTCGAAATCTACCGTTCTATCGCACAATAGAGGACTACAACAGCGAAGAGGGACCATGAAAATTGTTTTCGTCTCTAACTACATCAACCACCACCAGATTCCCTTCTGCGAAGCGATGCGCACGCAGGAGGGGGTGGACTTCACCTTCGTTCAGACAGAGAAGATCGAAGAAGAGCGGCTCCAGATGGGGTGGAAAGACGTATCAGATAAACTCTCCTATGTCGTCCGGATGTATGATGACCCGAAGGCGGCGCAGTCTCTGATCCTGCAGTGCGACATCCTGCTCGCGGGCTGGGCTCCGGCGGCGGAGGAGGTGATCTCGACAAGGCTTATCGCGGGACTGCCTACCTTCCGGCTCTCGGAGCGGATTTACAAGGATGGGCAGTGGAAGGCAGTCTCCCCGCGGGGCCTCCTCATGAAGCATCGGCAGTTCACAAGGTTTGCCGACAAGCCGTACTATCTTCTCTGCGCCGGAGCGTACGTGGGCTCGGACTATGCGCTCATTCACGCTTTCCCGGAGAAGAAATTCCGGTGGGGATATTTCCCGCCGCTCTTCTCCTATATGAGCAGCCAGATGGAAGAACTCAAGGAGGAGGGCAGGAAGGTGGCAGCCGCGGCGACGGGCAGCAGGGATGCCGTGGAGGTTACCTGGGCGGGACGCTTCGTGGATTTCAAACATCCTGAGACCATCTTCCGCCTGGCGAAGGATCTTGCTGCCGTAGGAGTGCGCTTCCATCTGAATGTCGCGGGCGGTGGAGACAAAGAGGACGAATACCGCGCGTTCCTTCAAGAGAACGGGTTGGAGAAGGTGGTGACCATCCATGGACTCACATCACCGGAAACAGTTCGGAAGATCATGGAGAAATCGGCGGTATTCATCCTCACCAGCGACCATGGAGAGGGCTGGGGCGCGGTCGTCAACGAGGCAATGAACAGCGGCTGCGCCGTGATCGCGGGGGCTGAGGCAGGGTGCGTGCCGTATCTGGTAAAGCCCGGCGTCACCGGAATGATCGTAAACGGCACGGATTATCAGGACCTCTATGAGAAGACAAGATACCTTCTGGAGCACCCTGACCTGCAATTGCGCTACGGCAAGGCGGGCTACCGCGCCGTGCAGGAGGTGTGGAACGCGGAGACAGCGGCGAGACGCCTTGCCGCCGTCTGCCGGAAGATCATGGCAGGAGAAGATATTCGCACAGATCTGCCGGGGAACGGCCCCATGAGCGTGGATCCCTGCCTGAAACCGTTTCTGAAGGTGCCGAGGCTGTAAACTTGCGGCCGGCAGTCGATATAATCTGGTGAGCGCATTTTTTGAAAGCATCATGATGAGTGAGAAAGACAACACAACTTCACAGACGCCTCTGCAGGGGAGAATTCCTTCCGGAGAAATAGATTCGTCCGCGGGCGCTGCTGACCAAAAGACAGCAGACGGCGGGAACCCAGAGAGTGCTGCCCCCCTCATCTCGGTCGTGGTGCCGGTCTACAACGCGGAGACCTTCCTTCGTGACACCGTCGAGACGATACAGCGGCAGACTTACCCGAATCTTGAGATTCTGCTCGTAGATGACGGCTCGACGGACGGCTCCTATGCGCTGTGTCAGGCGCTGGCGGCAGAAGATCACAGAATTCGCTGTTTCACCGAAGAGAATGGCGGAGCATCCCGTGCGAGGAACCATGGGATTCGTAAAGCCAAGGGTGCCTATATCGGCTTCGTCGACAGTGATGATAAGATCCTGCCCGACATGTATGCCAATCTCTATGAAGGCGCGCAGAAAATGGAGCGCCTGCACAGCAGCCGATACATCATTCAGATCGGACGACAAGAGATAGACGAGGAAGGGAACCAGCTTCCGGACGCAGTGAAGACACCGGAAGACTACGACCTCGTGCCGTCTGTGCAGTTCGCGGAAAGCCTTCTGTTGTACACGGGCGATGCCTCCTTCTGCACGGCTCTCATTCCTGCGGCTTACATGAAAGAGCATCCGTTCACCGAAGGGGAGCTGGGAGAGGATTTCTCACTCCTTATGAAGATGGTGGACACCATGGATGGCGTGTTGCGCCTTCCCGTGACAGGGTATCTTGTGGTACACCGGAAAGGGAGTGCCACGAGACGAGCCAATCCCTCCCAGTTCTCGAAGGTGTATGTCGACATCGTGCGCCACGCCGACGATGTGGAACAGCGGATGGTCCCCGCACACCCGGAGCTGGCGGTGGCAGCTACCCGCTTTGGCCTTTTCGAGCGACTGGATTATCTCCTGCATGTGCCGATCGCGGACATGAACAGCCGGAATGAGTTCTACGTTGATGTCTGTGTTTATCTTCGCCGGAATTTCCGTGCCATGTGGCAGAATCCATTCCTGACAATGAAGAATAAGCTTTACCTCACACTCCTGACTACCGCGCCGAGGAAGATTCGACAGCTTCACTGGGCACTGCGCGGGAAAGCTATCCAGAGAGAATCGAGGCAATAAATAACAGGCAGGAGCAATGCTCCTGCCTGCCGGGCTACATAGCCATTGATTTTCAGATGCTACCATTTGAAAAAGCAAAGTCCAGGGCGCTCACCCTGGACTTTGTCTATCTCTGACAGACAGAGATTTCATCTCTTTTGTCTATTTTTGTACTATACGGTGCATCTTAGCACACTCTGTGAATCCAGCCTTCCGGCGCTTCGATCTCGCCTTCCTGTATGCCGAGGAGCGTTTCGCGCAGCTTCGTCATCCAGGGGCCCATCTTCTCCATGCCGGAAGCGAACTCGATGTCGGTGCCGTGGTCGTTCACCTTGCCGATCGGGCTGATGACTGCAGCTGTTCCGCAAAGGCCGCACTCCTTGAAATTGCCGTCCTTCACTTCCTGCCAGTAAACAGGCCGCTCATCGACCTTCATGCCGAGGTAGTGCTCCGCGACGTAGACGAGGGATCTTCTGGTGATCGAAGGCAGGATCGAATCCGACTTCGGAACGACCAGCGTGTCATCCTGGGAGACGAAGAGAATGTTCGCGCCGCCGGTCTCCTCGACCTTGGTGCGGGTAGCGGCGTCGAGATAGATATTCTCGGCGAAGCCCTGTGCGTGCGCCTCCATGATCGGTTTCAGCGACATCGCGTAGTTCAGACCGGCCTTGATGTTGCCGGTGCCGTGCGGCGCCGCGCGGTCATAATCGGTGACTCTGACGTAGATCGGCTTCGCGCCGCCCTTGAAATACGGGCCTACCGGCGTGCCGAAGATACGGAACTGATAGTCGTCCGCGGGCTTGACGCCGATCACGGGGCTGATGCCGAACATGTACGGGCGGAGGTAGAGCGTTGCGCCGGTGCCGTAAGGCGGAACCCACGCAGCGTTGGCCTCGACCACCTGGTGAATCGCGTCAACGAAACGGTCAGTGGGGAACGGCGGCATCTCGAGCCTCTGCGCGGAATCATACATTCTCTGCGCGTTCAGATCGGGACGGAAGCAGACAACGTGTCCGTCTTTTGTTGTGTACGCCTTGAGTCCCTCGAACACGGACTGAGAATATTGCAGAACGCCTGCGTCCTCGCTCATGACGATCTTGTCGTCGGACGTCAATGCGCCCTCATCCCACGCACCGGACGCGGCGGTGTAGTTCGCGACGTACCGGTAGTCGATCTTCATATAAGAAAAGCTCAAATTTTGCCAGTCCAGATTTTTCTTGTCCATCCCTCATTCCTCCAAATCCTGATGGTATTGACGCCGATAGCTTTATCGCTTTAAGGCGTTAATAATTTACTGTATCGCTATGTAATTTCGGATTATAGAACGTTTCGGCTTCGTTTTCCAGTGTTTTCGCGAATGTGCGCAGGATTTCGGGAGTATAATATTGCCATTGGGAAGAGATCACCTTCCGGAAAGGGGTGTATATGACGAATGAAGAGAAAATAGCAGAGCTCCGCAGCATTGTGGCAGAGAGTGACAACATTGTTTTCTTCGGCGGTGCCGGCGTTTCGACCGAGAGCGGCGTGCCGGATTTCCGCAGTCAGGACGGGCTGTATCATCAGCAGTACCGCTATCCTCCGGAGACGATATTGAGCCATACCTTCTATGAGAAGATGCCGGAAGAATTCTTCCGCTTCTACCATGATAAGATCCTGGCTCCCGGACAGAACGCGAAGCCGAACAAGGCGCATTTGAAGCTCGCCCAGTGGACGAAGGAGGGGAAGCTGCGCGCGATCATCACGCAGAATATCGACGGTCTCCACCAGGCGGCGGCGAGGCAGGTGGGCGCGCGGGAAGACAATATCTACGAGCTGCACGGCTCGACGCTTCGCAACTACTGTGAGGACTGCGGCGCCTCCTGCGACGTGGACTATATCTTCGCGCACTCCGCGGCAGGAGAGGTGCCGAGGTGCGCCAGGTGCGGCGGCAGGGTGAAGCCGGACGTCGTCCTCTATGAAGAGGGTCTCAATACGGATACATTAAACGGCGCGATCCGTGCGATCTCCGCGGCGGATGTCCTCATTATCGGCGGCACCTCGCTCGTTGTTTACCCGGCGGCGGGTCTCATTGATTATTACCGCGGTAAACATCTCATCCTCATCAATAAGAGCGCGACAAGCCGCGACGCGGAGGCGGATCTGTGCATCGCGGAGAGCATCGGCACCGTGCTGGATGCCTGCGACTGACTGGCGGCTGATACAGCCTTCTGCCCCGCCTTCTGTTTTCGCATGAAAATATCAGACACCAGCCTATGTTCGTGCCTGAAATTGACAATTCGTGCAATTAGTGCTTGCCCGCACCCCCCCACGTATGTTAGTATGGAAGTCCGTGGGGATTCGTCCCTGCTGTGCTCTTTGGCCGGTCCGAAGGCCGGAGTACGACACAAATTCCTTGTTCGCACACACAGCCCTGTCATAAGGACTGCGGAGTGGGAGCCAAGAGACCAGAAGGAGGTAAAGCACATGAGCAAATACGAGTTAGCCGTTGTTGTGAATGCGCAGATCGACGATGATGCAAGAGCAGCAGTCGTTAACAATGTAAAAGAGCTTGTCGAGAGATTCGGCGCTCAGAATACAGAAGTTGACGACAGCTGGGGCAAGAAGAAGCTTGCCTATCCCATCCAGAAGATGGACGAAGGTTATTACTACTTCGTACGCTTCGAGGCTGAGACTACTGCGATCGCTGAGATCGAGAGCAGAATGCGTATTATGGACAACGTTCTTCGATATCTCTGCGTAAAACAGAACGAGGCTTAACAGAAAGCTGAGGTTGGTATGAACAGAGTAGTCCTGATGGGACGTTTAACCAGAGATCCCGATGTGAGATATTCACAGGGGGACGGCAGTATGGCGATCGCGAGATACACGCTCGCGGTTGACAGAAGACGCGGACGTAATAATCAGCAGGATGGTCAGCAGACAGCCGATTTCATTTCCTGTGTTGCGTTTGGCAAGTCCGGCGAGTTCGCGGAGAAGTATCTCCACAAGGGAACCAAGATCTGTGTTTCCGGCAGAATTCAGACAGGCAGCTACACCAACAAGGATGGCGTCAGGATCTACACGACAGATGTTGTCGTAGACGATCAGGAGTTCGCTGAGAGCAGGAACGCTCAGAGTTCCGGCCCGGATTACAGTGGCTTCGACGGCGCGAGCAGAAGAGAGGCACCTGCACCGCAGTCCGGCAGTCAGGGACAGCAGGAGCAGCCGTCCGGTGCGATCGAGGGATTCATGAATATCCCGGATGGCATCGACGAAGAGCTTCCTTTCAACTAAACTGATATTACATTCGCAGAACACAATTTGTTAATTACGGGCCGAGGCGGGTTAGCTTCCGGCTGGATTGGAGGAAATCATGGCTTTTAATAAAGAGAATGGCGACAGGCCTTTCAGACGCAAGAGCAATTTCCACAGAAAGAAAAAGGTTTGTGTTTTCTGCGGAAAGGACAGCGCGATTGATTACAAGGACGCAGCAAAGCTTCGTAAGTACATCTCCGAAGGTGGTAAGATCCTTCCCAGAAGAATTACAGGCACTTGCGCAACTCACCAGAGAGCTCTGACAGTTGCGATCAAGAGAGCACGTCATCTTGCAATCCTTCCCTACGCTGAGAAGTAATTCACAGCAATGCGGCCGGCAGTCTTCGGACTGCCGGTTTTTTACGATATAATGTCAACCAATGAGTAAACATAGGTTGACATTATCGGATTGTTAACTTATCATAAATAACCGGTTGACACGATTAAATATTCAGAAGTGTTCGAAGGAGAAGGTTAACAATGAGTGAAGCAGCAGTAAAAAGTCAGGCAAAGAGCAAGATCAGAACGAGCACGATCGTCATCACGGGCATGATGGCAGCGGTGCTCGCCATCCTGTCCATCGTTCAGATTCCCGGACCTACGGGAGTCCCGTTCACCCTGCAGGTATTCGCCGTTGCGCTGTGCGGATACGTGCTGGGTACGAGGCTCGGTGCGCTGGCCGTGGTCATTTACATCCTGCTCGGAACCGTCGGCGTTCCGGTGTTCGCGGGCATGACCGCAGGCCCCGGCGTACTGATGGGCGTCTCCGGCGGCTTCATCTTCGGTTTCATCATTCAGGCGGCGTGCTGCGGTCTTTTCGTCCGCAGGAACTTTACCAATAAGACAATGAGAATCGCCGCTCTTGTGATCGCGGGACTCATTGGAACCGCGATCTGCGAGATCCTGGGTGCCATCACAATCAGTCTCGTCGGCGGCATGAGCTATCCGGCGGCGCTGGTGTACTGTTTCACCGCGTTCTATCCGATGGATGTCGTGAAGGTAATGCTGGCTCTTGTAATCTCCCTGGCTGTCCGCAGCGGCCTTCTGAAGGCGGGGCTTTTGCATTGAGCATGTGCGACGATAAGAGGTCAGATCAGATTTCCATCCGCGCACATCACCTCCTGTGTACGACGCTATTTTGCGGTCACGGCTACAGTGAGGGCTTCACGGCAGGAATGGAGAGGCTGGCTTCCCGTTTACATGACGGGAGTGGACACGCTGTCCGACTCCTTGCAGAGCCGGATGGCGTCTGTGCCTGGTGCCCCAACGAGTACCGGCTGGAAGAGCCCGTGCCGAACGGCCTGGGCGAGCCGGTGTATGAAGGATGCAGGCTCCCGGGCAACCATGTGATCGAAACGGACCGCAAGGTGCTCAGCGCCCTGCGTCTTAAGGAGAAGGCAACCTATTCCTATGACGCCCTCCTGGAGAAGCTGGAGAAGGAGCTGACAGAGGCGGCTTTCGACGACATCTGCGGCGACTGCCTCTGGCGCAGACCGGGCCTTTGCAGCTATGAAGCTCTGCACGCACGGGCAAGGCAATATCGGCAGAGAATCGTGGGGCAGGATGAGCAATCCTGCGCATGCAAGGATGCGGAATAGATTCATTATGCCGGGCTGGGCAACCAGGACAGCACCGTGAGGATACAGGTACCTGTACCTTCACGGTGCTGTTTTATACCGCAGATATTGCGGTCATAACCTTCCATCGCGCGGTACAAAAGCTTTTTTCCTCCCCTTGCGTATGTTAGAATAGATGGTATTCTTGCAGTCCTTCAGGAAAGGGTTTTACGGATGAGCAATCACGCGAAAATGAAAGGAAAACTGGCCGGATTCTTTCACACGCCGATCCGGCTGGGCATCTTTCTGATCCTGGTGAACGTTCTGATCTATTTCATGCACTGGCCCTCGGGCATTGTGCTGAGCATTTTCCTCGCTGTATATTTCATCATCGTCATCTACCAGTACGTCAACAACCGCGCGATCATCCGCAACGAGCTGATCAGCTTCGCGACGCAGTACGGGCAGGTGCAGAAACAGCTCCTCAAGAACCTTGACCTGCCCTACGCCGTGCTCGACGAGACCGGACGCATTGTCTGGACGAACTATGAATTCGAGAGAGTCGCAGGTACGGACAAGTTATATCGCAGGCAGATTTCTGCTGTTTTCCCTTCGCTGACGAAGGACACGCTCCCGACCGGCGAGGATAACGTCCGAATGCAGATTGACTACGAGAGCAGCAACTACCGGATTGAGATGCGCAGGATTCCGCTGGATTCCATGGCGGAGGACAGCGACATTCTGGACGCGACAGGGTACGATGGCGCGCTGATCGCCCTGTATCTCTTCAATGAGACGGCCGTCCGGCTGGCCCTGCAGGAAGTCGACGACCAGAGCGTCGTGATCGGCTTCATCTACATGGATAACTACGAAGAGGCGCTGGACAGCGTGGAGGATGTCAAGAGATCGCTGCTCATCGCGCTCATCGACCGAAAAGTCAACAAATACATTTCCTCTATCGACGGCATCTGCAGCAAGATCGAGAAGGACAAATACCTGTGTATCCTGCGCAAGAAATCCCTCGTGGAGCTGCAGAATGCGCATTTTGCGCTCCTGGGCGACGTCAAGACGGTCAACATCGGCAACGACATGCCCATCACGCTCTCCATTGGTATCGGAATGGAAGGCCTGACCTACGCGCAGAACTATGAGTTCGCCCGCAACGCCATCGACCTCGCGCTCGGCCGCGGCGGCGATCAGGCTGTCGTGAAAACACAAGACAACATCATCTACTATGGCGGCAAGACGCAGCAGGTGGAGAAGAACACAAGGGTCAAGGCGAGAGTCAAGGCGGAAGCGCTGAAGGAGATCATCTCCGGCAAGGACACGGTCTTCATCATGGGCCACAGGATCGGCGACATCGACTGTCTGGGCGCCGGCATAGGCATTTACCGGATCGCGAAGACGATGAACCGCGACGCGCACATCGTGCTGAACGACGTCTCCACCTCGCTACAGCCGATCGTCGACACCTTCCGGAACAACCCGGAATACCCCGAGGATCTCTTCTATACGAGCCAGCAGGCCATTGAAAAGGTATCGGACAACGCGGCGCTCGTCGTTGTCGACGTCAACAAGCCCAGCATCACCGAGTGTCCGGAGTTGCTGAAGCTGTGCAAATCCATTGTCGTGCTGGACCACCACAGGGCGGGCAGCGAGACGATCGAGAATGCGACGCTCTCCTATGTCGAGGCTTACGCTTCCAGTGCCTGCGAGATGGTATCGGAGATTCTCCAGTACATCGGAGAGAACATCCGCATCCGGCCGGAAGAGGCCGACGCCATGTATGCCGGTATTGTCGTGGACACCAACAATTTCCAGAACAAGACCGGCGTGCGTACATTCGAGGCGGCTGCTTTCCTTCGAAGGAACGGTACCGATGTGACGAGGGTGCGCAAACTCTTCCGCGAGAACGCTTCGGAGTATAAGGCGAAGGCGGACGCGGTCTCTCAGGCGGAGATCTACCGCAGCTCCTACGCGATCTCGATCTGTCCGGGCGAAGGGATACAGAGTCCCACGATCATCGGCGCACAGGCGGCGAATGAGCTGCTGAATATCAAGGGTGTCAAGGCGAGCTTCGTCCTGACGGAGTATCAGAACCAGATCTTCATTTCCGCGAGATCCATTGACGAGGTGAATGTACAGCTCATCATGGAGCACCTGGGCGGTGGCGGCCACATGAACATGGCGGGCTGCCAGATGTCGGATCTGTCCCTCGCGGAGGCGATCAGCGTGTTGAAACACACCATCGACACCATGATAGAGGACGGTGAACTATAAAGCGGTGCTGCGCGTAGCACAAGCACCTTAGCCGCGCATAGCGCGGCAGGCGGTGTAGCGCATAGCGCATACACCTTAGCCGCGCATAGCGCGGCAGGCGTTGTAGCGCATAGCGCATACACCTTAGCCGCGCATAGCGCGGCAGGCGTTGTAGCACAGATTGATGTGAATATTCTAAGTTAAAGAGAGGTTTCTATTATGAAGGTAATTTTGTTACAGGATGTGAAGGCGCTCGGCAAGAAGGGCCAGATTGTGAATGTCAGCGACGGTTATGCCAGGAACTATGTTCTGCCCCACAAGGTAGGTGTAGAGGCGACGGATAAGAACAAAAATGAGCTGAAGCTCCAGCAGGCACACGAGGACAAGCTCGCCGCACAGAAGCTGGCGGAGGCACAGGAGCTCGCAAGAGATCTGGAGTCGAAGAAGATAGAGGTGAAGCTCAAGGCCGGCGAGAATGGAGCAGTCTTCGGTTCTATCTCTTCCAAGGAAATCGCGGAAGCCGCGAAGAAACAGTTCGGCCTCGAGCTGGACAAGAAGAAGATCGTCGTGGACGATCCGATCAAGACCTTCGGCATGCACGAGGTTGCGATTAAGCTGCACCCGGAAGTCACCGGCAGGCTCTATGTGCTGGTAAGCCAGCTGTAAGATTGATTCATACCCAGTGCCGCGTATTTTGCGGCGTCCGCATGAAAAATCGTCAAGGCGATTTCTCGTGGACTTATTTTTTTACAGGTAGATTGTAAGAATGCCGGATTCAACGAATGACAACAGTATTACACGGGTCATGCCGCACAGTCTGGAGGCGGAGATGTCCGTCGTCGGTGCCATGCTCATGGACGAGCAGGCGATCAGCAAGGCAGCTGAGTACCTGACGGCAGATGACTTCTATTCGAAACAGTACGGTGTGATGTTCGAGACAATGGTCGAGCTCGACCACGACCACATGGCGGTCGATCCTGTCACGCTGCAGAACAAGATGAAGGAGAAAAATCTCCCGCCGGAGCTGTACAGCAATGAGGCACTCACGGCGCTCATCGCACAGGTGCCGACGTCTGCCAATGTGGAGAGTTATGCGAAGATCGTGGCGGATAAGTCTACACTGCGTAAATTGATCCGTGCCAACGAGGAGATCGCAAATGCTGCCTATGCGGGGCAGGAAGACACGAATCAGCTGCTGAACAAGGCGGAGACGGAGATTTTCCACCTCTCCCAGAGGAGGAATTCAGCTGAGTTCGTTCCGATTCGTCAGGTCGTGCTGCGTGCGATCGACAAGGTTGTCGCGGCCTCCAAGGTAAAGGGTAATGTCACCGGTGTTGCGACAGGCTTTATCGATCTGGACAACCGTACCGCCGGCTTCCAGCCGGCGGACTTCATTCTCATTGCGGCGAGACCTTCCATGGGCAAAACCGCGCTGGTCCTTAATATCGCAGACCGTGTCGCGATCCGCGACGGCAAGTGGTGTGCGATCTTCTCCCTCGAAATGTCGAAGGAACAGCTGATCAACCGTATGTTCTCCATGGAATCGCACGTCGATGCGCAGAAGATCCGTATCGGTGACATGTCGGACAGCGAGTGGAACGACCTCATTGAGAGCGCCGGCGTCATCGGGCAGAGCCATCTCCTCCTGGATGATACGCCCGCCATCACGGTCGCAGAGCTGCGCTCCAAATGTATGCGCTACAAGATGGACTACGGCCTGGACATGATCATCATCGACTATCTGCAGCTGATGAGCGGCAGTGCCTCGGCGAAGAATCAGGACTCGAGGCAGCAGGAGGTATCCGATATCTCAAGACAGCTCAAGGCTCTCGCGCGTGAGCTGAATGTGCCGGTAGTCTGCCTCTCCCAGCTCTCCCGTGCTGTGGAGTCCCGTACGGACAAACGACCGATGCTCTCGGATTTGCGTGAATCCGGCGCCATCGAGCAGGATGCCGACGTCGTCATGTTCATCTACCGTGACGACTACTACCATCCGGATTCCCCGGATAAGGGCGTTGCCGAGATCATCATTGCGAAACAGCGTAACGGCCCTGTCGGCACCGTCAAGCTCAAGTGGATTCCGGAGCTCACCAAATTCGCAAACCTTGCCGTGGAAGAGCAGGGCGGCGACGCCATGGGAGCCTGAATCGCTGCGGCGTGCCTGCAATACCAACACAGATAAATATGAGTATACGAAAAGCCCTTCCGGCTACGACCGGAAGGGCTTTTACATTTATCGCTGATAGTCTCTTGGACTGATTAAGCCTCAGAGATTGCGCCTACAGGGCACTGAGCCTCGCAAGCACCGCAGTCGATGCAGGTGTTGGGATCGATCTCGTAGTGAGAATCACCCTGAGAAATGGCCTGTACGGGGCACTGCGCTGCACAGGAACCACAGCTGATGCAAGCATCACTAATAACACGCGGCATAGTAGAATCCTCCTTTAGAATTTATGAACCATGCGTTCATTCCATAGTTTAGATCAGATGGAAAGCACTGGTGCTTTCCATCTGACATTGTTTAGTCTACTACCCGACGATCACGTTTGCCAATGCTAACATTGACCGATCAGGCGTTGTAGAGGCTGGAGAGCTTCTGCAGATATGCGTAGTGATCCTTTGCGTGCTGCTCAGCTTCTGCGAAGAGCTTTGCTGCTCTCTCAGGATTCTTGCGCTGCAGGGAGGTGTAACGAACCTCGCCGCCAAGGAACTCGCTGTACTCCTTCGTTGCGGGCTTGGAGTCCAGAGTGAACTTCTTGTCTCCGCCTTCCGGATTGAATCTGAACAGGTTGTAGTAGCCTGTCTCGACTGCCAGCTTCTCCTCGGTCATAGCCTTGTTCATGCCCTTACGGATACCCTGGTTGATGCAGGGTGCATAACCGATCACCAGGGAAGGTCCATGATAAGCCTCTGCCTCGGTGATTGCCTTGATCGTCTGATTGTAATCAGCGCCCATTGCAACCTGAGCAACATAGACATAGCCATAGCTCATTGCCATCGCAGCGAGATCCTTCTGAGGTGTCTCCTTGCCGCCGGCAGCGAACTGTGCAACTGCACCTTCCGGTGTAGCCTTGGAAGACTGTCCGCCTGTGTTGGAGTAAACTTCGGTGTTCAGAACGAAGATGTTGACGTCCTTGCCGGAAGCCAGAACGTGGTCAACTCCGCCGTAGCCGATATCGAATGCCCAGCCATCACCACCGATGATCCACTGAGACTTCTTGTTCAGGAAGTCCTTCTTAGCGAGGATCTCCTGTGCCTCTGCAGAGCCGTCAGCGGTAAGAGCCTCTACCAGCTTCTTCGTAGCAGCCTGGTTGGCATTGCCGTCTTCGTAGGTGTCGAGCCACTCAGCGGCGCCGTCACCATTCCATGCGGCTACCTTCTCTTTTAACTGTCCACGAACTGCCTCGTCGCCCAGGAACATACCGAAGCCGAACTCAGCAGCATCCTCGAACAGAGAGTTGCTCCATGCAGGTCCGTGACCCTCTGCGTTCACCGTGTAAGGTGTGGAAGGAGAGGAGTTGCCCCAGATAGAGGAGCAGCCTGTTGCGTTGCCGACCATCATGTGATCGCCGAACAGCTGTGTGATGAGCTTGATGTAAGGAGTCTCGCCGCAGCCAGCGCAAGCGCCGGAGAACTCGAGCAGAGGCTTCTTGAACTGAGAGCCCTTCACAGTCGTAGGCTTGAACTTCTCCACAACCTCTTCCTTCACAGGAAGTGTGACAGCATAGTTGAATGTGGTCTGCTGGTTGTTCAGCTTCTCAGCATCCTCCTTGAGCGTCATGGTCAGAGTGGAGTTCTTGATGTTGCCAGGGCAGACATTCGCGCAGGATCCGCAGCCCGTGCAATCCATCGTGGAAACGACGATCGCGTACTTGTAACCAGGCATACCTACGAGATCCTTTGTCACTGTGCCTTCCGGTGCGTTTGCAGCCTCTTCCTCGGTCATAGCGAAGGAACGGATTGCAGCGTGAGGGCAGACATAGGAGCAGAATGTACACTCAATACATGTCTCAGGATTCCATACAGGAACATTGACAGCGATGCCACGCTTCTCGAAAGCAGCGGAGCCGGAAGGAGTCGAGCCGTCTTCATAAGGAAGAACGTCGGAAACCTTCAGGTTGTGGCCTTCCTGAGCGGAAACAGCGATCTGAATGTTGTTGACGAAGTCCTGAACATCCTTGCGGTCGGAAGTGATCTTCTGGAAATCGAGACCCTCATCCTCGGCGCTAGCCCAGGATTCCGGAACCTCAACCTTGTGCCAGCCTGTTGCACCGGCATCAATGGCCTTCCAGTTCTTCTCTACGACATCCTGACCCTTACGGCCGTATGTCTTCTGAGCTGCGTCCTTCATCAGCTGGATTGCGTCGTCCTGAGGGATGATGCCCGTGATGCTGAAGAATGCGGACTGCAGGATGGTGTTGATACGGGTCGGTCCCATACCAGTCTCAATACCAAGCTTTACACCGTCGATGGTGTAGAGGTTGATCTTGTTGTCGTGGATGAACTTCTTCACCTGTCCGGGAAGTTCCTTCTCAAGGTCAGCGTCGGACCAGTTGCAGTTCAGAAGGAAGCTGCCGCCGGGAACGAGCTCCTGCACCATGTTGAACTTGCGGATGTACTCCTTCTTGTGGCAGGCAACGAAGTTCGCCTGATGGATCAGGTAGGTCGACTTGATCGGCTTCTTACCGAAACGAAGGTGAGACATCGTAACGCCGCCGGACTTCTTGGAGTCATAATCGAAGTAAGCCTGTGCGTACATGTCGGTGTTGTCGCCGATGATCTTGATGGAGTTCTTGTTGGCACCTACGGTACCATCTGCACCAAGGCCCCAGAACTTGCAGCATACAGTTCCTTCCGGAGTTGTAACAACGTCCTGGCCGGTAGGCAGGGAGAGGTTGGTAACATCATCGTTGATGCCGATGGTGAACTCTTCCTTCTCGGTATTGTTGTAAACTGCGATGATCTGTGCGGGTGTGGTGTCGTTGGAACCGAGACCGTAACGGCCGCCGAAGATCCTGGCATCCTTGAACTTGGAGTCACGAAGAGCTGCGACTACATCCAGATACAGAGGCTCGCCGATGGAACCGGGCTCCTTTGTTCTGTCGAGTACGGAGATCTTGGTAACCGTCTCAGGAATTACATCGATCAGAGCCTTCGCGTCGAAAGGTCTGTACAGTCTTACTTTAACAAGACCCACCTTGCTGCCCTGTGCATTCAGATAATCAATGGTCTCCTCGATGGTCTCGTTAACGGAACCCATAGCGATGATGATCTGATCTGCATCTGCTGCACCATAGTAGTTGAAGAGCTTGTAATCGGTGCCGAGCTTTGCATTGACCTTGTCCATGTACTTCTGGACGATGGCAGGCATTGCGTCGTATTTCGAATTGCAGGCCTCACGTGTGGTGAAGAAGATATCCGGGTTCTGTGCGGAACCCATCTGACGAGGATGATTCGAGTTCAGAGCCTTGTCACGGAACTCCTGAACCTTGTCAAGGTCGATGAGATCCTTCAGATCCTCATAGTCCCAAACCTGGATCTTCTGAATTTCGTGAGAGGTACGGAAACCGTCGAAGAAGTTGATGAACGGAAGAGAGCCGTCTACTGCAGCGCAGTAAGCAACGGGAGTCAGATCCATAACTTCCTGTACGGAAGACTCGCAGAGCATGGCAGCACCGGTCTGGCGGCAAGCCATAACGTCGGAATGATCACCGAAGATGTTCAGGGCGTGGGTTGCGACGCAGCGGGCAGATACGTTGAATACTGCCGGCAGGCCCTCACCTGCGACCTTATAGATGTTGGGGATCATCAGAAGAAGTCCCTGAGAAGCGGTGAATGTGGATGTCATCGCACCGGCTACGATAGAACCGTGTGTGGCACCGGCAGCACCAGCCTCAGACTGCATCTCGGTAACGTGTACGACATCACCGAAGATGTTCTTACGGCCAGCGGTTGCCCACTCATCCACGTGCTCGGGCATAACCGATGACGGTGTGATGGGGTAGATGGTAGCGACTTCGGTATACGCATAGGCTGCATGTGCCGCAGCTTCGTTACCATCCATGGTTAAATACTTTCTTGCCATAGTTTTGTTTCCTCCTGTTTTATTTGATACTGCGTGTAGGGCATGGCAAAGAATATACGGACGAAAATCCGTATAGACCGCCCCCGCACAGCAAATCTATCATAAGCACAATACTAGCATTCAGGGGGCAAAAAATCAATGACGCCATAGCTAAAAGCACCAAAAACGGCAGTTAGCAACGCCTAACTTTTGGAGATATTTCACAATGTGAAAATATTATCAGATAAATTTATCGGCAGAAGAAAAGTTGCTTGCGTAATGTGCCGCCCGTTACGGCGGGGGCAGAAATGAAAAATGCAGCCCGTTTTATCGGACTGCATTTAGGGAAAATATCAGGCTTTCCTGTCAGATTCTGGCCAGTTCCTGCAAGGCATTCTCTGCGATGAGGAGACGGAAGTGCTCCGAGAGATGCTGCTCCCTCGCAAAGGACGCGAGCTGCGGCCTCCCGTATTCGGAAACGGCGGCGAGCACGTTCTGCATCGCGCTGACCTCCTCCATGTCTTTCATCGTGAGGAAGAGATAATACTGCCGGCTCTGCGGATCCTGTAACAGGTCGCTCTTGCCCCGGAACAGGCCTGCGGTCTGTCTTGCCGCGTTGACGGCGCCGTCCAGCGAATCAAACGCGTACAGGCGGTGCATCATGATGTATTCGCGCAGCTTCATGTACTCGGCTCTTCGCGCGGCCGAGACATTCTTCTCGCTGCCCCTGGTCTGTGAAGCCGCGGCGCCGGATGCGGCATTCTCTGCCTGCTCCGCCGCGGGTGTCCTGCGGATGGACTCGATCAGCTGATCAATCGCGCTCGAAGGCCCATTGTCTTCGTCGCTGCCCGGCATCTCTTCGACCGCCGGGGTGAAGCTGGAGAAGCGGGTATCCAGTTCCTCGGGATTCGCTACCTTCGTGACGACGATCACGATACTCTCGCCCGAGAGCGGAATCGCCTCGATCATCAGCGGAATGTTCTCAACGTCAAAACCGTACTGGAAAGCGGCCTGCTGCATCATGTCCTGGAACAGCTGCTTCGCCTTCGATGTGCCGTAGGCCAGCTCGCTGAGTTTCAACTGCCTCTCGTTCAGATCATCCCTTGTGAGGACGCAGCGGATCTGATTCTCATTGATCTTTTCTATTTTCATACAGGCTCCTCCTTCCCGTATATTCAGGTCTGGTTCCATAAAAACCTTCTCCTGTGTAATAAGTTTTACTATTGGAACGGGACTGCGTCAATAACAGCGGTTACACTTTATAAAAACTTAAGCACTGTGTGAGATGCTGTGCCCGGTGTTGTGGAAACGGCGGATAAGTTATGCACAGTTGTGGAAAAACAACAGGCGGCGCCGGAAAACTTCACAAAATGACAGCATTGCGCATTTAAGCCAACAATTACGGGCAAGTCCGCACTATAGTGGAGTCATCGGAGGCACGGACAGACAGTACCGGGAAGGAGGCGGTACGAAATCTTATCGGTTCCGTGATCGAATAAATACAGCCATGTTGACGGGCACGGAACACAAATCTTCACCACACCTGATATCTATGATGGGGAGCCCACGCGGCACTCCATTGTCTTACGAACAGGCGGCCTGCGGACGCGCAGACCGATTCCTTCTGCAAGAACTCAAGTCGGGTTGCAATTACAAATCAAAAATGTTTCAAGACGCATGGTACCGTCCGTACTTCCGACCGGCTTTTTCGGACGGGTCTTCACGGGACAGAATTCCTTCTGAGGAAAGAGCCGATATCCTGCCATTCGGACATCAGGCAGGATCACGCAGTGTGCTGTCCGCCTGTGTGCACAGGTACCAGACCCCGCCATGCGGCGGGCAGAGACTGCATTCGATCAACCTTATACCCCGTGCCGCGTATTCTGCGGCCTCACTTCCAACTTGGATTGGCCTGCATCGTCTGTTATAATCAATCTTAGTTCGCTCGAAAACGTTCGAGAACCTTTATCTTGGTTCGGAACGGGTATATTGGGGCAGTGAGAGGATACGAATGAGGACTGATCAGCGAAACAGTAACGGAAGAAACCGTTCCGGCACCTCCGGAAGACAGACAAGACGGGACGATTACTACGATGACAGATATGACGCGCGCTATGATGACGGCTACGGCAGCTATGACGATGGCTACGGGTACGACGCATATCCGGATGAGCGCGTATCTCGCTCCGGGCGTTCCTCTTCCCGATCGGGGAACGGGAGCCGGCAGCGTCAGGGACAGCGCAGCAGACGGAGCTATGGCGGTGGCAACAACCGCAGGCGGAGGAGACGGAATTCTGCGGCGTCCGTTGCCGTGATCATTCTCCTCATTATTATTCTGGGCGGCGCGTTCGGTCTGAAACTCTTCCTGGATAAATATTCCTATTCCAAGGAAAAGGCAGACATGAAGGAATACTTCGCTATCACGGATGAGAGCGATGTTCCCCTCGTGTGGAACAATGAGATCTCGGAGACCAGGGCGAAGCTGATCGACGGAACCTACTACATGGACCTTCAGTCTGTGCAGAAGAACCTGAACAAGCGCTTTTATTACGGCGTGCAGAACGATAGTGACGAGAACGGCATGATTATCTACTGCCTGCCAACGGATAAGCTCACCGTACAGGTTGGCTCCAAAGATGTCGTCTCCTCCGATGGTACGGACACGAAGGACTATGTACCGGCAGTCCGTGACGGAGATACCGTGTACCTCGCGCTCGACTTCGTCCGGGAGTACACGAACTTCGATTATGCAACCTTCCAGGACCCGAACCGCATCCGGATCACGACGGCGACCGATCCCATTACAACCGCGACAATTAATAAGAAGACACAGATCCGCAAGAGCGGCGGCATCAAGAGCGACGTCCTCGAAGAACTGGATGAGAACGCGAAGGTGACGGTACTGGAGCAGATGGATACCTGGTCCAAGGTCGCCTCCGAGGATGCGATCATCGGCTACGTGGAGAACAAGCGCCTTGGCAAGACGGAGCAGACCACACCGGAACCCGTAACCGACTATGCGGAGCCTGAGTTCACGAGGAAGCTGCACGGCTCCGGCGGCAAGATCAATATGGCCTTCCATGCGGTATTCGGCGTGGGCGGCAACGACACGGTGTGGAACGACACGGCGAATACCAAGGATGTCAATGTCCTCGCACCGACCTGGTTCTGGGTGTCCGACAACGACGGCAACTTCGAGAACGCGGCGAGACAGGACTACGTCGATTATGCGCACAGCATCGGCATGGAAGTCTGGGCTGTGGTCGATAACTTCAACTCGACCAACCTGCCGGACCACAACACGTTCCTCCACACACTGGACACCAGAACGAACCTCATCAATAACCTGATGGCACAGGTGGACGCGTTCAATCTCGACGGCATCAACGTCGATTTCGAGCAGATTGAGGAAGACAACGGACAGAACTACATCGAGTTTATCCGCGAGCTCTCCATCGCCTGCCGCAACAAGGGCATCACCCTTTCCGTCGACGACTATGTGCCCTATGAATTCAACGATTTCTACGACATTGCGGAGCAGGGTGTCTTCGCGGACTACGTCGTGATCATGGGCTACGATGAGCACTACGCGGGTTCCCAGGAGGCCGGATCGGTTGCCTCGATCGGTTACGTCACCGACGGAATTAAATACGCCGTCGAGAAGGTGGAGAAGTCCCGTGTCATCAACGCCATTCCGTTCTATTCGAGAATCTGGAAGACGAAGGACGGCGTTGTCACCTCCGAAGCCTTCGGAATGCAGGACATCGCGAATTACATTTCCGAGAACGGCATGAGCGTTTCCTGGAGCACCGAGGCAGGACAGAACTACGCGGAGCAGACCAGAGATGACGGCACTCTCGTCCAGATCTGGATTGAGGACACGCAGTCCATCCAGTCTAAGCTGGACGCCATGACGGCCGCTGATATCGGCGGCGTCGCCGAGTGGAAACTCGAATTCGATGTCCCCGAGGTATGGGACGTCATCGCCAACTACATGGAGCAGTAACAGTCATTCAGACAGCCGTCCGGGAAAATGCAGGTCATTTTCCCGGACGGCGTCATGTTGCCCGGAATCTGGATGAAACGGTGTAATAGTTCAGAATCTTTGTTCCAGAACTATTGCGCAGAGAAAGATTCCTATACGGATGGAACACGGAGCAGAGAGGAAACAGAAGTTGATCACGGAATATATCACAATGACAGAGAATGAGATCGACAGGGATGGGATCCGAAGGGCCGGAGAAATCCTGCGAAACGGCGGCCTTGTTGCCTTTCCCACGGAGACGGTCTATGGCCTGGGCGGGGATGCACTGAATCCGGAATCCTCCATGAAGATCTATGCGGCGAAGGGCAGGCCTTCCGACAATCCGCTCATCGTCCATATCTGCCGGATGGAAGATCTGCACCGCATCGTCCGGGAAGTGCCGGAAGCTGCGAGGAAGCTCGCGAGAGTATTCTGGCCGGGGCCGATGACCATGATTTTCAACAAGAGCGAACTCGTGCCGAAGGAGACCACGGGGGGACTGGATACGGTAGCCGTGAGATTCCCCAGCAACAAGATCGCGCACGCGCTCATTGAGGCCGAGGGAGGGTTCGTTGCGGCACCTTCCGCCAACCGCTCCGGTCGGCCGTCTCCCACCATGGCGCTCTATTGCAGGGAAGACCTGGACGGCAGGGTGGACATGATCATCGACGGCGGGAGCGTTGGCATCGGTCTGGAGTCCTCCATCATCGACCTTACGGATGAGAAGCCCACGATTCTCCGTCCGGGCTACATTACAAAAGAGATGTTCGAAAGGGCACTGGAGGAAGAGGTCGACGTTGATCACACAATTATTGACCCAACCTCCCACCTGGTGCCGAAGGCGCCGGGGATGAAATACCGCCACTATGCGCCGAAGGGCGACCTCACAATCGTCGAAGGGCCGCAGGAGAAGGTGGTCGACTATATCAACGAGCAGTTGGAACTCGCGAGGGCAGCGGGAGAGAAAACCGGCGTTATCGGCACCGAGGAAACGGCGCCGCTCTATCACGCGGACAGTGTCAAGAACGTCGGCCGCCGCGGCGATGAGGAAGAGGTGGCAAGAGACCTGTTCCGTGTCCTGCGCGAATTCGACGACGAGGGCTGCACGAAACTGTACTCCGAGTCTTTCGAGAGTGAGGGCCTCGGTATGGCGATCATGAACCGGCTGAAAAAGGCAGCCGGCCAGCAGATCGTACATCTGGACTGACACATGGTAGAAAGCGAAGCAATACACCATGATTTGCCGGGCAAGATGCCTCCTCAATTCGGGGGGTGCCGAATCTGGCGCGATACAGTATAATGGTGCAGGGATTGAGGAGATGAGATCGCGGCAAAGACAAACCCTGAGGCCGTGGGAAAGAGGAGACTATGACAGTAGCACTTGGCTGTGATCATGGCGGATATGATCTGAAGGAAGCGGTGAAGGCAAGTCTGGAGGCAAAAGGCATCGCCTGCCAGGACTTTGGTACGTTCAACAAGGAGTCCTGTGACTATCCTGTTTTTGCGAGAAAGGCAGCAGAAGCGGTAGCAAACGGCACCTGTGACAAGGGGATTGTCATCTGCACGACAGGCATCGGCGTTTCGATCGCCGCCAACAAGGTGAAAGGCATCCGCTGCGCGCTCTGCCACGACGTCACAACGGCGCGGCTTTGCAGGGAGCACAACGACGCGAACGTCCTGGCGATCGGCGAGGGCGTGGTCGGCAGAATCGCCGCGATGGACATCGTTGACACCTTCCTCATCACACCGTTCTCCGAAGGCGTGCGCCACGCAAGGAGAATCGCCGAGATCGAGGCAGAGTAGAGACGAAATACGGTAAATGCTGCATCTGCCAGCGCCGAGACAGAAACAGACTACGATCGCTATCACTGTGACAGAGGCAGCCTGATATTTTCGCCGCTGCGATCGCAACAAAGAGACCCGCCAAGAGCGGGAATTGCAAGAGATACATGAGCTACAGGCACCATTGCCTGCCGGAATAGAACAGCAACAGAAACGACAACATACAACAGGAAAAGGGGTAAATTATGGCTAAACTGGTTATTATGGATCATCCGCTCATTCAGCATAAGATCGGCTTCATCCGGAGACGGACGACCGGCACCAAGTCCTTCCGTGAGACGGTCGGCGAGATCGCAATGCTGCTCTGCTACGAAGCGACCAGAGATCTGGAGCTCGAGGACGTAGAGATTGACACACCGATCGCGCACACGACGGTCAAGGAGCTCAAGGGCAAGAAACTCGCCGTTGTTCCGATCCTGCGCGCCGGCCTCGGCATGGTGGACGGCATGCTCAAGATGATCCCTGCGGCGAAGGTGGGACACATTGGTCTCTACCGTGATCCCAAGACATTGAAGCCCGTCGAGTATTACTGCAAGCTGCCCGCTGACTGCGCGGAGAGAGAGGTGTTCGTGGTCGATCCCATGCTCGCGACCGGCGGCTCCTCCATTGACGCCGTGACTTTACTGAAACAGCACGGCTGCGAGAAGATTCACTTCCTGTGCATCATCGCGGCACCCGAGGGTGTCAAGGCATTCCAGGCGGCGCATCCGGACGTTGACCTCTACGTCGGCGCGCTCGACGATCACCTCAACGAGAACGGCTACATTGTTCCCGGCCTGGGAGACGCGGGCGACAGAATTTTCGGCACCAAGTAATGCCAGATTGAACCGAATACGATACAATGAACACCGGGAGTTTCCTTATGGGACTCCCGGAATTTTTATATCGGAACACCAGAAGGAGAGGCTATGTCTTCCAAGAGAACAGATTACATCACCTGGGATGAGTATTTCATGGGGGTTGCGGAGCTTGCGGCCATGCGCTCGAAAGATCCCAACACGCAGGTCGGCACCTGCATTGTCAGCGGGGATCACAAGATCCTCTCGATGGGCTACAACGGCTTCCCCCGCGGCTGCGACGACGATGAGTTTCCGTGGAACCGGGAGAATGATAACCGGCTGATGACGAAATATCCGTACGTCACGCACAGCGAGCTGAACGCGATCTTAAATTATCGCGGCGGATCCCTCGAGGGCGCGACGCTCTACGTCTCCCTCTTCCCCTGCAATGAGTGCGCGAAGGCGATCATCCAGGCGGGCATCAAGACCATCGTCTACGGGAGTGATAAATACGCCGAGACCGAGGCGACGATCGCGAGCAAACGGATGCTGAACGCTGCGGGGGTTCGCTACTACCAGTACCAGCCGACGGGGCGCGAGATTCACCTGTCTGTCTGAGAACTTGTGATGGATGCAGCAACGTATTTGTCAACACGCATCATCTACGAAAACGATTAGCAAAGTTTGTGAAATTTTCGGGAGAAAATAACAGGCTCAATTGTTGATAACGCACCAATGCCGCGTTAAGATTAACTCTGATACTGTGAAGAATGACAGGACGTGCACGGGAGAGCGTATGAGCCGGATCAGTAAGTGGTCGGAAATAATGAGGAACATCACCCTGATCGGGCAGCTGGGACTCTCGCTGGTCGTGCCGGTACTGATCTGCCTGTTCGCCTGCTATTTTCTCACGACACGCTTCCATGTCGGGGGCTGGGTTTACATTCCGGGATTCATCCTGGGGATCGGTTCCTCCGCCATGAGCGCCTGCAAAGTCTATCAGTCAGTGACCGGAGGGAAGGATGGGAAGAAGGATGATCGCGGGCCTTCTTTCAACCGGCACATCTGATCCGCAGGAGGCTTTGGGGAAATCATCGAAAATCTTGATCGGAGATCTGTTTCATGAAGTTACAGAAGGCAGTGAAGCAGGAGACCAGGTTCGTCGCAGCCACAACCGGCGCCGGATGCCTGGTGATGCTGCTGTTATTTTATATCCTGCACAGGACAGGAATTCTGGGCCGTGTGCCTTTCGGTCCGCCGGAGATCGTAAGCGGTGTGATCGGATGGTTCATCGCGACGCTGAATTTTTTCATGATGGCGGTATCGGTGCAGAAGGTCGCATCCCTGGAAGACCAGGGGCAGGCGAGACAGGCCATGACGGTGAGCTACCGCTACCGCACGATCCTGCAGATCGCGTGGGCGGCCGTGTCCATTCTGGTGAAATTCTTCAACCCGGCAGCAGGCATCATCCCGCTGTTCATTCCCAGTATCATGATCAAACTTCGGGGGATCCTCTCCGGAAGGAATGGCAGCAAGGCAAATGACAACACAGAAGGTGAGGTGAAAGCGTAGATATGAGTGACTCTTTCTCCATTGAAGGCGCCCGCATTTTCGCGCGAATTCATACGGGGATACCGGTTCTGGGGGATTTCCTGATCACCGAGACGCTGGTGGTGCAGTGGATCGTCATGGCGGTCATCACGTTCCTGTGTATTTTCCTGACCAGGCATCTGTCTGTCACGAAAATATCAAAAAGACAGGCAATCGCGGAGCTTTTGGTGGACACGGCGAACAAGTTCGTGAGGAACAACACGGGCGGCGGACACAAGTTCGACAAGCTGATCCCGTTCGTCGCGGCGCTGTTCGCGACCAGTGTTCTCTCGAACCTGATCAGTCTCATCGGACTCCGAAGCCCGACAGCGGACCTTTCGGTCGAGGCTGCGTGGGCGATTGTCGTGTTCGTCATGATCACGAAGGCGAAGATCAAGGCGAGCGGTGTGCTGGGATATCTGAAGGGCTTCACGACGCCAATCTTCATCATGACTCCGTTCAACATCCTCTCCGAAATCGCAACACCCGTCAGCATGGCCTGCCGTCATTTCGGCAACATCTTATCGGGCCTTGTCATCGACGGACTGATCTACTGGGCACTGGGTCTGGCGTCATCGGCACTGTTGGGGCTCATCCCCGGCGTCGTCGGCAGGTTCCTCTCCAACATCCCGATCCTCGAAGTCGGCGTTCCCGCGATCACGGGCGTCTATTTCGACTGGTTCTCCGGATGTATGCAGGCGTTCATCTTCTGTATGCTGACCGTGATGTATATCGCGAACGCAGCGGAAGGATGATCACTATAACATTAATAATCCTCGCCGCTATCCCGCGGCGCAGCGCATCTTACTACAATAGAAGAGCGCGAACAATTCTCAGGAGGCAAAGAAAATGGGAGATTATCAGTTACTGGCAAGAGGTATCGCACTGGCAGGCTGCGGCATTGGCGCCGGCTGCGCTCTGATCGCAGGTATCGGACCTGGTATCGGCGAAGGCAACGCGGTTGCCAAGGCTCTGGAAGCCATCGGACGTCAGCCCGAATGCAAGGGTGATGTCACGAGCACCATGCTCCTTGGCTGCGCGATCGCGGAGACAACAGGTATTTACGGTTTCGTTACCGGCCTTCTCCTGATCTTCGTAGCACCCGGCATGTTCATGAATTACCTCCAGTAATTATTGCTCGTTAAGGAGACATTATGGAAACTCAATCATTGGTTACAATTGTCCCCTGGACATTCATTGCTACGATCCTCAACCTGTTCATCCAGATGTGGCTCATCAAGAAATTCCTGTTCAAGCCCATCAACAACATCCTCGAGAAGAGGCAGACGATGACAGACCAGGAGATCACGGATGCCCGGGCAGCCAAGGAAGAAGCCGATGGTCTGAAACAGCAGTATGAGTCCAGCATTGCGGATGCCCAGATGAAGGCGACCGAGATCGTGCAGAACGCGCAGAAGGAAGCACAGGTACGGGCAGACGGTATCGTGGCAGCGGCACAGACCGAGGCCGCGGACTTAAAGAGCAAGGCTGAGGCTGATATCACGCAGGAGAAGAAGAAAGCCATTAACGAAGTGAAGAATGAGATCGGCGGCCTCGCGATGGATATTGCGGGCAAGGTGGTCGAGAAGGAGATCCACGAAGAGGATCATAAAAAGCTCATTGATGACTTTATCAATAACGTAGGAGACGCATCATGACACAGGCTTCCCAGATATATGGCAAGAGCCTGTACGATCTGGCAGCAGAAGAGAATCTGACGGAGGAGATCACAGAAGAGATGGATGCGGTAGGGAAGATCTTCAAGGAGAATCCCGACTACATCACCCTCCTCTCGGAGCCTTCCATCCATAAGGATGAGCGGCTGCGGATGCTGGACGACGCCTTTCGGGGCGAGGTCCACCCGTACCTTCTGAATTTCCTCAAGATCCTGACGGAAAAGGGGATCATGCGGGAATTTGGCGCCTGCGCAAGGCGTGTCCGTGAGCTGTACAACAAAGATCACGGCATATCCAGCGCGGTTGTGACTTCTGCGGTTCCGCTCTCTGAGGAGCAGGCCGGCCAGCTGCAGCAAAGGCTCGAGGTGATGAGCGGCAGGAAGGTGATCCTGTCACAGAGAATTGATGAGACGGTACTGGGCGGTCTTCGCGTGGAGATTGACGGCAGGCTCCTGGACGGCACGGTCCGTACCAGACTTGACGATCTCCGCAGGAAAGTTGACAGCACCGTTATCTAACGTTTACTTGCAATCAAAGGATGTGGCTTAAATGGAATTAAAACCGGAAAAGATATCCGAGGTAATACGCAGCCAGATCAAGTACTATGAGAATACGATTATCCAGAACGAAACCGGTACGGTTCTGACCGTAGGCGATGGTATCGCGAGGTGTTCCGGCCTTGCGAACTGCATGTCCGGCGAGCTCCTGGAATTCTCCAATGGTACCTATGGCATGGCGCAGAACCTCGAAGAGAACAATGTGTCCGCGGTTCTGTTCGGTACCGATGTCGGCATCAGCGAAGGACAGACGGTCAAGCGCACGGGCAGGGTCGTATCCGTACCCACGGGTGACGCCATGATCGGACGCGTGGTCAATGCCATCGGTCAGCCTATCGACGGCGCAGGCCCCATAAAGACACAGGAATTCAGAGCTGTGGAGTCTCCGGCACCCGGCATTCTCGACAGACAGCCTGTCAAGGAGCCGCTGCAGACCGGCATCAAGGCGATCGACTCCATGATCCCCATCGGGCGTGGACAGCGTGAATTGATCATCGGCGACCGTCAGACAGGTAAGACCACCATCGCGATCGACACCATTCTGAACCAGAAGGGCAAGGATGTCATCTGTATCTACGTCGCGATCGGCCAGAAGAGATCCACGGTTTCGACATTGGTAGAGCAGTTAAGACGCGGCGGCGCCATGGACTATTCCATCGTCGTTGCGGCGACGGCTTCCGAGGCGGCACCTCTCCAGTACATCGCTCCCTACGCGGGCTGCGCAATGGGCGAGTATTTCATGAACAGGGGCAGGCACGTCCTGATCATCTATGATGATCTGTCGAAACACGCCGTTGCCTACCGTGCAATGAGTCTTCTGATCAGAAGACCGCCGGGACGTGAAGCTTACCCCGGTGATGTCTTCTATCTCCATTCCAGACTCCTCGAGAGAGCGGCGAAGCTCTCTGACGAGAAGGGCGGCGGCAGCCTTACGGCACTGCCCATCATTGAGACACAGGCGGGCGATGTATCCGCATACATCCCCACCAACGTCATTTCCATTACCGACGGTCAGATTTATCTGGAAACCGAGCTGTTCCACGCAGGTGTCATGCCCGCGATCAACCCGGGTATTTCCGTATCCCGTGTCGGCGGCAACGCGCAGATCAAGGCGATGAAGAAGGTCTCCGGTACATTGAAGCTGGTTTATTCCCAGTACAGAGAGCTGCAGAGCTTCGCCCAGTTCGGTTCCGATCTTGATGAGGATACGAAGAAACGTCTGGCGCAGGGCGCACGTATCGTAGAGGTTCTGAAACAGAAGAACGGCTCTCCTGTTCCGGTAGAGAAACAGGTCGCGATCCTCTATGCGGTTACACACGACATCCTGACAGATGTTGCCGTGGAAGACATCGCGGAGTATGAGGCAGAGCTCTCCCACTATCTGGATGAAAACCCGGATGGCGCGGCGGTGATGAACACGATCCGTGAGAGCGGCAAGCTCGAAGAAGAGACTGACAACCAGCTGAAGGCTGTGCTGGATGCTTTCACCCAGAGATTCCTCGGCGGCAGAAATGAGGCGGCGAAGACTGCCTGAGCCGGCGGGGAGAGCAACATGACCCGGAAGGAGAGTATGAATGGCTGCTGCTAATATGAAGGCTGTGAAGCTCCGGATCAAAAGTGTCCAGAACACGATGCAGATCACGAAGGCGATGCAGCTGGTAGCCGCGTCGAAACTGCGGAAGGCCAGAGACAGGGCACAGCAGAGTGAACCGTACTACAAGATTCTGAAGAATACACTGACGGACATCGCGAGCGGGAACAATGACTTCACCTCGCCGTATACGAAGTCCGGCAGCAATGACAAGTGGCTGTATGTCGTCATCGCGGGCGACAGAGGCCTTGCGGGCGGATACAACGCGAACCTTTTCCGCTATATGGAGAAGGAGACCGAGGGCAAGGACTACACGGTACTGCCGATCGGCAACAAGTCTGTGGACTATTTCGCCCACCGGAATGTGCCGATCCTGACCAGGGAATTCGCTGAGGTCGGCAAGGTTACGATCTCCGACTGTTTCGAGATCGCGAAGCTCATCTGCGAGGACTATCGAAACGGCGAGTTCGGGCACGTGACGATGTGCTTCACGAATTTTATCTCAATGCTCTCCCAGGTTCCGTCGGGGACGGCAATGCTGCCGCTGTCGGATTTCGTCAAAGAGGACGTGGATCCGAAGGCGAACAAGAACCTGATCCTCTACGAGCCGGACAGTGAGAGCGTATTCAACGCGATCGTGCCGGAGTATCTGGCGGGCCTTCTGTATTCCACCATCAATGTTTCGGTTGCCAGTGAGCTGGCAGCGAGGAGCAATGCCATGAAGGCCGCGACAGACAACGCGGAGGACATGATCAGTACGCTGAGCCTCAATTACAACAGGGCACGTCAGGCCAGCATCACGCAGGAGATCACAGAGATCGTGGGCGGGGCAGAAACCAACGATGCTTAGCGAAGCTAAGCATCTAAGCCGCTTGAGGAACAGCGGCACGCGATACTAAGCGAAGCTAAGCATCTAAGCCGCTTGAAAAACAGCGGCAGACGGTTTTCTCAATTTTTGCATCAAGGGAGTTTCCAATGAGTGAACAACATATAGGAAAGGTCATACAGGTAACCGGCCCTGTCCTGGATGTGCGGTTCCGGGAGGGAGAGTTGCCTGACCTGAACAACGCCATCCACATTGAGCTGAACGGGCATACGCTGGTCGCCGAGGCTGCACAGCAGATCGGTGATGACGTGGTACGCTGCATTGCCATGAGTTCCACCGATGGACTCGTCCGCGGAACCGAGGCTGTCGATACCGGCGGTCCCATCGCGGTTCCTGTCGGCGGGGAGTGTCTCGGCCGTATGTTCAATCTGCTCGGCGAGCCGATCGACCATATGGAAGTGCCGAAGACAGAGGAGAGATGGGCGATCCACCGCGAAGCGCCGAGCTTCGAGGAACAGGTGCCCGCGACCGAGATTTTCGAGACAGGCATCAAGGTCATCGACCTGATCTGCCCGTACGCCAAGGGCGGCAAGATCGGTCTGTTCGGCGGTGCCGGCGTTGGCAAGACGGTCCTGATCATGGAGCTGATCAATAACGTTGCCAACAATCACAACGGTATCTCCGTATTCACCGGTGTTGGAGAGCGTACCCGTGAGGGCAACGATCTCTACGGCGAAATGAAGGAATCCGGCGTCCTGGAGAAGACGGCGCTGGTCTATGGTCAGATGAATGAGCCGCCGGGAGCCAGAATGAGAGTGGCGCTCTCAGGCCTTACCATGGCGGAGTATTTCCGTGATGTGAAGAAACAGGACGTGCTCCTCTTCATCGACAACATCTTCCGTTTCACCCAGGCTGGGAGCGAGGTATCGGCTCTTCTGGGCCGTATGCCTTCCGCCGTAGGCTATCAGCCGACGCTGGCAACGGAAATGGGTGCGCTGCAGGAGAGAATCACTTCGACGAGAAAGGGTTCCATCACATCCGTTCAGGCCGTCTACGTACCTGCGGATGACCTGACAGATCCTGCGCCTGCGACGACCTTCACTCACCTGGACGCCACTACCGTACTCTCCCGTGACATTGCCTCCAAGGGTATTTACCCTGCCGTGGATCCTCTGGAATCCACGAGCCGTATCCTGTCCCCTTCCGTTGTCGGAGAGGAACACTACGAGATCGCCAAGAACGTGCAGAAGGTTCTGCAGCGTTATCGCGAGCTGCAGGATATCATCGCCATCATGGGTATGGACGAGCTCTCCGATGAGGATAAGCTGACGGTTTACAGAGCACGTAAGATTCAGAACTACATGTCCCAGAGCTTCCGTGTCGCGGAGCAGTTCACGGGCCTGCCGGGCAAATACGTTCCCCTCAAGGAGACGCTGCGCGGCTTCCGTATGATCCTGGACGGCAAGTGCGACGATCTGCCGGAGAGTGCATTCCTGATGATCGGTTCGATTGACGAGGCCTTTGAGAAGGCCGGCAAGACCGCGCCGCAGTAAGGAGGGATGAGCTATGGCAGCAACCTTCCATCTTCAGGTCGTCTCCATGGACGGCCTGGAATATGACGGCACCGTGCAGCGGATCACCCTGCGTTCAATCGACGGCGATGTCGCCATCCTGGCAAGACATATGAATTACTGCACTGCGATCGGCATGGGAACCGCGAAGGTGATCCTGGAGGATGGCAGTGAGAGATCTGCCGCCTGCATCGGCGGGATGCTCAGCATGATGAATGATGAGTGCCGCGTCATTTCTACCACCTGGGAGTGGAAGGAAGACATTGATGTAGAGCGTGCGCAGTCGGCGAAGGCAAGAGCAGAGGAAAGACTCAAAGACCAGCAGCTCGACAAAGAAGCGAGAGTGAGAGCAGAGGCCAAGCTCTACCGTGCGCTCGTCCGTCTCGGAACGGCTGGGAAGCAGCAGTGAAGTGTGATAAAATTGGTCGGCAGCGGGAGTGAAACAACCTCCGCTGCCGGCCTTATTTTTTTACGGGGAAGCGGGATTGATGAAGTCTGTTAAGATCACCATCTATCGAATACTGTACGGGATCGCGGTCTTTGTGGCCTGTCTCATTCTGTTCAGCCATATATTGCAGCACAGGGATACGGCGAGCGCTGAGGAGATGCCGGCGCCGTCTCTTCCCATTGTGACCATGCGCTCCGGCAAGGCGCAGTTCAACGAACTCCACGGATTCACGGATGAGCGGGAGCCCTCCGAATACCGCGCGGTCATGACGCCCCTTTCTCCTGACCGGAAGGTATCGGCACAGATCCAGCCCTTCGGGGAGGCGATTACGGCGCTCGGGTTCGAGGTTCGGACACTGACCGGGAGCCGCCTCATAGAGAGTTCGGACATCACGGATACAAAGACAAACGCGGACGGCACGATCACGGTGAACTTCACGCTGAAGGATCTCATCGACGAAGATGAGGAGTACCTCCTGGATCTGCGCCTTGCGACGAAAGGCCAGCCGGATGTGCGCTACTACACGAGGATACGCTGCGATTTCGACGACACGCTGTACCGGGATGCGGTGGCCTTTGCAGAGGAGTTTCATGCAAAGACAATCGAGGGCACGGATACGGCCTGGCTCTCTGACTATGTCGAACCGGACGAGACTGGTTCCGGAACTTCTCTGGCTGATGTGAACATCAATTCCAGCATCGACCTTATAACGTTCGGGGAGCTGACTCCGAAGGATGTGACAGAGCCCGTTTACTCCCTGATGGACGTGGACGGGGCGACCTTCCTCCTGCACGGCTCTGCCATCCTCTCTGTCGAGGACCCGGACGATGAGACGAGAACCTGCTATTACGATACGCAGGAATATTACAGGATCTACAAGGGCTTCGACCGCTTCCACCTCCTGGATTACAAAAGGACGATGACGCAGATCTATGACCCGGAGGCGAAGAGCTACGCGAATGACCGGCTGGATCTTGGCATTGCCGGCACCGATCAGCAGGTTGTGCAGAGTGCGGACGGCGTGCAGCTCGCATTCGTCGACGGTGGGCGGCTGTACAGCGTCAACGTGGATGAGAGTTCGATCGCCTACATTTATGCTTTCTCCGACGCGGGCGATACCGATATCCGCGCGGCGTACCCGGAGCACGGCATCCGCATTCTGTCGGTGCAGGATGACGGCGGAATTGATTTTGTCGTCTACGGCTACATGAATCGTGGAAAACACGAAGGCCGCATGGGCGTTGTGGCTTACCACTACAATCCGGCTTACCGCACGATTGAGGAACAGGCTTTTATTTCCTTCGGCGGCTCCTTCGACAGACTGCGGCCTCAGGTGGAGAACGCGGCGTATCTCAATGCGGACGGCAGGCTCTATCTCATGCTGGAGGATGTCCTCTATGAAATTGACATCCGGGAGCACAGGGTGCAGCAGGTGGCTTCTTCCCTGACCGGCACCAACGATGTGGTCGCAGAAGGTGGTCGCATGGTCGCGTGGACAGAGACGGACACAGAGTCTGATGCGGGAGAGGGCAGCATTGTCTTCACCGACCTGTCCGATCTGTCGCAGCAGGTGATACGACCGGAGAGCGGTGAGACGTTGACACCGATCGGGTTCCTCGGAGACGATCTCATTTACGGAGTCTCGAGAGAGAGCGATGCCTCGACGGATGCGACCGGCATGGAGTTCCTCCCCATGTACAGCGTGCGGATCACGGATCACGATCGGAACATTCTCGAGGAATATTCCGTACCGGACTACTACATTTCCGAAGCGGTGATTGAGGCGAATCAGATCACACTCCACCGCGTGCAGAAGGTGGATGGTGTCTACACGCCGGCAGCGGACGATCAGATCGTCAGCGCGGCAGTGGAAGAGGGGGGCTCTGCCCTGTTGCAGACGGCAGATGGCGGGAGCTTCGGCACCGTCGTACGACTGCAGGCAACGGGTTTTGATCCGGAGGATTTCCGCTACATCCGCCCGAAAGAGGTGATGTATGAGGGCTCCCGTGAATTCACGACAGACAGTACAGGTAATGCAGCTTCCGATCACGCAGAGATGACAGCGGATGGGGAGGATGCGAAGACAGGGGATGCGGCACAACAGGCGGGCAGTGGCGCAGCTTCATCTTCCCGGCGGTTCTACCTCTATGGCACCTACGGCTTCGAGAGATATTATTACGACGAGGCAGACGCCGTGCGACGCGCGAGTGAGGAGTCGGCGATCGTTCTCGACGACCACGGCAGCTACGTATGGAGGGCGGCAAGGGCCGACCGGTGCGAGCTGGAGAACGTAGGAAGTGGCAGAGAGTACCTTGCAGCACTGCAGGAGGGCACGACGACAGCCGTCAATGCCTGTCTGGATGCCATGCTGCGCTATGAGGGCGTGACTGCGGATGTAGACGGACTCTTAAGTGCAGGAGCGGACACCGCATCTCTTTTGGAGGAGCAGCTGCCCGGCAGCACCGCACTGGATCTTACGGGCTGCACGATGGATGAGATCCTCTATTACCCCACGGCGGATACGCCGGTCCTTGCGCTCACACACGGCGGAGAGAGGGCGGTACTCATCATCGGCTACGGGCCGGAGAAAATCGCAGTCTGGGATCCGTACGCGCAGGAGCCTGTGACGCTCCTTAGCAGGGAGAGTGCGAAGAGCCTCTTTACGGGCGGCGGCAACCGGTACCTCACCTATGTGAAGCCGGAGAGGTAAGAATTCCTATATTTAACAGACAGCGGACAGACTGCTGACAAGGCGAGAAAAAGCGGCTGCGGGAAACATGGATGGTGTTTCCCGCAGCCGCCTTGTTTTTTTATTGCACGGTGTGGTGACCGTTCTCGTTGTAGCGCTGCACGATGTTCTGAATTCTCTGCACGGGATTCAGGAGATCGCTGATGGAGCTGTCGTGGTTCAGCGTATCAATGATGTAGGCGATGTACTTCGACAGGGAGCAGCTGATGTACCAGGGGCGCTCAAGGAGCTCCGGTGTCTGGTAGATCAGGTTGGTCGTCAGAACTCTGTCGATGATGCCTTCCTGGAAAGCCTTATCAAAGAGGTCGAGACCGTTCGTGAACAGACCGAACGTGGAGAAACAGAACACGCGGTTCGCGCCCCTTGCCTTGAGCTCCTTCGCAACTTCCAGCATGGACTCGCCGGAGGAGATCATGTCATCGATGATGATCATGTCCTTGCCGGTGACATCCGAGCCCAGGAATTCGTGAGCGAGAATCGGGTTGTGCCCGTCAACGACCGCCGTGTAGTCTCTTCTCTTATAGAACATGCCCATGTCGAGGCCGAGGACGTTCGCGATGTAAACGGCACGCTTCATGCCGCCCTCATCCGGGCTGATGACCATCATGTGCTGATTGTCGATCTGCAGTCCGTCGATGTGTTTCAGAAGGCCCTTGATGAACTGGTAGGAAGCGGGAACCGTATCGAAGCCGGAGAGCGGGATGGCGTTCTGCACTCTGGGATCGTGCGCGTCGAAGGTGATGATGTTGTCGACACCCATGTGCACGAGCTCCTGCAGGGCCATCGCGCAGTCGAGGGATTCACGCATCGCTCTCTTGTGCTGTCTGCCTTCATAGAGGTAGGGCATGATGACGGTGATGCGCCTTGCCTTGCCGCCGATCGCCGCAATCGCGCGCTTTAAGTTCTGGAAGTGGTCGTCCGGGGACATGTGGTTCTCTTCCCCGAAGAGGCGGTAGGTTTTGCTGTAGTTCACGACGTCGACCAGGAGGTAGAGATCCATGCCGCGGACGGAATCCTTCATGACACCCTTGCCCTCGCCGGTGCCGAAACGGGGCAGATCGCAGTTCACGATGTAGGAAGGGCGCTGGTAGCCGGCAAAGGCGAGGGAGTTCTTGTGCTCGCTCTCACGCTCTGCGCGCCATCTGGTCAGGTAGTAGTCGATTTCCTGGCCCATCTGTTCACAGCCAACGAGCGGTACCAGGCCAAGAGAGCCAACGGGAATGGTCTCCAGGTTTCTCTTGTCATGACGTCTTATAGGTTCCATTTCTCCTCACTTTCTTCAGGACACGAATGTCGGGCCCTGTCAGCTTGCACACGGTATAGTTGCTGGTAATTCTGGAAAAAATACGATCAGAATACCGATCCTGTAACTCCTCCAGCGAGAGGTTCGTAGAGATTATGGTCGATTTCCTGTTCAGATGCCGCTCATTCAGCAGGGAGAAGAGCTGTGCGGAGACGAAGCTGTTCGTCATTTCGGTACCGAGGTCGTCGATGATCAGAAGGTCACATCCGTACAGATCGTCGAGGAAGGACTGGTACTCCGCCCGGGCACGCCCGAACACATAGGAAGAGATCCGATCGAACAGGGCGGATGCAGAGAAATACAGCACCGGAGCTCCCAGATTCAGGATCTGTTCCGCAATGCAAATGGACAGGAACGATTTGCCGGTACCGACTGTACCATAGAAATACAGATTTTCATAGTCTTGACGGAAATTATTTATGAAGGTACGACTGACCTGTACCGCTTTGCGGAACCGCTGCAAATCCTCGCCCTGATACCACTGTTCGGAGAGAGTGCGGAAATTCTGCTGGCGGATGAGGTCCTTCAAATGGGACTGATCGTAGAGGATCTCGATCTCTCTTGCCCGGAGGCAGTGACATTTCTGACTCCCGATGTATCCGGTGTCGTGGCAGTCCGGGCAGTCATACTGCGGCTCGAGATAGTCACCGGGGAAGCCTGCCCTCATGAGGAGGGCACGCTTCTCGTCCGACACCTTGCGGATCTGATCCTTAAAAGACACGCTGCCTGAGCGGTCAATGGATCGGGATCCACTTTCAGAGGCTGTACTGGTGGAGCGGGCCGTGCTGTCGCCTTCGTCCTGTGGAGACTTTGCAGGCGCAGCAAAAAGAGCTGATCTTAACCGCTCCAGTCCAAGGCCAGGAATGCGGTCCTCCAGCTCTTTATATTCCGGTATCTTCGCGTACACGAGATGCCGGCGCCGTTCCAGTTCATGGCGGTGCCGGTCACGCGTCTGCGAATACTGCAGCATGATATTGTCGTATTGCTCTTTCGATAATGCCAAAGCGCCCTCCGGGGACTAATTGTTGAGGAGCTTCTTCTCGAGCTCTTCAAAATCATATTTATTCTGGCTGAACTTGTTGAACGCGTTATTCTGCGTGGTGCGACCGCCGCGTTTGGCACTCCTTGCCTTTGCGGGACCCTGCGCTGTGTTCTCTCTGGCCTGGCCGGTCGTGGTGATCCCCTCCTCGGCCCAGTTGATCGCGACCTTCTGAATGTAGCGGAAGTCTTTCTTGCCCGAGCCCACGCAGTACTGCACGAGGTAGTCGATGAGGTCGTTGGAGAAATGCAGATCGTCCGCGATGTAGTTGATCTTCTGCATCTCCGTGACAGAGAGCGGCTTGCCAATGTACTGCTCGACGATGAAGAACAGCTCCTCCCGGGACGGCGCGGTGATGTCAGAGGTAACCGCAGGTTTTGCAGGCGCTCTGCGGGCAGACTTCCTCTGCGCGGCAGGCTTTTCTGCCGGCGTGATTGAGATCACATGGGCAGAGGTTGCAACAGTCTTCTCTTCCCGCCGTACATCGCACAGGTGAATGCTCACAAGTCTCCCGTCATCGCCCAGCTCGAGCGAGATCAGACCCTTCTTCTCCCAGTATTTGAGCGAGCGGATGACTTCCTTCTCGGTGTGGTTGAACTGATCCGCCATCTCAGCGATGCTGGTCGCGCGGCCGGCAGACATCTGCCGTACGAGGTACAGATAGATCTTGATCTGTGCGTCGTTGGCTTCCTTCATATATTCATCAATGAACAGATTCGAAATGAGCGTCGAATCCGTATTGTAATCATTGCAGATCGTAAGTTCTCCCATTTTATTACCGGCCTTACCAATAAATTTTGTCAGATGTGATGTGGATGATCTCTGGACAACAGGCAGTATAGCATAGTGCCATACCCGGCAAAATGGTAAAAAGTCACAGAAAACAGCAGGCGATCCGGGAGCACTGAAATTGTCAAAAAAGTGGATATCGTGGATTGCGTGGATAACGACTGACAACAGCCGCAGTACGCAACCAGATATCCACATCTTCCTGCGGGATCCTGTTGTCGATATTGTGGATAACCTTTGGGGACGCCTGTTATTTTACGAGATCTGCCGCAATATCATTGACATTTCCGGCCCCCATAGTTATCAACACGTCACCTTTTCGGCAATTTTCCATGACGAAATTTTCAATCTCTTTGAACGTGGGGAAGTAGTAGGTCTCTCTGTGTCCGAGCGCGCGGATCTTATCCGCCAGTAGTTCGGAGCTGATGCCCAGGGTGTCGGTCTCTCTCGCCGCGTAGATGTCTGCCAGGATGACGACGTCTGCGATGGAGAGGGCCTTTGCGAAGTCATCGAACAGCGCCTTCGTCCTCGTGTAGGTGTGCGGCTGGAAGATGACCCAGAGCTTTTCGTGCGGCATGTGCGTCGCTGCCGTGAGCGTCGCGGCAATCTCTGTCGGGTGGTGTGCGTAGTCGTCGATTACGGTGATGCCGTCGCCGAACTCGCCGCGGTGCTCGAAGCGCCGGTCGGTCCCGCCGAAGCGGGAGAGCGCGGCAGAGGTCACGGCTGAATCCACGCCCAGGATGTCGGCCGCGGCAATCGCTGCCAGTGAGTTGTAGACATTGTGCTCACCGGGAACGTGGAGCGCGATGGTCTGCCGCCTGTCGCCGCCGTGAGAGACTGCCGTATAGGTGGGGTGCGCGAAGGTATCGAAGGTGATGTCCTCCGGATAGCAATCGCTCTTTGTCTTATCGGAGCCGTAGGTGACGATACGGCAGGAGAGGCCATCGGTGATCTCCTCCACATTGTCGATGTCGGAGTTGATGATGAGTGTGCCGTCCGCCGGGATCAGCTGTGCGAACTTGCGGAAGCTGTGCCGGATATCGGCGAGGTCCTTGAAAAAATCCAGGTGGTCTGCGTCAATGTCGAGAATAATGCCGATCTTCGGGAACAGGGAGAGGAAACTGTTCGTGTACTCGCAGGCCTCGGCGACGAAACACTCCGAATGGCCCACGCGAACGTTCCCGCCGATGCTCTTTAAATTCCCGCCGACGGAGATCGTGGGATCCGCGTCTGCCTTCATGAGAATCTCCGAGATCATGGACGTTGTCGTGGTCTTGCCGTGGGTGCCGGCTACCGCGACGGGGATAGCATAGTTCTTCATGACCTCACCCAGCAGCTCGGCGCGGGTTAAATGGTTCAGGCCCAGCTGCATTGTTTTCCTGTACTCCGGGTTGTCCGGATGGATCGCGGCGGTGAATACGACAAGGTCCAGGTCAGGCGTGATGTTCTCTTCCTTCTGGCCGATGTGAACGGTGATGCCGCTCTTCTCCAGTTTCCTCGTTGTGTCCGATGCCGCGCGGTCGGACCCGCTCACGTTGAAACCGCGGCTTTTTAAGATCTCTGCAAGGCCCGACATGGATACGCCGCCGATGCCGCAGAAGAATACCCTGATTGGCTTGTTAAAGTCGATCTGATACATAGTTTGCCTCTCTTACTTCCTGTGGTAATGCCAGGAGTTGTTATCGCCTACAGCATAAACCCTTTTGCACAAAATTCCAAGGCTGCCGGGGCGTTTGCGGCCTCCCGCGATATTCCTTTTCCCCTGCCCGTGTGCTATAATTTCGTTGGAACAGTACTTCGAGCGGTATGGTAAAGGGGGAACCTTCAAACCGCTTTTTTTGTTCCGGAGCAACGGGTATAACCGCGGAGTTTCGTATTTTCGTGGCGTTTTCTTAACGAGGTAGGCCAGATGATTAAAAAGGAAATGATTGCCATGCTGCTCGCGGGGGGACGCGGCAGCCGTCTGGGTGTCCTGACATCGAAAATGGCAAAGCCGGCCGTTCCGTTTGGCGGGAAATACAGGATCATTGATTTCCCTCTGAGCAACTGCATCAACTCGGGCGTTGACACGGTCGGTGTCCTGACGCAGTACATGCCGCTGAAGCTGAACACCCACATCGGCATCGGCATTCCGTGGGACCTCGACAAGCTGGTCGGCGGCGTGACGGTACTCCCTCCTTATGAAAAGGTTGAGGGCACCGAGTGGTACACGGGGACGGCCAACGCGATCTATCAGAACATGGCGTACATGGAGAGCTACAATCCGGACTACGTGCTGATCCTCTCCGGCGACCACATCTACAAGATGGACTATGAGTCCATGCTGGATTTCCACAAGGAGAACCACGCGGATGTCACGATTGCCGTTATGCCGGTTCCGATGGAAGAGGCGAAGCGCTTCGGCATCATGATCACCGATGAGAAGAAACAGATCGTCGATTTCGAAGAGAAGCCGGCGAACCCGAGGAGCAACCTCGCGTCCATGGGCATCTATATTTTCTCCTGGAAGGCATTCCGGGAAGCGCTCGAGACCAACAAGGGTATTCCGGGACTGGATTTTGGCAAGCATGTCATTCCCTACTGCCGCGACAAGGGCGAGCGGCTGTTCGCCTATGAGTTCAACGGCTACTGGAAGGATGTGGGAACGCTCTCTTCCTATTGGGAAGCCAACATGCAGCTCATTGACATCGTGCCGGAGTTCAACCTCTACGAAGAATACTGGAAGATCTACACGAATGTCACTTCGCTTCCGCCGCAGTACTACGGCCCGGGCAGCCAGGTGGAGCGCTCCATCGTAGGCGAGGGGAGCGAGATCTACGGCAAGGTTTACAATTCTGTCATCGGCACGGACGTCGTGATCGGAAGAGGCACCGTCATCCGGGATTCGATCATCATGAACGGTGCGCACATCGACGCGGAATGCAGTCTGAACAAGACGATCGTCGCAGAGAACGCGCATATCTCCGACAGGGTGCAGACCGGCATCGGAGAGGAGAAGGACAATGATACCTGTCCTATGATTTACCGGGACGGTCTCGTGGTCATCGCGGAAGATTCCAATGTCCCCGCGGATGTCGTCATCGGCAAGAACGTGATGATCAATGGCAATACGGAGCCAGCCGATTATCCGGGCGGCTCTCTTCCCAGTGGATCCACGCTGGATAAGGAGGGAGAGACGATATGAGAGCGATTGGCATTATTCTGGCCGGAGGCAGATCGAACCGCATGAGAGAGCTCTCGAAGAAGAGAGCCGTGTGCGCGATGCCGATTGCCGGCAGCTACCGCAGCATCGACTTCGCGCTGAGCAATATGGAGCATTCCAGGATTCAGAAGGTGGCGATCCTGACCCAGTTCAACTCGCGCAGCCTCAACGAACACCTGTCCTCGTCCAAGTGGTGGGACTTCGGCAGGAAACAGGGAGGCATGTTCCTCTTCACGCCCTCGTTCACGAACGAGAACAGCAACTGGTACCGCGGCACCGCGGACGCCATCGCGCAGAACATCACCTTCCTCAAGAATTCGCACGAGCCCTACGTCGTGATCGCCTCCGGCGACTGCGTCTACAAGATGGACTACAACGAGGTGCTGGAGTATCACGTGGCGAAGCGGGCCGACATCACGGTGGTCTGCAAGGACATGCCGGCCGCGGCCAGCGTGGACCGCTACGGTTCCATCGGAATGGATGAGGATGGCAGGATCACGGATTTCGTGGAGAAGCCGATCGTCGCAAGCTCAGGAACGATCTCCTGCGGGATCTATGTCATCCGCAGGCGGCAGCTCATCGAGCTGCTGGAGAAGTGCGAGGAAGAGGGGCGCTTCGATTTCGTACAGGACATTCTGATCCGGTACAAAGATATCAAGAGAATATACGGTTACAAAATGGACGGGTATTGGAGCAACATCGCCTCGGTCGATGATTACTTCCATACGAACATGGATTTCCTGAAACGGGATGTCAGGGACTACTTCTTCAAGCAGTATCCAGAGGTACATTCCAAGGTTGCGGATCTTCCTCCCGCCAAGTACAATGTTGGTGTGCACGTCAGCAATTCACTGCTCTCCAGCGGTTGTATCGTCAACGGCTCGATTGAGGATTCGGTTCTGTTCCAGCAGGTTTATGTCGGCAGCAACTGCGTGATCAGGAATTCGCTGATATTGAATGACGTTTACATCGGAGATAATACTTACATAGAGAACTGCATCGTGGAATCTGACAGCACAATACAGGCTAATTCTTACTATAAGGAAGAGAATGGAATCCGGATAGTCGTGGAGGAAAAGGGCGAACGCTATAACATTTAGGAATGGGGAGCGTTTATGAAAATTACAGATGTCAGAATACGCAAGATTGCCAAAACCGGCAAGATGAAAGCAGTCGTTTCAATTACGATCGACAACGAATTTGTGGTACATGACATTAAGGTAATTGAAGGCGAGAAGGGTTTATTCATTGCCATGCCCAGCAAGAAAACGGCAGAAGGAGAGTATCGCGATATCGCGCACCCCATCAATACGGAGACGCGCACGATGCTCGAAGACACGATACTCCGTCAGTACAAAGAGAGCCTTTTACAAGACGAGGGCGCTCCGGATACGGATGGAGCACAGGACTGATCAGAGGGCAGCGAAGAGTCGCTGCGACATTGGCAGATTAACGATGGGAGAGGAGAGCCGTTTGCTCGCCTCTCCTCTTTGCTGTCTGCCGGGCAGAAGCATATTTTCGAGGACAGACCGACAAGCTGTCTTTCCAGACCCCGGCCTGCAAACGAGATGAAGCGGGCAGTTTGGCATAACACGCAGAATGAAGGAGACAGATGGACACAGAATGGTATCTCATCGTGGGGCTTGGCAACCCCGGGCAGCAGTACGCAGGGACAAGACATAACGTCGGTTTCGATGTCATTGACCGGCTGATCGACGAATACGGCATCGACGGCCCCACGAAATTTGGCAAATCACTGACCGGCAAGGGCAGGATCGGAGATCACCGGGTGATCCTGATGAAGCCGCTGACCTATATGAATCTCTCCGGCGAGGCCGTGCGGGAGGGGATTGACTACTACAAGATCGACCACAGAACGCATCTCATCGTCATTTCGGATGATATTGACCTTGCGGAGGGGCGGCTGCGCCTTCGGCAGAAGGGAAGTGCCGGCGGGCACAACGGGCTGAAGAACATTATCCGGCACCTGGGCGATGGGGAGTTCAACAGGATACGCGTAGGTGTTGGCGCGAAGCCATCTCCGGATGCAAATCTTGCGGACTATGTGCTGGGACACCCGACAGGAGAGGACAGGAAGATCCTGGAGGATGCGAAGGATCGCGCTGCAAAGGCTGTGCGTGCCATTCTGGACGACGGGATCGCCGCCGCGATGAATCGCTATAATACGAGGTAGATTATGAAGTCACTGACTGCTCCTCTTGCGGAGTCGGAAGAATATCAGCGAATTGTGTCGATGCTGCAACAGCCCGAAGGAGCCGCTCTTGCGGATGGCTGCGTGCCCTCGCAGAAGCTCCACCTCATCTATGCGCTGACCAGAGATCCGAAGCTTAATAGTAATGCGCGGTTTCGCGTGATCATCACTTATTCGGACAAGAGAGCACGGGAGATCCAGGAGGAGTATTCCTTCTATGACAGGAACACGACCGTCTTCCCGGCCAAGGATCTCATCTTCTATCAGGCGGATCTGCGCAGCAACGAGATCGAGAAAGAAAGACTCAGAAGCCTTCGCCGCATCATGGAAGGGCGGCCTGCGACGGTGGTCACGACCTTCGCCGCGCTCATGACGCCCCAGGTGCCGCTGCGCGTACTGAAGAAGAATATCCTGCTGATCGCCAAGGGAGACGACGTCGACGAGAGGAAGATCGCGGCAAGGCTCGTTGCAATGGGCTACGAGAAGACGCCGCAGGTCGACGGTCCGGGGCAGTTCTCCATCCGCGGCGACATCGTCGACATCTTCGATCTCACGGAGGAGAATCCGTACCGCATTGAGCTCTTCGATACGGAGGTGGAGTCGATCCGCAGCTTCGACCTCGAGAGCCAGCGCAGCATCGAGCAGCTCGCTGGCATCAGAATCTATCCCGCGACCGAGATGATACTGGAGAAGGGCCGCGTGGACGACGGCCTTGCGCGGATACGCAAAGAGGAGAAGGAGACCGCCGCCACATTCCGAAGGAACAGGAAGCCGGAGGAGGCGCACCGCCTCGAGGAAGAGATCGACAGCATGTGCGAAGAGGCCTGGGAGTTCCACGACTACGCAAAGCTCGAGAGCTACATCCACTATTTCTACCCCGCGACGGAGAGCTTCATCGACCTGTTCCCGCAAGATAACACGATGCTCTTCTTCGATGAGCCCGTCCGCGTTAAAGAGCAGGCGGATGCGATTGAGACAGAGTTTCGCGAGAGCATGATCAGCCGATCGGAAAAAGGCTACGTTCTCCCGGGACAGATGCAGCTCATCACGACAGGAGAGAAGATCCAGGCCTGTGTGGACCGATACCGGCACCTTGGTATGACGGAGCTCATCAACAAGAGCAGCTTCTATACGCCGGAGAATACGGTCGCCATGCATGTGCGTACCGTCGCGCCGTACAACAAGAGCTTCGAAACGCTCGAGAAGGATCTGAAGAACTGGCGGCACGAACAGTACCGCATTGTCATCATCTCCGCATCGAGAACGAGGGCGAAGCGCCTTGCGCAGGATCTGACGGACCGGGGCATCTCCTCTTTCTATTCCGAGAATCCGGACAGAGTACTGGAGCCGGGCGAGATCATGACCTACTACGGTCATGTCTCCCACGGCTTCGAATACACGCAGCAGAAATTCGTCGTCATCGCGGAGACGGATATTTTCGGCGCCGACAGGACGAGGCACCGCAAGAAAAAACGTGAAGGCGCGAACGTCATCAAGAGTCTCAACGACCTGCATGTGGGCGATTACGTGGTACATGAGAGCCACGGTATCGGCATCTATCAGGGTGTGGAGAAGATCGAGGTCGACGGCATCCGCAAGGATTATATCAAGCTCCAGTACGGCGGCGGCGACGTTCTCTACGTTCTGCCGACCGAGCTGGACGTCCTGCAGAAATACGCCTCACAGGAGGCCGCAAAGCCCAGACTCAACAAGCTGGGGAGCGGCGAGTGGTCGAAGACGAAATCCAGGGTGCGGGGCGCCGTTGAGGAGGTGGCACAGGATCTTGTCGAGCTCTACGCGAAGCGCCAGGCACAGCAGGGTCACGCCTTCTCGAGGGATACGGTATGGCAGCGCGAGTTCGAGGAAATGTTCCCCTACGAGGAAACGGATGACCAGCTGACCGCGATCGAGGATGTCAAAAAGGACATGGAGTCCACGAAGATCATGGACCGCCTCATCTGCGGCGACGTGGGCTTCGGCAAGACGGAGGTTGCGATCCGCGCGGCGTTCAAGGCCGTGCAGGACGGCTTCCAGGTGGCCGTGCTCGTGCCGACGACGATCCTCGCGCAGCAGCATTTCAACACCTTCACCGAGAGGATGAAGGATTTCCCGGTCAACATCGGGATGATGTCAAGACTGCGCACCGAGCAGGAGAACAGGAAGACAGCCGAGGGCATTACGACGGGCCGGGTGGACATCGTGATCGGCACGCACCGGTTGTTATCCAAGGATGTGAAATTCAAGAGGCTCGGCCTTCTCATCGTCGACGAGGAGCAACGCTTCGGCGTCACGCACAAGGAGAAAATCAAGAAGCTGCGCGAGAACGTGGATGTCTTGACGCTCTCCGCAACGCCGATTCCCCGAACGCTGCACATGAGTCTTGTCGGAATCCGGGATATGAGTCTTCTGGAGGAGGCGCCGCAGGACCGTGTGGCGATCCAGACCTACGTCATGGAATACAATGAGGAGCTGGTGCGCGAGGCGGTGCTCCGGGAGCTGTCGAGAAACGGTCAGGTCTACTACGTCTATAACCGTGTAAACGACATCGCGGATATGGCAGTCAGGCTCTCGAAACTCGTGCCGGAAGCCCGGATTGCCTACGCGCACGGACAGATGACGCCCGCGGAACTCGAGAGGATCATGTACGGTTTCGTCTCCGGAGACATCGACGTGCTGGTATCCACCACGATCATTGAGACAGGCCTTGATATTTCGAACGTCAACACGATCATCATCCACGACTCTGACAAGATGGGCCTTTCCCAGCTCTATCAGCTGCGCGGCCGCGTCGGAAGATCCAGCAGGACGGCCTACGCTTTCCTGATGTACCAGAAGGACAAGATGCTCAAAGAGGTAGCGGAGAAGCGCCTTGCGGCCATTCGGGAATTCACGGATCTCGGCAGCGGGTTTCGCATCGCGATGCGGGACCTCGAGATCCGCGGTGCGGGCTCGGTCCTTGGCAGGGCACAGAGCGGCCACATGGCGAGCGTCGGATATGATCTCTACTGCAAGATGCTGGATGCCGCGGTGCGGCGCGCGAAGGGCATGGAGGTGACAGAAGAGCGGACGGTACGCGTGAGTCTCTCTGTCGATGCCTTCATCCCCGAGAGCTACATTGTGAACGAGGTGCAGAAACTCGACATCTACAAGCGGATCGCGGGGATCGGGAGCCTCGAGGACGTCAGCGACGTGCGGGATGAGCTGCGCGACCGCTTCGGCGACAAGGTGCCGCAGCCCGCGGAGAATCTGCTCAGGATCGCGCTCCTTCGCTCTGTCGCGGGAAGGCTCGACCTTCTGGATATCACGGGAGGGAACGGCTCTGTGCGCTATACCCTGGATCAGAATGCGAAGATCAACGTCGCGGCGATCCCGAGGATGCTCGCGCATTACAACAAAGGCGCCGTACGCACCCTGGAGTTCTATCCGAAAGGCATGGCCAGGGGCGACTATGCGCATCTGCCGTATTTCGAATACCACTACAAGCCGACCGGACTCACCGTGAGTGATGAGGAGAAACTCCTTAGCGCGGTCGAGAAATTCCTCTCGGACATGGCAGACATCCTGTAACAGGTCAGACCCATCGGTTCTGACCTGTTACGCAGGCCGCACATGCAAATTTTGCTGCGTGGCAGCGGACCCTGCCGGCTGTATTGCGCGACACTTCCATTTAGGTTAAACTAAGCTGAATGTAAATTTTATATAAAATCGAAGTAACAAAAATGTAAAAATCTGTGCGGGATGGTACCAGTATCCTGGGAGGAGCTATGAGTTTTTTTGACTTTTTAAGTATTGTGGCAGGACTGGTCCTGTTCCTGTATGGCATTCAGACGCTCGGCGACGGACTCAAAAAGGTGTCCGGCGGCAAAATGGAGCAGATCCTGCAGTCGCTGACTTCCAATAAATGGAAGGGCGCGCTGCTCGGCATGCTGGTCACCGCTGTCATTCAGTCCTCCGGCGCGACGATCGTCATGGTCGTCGGCTTCGTCAATTCCGAGATCATGTCCCTGCGTCAGGCAGTCGGTGTCATCCTGGGCGCCAACATCGGTACCACGATCACCGCCTGGCTCCTGTCCCTGACGGGCATCCAGAGTAACAACATCGTGCTCGCGATGTTCAAGCCCGCCAACTTCTCTCCGATCGTCGGCATCATCGGCGTCTTCATGATGATGATGTCGAAGAAACAACGGCAGAAAGACATCGGTGGCATCATGACGAGTTTCGCCGTTCTCATGATCGGCATGGACGCCATGTCGAGCGGTGCGGCGCCCCTTGCGAACGACCCGAAGTTCACGGGTATCCTGACGGCCTTCTCTAATCCGATCCTGGGTCTTCTGGCAGGCCTTGTCATCACCGTCATCCTGCAGAGCTCCTCCGCCTCCATCGGTATTCTGCAATCCATCTCCTTAACCGGCGTACTCAAGATGGGCAGCGCCATCCCCGTCATCATGGGTGAGAACATCGGCTCCGCCATCACCGGTATCATGGGTGCGATCGGCGCTTCCAAGAACGCGCGCCGCGCAGCCCTCACGCAGCTCGTCTACTGTATTATGAAGACTTCCGTTTTCATGATCGGTTTCTATACGCTGAACGCCATCTTCCATTTCCCCATCATGGAGCAGACCGCGTCTCCCGTTGCGGTTGCGCTGTTCCACTCCATCTTCAATATCGCAGCCGTCGTCATCATGCTGCCGATCTCGGATCTTCTCGTGAACATCGTGGAGAGGCTCGTGCCGGTCACCGACGATGAGAAGGCAGAGAGTGAGAGCCGCAAAGAGCTCAAGATGCTCGACACGAAGTTCATTACGTCTCCTGTTTTCGCTCTCGACCAGTGCAAGAAGGCGACCGACAAAATGGCAGCCTACACGCAGGTTGCGCTGCACACCGCGATCGATCTCGTCCTGGAGTACAGTGACGAGGGCGCCGGGAAGGTGGACAAGCTCGAGAAGACCGTTGATGATTACGAGGACACGCTCAATTCCTACCTCGTCACGATGACCAACATGAACTTCTCCCCGAAGGATTCTCACATGTTCACGCTGGTGATGCACGTCATCGGCGATTTCGAGAGAATGACAGACCACGCGCTCAACATCATGCAGTCCGCGAGGGAAATGCATGAGAAGGGGCAGGAGTTCTCCCCGAAGGCGCAGGAGGAGCTGCGGATTTTCCATGCGGCGCTGGAGGATATCGTCGACCGCGCGATCACCGCGTTCCAGGATGTGGACCTGCGACTCGCCAGCACAGTGGAGCCACTGGAGGATGTCATCGACGGCCTCAACATGGAAGTCAAGAGGCGGCACGTGCGCCGGCTGCGCAAGGGCAAGTGCACGATTGAGCTCGGCATCGCACTTGAGGACATCACGACAGACTACGAGAGAATCGCCGACCACTGCAACAACATCGCGGTCTACCTCTCCCAGATGAACGAGACCGGCTTCGAGAAACACGATTATATCGAACACCTTGCGGATGCCGCGAAGGCGGACTTCCTGCGGCAGGCTGAGGATTTCGAGACAAAATATCAGCTGCCCGATCAGAAGGCGGCCGACCTCGAGGCGGAAGAGCCCGAGAAGGAAGCCAAGGCAGATAAGAAGAAAAAGAAAAAAGATAAGAAGTGAGAACGTGACAGCAAGAAGCTCCCCCGCACAGCAGAACCTGTGCGGGGGAGCTTTTGATGACTTTGGCTTAAGCCTGCTGAGCTTGTGGTGAGGTTGCGAAGCAAACGAACCCTTGCGAAGCATAAATCCACCCGCTATGCGGGTGAGAGTAAAAAGTTATACAAATAAATCACCTTTCCATATAATAGAGGTGCTCAAGCCACTATTAAGAAAGGAAAGGTGATTTTATGCCGAAGGCTAATAGTTCTGCACATACCAGGTGGTTATGCAAATACCACATCGTCTTCACTCCGAAGTATAGACGGAAAATAATCTACAATCAATATAAGAAGGATTTGGCGGAAATACTGCACGATCTTTGTTCTTATAAAGGAGTAGAGATCATAGAAGGTCATCT
>FNQX01000044.1 GCA_900107575.1 Lachnospiraceae bacterium NK3A20 | reverse complement strand
TGGTGCGCCCGGCGGCGCACGTTTCTAACGGGTGAAAGTCCCGAATCTGCCCGGTAGTGGGAAGGATATAGCCGAAGGCAAGGGTGTCCATCGCGAGGTGGGATCTGAAGGAAGCCGGATGTGGGAACAGACTAACCACGGGCAAATCTCTGGTCTGACGAACAGAAATCACATATAAGGTCTCGCATGAGGGTAAGACTGCCACTCAAGCCGAAGCCCAGTAACTACACGGAATCATGCGGGATAAATGTGGCAGATGGATGGAGAGAAAGAAACGTGTGGTACCCGGGGAGACCTGTGCGGCACACTCTGAAAGGAGTAACCGCCGCCACAAGACGGCGCTGAACGCACAGGAGTCAGCCGAAGCCATAGTAGTGGCATAGCCGCGAAGGACCGAATCAACAGGAGTCCAAAGTACAACCCGGAGAGGAGGAAAGAGCGAATGAGTACAGAAAACGCCAGCAATGACGGCTGCTTACAAAGAGATAGCGCGGAACGCAAAGGGCATGTAAGAGCGCACCGCTCTTTCAACCGGATATGGAAGGAAAGGGACAGTGCAGAGCCGGACATTCTCGGAAAGATACTGGATAAGGATAACCTTAACCGTGCCTATAAGAGAGTGAAGGCGAACAAGGGAGCACCCGGAATAGATGGAATGACCATCGAAGACGCGCTTCCATGGCTAAAGGAGCATCAGAGTGAACTCATAGAGAAGATAAGGAGCGGACATTACACTCCCTCTCCCGTGAGACGCAAAGAGATCCCGAAGCCAGACGGCGGAGTACGTAAGCTTGGTATTCCGACGGTAATCGACCGCATCATTCAGCAGGCAATAGCGCAGCAGCTAATGCCCATCTATGAGCCGCTGTTCTCGGACGGGAGCTTCGGCTACCGACCGGGAAGAAGTGCAAAGGATGCCATTCGGAAGATAAAGGAGTATGCGGAGCAGGGGTACACGAGAGCCGTAGTTCTCGACCTGTCCAAGTATTTCGATACGATCAACCATGTAAAACTGCTGGGCCTCTTGCGGCAGAACGTAAAGGACGAGCGGGTCATACAGCTGATCAAGAGATATCTGAAGAGTGGAGTGATGGAAAACGGTGTTGTGACTCCGACAGAAGAAGGCTCACCACAGGGCGGAAATCTTTCACCCCTGCTGGCGAACGTATATCTGAACGAGTTTGACCAGGAATACAGTAGACGCGGCGTGCCGTGTATCCGCTATGCAGACGACATCGTCCTGCTGGCGAAAAGTGAACGGGCATCGCAAAGGCTACTGGAATCCAGTGTGAAGTATCTTGAGGAAACCTTGCAGCTGAAGGTGAATCGGGAGAAAAGCAGAACGGTCAGCGTGTTTGCAAGCCGAAATTTTAAGTACCTTGGCTTCTGCTTCGGGAAAGGAAGGAAAGACGTATTCATTAGGGTACACCAGAAATCCATGAAGAAGTTCAAGGACAAGCTGCGCAGTCTCACTTCCCGGAGCAGATGCGGCAGCATAGTCAACACCATGAAGCGTATTGAATTGAGTGCGCGGGGATGGCTGAACTACTATGGTATTGCAGACATGAAAAGCAACATTGAAGACATCAATGGCTGGCTGTACAGGAGAATTCGCATGTGCATCTGGAAGCAGTGGAAACTGCCAAAGACGCGCAAACGAAAACTGATTGGGCTTGGCGTGGCGGAGCATTATGCGGCGACGATAGCCTATGACAGAAAAGGGTACTGGTTTAATGCCGGGAACAAGGCGGTTAACTGGGCTTTGAATAAAGAAAGACTGATACGCTGGGGATTCTATGATCTATCCTCAGCATACCAGTCTATGCATGTCAACTGTTGAAACCGCCGTGTACCGAACGGTACGCACGGTGGTGTGAGAGGACGGCGGCTAATCACCGCCTCCTACTTGATCCAGTGGGGAGTCGGCAGCACAGACGAATACCACAGGCTCTTTTTTGTTGACAATTTTCTTCCAGCGCACGTCTGCCATTTCGGAATCCAGGATGTAGATAATATCAATTTCATTGCGTTCCATCATTTCAATGAGCCGGGAAGGAGAGTCACACGTGATCTTGACGTGATAATCCGGGTTCTTCTGGAACAGGATGTTCATCATGCGTTCGATCGGAAATCTGCACAGGGAATTCAGCGTACCGATGTGCAGGTTGTGTTCGTGCGTATCCTGTCTGCCGAAATCCGATTTCATGTTATCCACCTGATCGAGGATGCTCTTTGCGTGGCGCAGCATCTGACGGCCGGCGGGAGTGATGGAGACGTGACGACCGAACCGGTCGAAGAGCCGCGTGTTGAATTCCTTCTCCAGTTGGCCAATCTGAATCGTGATGGCAGACTGGGAATAGCCCAATGCCTTTGCGGCCTGTGAGAAACTGCAGAGCTCGGCGACCTTTTCGAACGCGACCAGCTGTCTGATTTCCATGGCAAATCCTCCATCTTTCTATCAATTATAATTTTCAATAGGTATGATGAAAACTATAAATTTAACAAATAAGATTTGCTGTACTATAAAGAGTTTAGGGGGCGGCTGCCACGCAGCCGGGTAAAAATAACAGACGGGGAGGCAATCCTATGGGGAAAAAAAAGATGGGCTTAGTCCCGAGACTGATCATCGCGATTATTCTCGGCATATTGATCGGAGAATTCATGCCGCTGTATATCTGCGGCACCTTCGTGGACATGACCTATTCCGGCAAGACATTCACAATCCTGGGCATTCTCTGGAAGGTATTCCTGGTCGTTATCGCGATGCAGCTGATCTATATTTTCCTGCAGTTCACGGTCGCAGGTTCCATTGCACACAAGAATCCTTTCCAGATGATAACGCAATCGGCGTTGTCGTGGACAAGATTTACAAGAAGTTTATCTACAAGGAAGGAGCAGACGTAAAGGCATGAATGTGTTCAATATCATCGGACCGGTCATGATCGGCCCATCCAGTTCTCACACGGCGGGAGCCTGCAGGCTCGGCCGCGTGGTGAACAAGATTATCATGGACGATCCTCTGAAAGAGGTGAAGATTCAGCTCTCCGGGTCCTTCGCACGCACCTTCCAGGGGCACGGTACCGACAGGGCGATTCTCGCCGGCATCATGGGGTACCACAGCTGGAGCGAAGAGATCCGTGACGCCTTTGCAATTGCGAAAGAACGCGGGATTCACTATGAGTTCATTCCGAAGGACATTCCGGGGAGCCACCCGAATACGGCGCGGGTGACCTATACCTGTGTCGACGGCAAGACAGGTGAAATAGAAGGCGCGAGCATCGGTGGTGGCAATATCCGCGTGGACAAGATCGACGATCTGGATGTCAACTTCAACGGTGAGAGCAATACGCTCCTCATCTTCCACAAGGATACGCCGGGCGTTATCGCGAACGTGACGAACCTGATGTACTGGCGCTATGAGAATCTGAACATCGGCAATTTCCACCTGAGCAGAAGAGAGAAGGGCGGACCCGCGCTGATGACGATCGAGATCGACCAGCTGCCTCCGGAACAGCTGATCGACGACCTGCGCAAGATGGACAATATCACGAATGCCATGATGATCCGGGCGATCTGATGCATCGATGGAATACGAGGCAAGTGTAAGATGATCAAATACGATTCAATAGAAGAGCTGGTGACGCTGGCAGAGAAGGAGGGCAGGAAGATCAGCGAGATCATACTCGCTGACCAGGCACTCCAGATCGGCAAGAGCGAAGAGGAGCTCTACCAGCAGATGGAAAAGGATTTCGATATCATGACAGAGTCGTTCGCCTGGGGACAGCAACCGGGACAGCGGTCGAATTCCGGCCTGACCGGCGGCGAAGGTGTCGCCATGATGCAGTACGCCGACAAGGGGGAGTCCCTCATGGGAACCTTTATGGGGAAGGCTGTCGCAACGGCACTCTCCATCTCCAACTGCAACGCAGCGATGGGCAGAATTGTCGCGACTCCGACGGCGGGGAGCTGTGGCATCCTGCCGGGGTGCCTCATCCCTCTCTACCAGGAGAAGAAGATCCCGAAGAGAGATATCGTGATGTCGATCTTCACTGCTGGCGCCTTTGGTATGGTGATCGCCGGCAAGGCATCCATTGCCGGTGCGCAGGGCGGCTGCCAGGCGGAGTGCGGCAGTGCCGCCGGCATGGCTGCGGCTGCCATGGTAGAGGTGCGGGGCGGCACACCCACGATGTGTGCCAGCGCACTCGGAATGGCACTAGTGAATCAAATGGGTCTCGTCTGTGACCCGGTTGCGGGACTCGTAGAGATCCCCTGCATCAAGCGGAACGCGGCGGGCGTTGTGCTCGCCTACTGCGCAGCAGATATGGCGCTCGCAGGAATCCCGCTGTACATTCCTGCAGATGAGTGCATCGACGCGATGAAGGAAGTCGGAAACCAGATGTCCTCCACGCTGAAGGAGACGGCAGCAGGCGGCCTTGCCGCGACCCCGACCGCGCAGCGGCTGAAGGAGCAGGTATTCGGGGATCGGAAAGCGATGACAGCCGGCTGAATTAACTAAACTCCAGCCTGCCTGCCGTGATGAGCCTGCCGGACTGCCGGTCGAACAGCAGGATGTTGCTGCCGCTGATATTGATCCTTGCCTGCTCTCCGATCGTATACGCGGTGTTGCCGAAGATCACGCAGGTGAGGAGATAGGTGTCCTGCACACTGAGCTTCAGCGTGGACTCCATGCCGGTCGGCATGGCACCGTATATCGTCGTCTGGATCACACCGCCCGGCTCGATGTTGACAGCCTCAGGACGGATACCCAGGACGAGATCCTCATTGGTCAGTATCGGATCTTCCCGGATGCTGGTATCTTCCTCCACGATCTTCTGGATGTGGTACTGGAAGACTTCATCCTTGTTGGACTTCTCTACCGCGCCTTTTTCCTTCAGTCGTGCAGCCTCTGCCTGCCGCGCCGCGGCAGCTGCCTGATCCCGGCCCTCGAACCAGGCATCCATCCGGATGCTCTCATTCGGAAGGAAGCGTACCGGGATATCATGGAAGATGCGGAGGGCAACGCTGCCATCCGCTGCCTGTGCGCCCTTCGCGTTCACGAAGTTGATCGACGGGTTGCCGACGAAGTCCGCTGCGAAGAGGTTGGTCGGTCGATTATAGACGTCGAGCGGCGCGTCGTACTGTTGCAGTACGCCGTTGTTGATGAGACAGATTCTGGTCGCGAGCGTCATAGCTTCCATCTGGTCGTGCGTGACGTAGACGAAGGTGGATCCGGTCTCCACGTGTAGCCTTTGCAGCTCATACCGCATCTCGAGACGGAGCTTCGCATCCAGGTTGGAGAGGGGCTCATCCATGAAGAGCACCTGCGGCCTCGGCGCGAGCGTTCGCGCGATCGCGACACGCTGCTGCTGGCCGCCGGAGAGCTCCGCGGGATATCGATCCATGAACATACCGATCTTGACGATCCGGGAGACCTCGCGCACTCTGGCGTCGATTTCTTCTTCGGTGAATTTGCGGACAACCGTCTCGACCTTGCCGTCGTTCACCACCTGAGAATTCTCATCCAGATCTCTGCCGGTTGCAAGATACTTCTCGCGGATCTCATTTCTCTTTCTCTCATAGTCTTTTCTCTTCTCATCCGCTGTCTTCTGCGGATCGGCGGCCTCGTGAATTTTCAAAGAGAAGAGCTCTTTGGCACTCATCATGGAGAGGGAGAAGGTGTCGATCAGCTTGACATACGTCTTCTCCATGTTGAGCTTCCCGTCCTTGTCACGGCAGTCCTCAACACAGTCGCGTATCTTCCTGCCGTTTTTTAATGCATGGGCAAGATCCGCCGCAGTCTTCGCCTCAATGTCGACCCTCGGCAGCGCTTCTTTCACGTTCTTCAGACCGAAGGAGATGTTCTGGTACACGGTCATGTTCGGCCAGAGCGCATAGTTCTGGAAGAGAAAGCCGACCTTTCTCTTGTTGGCGGGAACGTTGATGCCCGCAGCGGAATCGAAGACGACCTGATCCCCGATTGTGATCTGCCCGGACGTCGGTGTCTCGAGGCCCGCGATCATGCGCAGGATTGTGGTCTTGCCGCAGCCGGAAGGCCCGAGGAGCGTGATGAAGGAGTTGTCCGGTATGTCCAGACTCAGGTTGTCCACGCCGTAGAAATTCTTCCATCGTTTCGTGATATTCTTCAGTTTAATCGCCGGCATGATTACCCTCCTATGCCACTATCGAGGCTCGCGCCTGTCAGTATGTTTACAATTGTATTGAAGATCAGAATCGTCATGATGAGGATCAGGTTGATCGCACTCGAGAACGCGTACAGACCCATCTCGTCGAAATAGTCGAGCGTGGTCGAGAGGATGAAGCCCTGCGTGCACAGGAGCAGGAAGAGCGAGAGCTCTCGAAGGCAAGTCATGAACGGCAGAGTGAATCCGCTGATGATCGACGATTTCTGGATCGGGATGATGATCTTCGTCATTCGTTTGATCCATGGAATATCCTGAATAATGGCGGCCTCCTCGATCTCATTGGAGAGCTGCAACATCGAATTCAGCGAGTTTCTGGACGCGAACGGGATGTATTTCACGACGCCTGCGATGATCAGCAGGGTGTAGGTGTTGAACAGGTTGACGTAGCGGTTCGAGAACAGGATGAAAAAAGCAGCGCCCACGGCCAGGGATGGCATGAGGTAGGGGAGGAACGCGATGTTGTTCACGTAGTTCGCCCACCTGGATCTGCGGTTCTTCGAGACGGCGTAGCCGATGAGTGTTCCGATGGTGCCTGCGATGAGAGCGCACATGATGGCGAGGAACAGGGTGCCGCGGAAGGCGTGCCAGATCGTCGGATTGTAGAGGATGCCCTGCTGCCCGTACATGCCGTTCTCGGTGATGTTCTCGTTGGTGATCCACCATTTGGTCGTAAGATTCGAGAGGTCGTGCGTGTAGAGGAAACTGTAGTCTCCGGGGTTCGGGAGGAAAGTTTCGAGCGCGAACAGAAGGATCGGCCAGATGGAGGTGAAGAAGGTCAGAATGATGTAGATCACGCCGATCACCCACTTGCCTGCCCTGCCGAGATTGATCTTCGAGAGCTGACCGGACTTGCCGGTGACGGTCGTATAATTCGCGCGCCCCATGAGCGACGACTGGTTGAGTCCCAGGATCAGCACGCCGAATACCATCATGATGATCGCAAGGATGCTGGCTTCACCGGTATATTTGGAGTTCATCGAGATGTATTTGGTCGAGAGTGTCGTGAGATTCAGATAGTGCGGGACGGGGTAGGAGCCCATTGCGGAACCGAAGACGAGGAGAATCGTGCTGAGGATCGCAGGCTTCACCATGGGGAGCGTGATCCGGAACATGATCTTCCATTTCGGTGTATCGAGGATGGTGGCTGCTTCCTCCAGGTTTGCATCCATGTTCTTGAAGATGCCGCCGATCAGGATGTAGGAAAACGGTGCGTAGTGGAGCCCCAGGACCATGGCACTCGGGAACAGGCCCAGGACGAACCATTTCGGCATGTGCACGGCAAAGAGTGCGGTGAGGAGTCCGTCCGCGGTTCCCGTCACGGCGTTGGAGTTGAACATGTGCTGCCATACGACGGCCAGGGTCCATTGCGGCATGATGTACGGGAAGATGAAGATCGCGCTGAGGTACCGCTTGAATCTCATGTTGGATCTTGTCACGAGGAAAGCAAACAGGCCGCCATAAACAATGGAAATGAGGCAGGTCAGTACCGAGAGCAGGACGGTATTGAGCAGCGGCTTCCAGAGGTTCGTTGCTGCCATGCGGCTCGTGAAGAGGTCGGTATAATTAACGACGCTGTAGCCGGTCGTCTGTCCCGTGAGGTGCTGGTCGATCGTGCCCGGGTGGATGGAAAAGGTATCCCTGACGATCGCGACAATCGGCGCAATGGTACTGAAAGTCAGCACGATGCCGAATAACAGCAGAATGACATTCTGCGGCTTGGCGAAAAAGGTCCGGATCTGATTGCGGAGAATGGCACCCTTTTTGTTCTTCTGTACGGTCATCTCCATGAAAAGTCTCCTTTACGAAATCGGGCGCCGCAGATTCCTGCGGCACCCATGGGAACAGTTGCCATTATTTCTGTAATGAAGGGTATCGCATCATACAGGCGGCAGTTTATTCCGCTGCTGCGTCCGCGTACTTGGTCAGGGTCTCAATCCAGCTGCCGACGCCGAATGCCGCGTCCGCGCAGTACTGCGGATCCTCGAGAACCAGTTCGCCCTCGGTTGTCCACCAGTCGTAGCCCCGATCGTCCTTTGCGGGGAACTCGTCCTCGCCGGCGTCATTGTAGCCACCCTTCTGGTGCTGATAGGTGGTCTCGGTCGCAGTCGCTACCTCGGGGTTGCTGGAATAGCCGCCCATGTCCTTGCCCCAGGCGGAGAAGCCGTCCTCAGTGCAGGTCAGGTAAGCGATGAAGGCGCAGGCGGTCCAGGGCAGCGGGCTGTTCTTGGTCAGGAACAGGTAGTGATTATATCCATAGCCGCCGATGCCGACGTAGTCATCCTGGTAAGCGGCAACCGTCACGTTGTTGACAGAGACGGTTGCGGACTCCTCGACACTGCGCAGTTTCGAGTAAACGATAAGCGCCGACTGGTCTGTTGCGGATGCGTCAACCAGCGTGTTGCAGATGGGGCCGTCATCGGTCTGCGCGTTGTAGTTCTCGACCCAGAGCTTGATCCAGGCGAGCGCATAGGCGCCGTTCTCGCCAAGGCCGAAATCGGACGCGTCGGTCTGAAGCTCTGCGACAATCGGATCGAAGTATGCCTTCTTCTCATCGTCCAGGGCGTCGTAGGCTTCCTTGAGCATATCGGCATATTTGTCCTCGGTGAGCATGTAGAGGAAGTTCTTGCCGACCAGCTCGGAATCAATGTCCATGTACAGCGGGTGCTGTCCGTCGTAGACGAAGTCCCAGCAGTTCGTGAATTTCGCATCGCCGGTGTTGTTGAACATGAATACCTTGTTCAGTGTCTGCAGCGGCAGGAAGCCCTCGTAGGCATCCGGCGTTGTGCCGTTCGCATCGGCCCAGTCCTTCGGGATGAAGGTCTTCAGGATCTCGGTGTCGATCATCTTGGTCTGGATCTGGTTGCCGTCCTGAATCAGGGTCATGGAGAAAGTGCCGGAATCCTTGAGCGAATCCGCGGTCAGCTGCTCGAAGATCTTGTTGTTCTTGGGCTGCTGCCACTCGAATTCCATGTTGTAATTGGGATCAATGGTTTGCAGATAGGAGATGAAGAGTGGCAGTGCAGTCTTGCCGCGGGAAGAGTTGCCAATGCCGTAGAAGGTCTGGCTGTTGGACTCTTCAATCGCCTTCGCCGCGAGCTCGTCGAGTGTCATGCCTTCCGCCTCGGCGATAATGGCATCTACACCGGTGAGATTCTCCGCCTGTGCGGGGGCCGCGGATTCTGTGGCCGCGCCTGATGTTGACTCTTCCTGTGCGCTCTCCGTTCCACCGGAGGTCGGAGCTGATGCAGGTGCTTCACCACCAGCGTTGTTCGAGCCGCAGCCTGCCATGAGACTTACCGACATCGCTGCCGTCAGTAATACAGATAGAATTCTCTTTTTCACTTATATTACCTCCCTCTTGTGATAATGCATAAGATTCAGAGCATCTATAAGTAAAATATAGAGAGATTGCGCATGAAATACTATGGGGTGAACCTGATATTTTGTATAAGATTCTGATATATTCCGGAAAACAGCAGGAAAAAAATATACATTATGTCTGACTTCGGCCGCGGTATTCCGATGGGGTGACGCCAACGATCCTCTTGAACAGGCTGGAGAAATAGCCGATGTCGTGATAGCCGACCATCTCGCCGACCTCGTAGACTTTGTAGCGCACGTCGGACAATAGCCGCATCGCCTTTCGCATACGGTAGCGCGTGATGTAGGTGCTGATGCTCATGTCGGTATCTTTTTTGAACAGGCGGGAGAGGTGCCCTTCGGATACGCCCATGGACTGGGCGATTTCGGTGATGTTGATGTTCTCCTCTCCAAAGTGCGCTTCGATATAGGCAATGGCTGTCTGTACATAGCGGTTCATGTCGGAAGAGGCAGCCTTTAAGGGGAGAATGTCATCCTCCTCCTGCTCCTCTTCGCGGATGATGCTGTTGCCGAGGAGTCTTCGAATGACATTCTCGAGCTCGCCGTCCCGGTAGGGCTTTAAGATATAGTCGGCTGCCTGCAGGCGGAGGGCCTCCTGCGCGTAGTGGAACTCTCCAAAGGCGGTGAGGAAGATGACCTTGCAGTTCATGCCTTCCTCCCTGAGCTGCCGTACCATCTGAAGGCCGCTCATGCCCGGCATACGGATATCGCTGATGATAAGGTCCGGGCGGAGTGCGCGTGCCTCTTCCAGTCCTTCGTTTCCATCGGCCGCGCTGCCCGCGACCTCACAGCCGACGCTCTTCCAGTTGGTGTTGCGGATGATGCCCTGCCTTACGAATTTCTCATCTTCTACGACCAGTACACGTATCATGTCTTATCCTCCGTGATCTCTTCGGGAAACTCTTTGGAGTAGGGGAGAGTGATGGTGACGCTCGTGCCGCGGTCGGGAAGCCTTGCTGCCTCGATCCCGTAAGCGTCTCCATAATAGAGCCGGATGATGGTGTTCACGTTGTTGAAGCCAAGGTGACCGCGCAGCTCTTTCGTGTCACGGCGCTTCAGGATGTCAATCATCTCGTCGCTGATGCCGTGCCCGTTGTCAGTGACTCGGATGATAAGATCATTCTGCCCGTCCTTTTCTACATGCCGTGCCTCCAGTTTCAGGAAGCCGTCCTCGATGCCTTCGAGGCCGTGAATGATCGCATTCTCGACGACGGGCTGGATGATGAGTTTCGGCAGGACACAGTCCATCAGCTCCTCCGGCACAACGAATTCATAGGTGAAGCTGTCATCGAATCGAAACTGCTGAATTGCGCAGTATTTATCGAGGAGGTCGAGCTGGTCACTCAGGGTGACGAACGCCTTCCCGGAAATGCTGCGGCGCAGGATCGCGGCCAGATCGGAGGAGAGAGCCGCAATCTCCGGGACATCGTGGTCTTTGGCGACCCACTTGATGGTGTCCAGCGTGTTGTAGAGGAAATGGGGGTTCAGCTGTGCCTGCACCATGGCAATTTCCGTCTCGTTGAGCTTCTTCTGCTGGCGCACCCTCTCGTCGAGATTGTCGGCGATCCTGCCTGCTGTTTTATTGAAGCCCGCCGCGAGCTCCCCGAACTCATCGTCCCTTGGAAGGTCAACCCGGACGCTGTAGTTCTCGTGGCGAAGCTGCTGCATCGCGCGGCTGATGACGGTGAGGGGTTTCGCGAGGTAATTGGACACGATGCCGGAGAGCGCGATGCTGAATACGGAGACGATGAGAGAGAGGAAGAGGAGCACGCGCAGCATGGAGCGGTAGATGTCGTCGGAGAGTGCAGGGGGTGCGAGATAGATGAGATTCAGCCCGGTGTCTCCCAGCGCATCTGCGACAGTAACCTGTGACTCGTCCCCGTGCATTTTTTCGTCATGGAAGATCTCTGACCGGAGGCGCTGCAGCGTCTCATCCGAGCCAAGGCTCCCCGTTGTATAGACAGGTTCCCAGAAGCGGTTCGCAATGATGAGGCCTTTCTCGCCACCGAGGAGACCATTGAGCGCGCGGTCGAAATTCTCCTGTCCCACGGTGATGACGACGAAGCCGTCGTTGTCATTAATCTTCCTCGCGATCTGCAGCACGACAGAATTCGTGTAAATACCGTCGTACTGGGAGGAATAGACGGTGCTGCCCTGGCGGTCGGCGGCGCGCTTCAATATGCCCATGTCGAGAGGCAGCGTCTTGGGGGCATTCCCCCGCTGCGTGGAATAGACCCGCACGGAGCCGGAATAGATGTCGATAGTCGCGTTGTCCCGGATGGCATCGGTCTCCCGGTACAGCGCGGCATAGACATTGGGATTTCGAACAGAGCCTCTGGAGAGCGCCTTCTGAATGTTAGGATCCTCTTCGATGCTGTCGATGGTCGTCTCGGACTGCGCGAAATTGTGCAGAAGGAGCGCCTTCACCTCCTGTTCCATGGAGAGCTCTTTCTCCTCATACGTGCGCGTTACGTTCTGGCGGAAGAGATAGACAAGGAGCCACCCGCCGAGGAGGAACGGCACGACGGAAGTCAGGATGAAAAAGGTGAGGAGCTGCCTTCGATAGGATGCGTTGATATAGCGTAGGATCATGGCGTGGCCTCCCCTTTTGCAACTCCCATCCGGTCGTGGAAGAGCTCCAGCGCCTTTGTCTCCTCTGCGCTCGCCTTCTGGATATTGATCGGCACGATGGCGAAATCGTAGCGTGATGCGGGGAACAGATCCTGTCGCACGCTCCTTCTCGACAGAGTGTTCACCGCGTAATTTTGTACCGCGTCGCCCACGATGAAATCCAGAAACTTCTCCGCATTCTCCCGGTGCGGTGCGTTGCGCACGATGGCGGCACCGTCCGGCACCACGCTGGTGCCTTCCTCCGGATACACGATGGAGATGTCGTTGCCTCTTGCGATCTCTTTGAGCGCGGATTCTTCGAGGGTGATGCCGACGAGCTTCTCCCCGGAATCCACGAGCTGCAGAACTTCACCCGAACCCTCTGACATGTCGCCGTCCATCGCATCGCAGAACGCGGCAATCGTCTCTTCCAGGGAGAGCCCGGAGACGTCCCTGAGTGTCTCCAGAATCGTGAAGCTCGTGCCGGATTTCTCCGGATCTGCGAAGCTGATTTCCCCCTTCCAGGTATCATCCAGGAACTCGCGCCAGCTCTTCGGCGCGTCCTCTTCGTTGACGAGTTTGTTGTTGTAAATGAAAATAAGAGGCAGCTCGGTAAACGGTGTCCAGCGATCATCTGTCGATGTCAGACTGGGATCGAGCGAATCCTTCAATGAAACGCTGTAAGGATCCAGATACTCCCGGTACGCTTCGAGGGATGCGACACCGCCGCCGAAGAAGACGTCGACATTCGCATCCGCTTCGCTCTCTGCCATCAGATGCAGCATTTCCGTCGTGCCGCCGGCGTGCGTGTCGACAAGAATCCCGGTCTCCTCTTCGAATTCCTGGATGATCGGGCGGTAGACTTCCTCCTTGTGGGAGGTATAGACGATGAGCTTCTGTGATTCCGGAATCTGCGTTGCGGGCTCCTGCAGGGAGCTGTTTGTGACAGGTTGGGGAGCAGTGCTGCCCCCTGTTCCCTCACAACCGATGATGGCGGCGCAGCATACAGCTAGAGAGAAGAGCAGCGCTGCCGCCTTGTATTTACCCCAATGATTCATGACTGATCCCCACGCCGTGTCGCAGAGAGTAACTTGAATTGACTCCCTGCCACGGATCTTTGCGACTGCTCGATGCAGCCGCCCCCATGCACTAATACTAACACTACGGCGGGGGACTGGCACGTGCGCTGTATCGCGGGGCGCAGATAAGATATAATTAGTTATACAGAGAAATGAAATTGAAGGAGGAAGCAGCTTATGTTAGCAGTTGGCAGTAAGGCTCCGGCGTTCACGCTGCCGGATCAGAATGGCGTGAATCATTCGCTGGAGGACTATAAAGGACAGAAGGTCATCTTGTATTTCTACCCGAAGGACATGACTTCGGGCTGCACGAAGCAGGCCTGCGCGTTCGGTGAGCTGTACCCGCAGTTCCGCGAAAAGGGTGCGGTCGTGCTGGGCGTCAGCAAGGACAGCGCCATGTCACACAAGAAGTTCGAGGAGAAATACGGACTGCCCTTCCCCCTGCTCTCGGATCCGGAGCTGACCGCGATCCAGGCTTACGATGTCTGGAAGGAGAAGAAAAACTACGGCAGAACTTACATGGGCGTCGTCAGGACGACCTATCTCATTGACGAGAACGGCGTGATCGTAAAGGCCTTCGAGAAGGTAAAGGCGGCAGACAATCCGGCACAGATGCTGGGAGAGCTGGAATGAAGATCATCATCTCTCCGGCGAAGAAGATGAGAACGGACACAGACACCATGCCCTGCGGGGGCCTGCCTGTTTTCCTGAAGAAAACCGAAATTCTGAAGGAATGGGTGCGGGGGCTGACATTCGAGGAGCAGAAGCGGTTGTGGGAATGCAATGATGCCATCGCGCGGCAGAATTCACAGCGGTTTGCGGAGATGGACCTCTCACGGAACCTGACACCGGCGCTGCTATCCTATGACGGGATACAGTTTACGTACATGGCACCTGCTGTTTTCGAGGACGGGGAGTATGACTATCTGGAGAAACATCTGCGCATCCTCTCTGGCTTCTACGGCGTCCTGAAACCGATGGACGGCGTCGTGCCGTACCGACTGGAAATGGACGCGAGGGCGAAGGTCGCGGGCACCCGCAATCTGTATGAATTCTGGGGCGACGATCTCTACCGTGAGGTCATGGATGAGAGCAGGCTTCTCATCAATCTCGCGTCGAGGGAGTACGCAAAGAGCGTTGAGAAATATCTGCAGCCGGGTGATCGGTACATTACCTGCATTTTCGGTTCGCTGGAAGGCGGGAAGGTCATGCAGAAGGGCGTGTATGCCAAGATGGCGCGCGGTGAGATGGTGCGGTTCATGGCAGGCATACACGCAGAGCGCCCGGAAGAGCTCAAAGCCTTCGACTGGAGCGGGTACCGATTCGATAAGGCGCGCTCCGGCGAAACGGAATACGTATTCATCAGGTGAGAGGAAGGCGGCATCCCACCTTGCGAAATTCGCAGGCGAAGTTGCCGGAGCGATTCACCGCGAAGGTGATTTCTCACGGATCGGCTCATCGGGCCGTTCACGGCACCGATGGTGATTCGGAGGGAACGTATCGAAATCATTTCAAATTTTGAGGAAAGGAAGGTGAGATCATGCGTTGGAATGAAGAACTGCAACAGAACATTACGACATCCGATGAGCTGCTGGAATACATCAGCCTCAGTGCAAAAGAGTCCAGCGGTGAGATGTCAAGCGGATTAAGTCAGCAAAAATGATCTTTTCATGCAACGATGGCGCAAGACAAAAAACACCCACCTAAGCC
>FNQX01000058.1 GCA_900107575.1 Lachnospiraceae bacterium NK3A20 | reverse complement strand
CTGCTACACGGCTCTTCTGGTATATCGGCTCCTGGAGTGCAAGCTGGATGACAATGGCACACATATCACCACAGACAACCTGATCAATACCCTGAAGAACATGAGTATCGTTGATGATGGAATGTTTTATCTGGCAGGCTATACAGACAGTAAGACACTGAAGGCGCTCACGGCGCTGCAGGACCTTACGTTAGACAGAAAGCGGCACAAGCCCGCCGACATGAGAAAGCAGATCAAAAATCTTTTGAGGTAGAACCCAACATACAACAATTCCGAAGCCCATAAATAATGCCAGAAATCCCTTGGTTGAGGGATTCCTGGCATTGTTGTCTTCTTCAACTGTCAAAGATGAGATATTAGCATTGCCTTTTCTGTTTTGCAAGTGCTGATCCCAACTTTTTCCGTCATTTTGCGCAGTTTTGTCAGTTTGTAAAAGGGGCACCAAGATATGGTGCTCCCGCCTGTTATTTTCCACTATGCCCTTGTACAAATTAACAAGACTTTGTTATCGGAGGATATAATTCCGAAGGAGGAATTCTATAAGATACAGGATACCGAAGCCAATGAGGAAACCGGACACCACGCCGAGTGCCGAATCCAGCCAGCGCACGATGGGGAGCCTTGCGAGGAAGTTGATCGACGTCAGGAACACGTGCGCAATGCGGTATACGATGCCGAACACAGCGAGCAGTATGATGCCAATGATCACGCCCGTCATGTCCTGGTGGTGAAACTGGTCGATAACGGAGGAGAGCAGACTGATCACCAGAAGGCCCGCCGTAAGAGAGATCACCGCCGTCACTTCATGCACAAAGCCCTTCCGGAAGCCGTGCTTCACACTCCCGATCAGGATGAGTACAGAAATAATGATAATGAGGAAGAAATAGAAATTCATATTATTCGAGAACCATCTGCTCGATTGCCTTGTCTGTGATCACCATGAGCCGGTTGGTCGATGTCTCCATCGGGATCACCGCGCGCACAGGCGACTTGAACGAACCGCTGTATTTCAGCGTTCCGTCGACATTGTAAATCAGGCAGGCCTGGTCATTGTTGATCACAATACGGTTGCTGCACAGCTGAATATTCGTATAGTCCATCGAAAAGGGAATGGTAGACACCAGCATGCCCGATCCGTTGTATACGCGCATGGCATACTGCTCTTTGCCCGTCGTATCAGGGAACAGCACGACAATATACTCCTCGTTCGAGAATACGCCCTCCACTTCGGCGTCGAACATGGCGTTCGTTCCGCTCTTGGGAATCTGGTCTCCGTTGAAAAACACCAGGCGCTTATCCGACACTGCGGCACACGTATCGCTGTCCATATAGGTAATGTACGGGAACACCTCGTCGTCGTAGTTGTAACCGCCGACATTGTTGTCCGGTTCATTCTGCCCCACGGGCCCGAAATTGTAGAACGCAATGCTGGTATTGACTGTGGCGCTGCCGACCGTCAGGTGAGAAACGCTGACAACCTCGCCGCCCGCCGAGATTGCAACGCCCAGAGGATACCCGGACTGCCCCATCGTCGTCTTGAAATAGGCAATCGTATTGCCTTCCGCATCGAAGAGATACACCCAGGTGACATCGGTGTCATTCAGAACTGCCGCGACTTCGCCACTCTCCGAGACAGCCAGTCCGCGGATCGGCATGTTCGTATTCACGCTGCCGAGCGTTTTGCTGTCGTTCATGATGTGGATTTCGCTCCCGTTGTAATCGCCGATCGCGATCACGCGGCCGCTCACTGCCACGATGGGTTCCTGCATCTCATAGGTAATGTTCCAGATCTGGGAGCCGTTGTTGCTCATGCAGCTCGCGCCATCCCGGGAGTAGGCAACGATGTTGCTGCCAAGCGGCAGATAGCTCGTTCCTTCCTGTGCCACGATGTCCGCGACCTTGCGGTAGCTGGCAGAGCCGTACACTCTGGTCCTGGACTGCATGATAATGAGGAAGACGATGCCGATCAGGAGCCCCGAGAGCAGCAGCACGCGCAGTCCTCTCTGGAAATAGTACTTCTTATCCTTCACGACGGGCACGTCTTCTGCACGTGCCGGTACCTCTTCTATCTCATCGTCTATGTAGCCGCCGTCATCCTCTTCTCCGAAGTCACGCAGGTCCTCATCCAGCTCGTCATCCTCGCGGAATACGTTATTCGATTGTCCCTGGCCGGAATCATTCTGCCACTTCTGGAAATCAATGACTGCCATTGCTGCCTCTTATTTCATCTAACAGAGAAACGGTACTTCGTTAAGGAATCGTAGATTTTATTACCGCCATAAATCGGCTTCTCGAAATTGTCATGGTTGATCGCATCCGGGAAATATTGGGTTTCCAGACAGAAAGCCGCCCGCTTGTCGTAGTCTGTGCCCTGCTTGCCACCCTTGTCGTCTACGTAGTTGCCCGTATAGAACTGCACACCGGGAAGTGTCGAGAATACCTCCATGACTCTCCCGCTCTTTGCGCTGTAGGCAACCGCCACCGGCGCGTATTCGCCGTCGCCCGTGTACTCGTCTACCACAAAGTTGTGGTCATATCCGCCGACGAAGTGGAGCTGCTCGTTATCCGCCTCAATGTCCTGTCCGATCTTCTTCGCGTCGCGGAAATCGAACGGCGTCCCGGATACCGGCGCGGTCTCTCCTGTCGGAATAGACTCTTTGTCCACCGGCGTATAGTGCGAGCAGAACAGCTGCATTTCCGTATTCAGTACGGATTCCGCGCCCGCCGCGTGACCGTCCAGGTTGAAATAGGCGTGGTTCGTCGGGTTGATATAGGTAGGTACGTCACTTGTTGCATGATAGTGGATTCGCAGTGCGTTGTCTTCCGTGATCGTGTAGGTCACGGTGAAATTGCGTGTGCCCGGCAGACCGCATTCTCCATCAGGAACTTCCACCGTAAAGGTGACGAAATCCCCACCGGGCATTGCCTTCCAGAGCTTCTTGTGCAGGCCCAGATCCGCGTCCGTGTGGAGATTGTTCGGCCCGTCGTTCACCGGCAGCTGATACTCGTGCCCGTTCAGCACAAAACGGCCGTTGGCCGTACGGTTCGCGACCGGTCCGATCAGTGCGCCGAAGAAATCCTTATTGGTCTCATACTGCTCCGCGTCATCGAAGCCGAGGACGAGATCCGACATCGTGCCGTGCTGATCCGGCGTGTACAGGTTCATCAGCACCGCACCGAAGTCCAGCACACGGCAGCTGATGTGACCGTTGTCGATCGTGTAAGCCGTAATGTCGCGGCCGTCTGTTGTTTTCCCGAATAACTCAGATTTCACCATGGTAGTACCCCCCCCCCTTAAAATGTCCCTTTTCTTCCATGATAATAGCCCGGACAGGATACGAAAACCAGCGCTTTCGAAAAGTTCTGTGCCCCGCCCGGGAACAGTTCAGATCTCCGTTCGGCCTTCCAGCGCGCGCAGGAGCGTCACCTCATCAATGTACTCCAGATCCCCGCCGACCGGCACACCGCTCGCGATCCGGGTCACGCGAATTCCAAGAGGCTTCAGGAGTTTGCTGATGTACATCGCCGTGGTCTCGCCTTCGAGGCTGGAATTGGTCGCTATGATCACTTCCTTCACGGTGTTGTCCTCCAGCCGCTTCAGTAGCTCTTTCAGTTTGATGTCGTCCGGGCCGATACCCAGCATGGGCGAAATGGCACCGTGCAGAACATGATAGGTCCCCTTGTATTTGCCCGTCTTCTCATAGGCCGCAAGGTCCCTCGGGTTCTCCACCACCATGATCGTGGAATGGTCGCGTTCCGGGTTGCCGCAAATCGGGCAGATCTCCGCGTCGGTCAGGTTCTGGCACACCTTGCAGTAATGCACGTTCCTGCGCGCGTCCACGATAGCGTTCGAGAGCCTTTCCACCCGCTCCGGCGACATGCCGATAATATAAAAAGCAAGGCGCTGCGCCGACTTGTTTCCAATACCGGGCAGCGCCGCCAGTTCATCAATCAAATGATTAATATGTCCGCTGTAAAGATTCATTTGTGTAAACTACAGGCCCAGTCCCTGGCCCATGCCGCCGAAGAGCTGCTCGCTCGCGGCATCCACCTGACCAAGCGCGTCATTGACCGCCGCGGTGATCATGTCCTGGAGCGTCTCCACGTCCTCCGGATCTACCGCTTCTTTATCGAGGACAACACTCTTCACGCTCTTGCCGCCGGTCACTGTGACCTTCACTGCACCGCCGCCCGCGGAGCCTGTGAATTCCTGTTCGTCGAGCTTTGCCTTGTTCTGCTGCATCTCTGCCTGCATGCGCTGTGCCTGCTTCAGCATGTTCTGCATGTTACCGGGAATTCTGCCCCCGCCGAAACCGCCGCTTCTCTTTGCCATAATCGTTCTCCTTCACGGCTGTGACACGCTGTCGCAGCCTTTATTCCGTATCTTCTTCTCCGATGTCCATGTTGACCGCCCTGGTGATCGCGCGAATATCCACATAATTGTCCGAGAATTTCTGTTGGTTGTCAAGCGCTTTGTACTGCACACCAACCTGCCTGCCGACCTTGTTCGCCAGGTAGTCGGCGAAGAACGACGCGTTCGCTTCCTTCCCCTTGCCACTGAAGAAATCGCAGTAGACATAGTTCTCAAAGACGAGCAGCAGCTGCCCGTCGTCCGTGACTGTCGGGTTGGCCTTCTGCAGATAGATCTTCATAAGGTGCTGTTCCTTGGGCAGGGACGCCACGATCTGATCCCACATGCCGGCGATCTTCTGAATGTCCTCCGGGAGCGCCGCGGGAAGGTGCGGGCGCTCTGTTGCCGCAGCAATTCCCCCTGCAGGCTCTCCCGCCATGCCGGAGAGCACGTCCCCCGTGTTGTGCGCAGCATTCTGTCCCTGCGGCGCAGCGGATGCCACCTCTCCCGCTCCCGCAGCAGACGAGGGGCCAACCGGTGAGGTCTGTAAAGCTGCCGATCCTGCGGTGATTCCCTGTACCCTACCGCTCGCGAGTGCTGCCTCGTCCTGTGCGATCTTCTCTTCCAGGATGCGTACTCTCTCCTGGAGCTGCGCGATCGCCTCCGCTTCATTCCGCGCGATGTCCATGGACGGCTCGCACAGCCGGATGATCGCGGCCTCCGTCAGGATTCTGCGGTTCACGGAATACCTGATCTGTTCCGTCAGCTGGGAGAAGACGTTGATATAGCGAATATCCTCCTCGAGCTCGGAGCTGCGCGCATCCTGCAGCATCAGTTGCAGATGGTCCGAAGATACATCGAGAGAATCTGCGATTTCCTCCGAAGATTTGAGGAGCATGACATTGCGCAGATAGCCGATGAAATCCGTAACGAACTGCACGAGTTCCCTGCCCTGCGCCAGAATCTCATCCAGAATGTCCAGCGCCTTCGCGGGACGACTTTGATGGATGCACTGGAACAGCTGGCTGAATACGCTGGTGTCAACCGCTCCCAGGATCTCGAGCGTCTTGTCGTAGGTCAGAATCTCATTGCCGTAGTTGAACGCGTTGCACTGATCGAGAATGGACAGCCCGTCTCTCATGGAGCCGTCCGCCGCCGACGCGATATAGCGCAGAGCCTTCTCTTCGCAGTTCAGACCTTCTCTTTTGCAGACTTCCTGCAATCTGTCCTCAATGACCCGGATCGGGAGCCGTCCGAAGTCATATCGCTGGCACCTCGAGAGAATCGTGACCGGCAGACGGTTCGGTTCCGTGGTCGCGAGGATGAAGATCGCGTAGGCAGGCGGCTCCTCCAGAGTCTTCAGCAGCGCGTTGAAGGCCGCGGGCGAGAGCATGTGCACCTCATCGATAATGAATACGCGGTATCTGCCCTGTGTCGGGGAGTAGGATACCTGGTCAATGATGCCTCTGACATCGTCGACGCCGTTGTTGGAGGCCGCATCCATCTCAACGACATTGAGATCGGCGTCCTGCGCGATCGCACGGCAGGTAGGGCAAACCCCGCACGGGCTGCCGTCCACGGGATGCTCGCAGTTCACCGCCTTCGCGAAAATCTTGGCGATCGTCGTCTTGCCGGTACCTCTGGTGCCGCAGAACAGATAGCTGTGACCGATGCGCCCGGAGACAATCTGATTCTTGAGCGTGCGTACAATCGCATCCCTTCCTACGACGTCCTCGAACGTCTGAGGACGGTATTTGCGGTACAGGGCGAGATAGTGCGATGCCGTTTCCGCAGGACGGACTGTGCTCGTGTTGTCAGTAACTTCTGCCATGATTCTTCTCCCGTGCTGCGGAGCGCGCGGCATTCGCCGGCATTTCATTTCTGTCCGCAGTCGAAATCTGCCCGGCGGCGTGCCGGGCAGAGATACCTGAAAACTAATTATTGTGGCGCCAGCGGCGCCTAACCTGGAGGGCTATCGTTTATGGCCCGGCGAATTGTGGCGCTGCAAGCGCTTAATTCGGAGGGCTTTGGTATATGGCCCGACGAATTGTGGCGCTGCAAGCGCTTAATTCGGAGGGCTTTGGT